>CAYNEF010000007.1:0-41344 GCA_964396165.1 uncultured Pseudobdellovibrionaceae bacterium
CGGCGCTTTGTTTTTCTCGTATGCGATTTGCGTTTCTTGGGTACTGGCACTGTGTTCTCCTCTTAAATATGTGTGTGTTGCAGCACTGAAAAAGGGCTTGCAAGATTTTTGTGCGAACAGCCGCACGTTTTTAGGTTCAAATTCTGGCCACAACTCTGGCAAATGCCTTTGCAGGTTTCACTGCAGGTGGACTTGTACGGGAGACTTAAGAAAAATTGCTCTTCTAATAGAGGAGCCAAATCTATTTCGTTTCCTTCAAAAAAATTAATATCTAAATCTGTATCTTCTTCTTCCTCTTTGCTTTTTGTTTTGTGCGCACGGTTTGATTCCACGTGGGCTAAAGAGACAGCAAAGGGATGCTTGATAGATTGGTCAAACGTTTCGGCACAGCGTGCACAAATTTGTTCAACATGAAAATCCATTTTCCCTTTCAGGAAATAATCTGGATCTGATTGCACTAAATTAAAATGCACATGCATGGGGCTTAAAAAAGTATGACCTGTATCGGTAATACGCTTAATCATTTCGATGAGCCAAGGTTCCTTGGTGCTATCGAAATCAAAAAGGTTTTCCCCTTCTTTTAATTGTGAAATCACGAGCTTCATTTGGGCGCTAATCTAACAATTTCCTCTATTTAATCAAGTTGAAAAACTCAGATCTTGTGGCCGGATTTTGGAAGTCTCCCAGAAGGGAACTTGTCTGAGTAGAGGCACTTTGTTTTTCGACTCCGCGCATCATCATACAGAAATGTTGGGCTTCTATGACCACACCCACACCGCAGGGGTTTAGATGTTTCATTAGGAATTCAGATATTTGCGAGGTAAGCCGCTCTTGAACCTGAAGGCGTCTTCCAAAAGCATCGACTACCCTGGCAATCTTAGAAAGGCCGATAATCTTGCCATTGGGGATATAACCAACGTGGCATTTGCCAAAAAAAGGAAGCAGGTGGTGTTCGCAAAGGCTGTAGAATTCGATGTTTTTAACGATCACCATCTCATTATAGGGAGCATCGAAAAGGGCGTTATTGATGATTTCGTCCGGCGACTTCTGGTACCCCTGAGTCAAAAATTCAAAAGCCCGCACATAGCGTTCGGGCGTTTTCAGTAACCCATCACGCTTGGGATCTTCCCCCAGCGCTTTTAAGAAGTGCTTTACATGCTCTTCCATTTTCTTTTTTGTTTCTTCAGGCATCTTAAGTATTCCCGTAGTATTCAACGCTGTTTCTTGCGGTTGAGAATAATTTCAAACGATAAAGCTTCCACGTAAATTCTGAAGTGCTTTTTTCAATTTCATCCCACAGCAAGCGGACGATATTTTCAGAAGTGGGAAGTACATTTTTAAATAAATCTACATCGTAATTTAAGTGTCTATGGTCGAGACGGGTGACTACCAATTCATGCAAGATCTTTTTCAACGTACTGAAATGAACCACCATTTGGGTTTTGGGATCGATGGGCCCTTTGATTGTGACCTCGAGCTCGTAATTATGCCCATGTCCAAACGGGTTGGAACAGGGACCGAACAACTCAAAATTTTCTGCATCCGACAAGTCTTCAAGATAAAGTCTGTGGGCCGCTGAGAATTCAAGTTTGCGAGTGATAAGAAGAGTTTGTGTCTCTTTCATGGGTGCGAACTTAGCTTATCTACTCAAAGGAATCAAATGGGGAGAAAAGAGAAATTGTGACATTTGTGGGCCCCTTTGTGAGGGAGACCTTTGTAGTAAAAGTGAGCAGATTATGTACCTGAAGTTTAAGGGTTTTTAAGTAAACCCCTGTTGGAGGTGTCAGTCTTCTCTACAGTCGCAGTTTTAAAGAAATAGAATTTCCTAAAAATCTTAAAGTGCAGTGATTGCGAAGTATTCGAAGAGTGAACACCCATGGCTTGATGCATGGCACGTCACTTGCTCATTTACCCAATGAGCAGAGTCTATGTGTGACTCTCTTCAAAGAGTTGAGTGTTGAAAATTTAGTTGTAAGGAGAAGCTGATAATGAAAGCCAAAGTGGAAGTGAAACGTAACCTGAAGTTGAATAACCTGAAGTCATTCAGTGTTATTACCCTAATGATCCTAGCCTTTGCCTCTGGCAAAATTGTGGCTGCTGATGAGTTCAAACTCTGGCATGCCTCAGGAAGCTCGGTAGACAAAGAACTTGTTCATTTGAACGATGATTCTAAAAAAGAAGCTATCAAAATGCTGGAAGACAAAAAGCACGAAGATTTCGTTAAGAAGTTTTCGAGCGAACCTTTCCAGATGATCGAAGGCATTAAGGAATTGCTTGTTAAGAAAGAAAAAGCAATTGATGATGACTCAAAAGTCACTGATAAAGTGAAAGCGAAAGAAGAAGCACGCAAAGAATTGATCGATGCGATGAAAAAAGTGGACGACAAACACTTTGGAAGCGATAAAGCAAAAGCTTTCTTCATAAGCGCAATCGAAGAAGCGACAAAAGATATCAACAGTGCAATTCTTCTTGAAAAACTCTTCGGAACTGAGCTTGCTAAGCAAATCTTGGCTCTTCGCGGAGAAAAGAAAGAAGAAGTTCCTCCTGCTCCTGGAGTAAATCCTCCAGTAGCTGGCACAACACCTACACCTACTCCCGGTGTTCGTGAATTAACTGACGATGAGTTGAAAGCACAAGCACAACAAATCTGTGACATTGTGAAAAAGAACCCAACTCAGATTCAACAGCCTCCTGCAGATCCAGAAAACGCAGCGCTGAAGTCTGAAATCGAACAGTTGAAAAACGCATTGAACGATACTTTAAACAAAGTATCTGAAATCGGGACTCCAAGTCCTGTCAATAACCAAGCGCAAAAACGCGAAAAGGGTCTTGAAGAAATTCTTCCTGGTCTATTAGCAAACGCTCTTGGCAACGACGACAAGAATAACGATGTTGCTCAACCACAACAGCAACAACCGTTCTTCCCACAACAGAGAAATGACAGAGACAACCAGGATCCTAATCAGTTCAACCAAGACTTGCCTCAGCCGCAACAGCAACAAGCTGGAATGCCTTTCTTCCCTGGTATGTTCGGAAGCACATCGAGTGCGACTCAAGTACCAGTCAGATTGGATCTTCCTAGCGCAAGCGGCAGAGAAGAACTGAAATCTGCTCAGAGCGTAATCGCTTCTCTGGAATCCAGACAGCCGATTGCATCTCAGCTGAGCTTCAACGCAGGTATCCCTGAACTTGTGATGGCTAAAGCTAAAGTTTCCAGCCAATTGAAAACTGCTCAAGCAGCATTGAACAATGCTCGCGAACAAGGCAGCAGATTGGATGAACAACTTGAAGAGCTTAAAGACGGAGGACGTGCAGCACTTGCTCCTAACGTAAAGCAAAAGCAAGCTCAGTTGCAACAGCTTGTCACAACAAAGAAAGCGCAAATGGATCAACAAAAGCAAACTCTGATGATGCTCGCTCCTGAGCAAAGAGATCAGATTATGCCGATGATTCAGATGTTGCAGCAAGAAGTGACAACAGCTGAAGCTGATTTGAATAACTACAATGCTCAAGTCGAAGTAGCGATTGAGTCTGGTAACGCTCAAATCAAAGCAATGGCTAAACGCCGCGACCAATTGAACTCTGCAGCTACAAAGCTTGAGTCGCAAATCGCAGGATTGAAAGAAGATGAAGCTTCTGCACAGCAGCTCATCAACACCAATCTGCAAATGCAACAACAACAGCAAGTACAGCAAGGTGGAGTACCTAACATCAACCGCATCCAAGGTGCGGGTCGCTCTCCGGTTCCTAGCCGAATCATGAGTGGCGCGATGAGCGGTAACACGAACGTCATGAGAGGTTCGCTCGCTGGTCAGTCAACAGCTGCTAAGAAGTAACCAAAGAATTGTTTAAGCCGAAAGGCTCTAAGCAGTAATGAAGTTCTTCGAGGGACCGAATGCGGAAGTAGAGTAGAAGTAGAGTCGGTCCTACTAGTTGTGTGAATGTAGAGTGGAAGCTGAATGTAGAGACCTGGCTCCCTCGATAGTCTTCTGATACTGCAAAAGAGTGAAGGTTTAAAAAAAGATATAAAACCCCCGCTGTAAAAAGCGGGGGTTTTGTTTTTTATTCAAAAAAATTATGGAGTATAAACCCCTCCTGAGTTCAAATAAGCACTGCCTCCACCAAAAATCAAAAATTTGCTACCTGTCCAGACTGCACTGCGCAGGTTGCGAGCTGCTGGTGCATTTGTAGTTGTCGTAAGTGACCAAGAGTTTGCAACAGGATCATATAATCCTCCCGTGTTTTGTACCGGACTACTGCCGTTGCCGCCAAAGATAATCATTTTGCTCCCGCTCCAAACAGCGCTGAGATCCATTCGACCAAAAGGTACATTAGTGGTGCTTGTAGTTGCCCATGTATTTGCATTCGGATCGTATAAGCCCCCGCTGTTATAATAAGTGCCACCTGTGTAACCGCCGAAGACTATCATTTTGGATCCTGTCCAAACAGAAACATGGCTGTTTCGAGCAGGAGGAGCGCCAGCTGTTGTTGTCGTGGTCCACGTGTTTGTTATCGGATTAAATGCGCCACCTGTATTGATATTGGTAAATCCATTGTATCCACCGAAGGTGATCAGTTTGTTTTCTGACCATATTGCCGTATGCATATATCTCCCTTCTGGAGCACCTGTGGTTGACGATACCGTCCAAGCATTTGTGATGGGATCGTAACTTCCCCCATCATTATAAGTACCAACAGCAGCTCCTCCAAAGACTAGCATCTTGCTGCCTGTCCAAACTGCGGAGTGTTGTTGACGTACTTGAGGTGCATTTGTTGTTTCGAGTGCTGTCCAGGAGTTCGCAACACTGTCATACGCTCCTCCATCGTTGTAATTGACTGAATTATTAGTCCCACCAAAAATCAACATTTTTCCACCAGTCCAAACAGCCGAGTGGTAAAAACGAATACTGGGAGCATTGGTTGTGGTCGTGTTAGTCCAAGAATTTACAATCGGATCATATTGACCGCCATCGTTCAAATAGACGCCTCCGCTTGCACTGCCTCCGAAGACTATCATTTTAGATCCCGACCACACTGTGGAATGGTAGCCACGTGCAGTTGGTGCTCCAGTTGTCGTCATCACAGTCCAAGTATTTGTCGCAGATACTGCCGGAGGTGTGTACACGCCTCCGGAGTTCATGGCGACGCCGCCGTTATCTTCTCCTCCAAAGGTAAGCATTTTTCCACCGGTCCACACTGCTGAATGGTAACGTCGGCCAAGGGGAGCGTTGATGCTATTTGTAGCAAGCCAAGTATTTGCCTGCGGATCGTAAATTGCTCCTGTATTGATATGACTTCCCGTATAGCCACCAAAGACCAGCATTCGTCCACCCATCCATACGGATGCACTTAAAAAGCGCGGGGAGGGTGCAGAGGTTGTGCTGGTCACGGTCCAAGTATTTGCATTGGGATCATATTGGCCGCCTGTATTTAAAAATCCTCCATCCGTGCCGCCAAAAATAATCATGGAGGAGCCAGTCCAAGCAGCCATGTGTCTGTCACGAAAACGAGGAGCACCCGTTGTAATCGTGATCGTCCAGGAGTTTGCTACTGGATCATATTGACCCCCAGTGTTTAAGTAACTTGCACCACTCCCACCAAAAACAACCATTTTGCTTCCAGTCCATACGGCAGAGTGAAAGTAGCGTGAAGCGGGAGCATTTGTTGTTTCAAGAATAGTCCAGGAATTTGCGGTTGGGTCATATTGCCCTCCAGTATTTAATTCAACGCCATCGAATCCACCGAACACAATCATTTTACTTCCAGTCCATACGGCCGTGTGCTCATCTCGAATCGAGGGCGCAGAAGTTGTCTGTGTAGCAGACCAAGTGTTTGCAATCGGATCGTACTGTCCTCCCGTGTTAAAATAACTGCCATTGTAACCACCAAACAATACGACAGTGGAACCAGTCCAAATTGCCGTTGTACGGAATCGTGTGGAGGGAGCAGAAGTTGTTGAAACAGTCGTCCAGCTGTTTGCGACTGGATCAAAAAGCCCTCCAGAATTAAAGTAGGATGTGCCGTTGTATCCACCGAATACAACCATTTTTCCGCCGGTCCAAACTGCGGAATGCTCATACCGACTGACAGGAGCGCCACTAGTCGACATCGCGGTCCACAGTTCTTCCGTATACGTATATAAATTTGTTCCCGTACCGGATTGTGAATCTGAATTAGTTACGACTATGTCGTAGGTCCCGTTGCTGCCAGTGGGTGTACTGCAAGTAATTGTAGTTGCGCTACTGACTGAGACAGAGGTGCACGCACCCCCTCCTATTGTTACCGTCGCTCCTGAGAGAAAACCAGTTCCCGTAATGGAAACAGACGTCGAACCTAAAAGTGTACCGATATTTGGACTCACACTACTGACTGTAGGTGCAGGTTGGTACGTATAAGCAGAATTGAGTGTGTTATTTTGTGTGTCTGTATTTGTAACTTTAACGGCATAAGTTCCAGCAGACTTCGCAGGCAATGTACAAGTGACAGTGGTGGTTCCTGAAACGCTGGGGCTTGTACAGTCCGTGCCCCCGACTTGTACGGTCGCACCCAATATAAAGTCTGATCCTGAAATTGTCAGTGTGCCACCGCCTGCAAGTGCGCCTGCACTGGGAGAAACCGATGTCACTGTCGGAGCCGCTTGGTACGAATATAAACTGTACCCTGTAGCACTTTGTTCATCCGAATTTGTTACAACAACGTCAACGGTGCCAGCAGCATGTGCAGTAGTAGTACATGAAATCGATGTGGATGAGTTTACCGTTAAGGAAGTACAATTACTTCCACCGATTGCAACGACCGCACCACTTCTAAAATATGTTCCGTTCACTGTGACACTCGTGCCTCCCGCGAGCGCTCCTGCTGACGTACTGATAGAAGTCACTGTCGGCGCTTCATAATAATTTAAAGCGTTGGTGAGAGTCGTACTTTCGTCAAATTCATTTCCCACAAACAAGTCTACGCTGCCCACGCTGTGTGCAGGTATCACACAAGTGAATGCAGTGCTTCCGCTTAGGGTAACTGAAGTGCAGGGGTTATCCCCTAAAGTCACTGTCATATTTTTTCTGAAATAGGTTCCGCGCACAGTGAGAGTGTTGCCTCCTGCGACGTTTGCATGGTTGGGTGAGAGAGAAGTGATCTCGGGACTATGGCTATATCCTTCACCAGTGATATCGAGAGTGGAAGTTTTGGAAGTGTTAGAGGGCTTTCCATTCCCATAGGTAAGCGTAAGCGTAATAGAGGAAGTTTCTCTTTTTATCGGACTAAAAAGTAAAACGAGAGTACAACTTTTGCCACTTTCCAAATCGGTACTGCAGGTACCGTCCGTTCCGGGAAAACTATCACCCTTATAGGAAAAAGGACTAGAGAGTTGCGAGGAAGTGATTTTGTTAGCTTTGGATTCTCCAGAGTTTGTAACGGTTACTGTTACTTCTTCAGTCTCATCTACTGGCAGTCTCTCAAAGGTGTAGGTAGTGAAGGGTGTATCTTCAGCATTGGAAAGAGTGAAAGTTAAATGCGCGGCGGATTTTATGGCAATACCAGGATGGTAATCTTCATCAATTACGCTTTCGCCCCCTAAACAGGCCGAAAACAAAAGTAACACAGGCAAAAGCACTATGTTTAAAAATTTGACAGACAGTTTCACGTACTACTTTCTTAAATCATCAGTATACGTGTGCTGTGTGATAGAAAAATGCGCGTGATTATGCTGTTTTCTTCACAATTATAAATTGGGAAGATGATGGGATTTATTAGTGTGCGTCGGCTTGCAGGATTTTGCGACAAACTATTTTAGAGAGTGCTCTTGTTGTTAGCGTAGGATCTACTCCTGTGCTTGTGGGCAGCACGCTAGTGTCCGTACAATAGATGTTTTCAGTCTCTCGTACCCTGAAGTGGGGATCTACAACGCTTGATTTTGGATCTGTTCCGACACGGCAGGTACCGAATTGGTGAAGCAGTTTCATCTTGAAATATTGTGCTTGAGGGGAAAGGGCTCTCACATCTCCTGTCTGGTTAGAATTTTTCAAAAGCGTCAGTGGACCAGAAATGCCGGGATACACTTCTTCTGCTTGTAACTGAAATAAAATTTGGCAAAGCTTGTTCATGGCAGCGCGCACAATTTCCATATCATCGTAACTGGGAGTAAAAAATAAGTGTGGTTTACCTTTGATAGTAATTCCTACTGAACCTTTAGCTTTGGTTTTGATGCTCGCCATCCAGCTTGTGATATGCTGGATGCGTTTTTTGATAAGACTTAAATCTTCTCCTACAAAAGGAATATGAGAGAGCATCTCTTCCACCGGCAATTGGCAAGAAGAGAGATAAATACCATTTTTCTCAAATTGAGAAATTTCAATTCTATCGGAGTTCCCCTCTATTTTGTCTCTTTCTCCTGATAAAAGCCCAAGACACGAAATGGAAATATGGGCTTGCAGATTTTTGCCTATCAGCGGGTTTTTTAATCCACTGCGAAGAAAGAGAGCTGGTGTTTCTATTGCATCTAACGATACGACGACGCCTTTTTTTACAGGGATAGTGCCCATCGTTGTTTCGACGGCGACAGCTCTATGATCTTCGAAAAGTATTTTATGAACATCCGTTTTAATTACGGAATAATTTACGGGTTGAGGGGTGCTGTTTTCCAGTTCACAGAATGTTTGTTCCAATTCCATTTGTGATATTTCACAGTGATTGAAAAAATCATCAGGAGTACGTTTTAAAACGGCAGTTTTTTTGGCGGTCGTTTGCTCGAGTAAAAGTACTTTTTTACCCGTTTTGGATAACTCCATTGCGGCAGTCGTGCCTTCATTACCAATCACTATATAATCAAACTCCCAATCACAGTCTTTTAGCGAAATGTGAGAGGAATTGGAAAAAGTAGTAGACTCTTCCATGCCCCAGTTTTCTCGAGAGGTAGAATCTTTAAAAAATGCGGTAAGTGAATGCATTTTTAAAAAATCAAAAAGCTTTCTCAGACTGTGCCACCGTGATTTTTGTAAAGCGTAAAGCGTCTTCTGCTGATCCTCTTCAGAAAGAAAAGGAAAGGGGCGTGAAAACGAAAAAAGCGGGCGAGCAAACACAACAACAGAGGCAAATAAGAGTTTGTAATACTCTGTGCGCGGTTTGGTTGCCTTCAAGTTTTCAAAATAGGTTAATACGGAGAGATTGTGTCTCCCTTCAACGGGGAGAAACGCAGCAAAAATTTTTTCAGATAAATAGTCACGCAAAATTTTTCCAAGCGGAGTGATGGAAATTGCAATTGTGGTGGTTTGCGTCACGGTGATTAGTCTATAATTATTAATGCTTTGAAGAGATTAGGCAAGTCGAGCCTAAAAATATTTTGACTCGCAGTGTAGTTTTCATTGTGAAGTGGCAAAAAGTCTCTCTCATTCTACTGTCGATTTAAAATGCAGCACAAAATACCACTGGCACTTTTTATGCAATTTATTTTGTGTAAGTAAACTTTAGAAAGGATCGCGTATGAAAACTTTAGATTTATGGAGACACAACCCCTGGAAAGCAGCATCACACCAATTGAATCCTATGCAGCGAGAGATGAATGATTTGTGGGACAATTTTTTATCAACCAATATGCCACAAAACATGCAGACGTGGGATTTTACGCCCACTTGCGATGTAGACGAGACTGCTACGCATTATAATTTTCATTTCGATCTACCTGGAATGAATCGCGATAATGTGCGGGTAGAGATTCACAATAATTTATTACAAGTAACGGGTGAAAGGCATGATGAAAGAAGGGAGGAAAAAAAGACTCGGCATGTGATCGAAAGAACGTATGGAAAGTTTCAACGATCGTTTACCTTGCCGGCGAGCATTGATGCAGAACGCGTAGAAGCTGCATTCAAAGATGGCGTGCTTAAGGTAGCCATTCCCAAGCAAGAAGCAACAAGAGCACGCGAAGTTCAGATCAAAATTCAATAACAAACATCCGGGAGAGGGGCCCCCATTTTGCCCCCCTCCCATTTCATTTTCCCTTTCCCTGAATACCGAGTATTCTTTCCTTTATGGGTTTATCCGTAACAATGCTTGGTGCCGCTCAGACTGTCACAGGCTCTAAATTTCTTCTGGAATACCATGGAAAAAAAGTCCTGATCGATTGCGGGCTGTTTCAGGGGCTTAAAGAACTGAGAAATTTAAACCGTGAGAAACTTCCCGTAGATCTTTCGACCTTGGAAGGAGTATTCATCACCCACTCGCATCTGGATCATGTGGGGTATCTTCCCTTACTCGTTAACAGCGGCTTTAAGAAAAAAATTTACTGTACCGCTCCTACTCGTGATTTGACGGAAATCATGCTACTCGATGCCGCTCGCATTCAGGAAGAAGAAGCAGAGTTGGCAAATGCAGAGGGTTTTTCCAAACACAATCCCGCACGACCGCTTTACACAACTTCTGATGTACACAAAGTTTTAAAATTGTTTGAAGTGATCTCATTAGACAAACCGATTGAAATCGCCAAAGGGTTTAAGTTTACCTACATTCCCAATGGTCACATCCTGGGCTCATGCGCAATCCTTGTACAAACAGGCAAAGAAAAAGTTTTATTCTCCGGTGATTTAGGACGCTCTAAACCGCTCCTTGTGATACCTGGGCAATATCCACTCGGATGCGATTATTTATTTATTGAGTCCACCTATGGAGACAGAAGACACGATCCGACACCTCCTATCCGCACATTGGAGTTTGCAATCAATGACTCGCTTGAAAGGGGCGGGGATCTTATCATCCCGTCCTTTGCAGTCGGCAGAAGTCAGGAATTGCTTTATTTGATACACCAGCTAAAAAAACAGCACCGCATCCCTGATGTTCCGGTCTATTTCGATACGCCGATGGGAATTCAGGCGACTGCAGTATATCTTAACCACCCAGCGTGGCACAGACTTTCAAAAAAAGAACTGACTGCTGTCATTGCAACAGCTGTTCAAGTATCCACCATGCAGGAATCACAACGCGTACTTAAAAATAAAAAAAGAAAAATAATTATCGCAGGCAGTGGGATGATCACGGGCGGGCGAGTGTTAAACCACTTAAAAAAAGGAATAACGGAAGAAAAAAATACAGTGCTGCTTGTTGGCTATCAGGCGCAGGGAACCAGAGGACGTCAATTGCAAGAGGGTGCAAGCGAAATTAAAATCCATGGGGAATACTACAAGGTAAAAGCCCGTATTCTCCAAATGACAAACCTTTCAGCGCATGCAGATCAACGCGAAATGATAGAATGGATAAGCCATATGAAGGTAAAACCGCGTGAAATTTTTCTGATCCATGGAGAACCTCAGGCACAGGATTGTTTCCGGGTGAAACTGCAGGATAAGTTTAACGTTCGGGTAGAAATTCCAAGGCTTTGGGAAAGAGTGGACTTAAGCTAGTGCGAAAAATAATATTCATAACATTATGTTTTGCTTTAGCTACGGTTGGATTTGCAAAAACAAAAAAGAAGATTTCGCATAAAAAGAAGCACGTTTCTGCCGCTCCTCAAACTACTCCAGCTCCGATAGAAACTCCTAAAGCCGAAAACAACATTAAACCCCCAACATGTAAATTGATTGGGCCGGCAGAGCCATTGCCTCCCGGTGGCGGGGAAGTTGTTTTGCAGGTAATTGCTGAAGGGCATTCACAACCTGTTTCCGCAATGAAAGTTACGGTCACAGAAACTACTACTATTTCAACAACGGTTGAGGGACCTGGCGGAGTCGGCAAGTGCTCCGTGGAAGTAAAAGTAACACCACTCCCTGATATTTCAGATATCGAATAAGGATATAAAATAAAAAAGGCGGCTTCCCGAAGGAAGCCGCCTACTTACTTACCCGCTTTTTTTTCTAGAATTCTACCATCTTGTTAATCGCTTGGCCGTTTAGTGAACGGACATGGAGAAGATAGATACCTTTTAAATCTTCTCTTAAGTCGATTGTTTTCAAGAAGCGAACTTTTTCAGAAGAGCAGGTTGCTTCTGTGATGCGTTTTACAATCGGTTGCACTACCAAAACATTATCCTGGTAGCCGATTTTGATGTCTTCGAAAGTGGAGCATCTGTCTCCAAAGCTTCCAGTGACAACCAAAGTGTGTTTTTCAGCCGTTTCGCCTTCAACAATATATGCATCTGTTACAGGTGCGTACAAGAAGCTATCTGGCCCTGCAGTGACACTTTTTTCAACAGGGAGTGTACCAATCTGTTTGCCTGTTGTTGCATCCAGCAACTTGTAGTTACCTTCATCCAAGATACCTACGTTGATTACTTGGGTGAACGGAACCATCATCTGCAAGCAGACCATACCGTCATATTTATAAGCTTGCTGTTGCATCGTGATGGTTTTCAATTTTGAATCTACTTTTAAAGCGTAAGGTCCAACGCGATAACAGGTGTTGTGAAAGGTTCCTTCCACGGCAAACTGCGTTCTGTCGTTGCTGTCAAAACCGACTGGAACAAATGCTCGTTCTACAGCGACATTTACAGTTGTTGGGTTTGCGGAAGCTGCTCCGGAAAGAATAATAGCCAAAGTTGTTACTAGTAAGCGGTACATAGTTTCTCCTATTCATGGGCACATGGCCCTTGTTGTTGCTTTCGATCTTTAGCAATGCAGTCAGCATGCCAAAAATATATTGAGCATGTTTTAAGTCTTCTCGCTCATTGTGTTCAAGGAATTTGTGCCATTATGTCTCAAGGGCGTGACTATAATGGTTAGATTAAAAGCAGTGGAATAGGGCAAAGTTAAGAGTAACTAGAAAAATGTATACAGATAATGAACCCGGTTATTAATGGAATTGAAAGATAAAAAATATAGTATTTTCAATCAGTTAATTTGATTTCTGGTGATTTTCCAAGACTCCTCCCCAATTGACTTTACACTCGAGAAGTACTATTAACGCGTTGTATTAATCCACTTTTTAGGGAGATAAAAAACAATGAAAAATCTGTTAGTTTTCTTAATTGCTTCGACTCAAGTGTTCGCTGGCCTCGTCGAGTTTTCTGGTACTCCAAAGTCTGTCACAGCAAGTGGCGTGACTGCTCAAGTGTTTCCGGAAGCGGTTCTTCAGGCAGGAGATCAAAAAATCAATTTGAAATTGTCTGGATTCGGCATCCGCAAAAAACCCATTTTGTTCACCAAAGTGAATGTTTATTTGGCAGCCAGTTATTTAGATGATCTCTCTCAAGTGAAAGCATCTCAGCCATTTGAATCTATCAAAGATACAAAAGCCCGCGTGATGCAGCTCACTTTCTTAAGAAACTTAAGTGGTGCTGAAATCAGAGCCTCTATGGAAGAAGCCTTGATTTTAAACAACGTAGACGTCAACTCCCCAGCTTTTCAAACGCTCTTTGGAAATTTCACATTTGATATCAAACCAGGTCAGACAATGACTGTGGCTATGTATAACAAAGGTGGAAATCTCGAAGGCGTTACTATCGAAGTGCCAGCGACAAGATTCTCTGTCGAAGGTAATTTCGTAGGACTAGATCTTTGGAAGGGCTGGTTCGGCGCTCCTGTAGATGACGGAATAAAAGATCTACAGCCACAACTTTTAACTAATACGAAGTAATTTATAAAAAGGAAATAATATGAAACTAGTGAATTCAATCATAGGGATCTTTTGCGTTTTGACCCTCTCTTCCTGTGGATTAATCGATACGATGAGCAGAATGGAAGACTATTCCAAGAGTCTGGATGAGAAAATGGACAAGACTAACCAGGGAATAGAAAAAACAAATGGTGGAATGGACAAGACCATTGAAGGAATCAATAGAACTAATAATGGAATGGACAAAACCAATGAAGCCATTCACAAACAGGTTTTGACAGTTGCTTTGCAGCAAATGCTAGAAAAGCAAAACACCGAGTTCTTAAATCCTCCTTTGAGTATTTTGCCTGCTGCACATATTTTCGCTGAAGAAGCTACTGCGACTGAAATTCTGGAACTGATTTACGTCTATTATATGGACGTTCAAATTGGTTACGATGAAAGCGCTTTGGAAAACGGTGGAGTACCTACTGAAGACGAAATGCGTATCCATACCCGCAAAGTAAGATGGGCTGTGATTGGCGCACTTGCAGCACAAGCAAGCGATGAGAAATTTGAAGAAATTCAAAAAGCTCAGGTGGAAAATCCAGGGCGTTACAATAAAGCCGCAAGAGTATTTGCAGTGGCTCGCTATGACATGATGAAGACGGCTCTTTTAAAACCCATTTTAGGCGATCAATATGCTCGCAATCTTGGTGGGTTAAAAAAGGCTGCTGGATATTATCAATCCTTAAAAAAAGTAGCTGATTTGCCGTATTTTATAGCTTCTACAGATGCACCGGCTTTCTTCGTTACTTTGCCTAAAATCATCGTACAAGAAACTGAAGTAGTGCCAGATCCTGCAAAACCAGACGTGAAAGTAAAAACAAAAGAATATCTTTCAATGGATGTTAAAGTGGAATCGTCTAAACCTGTTTCTGAAACACTCAAACCTGAAATTGTGCGTTTAGCTCAGCAATGTAAGAGTGTGTTCGGTAAAACGGAAGGCGATGAAGCCAAGAAATTGATCGAACAATTTAACTAACGTCCAAACGAGTAGGCGACAGATAAAAAGCCTGCTAGCGATGTATAACCAATTTCGCCCGGTGTGGGATACCCTGCACCGGGCGTATATTTTAAGAAACGTTGTTCGACTCTCGCCCCTAGATTTGCTTCCCAATGGTAAGCAAACGCCCAACCTAAATCAAAAGTGCCTCGGATATTATTTGTAGAACTTCCCGAAAGTAGATTTCTCCCACCCGAGTCACCGAAAAATCCTACCGGGTAAAAATACTGTAAATTCATGCCGGCGCTGAAATACTCGAAAAAATATTTTCGTACATCAACTCCGACAAACGGCCCCCAGGTATTTAAAAAAGAAGTGGTATCGGTGCTCGGAATAAATTCGAGCATTTTCGAGTTTTGTATTCCTGCTCGTGCAGCCACAAGCCAATTGCGTCGTTCTTTTTTACCTGGATTTCCAGAGAGTAAATAGCGTAGTCCAAATTCAAAGTTTTCAGTTCCTCCATCATAACTGCTAGTTTTTGCAAACTGCTCTTCGAGCGCCCAAGTGAGACCTAGGGGAGTGTTGAACCAGAATTCACCTGACATGCGCATAATAGGTCTTCTGTCTTTTTTCGTCTGGGCAGAAAGTGTTGCGGTGGCTGGGTATTTATAACTGAAACTATTTTCAAAGTAAGAAAATTTTAGATTTCCTCTTTCTTCTTTCAAAAAGCGGTTGCCATACTCGAATGATACACCGGATTCTTCGCTCTTTACTTGCGCCGGGTGCGATAAATCTTTTGAGGCAAGAGCTCGCACAGAAAAATTATAGTCCCCGTCGTCCATCCCTGGTAGGACTACGGCTGTTGTCGGGACGACCGCCTCGACGGCTTTACCGTCCTCGTCTTCGATACGTACTTCATATGCTTCTGCACCATCCACCGGTCTCCAGGAAAATTCTAAAGTGTCATTGCCCGGTGTCTTAGGGACCTTATGGTCTGGTGTGAGACCTACTGGGGCAGGCAGTTTTTTTCCCACAATGGCAAAGGACATGACCTTAGTCATTTTGCTTTTCCATTCTGGAATATCCACACCAAAGGCATTGAGGTGCGTCTTTTGATAAACCGCAGCTACAGACCAGGTATACAAGCCCGGGCCTAAATTTTTTGCGAGGTATTCCGCGTCTTTGACGTGCCCTCTGAAAATAGTTTTTGCCTTCGTAGTGCCTCTGGGCTCTTTTTTAAATTCTAGATAATAACCATCTGCTTCGGGAAGTAGTTTCCACATCAAGTTTACATCTTTGGATTTGGTGTAGATTTCCATTTCCGTACCATCGGGCGGATCATACGGGTTAGGATTATCTGAGGGGACAAAGAATACTTTTGATTCTGCCCATTTCCCCGCGCGTTCGTCTATGTCTCTGGCTCGTACATGAAAGAAGTAAGCTCCGGGCAGCAGTTGTGTTTCAAAATAAGTGTCTTTGCTTGAGTAAAACTGGTGGTGTACGACGCCGCTTTTACCGCCGATTTCCACTTCATAATCGTGGGCGAACGGCACAGATTGCCATTTGAACAGCACAGTTCTTCCTGTTTCTGCATGAGCAAAGAGCAAATTGAGTAGCAAGAGCCACATCATTTGATCTCCGGTTCTTCAGCCTCGGGGGCTTTTAGTGTGCTGTAACGTAAAGTGAGATGCACGGGACCCAGTACGATTCCCGGCCGACCCATCCTGTCTACTGCGGAAACGGTAATAGTATAGTTTCCTGATTTGTACCTGCGAAGCGCTAGTTCGGGACTATCGACACGCGTATTAAACGTGCTAATTGCGTTGCCTGAGACAGTTACTTCGTACTTCTTTGCTTCAGGAACAGCATCCCAGCGGACAAAAAGTTCTTTTCCTTCTTTTACAACGTCCCAGGTTGTTCCATCGGGAGGATCAAAATTAGCGGGTGCAGGCAGAAGAGGAGGGTGATCATAAGTCAGCTCTCTTGCCTCACTCATACTGAAAGTGAGTTTGTCTTTATCTATTGCGCGTACTCTCCAAAATATTTTTCCTAGCGGTAATTTTACTTTACTGGATTGGATTTCATTTTCTCCAGTTTCTTGTGAGGATAGAATTTTTGTAAAATTGGCAGAATCAGAAAAATCCAGCACGTACTCGCTTGCGCTATTTTCCTTTTCCCAGGAAAAATTGAATTGTGGCGCTGGCTCCCAGAAAACAAAGCTTGTCGAAGGCGCAGGAGATACTAGTCTTAGTGGTATTCCGTTCAGAAGAGTTAATACGCGCCACTCTGAAATAGAAATTGTTTTTAGCCCATTCTTTGCTGAAACACGCCAAAGGAATGAGCCAGTCGCCGTGTTGTTCCATATGACAGAGGTTCCTTTTGTGGTTTGTGTGTAGACGGGTTTTTTAGCGGCGAATTCTGTAACTTCCAAAGTAGATTCTGCATCGACTCCCGCGAGATCCCATTGGAAAAGGATACCCTCTTTTTTGCTCAAGACTGTATTGTCTTTTGGTGCTTGCAATTGAATTTTCAGATTGTCTGCTTGCACGAGTTGAAAGTTTTGAACCGGGGATTCTACTGTGCTGTCATCTTTTACACTAGAAACTATTTTCCAAAAATAGGTTCCTTCCTTTGGCAGTTTTACTTCCGTAAAACCGGTAGTGGGAGAGATACTATTTTCTACGGTAACCTTCTTAAATTCTTTGTCCTCTGCTATGACTAATTTATCTAATCTTCCTGTAATGAGCCCTTTCTTTTGGGCTTTCCAACGAAACGGGATGGGGAGATTAAAATCAATGCGAGTGATTGTTTCCGATTGAGCGGGAGAAGATAGTGATAAGGGCAGCAGTTTAACCACTGTAAAATTTCTTATTTCGCTTACTACTTCTTCCCCTTGGACTATTCGCCAAAAATAGCTTCCTTTCGGCAGTATATATTTACCTTCTTTGGGTAGTATCCGTTTGCCAGTAAATTTTTTATTCTCGCTAAGCTCAATAGTGAAGTCGTTCGAGTTTTCACTGTCCGTCGTCCACTCAAATTCCACATCGACAGTGTCGCTACCGTCCGGAAGAATAAATTGTGCATTTTTTTCTGGAAGTTTAAGCGAAGTAAGCAATTTTTTTCGGCTAAGAGTTCCATCCGCATTTGACTCAAGAAGAGTGCGCTCGCCATTTTGAGTCAGTATCAATGCGCCTCTTTTTAATTGCGTATCCAAATTACTTCCTGGTTCCAGAACAAAAAAACTATCTTCGCCTAGTTCAATTTTTTCGCCGTTGTTCAATTCGAGAGCGGCGCTGCCCCCAGAACCGATCAGGATAGAATCTTTTTTAAACAGGTGGTTATTTTCTGTGAGCCGATTCCAAAGTAAGCTGTTGCTACTTTTTCTTTTCACAGTCGAATTTGTCGTAAGCACTTTTCCGCTATCCGTGAGACTGGAATTCCATTGCCCTTGGTTTAAGTCTTGGTTTAGTAGTACAAGACTCCATACGCTTAGGAGTAAGCATATGCTTAGCACGGTCATAGATTGCTGATAGGGTTTTAAAAAGTCCATTACAGTATGACTTTTCGGTCTTTTTTTCATTTTTCCGCAATAATTCCTTCACTTTTTTCTATTTTAAGCCGACGAGTTTTTGAATACCTATGTCCGCAAAACTGGAAAAAATACTAAGACTTACAGTGGGAAAGAAGCTGATCGTGCTTATCGCATCGCTTCTTTTTGTTGCCATTGTAGTTTTAACGCAGCTCTCCTCCAGCATGTTCAAGCAGGACACCGAAGCGCTAGTGCAGCAAATGACGACTGATAATGCGCGGCATTTAGCAGAAACTATCCGGTTAGAAATTGAAAATGTGGCAGAGAGATCCAGAAGCGTGGGCTTTTTTCTCCTTCAAAATCCCCGTAAAGAAGAACAGATACCGAATGAAAAAAACGATGCTCTCGCTGTGATTCGCGATGAGAAAAGTGAGAAAGGTTTTTCTTCTTCGTCTCGTGAAATGTATTCGAAACAACTTTTTGAAAAAGACAATAGTTTGTATGCCATTTTTCTTCTAGAGAATAAAGAAAATGCTCCTTCTCTTGTAAAAGATTCGATGGTCTTTGAGCCAGTACAAAAATTGGGTGATAGCGAAGGGAAGAATCTGGCGAATCTTATTTTAAATTCAACCAACGAAAAAAATGACCGAGACGATCTCTCCGTACGTTCCTTGGAAGCAGAAGATGGCAAGCGGGTATTGGCTGTCATGACTCCCTTTTTTAAAGAAGAGGCTACGGCAAAATCCTATTCTTTAATGACTGTATTTTCGGAAGGTGCTTGGACAGAAAGTTTCACAGCGGACTCTTTTGTATCTAATTTTATGATTGATCAATCCGGAACTGCACTCATGCATCCTGATTCGAGCCTTGTAAAGGTGAAACACAATTTTTCTAACTTAGAAATCGTTAAAAAAATACTCGAAGGAAAATTATCCAATGGCCAGACAAAGTATTGGGATAGTGAAGCCAATGAGTCAAAAATCGGTGCTTTCAGTCTTGTGGGAATTGGAAAACTTGCTATTGTTTCTGAAGTGCCTGAGAAGAGAGCCTTTGAAGCAGCTGAGCGATTGCGGTACCGCTCCTTTCTGATTGCTTCTGCCATTTTATTTTTAGCATGTGGATTAGGGTATATATTTTCCAAATCGCTAACATGGCCGTTAAAGCAACTTCTCGCTGCCACTCAAAAAGTTTCTGCTGGAGATTTCAGTGCGCGCATCAAAGAAAAGGGACAGGATGAAGTATCGCAGCTTTCAAAAGCATTTAATAAGATGGCCGAAGGCTTGATTGAAAGAGATCGCGTGAAACATATTTTTGGCAAGTTCCACAATAAAGAAATCGCAGACAAAATTCTGGCGGGACAGGTGAACTTGGGCGGCGAGAAAAAAGAAGCAGTAATTTTTTTTAGCGACATCAGAAACTTTACCGCAATGAGCGAACAGTTGTCTCCCGAAGAAGTTGTTGTGTTTTTAAATGAATACATGACGCAAATGGTATCTGTCATACGCGCAAATGGGGGAATAGTGGATAAGTATGTAGGGGATGCCATCATGGGATTATGGGGTGTTCCGATTTCAAGTGGGGATGATGCCGGACGTGCGGTAAAAGCGTGCATTGAAATGCGGGAGAAGCTCGCAAAGTTTAACGAAGCCAGAGAAGCCGTCGGTAAACCGCCGATTTATATTGGAATGGGATTAAATCTGGGCGCTGTAGTCGCAGGCAACATCGGATCAGAAGAAAAAATGGAATATACGGTAATCGGAGATGCGGTAAACACAGCCTCCCGTGTGGAATCCATGACAAAAGAATTCGGAACGGATTTGCTCATCTCTAAATCCGTCGCGGATAAACTCGAAGACCGGTACCTGCTCGTGCCTTGCGAGGAAGTGAAAGTAAAAGGAAAATCCGAAGGCTTAAGTCTTTTCAAAGTTACCGGCTATAAAAACGGGGCCGGTGAAACCATTCTGGTAGAAACAAAATACAGTTCGTACACGCCTTCAAAAAGTGACAAGTCTGAGTCAGTAGAAACTATTCCCCTAGCTGCTTAATTATCTTTTCTTTATCTGCGCCATCGAACGTTTTACATCTTTTTCTTTTTCAGCTTCGCGCTTGTCGTGGGATTTTTTCCCTTTGCCTAAGCCCAGTTCTACTTTGCAAATGCCTTTTTTAAAGTACATTTTAAGGGGAATCAGGGAATAGCCGCGGATTTGAATTTTACTAGTAAGTTTGTCCAGCTCGTGGGAATGCAAAAGAAGTTTTCGGGTTCTTAGAGGCGCATGGTTATTCAAATTGCCCTGTGCATATACAGGGATGTGGGCGTTAATCAAAAAGAGTTCTCCGCGCTGAAATACCGCGTACGCATCCGAAAGATTTGCTTTGCCATCACGCAAGCTTTTTACTTCGGTGCCAGTGAGCACGATTCCGGCTTCACATTTTTCCTCGATGGAATAATTGTGAAATGCCTTGCGGTTCTCGGTAACTATTTTGATTGCGTCACTCATGCGGGCTGTAAATTCAGATGTGTTTCATCTGATTGAACGATCCCCATGGAAATAACAATTTTAAATGCCTCTTGCACAGTAAGATCAAGCGGAAGCAGTTCCTCTTCTGGCACGAGCAAATAAAAACCGGAAGTGGGATTAGGCGTACAGGGAACAAAAATATTGGTTATTTTTTTACCCGGTACGGCGTTGTCCAATTTATGATCGGGTTTTCCTGTTCGAAAGCCTATCGAGTAAATTCCCGCACGAGGAAATTGCACAAGCACAACCCCTTTAAATTTATCACTTCGGGGATTTAATATTGTTTCTAAAAACTTTTTAACACCTCCATAAATTCCACCGATAACTGCGATTTTTCTAATCCCAGCATCAAAGAGATGTACGAAGTACTGCCCAACAAAATTTTGAGTGAGAGCTCCTACAAGAAGTATCAGTCCCGTTGTAATAAGAATTCCTAGACCTGGAAAATCAGGAAGAAGCGAATTGGGAACATAGTTTCTTGCTGCTTGATCAAGACCCTGCACAATCCATCTTAAAAGATCGATAGTGAACATGAGGGGTACGAGTACCAAAATTCCTGTAACAAACGCTGTGCGAAGCTTTTTCAATCATCCTCCGTTGAGGGTGATATTATCGATCAATCGGGTCGATCCTGCAAAGGCTGCGATAAAAAGATGTGGATGGGACAACGTAACGACCTTTTCATCCCCTTTAGTTGGTTCCAGATCCTTAGTTTGGGTGATTTCAAGGTATTGCAGCTTGAGCGGCACCTCAGTAATCATGGCGCTAAGACGGTTTTTCAGCTCAGTTACGGTGAGAAACGGGTTCTCGGATATCATTTCGCGAGCTTCTTTCAGCGCAACCGGAATTTTCGTCGCCCATCCTCGCTCTTCCTCAGATAAATAGGCGTTTCGAGAAGAAAGAGCTATTTTATCGTCGGCTCTGACAGTTGGGTGCGGCAAGATTGTGACGGGCAAATTAAAGTCTTTTGCCATGCGTTCAATTACCTTTAACTGCTGAAAATCTTTTTGTCCGAAAACGGCAAAGTCCGCCTGTGTGATTTCAAAAAGTTTGAGGCAAACGGTTGCGACACCATCAAAGTGCCCGGGTCTAAATTGGCCGCAAAGTCTTTCGGAAAGCGCTCCTACTTTGATTTTCGTACTAAAACCGTCGGGGTAGAGATCTTTAGTGGAAGGATAGAAAAGTAAATCCACTCCCAATTCTCTTAATTTATCTGCGTCGGCTTCAAACGCGCGCGGGTATTTTTCAAAATCTTCATTGGGTCCGAATTGCAGCGGATTGACAAAGATGCTTACGACAACTTTTTGGCCGTATTTCTTTGCCATATTTACGAGCTGCAAATGCCCTTCGTGCAGACAACCCATTGTAGGAACAAGCGCAATCTGCTCCGACTCTTTTTTCCATTTCTGCGTCGTCTCTTGTACTGTTTGAGGGGAATTAAGAATTAACATAAAAAGAATGGATTTCAGTCGGGAATGCTCCCGTTTTTACCTCATTGGCATATTCAGAAACTGCCGTACGGATGACGCTAGCAAGATCTGCATATTTTTTCACAAACTTTGGATTGAAATCCGGGTTCATTCCCAATAAGTCGGTAGCGACAAGAATTTGTCCGTCACAAAATTTACCGGCACCAATTCCAATTGTCGGTATTTTAAGTCTTGCCGTAATGTCTTTTGCCAAATCTTCCGGCACGCCTTCCAGTACAATTGCGTAAGCACCCGCGTCTTCCAGCGCCAATGCGTCTTGCAAAATGGATTCTTTCGCAGAGTCTGTTTTGCCCTGGATTTTATACCCACCAAACGCGTGTACGCTTTGGGGAGTTAAACCGATGTGACCGAGTACGGGAATGCCCGCATCTACCAAACGTTCCGTAAGCTTTGCGATGCGTACTCCGCCTTCAAGCTTCACCGCATGTGCTCCGCCTTCAGAGAGTAAACGTCCTGCATTGAGAACTGCTGCGTCTTCAGAAACCTGGTAACTCATAAAAGGCATGTCCGCCACAAGATGTGCATGCTTCAAAGCTCTTGCTACATTTTGGGTGTGGTAAACCATTTGATCCATCGTGACAGAAAGAGTGTTTTCTTTTCCTTGCACCACCATGCCGAGCGAATCGCCCACAAGAACCACATCCACCAACTCATCTACAAGTTTTGCAAAAAGAAAATCGTAGGCAGTAACAGCCACAATTTTTTTGAAGTCTTCTTGAGGAAGGGATTTTAGGTGTTTTAAGGTGTTTGCGGTCACCTTCGGTGTTTGAGACATTTCGAGGTGCACCTTAGCAAAGAATAGTCAGAATATCTAGAAAGGGGCGAGTGGTTATAGGCTTGCTTCGAGGCTTATGCCATAAGTGTATGAATTTGCAGAGTAAGTATAGGATGGCGCCCCCATCGCTGTCGATTCAAGTTTATCGATTTTTCTGTCTTCAATGAAATGGTATTGGCCAAATAGTCCCCATTTGATGGGCCAGGGAAGGATAATATTTTTATCGACTCTGTGTTCAATACTAAGTCCCAAGATATGCGTGTTGGAATCCAGAGCATTTAATGTTCCCGAAATATTTTTTACAGGCGTTGGGCGGTATTGGTAACCGACAGAGGTAATCAGTTTTTGGTTAAACCAGGGAACTTCAAGTGATGCGCGCGGGTTAATTGTATTTTCAAATTCCTGTCTGGGAAGTTGTGTGATGGATTTGTTTCCATTGCTATCGACAGTTTCTGTAATCAGAATAGGAGGAAGATACGCGTCCCAAAACTGGTAAGAAACACCGAGCGATGCTTTGATCACTTCGAAATCGTGTTGTGCTTCCAGCTGAATTTGTTTCGGCTCGTAGTAAAGGGAGCTCTTTACGCTAACGGGTACAGTAATGGTGCTTCCTGCAACGGGGGCAATTCCTTCAAAGTTTTGCTCGAAAAGAGGATTAATGGCTTCATGATAAGTAAGTCCTATCGTCGTCAAATCCCATCTTCCCATCAGGCCAAAAATCCAGGCAGAATTTAAACCCACATCAAATGCGACTCTACTGGAGGGATTTTCATTGTTTAAGTTTGCGTCGGCATTTCCCGTTCCACATAAGTACAAAGATAATCCAGCGCCAAAATAAATTGTTTCGGGCCAAAGTTCGATTGCAGTTCCCAGTGTCGCTTTAAATTGCGAGTCAGAATTTCCATAACGGACAGAATAAAAATCATCGGGTGAGCGAGCCGTAAAGCTGCGCAGATTTTTGTACGGGCCTGAAAGTGAAATTCCCATCCCCATCATCCTGTTAAACTGTTCGGGTAAAAGAAAAGGATAGCGGTAACCGAGTGTCCACTGAGTCGTGTTCACATTTTCTAAGTTGTAGTCTTCCACTGAAAGTTGATTGCTTTTGGGATCGCGAACTACAACTTGTTTGATGGGAGAAAACTTTGTTGTGGCAATTCCCGTACTAAAGGAAAACAGGGTATTAAATCCAGCTGCGAGAAGGGCGGGGTTATAAAGAGCAGCGTGTGGGTTTTCTATCTCGGCGGTAACACTGGAAACGCGGCCTGTGGTGCTCCCGCCCAAGCCAAAATTATCTGCCTGAGAGGCAAATAGTGAGGCTGAAAAAACTATTAATATTAAATACTTAAATTGCACCTGTACCACCCAATGAAACCTGTGGGTAAGTTTTAACACGTAGCGCAATAAATAGGAATAAAAAAAGGCAGAGCGAATGCCCTGCCTTTTCTCGTAACTAAAAAACTACTTTATTCTGGCTTTGCTTCTGGAGCAGCACCTTCAGGGTGCTTGTCGCCAGCTGGGTGGTCTGCGCCTTTGCAACCATCTTTACCTTTGCATTTGTCTTTACCAGCTTTGCCTTTGCAATGATCTTTAGCTTTGCAATGGTCTTTTCCCTTGCAACCATCTTTTTTTGCTTCTGCGGCTGGTTTTTCAGCTTTAGGAGCAGCAGCTTCGTTTGCTTTAGCTACTTGTGCGGTGACGAAGCCAGCTACTACTGCGCTGACAATGAACTTAGAGAGATCGATGTGTTTCATTAGGTGTCCTTTCAACGGTTAAGTAAGTAGTGATTCTACCTAAATAAAGTGGGGTCGATCAACCATAATTAACAGAATTTGATGACACGGCGTTCTTTATCGCATTGCAAAACACTCGCACTAAAGTGCAGAAGAAAAGTGCAGTTTACGTCGATAAGCAGAGTGCAATGTCACAAGCAAAAGGAAATATCACAAAACTTTTGAATCAATATTCCAAAGGCGATAACGACGCACTCGAAGTATTGATTCCCCAAGTTTACGATGAATTAAATCGGCTTGCGAAAAAATACATGAGCAAAGAACAATCGGCGGCTACGTTGCAACCGACTGTACTTGTGAACGAATTATTTTTGAAGTTTGCCCAAGGGAAGAAAGTCGATTTTCAAAACCGCGGGCATTTCTTTGCCGTCGCAGCAACGACGATGCGCCACATACTGGTCGATCACGCAAAAGCAAAAAAAGCAGGCAAGCGTGGAGGGGGTGCTTTTCACGTGGAGTTCGATGAAAAACTGCATCAAAGTGCGGATACGAATTTGGAATTGATCCGACTAGACACAGCACTTACGAAACTTTCCAAGATGGATCCGGAAATGGCGCAAATTGTGGAAATGAAATATTTCGCAGGATTAGCAATAGAAGAAACGGCGACTGCATTAGAATGTTCTCCCGCAACAGTCAAACGTAAATGGGCAGCTGCAAAACTTTGGTTATACAATGAACTTAAAAAAAACGACGAATAAAGCCGAGACATCCGAAGTCGATATCTGGCTTCGCGTGAGTGATCTCTTTGAAGAGATCCGAAACTTGCCTGAAGAAGACCGCGAAAAAAAACTGCATCAAGTGGCACTGGATGAACCGAATGTAGAAAAAGAAGTGCGTAAACTTTTGCCATCTTTGGGGCAAATTGATGGCTTTCTAAATGAGTCCCCTCTATCTCACAGCATTTCATTGGCTGGAATGGTAGCCACAGCACCACAGTACTTAAATAATGAAACTGTCGGAGATTTTAAAATCAAAAAGATATTGGGCAAGGGCGGTTTTGCAACCGTCTATTTGGCTGAGCAAACTTCACTCGACAGGCTTGTGGCATTGAAAGTATCTGAAAACACCGGGCGCGAAGCACAAACCATGGCAAGTTTGGAGCATGACAATATTGTAAAAGTATTTTCCGAAAGTGTGGAGACTGACAAGAATCAACGGCTGATCTGCATGCAATATGTTCCGGGAATCACTCTTGAAAAACTTTTGAAAGAACTGGGGCATACTCCGAAAGAATTACTGTGTGGAAAAAAGATTCTCGAAATTGTAGATGCTCAGTGCGACTCTGCCGTTGTGTATGATGCCAAGTATTTTAAGGAGAGAGAGCAGTTTGCAAAACTGGATTATGTAGAAGCGGTACTCTGGATAGGAAGTAAAATAGCAGAGGCTCTTTCTTTCGCGCACCAGCGAGGTGTTTTGCATTTGGATGTGAAGCCAGCAAATATACTTTTAAATGTGTTCGGAAGACCACTACTTACCGATTTCAATGTTTCAAAAGATTCCAAACAGACAGGAACGAAAGGGCAATACGGGGGAAGTTTAAAATACATGTCCCCAGAGCAAGCCGGACTTTTTACGTCACGTGATTTGAATGCCGCATTGGCAAAACTGGATGCCCGGTCCGACACTTTCTCACTCGGGATAGTGTTAAAAGAACTGCTCGATTTGGTAGAGGTGCTGGAAAAGAGTGTGAAAAAAACAATTTTTCGCGCAACGGATAAGAACCATCTTATGCGATTTGCAACAGCAGACGCATTAGGTGAGGCATTAGAAAATGCGATGGAAAAAAGAACCATCGAAAAGGAAATGCCACTAGAAGATCTGGTGTTAAGACTTGCTCGCAAAACGCCCATGGGCGCACTTACTTTTTTTCTTGTTGCGCCGTCAGTTTTTGGAAGTATTGTAGATATTTCTTATAATTATTTTCAAATTGTAAACCAGTTATCGTTGGAACAGCAGCACACATTTGAACTTCTTAACCTGATTTACAAGCCGTTCATTTATGTCGTTCTTGTAGGTTACTGGGTGTGGAGTTTAAATCAAATTAACAAACAGTGGAAAAGTCTTCAGGCAGGTACCTTTGACAGGCAGAATATTAGAAAATTGCGACGTCAAGTTTTACGCGTTCCGCTTTTAGGAGTGACGTTGACGAGTATTGGATGGGGCATCAGTGCTGTACTCTATCCAGCAGCGATCCATGCTGTGGCTCCGATAACTCTTTCTGCCTTTGGCCAGTTTATTTTGTCTTTTGTTTTTTCGTGGCTTGTGTGCTTTTCTTATTCTTTCATTTTTCACCAGTATTTAATTTTACGTCTTATTTATCCGGCGATGTGGGCAGGACGAGAAGAAATCCGCAAAGTAGCATCTAAGGAACTGAGTGGCTTTTCTTATCGCATGCGAAAGATTTATTTGTTTTCATCTTTAACTCCGCTTTTTGGGGCTGCTTTGATTTTGGGCTTGGGGGCGGGAAACAGATCTGTAGAGGAACTTTCGACGTTAAAGGTGTTTATCGTGGCCTGTATGGCGGTAGGAATTGTGGGCGTGAATTTTGTTTTAAGTTACAGCCAAAAGATTACACAAATACTCTACGCCCTCACCGGAGAGAGTGAAGGCGTAGAGAGAAGGAAGTGAGACCAAAGCGTACTTTAGTCGCACTTTGCAAATTTTAGTTGGTACTTAAGGCTGTTTTCTTTCTCACCGATGGCGGCGATTCCAGCTAGTGCATAATCCCCGTAGCGGTTCGTTTTCACTCTAAGACTGGTATTCACTCTTAAAATGATGTCCTGACCAGTTGAAGTCGGTGTCGTTGTTTCTACAGGAAGCGCGGTATTTACTTCGAAGATGTCTTCCAGTGCGCCATCGAATCTTGTAGTCAATACATCGCCTTGTGAGCCTGCAAAGAATGATTCTGTACTGAGTACAGTCGATGCCCCTTCCGGAATCATATTGAAGCCCTCAATTTTCTGACTAATCAGACTGACACTGATTCCCTTCGGCAAGTGGATTGGAATTGCCAAAGAACAGTTTTTTCTTGCAGTCCGACTCGAACCATAGGCCTCTACCAGGTAATCATCAAAGACAAGTAGAAGTTCTTTGGTGTCTTTGTCGAGTATTGTGAAAGCAGTTCCTTGTCTACATCCCGAGCCATTGACTACGGGAGTTCCAATGCTCACTCCTTCCAGACTTGGTTCCTCGTCGCCTACCAGTATCAAATCGGCTTTTAATGCACCGATTGATAACAAGAGTATTGCACTCAGAAACGGATAATAGACTTTCATTTTTCCCCCCAATTATTGTTAAGTGCCAGAAGGATTCTGGCGACTGCCCCTGACCTTTTAGAATGCAAGTTCATCGCCAACAATTTTGTGGGGCACAAAGGGCAAGTTACTGCTAGGTGTCTTGTAAAAAAAATTCACACTTCGATGGGGATGAAAGGATACTACAGGGACGAAAGGTTCCCACTTAGTCTGGTATAGAGCTTGGATCTCTCGAGATTACCCAAGGCATTATCTACCTGCGCCATACTGGAGTAAACTTCGCGATCGCGTATCCCTGTTCTTAAGATGCGCTCGCCAATCAGACGTGCTGTTTCAAAATTTTTGCTCAGCATTTCTGCTCTAAGTTTGGCTTTCAACGTATCTGTATTGGATCTGCTTTTCATTTCTACTTCCAGTAATTCTTTTGCTTCTTTGAGATTTGGCTCTGTAGGATTGTCCAAAAGGAGTTGTGCAAGTTCCACACGGTGGCCGTATTTTCCAGAGGAAAGTTCAACTCTTAAAGTCGCTTCTGCTTGCCCCCTCACTTCTTCGGCAACTTTCAAATCGCCCGCCGCAAATTTAGCTCGCGCGTAATTTCTGAAGTAGGGAAGCTGTCTTGATGTGGAAAAAGCGTCAAAAAAGAGTTTTGCAGCTTCTGGGTAGTTTTTCTTTTGCATTTCCACTTCACCCAATAAATTTGTGGCAAGAGAACTGTCTGAGGCAATTCTTTTTGCTTCTTTTAAAAGTCCGCCGGCTTCTTTTAGTTTTCCTTGTCTTAAATAAAATCTGCCCCACATGCACCTAACCCACGCCGATTCGTCAGAGTCACCAATATCTTCAAGTTCGACAGCGCGTTTAAAAGAAAATTCTGCTTCCTCATCGCGCCCCAGTGCGTTTAAGACGAGTGCTCTTAATGCATAGGTACTTAAACCGGGTCTTTTATAGGCCGCTTCGTCTGCAAATGCGCTTGCATTGTCTAAATCGCCAATAGCGAGGTAAGAAGTCGCGAGCACCGTATAAGAATCTGCTCCTGCTTTTTCTTTCAGTACTTCTGTTGCCAGGATAATTGCTTTTTGAAAATCGTGTCTCGCCATGGCTACTTTTGCTAAGACCATTTTGGCCGTAGCATTGCTGAAGGGAAGAAGTTTCAGGGATTCATTTGCAAGCTCATATGCCTTGTCGTAGTAGGTTTCGTCCCCAGTGCGTTTGGCTTTGGCAGCGTAAAGAGAAGCGAGAGTGGCTCTGTCGAGTGCCCCTTCTTTATCTTTTAGAATTTTTTGTTCGAAGTCTTTGATCGTCTCGTTGTTTTCGGAAAGACTGACGATGTTAAATTTGTACGGGGCAATGAGATAGGCGCTAGAGAGTTTTAAGCGTATATCGGACTCGAAGAAAAAATAACCGACGAAAATGAGTGTCAAAATCGACAAGAGAATAAGATTTTGTTTTTGGTTTTTCATTGCGGACTAGGTTAACATTATTTCCATGCGAATTTTAGCCTATTTTTCTCTCTTCTTTAATGCTGTTCTCTTAGCCCACCCGCTAGATCTTGGTGTCGCTAAATTGGAAATTCAAAATGATCAGGTAAAATTGCAAGTCGATTTAAATAAGAAACTCGTGGAAGAGCTTCTGCTCCTTTCCGACTCTGCGCTTCTGACGGCGAATGTGGATACTTATCGAGATAAAATCTTTCAAGACGTAATGGGCGAACAAAGTTTAAGTAGCGCGTTAATTCCTTGTGTTTGGTACAAAGAACCTATCGTGCTAGAGGGGGAAAATGTGCGCATTCTCTCCCATGCAAAATGTGGATCTCAAATTTCTGAAATTACTTTTAGACCTACTATTTTGGATTTTTCCGGGCTGCCAAAAGGGTTTCAGCTCGTGATAAATATAAAAAACGAAACAACGGAATCAGTATCTACACTCAGTGTTGTATCTCGCGAACTGCATTTTTCCGCATTGAAGACCGGAGTTTCCTTCAAAGATTTTATTTTTATGGGTATAGATCACATCGGGGCTAGCCCAAGCGAATGGAAAGACACAACTGGGTTTCACCTTCCTGACGGAATAGATCATATTTTGTTTTTGCTTGCGCTACTACTTGCCGGGGGCGGAATAATAAATGTATTAAAGACGATCACGGGATTCACTGTGGGCCATTCCGTGACACTGATGCTTGCATCGTTAAATATTTTAAGACTTCCAAGCCGTTTTGTAGAATCCATGATTGCGCTTTCGATTGCCTATGTTGCTATAGAGAGTGTGCTGTTCAAGAAAAGAAAATCCCGGTGGCAAGAAGCATCGCTTTTCGGACTCATGCACGGTTTTGGGTTTGCCAACGCTTTAGCAGAACTGCAGCTGACAGGCAGTACCTTAGTGAGTGCTCTCGTAGGGTTTAATGTGGGCGTCGAAGTAGGACAGGTTATTATTACTCTGTGTTTCTTTCCCTTACTGTATTTTATTCAGAAAAATGAAAAATTTGGACGCTATTTTGTGCCAATTTGTTCTATTCTCATCTTTCTTGCTGCCTCATACTGGTTTGTACAGCGCATAAACTAATCGAACCAACTTTACTTATCTTTGCGGCTGCGTCATATTGCTTTTACGCGTATGAATACTGAACAAGGTCTGGACCCATCCCAGGTAAAAAACTGCATCGAACTTCTCGAAAAAATTGTGAGCGATCGTACTCTATTGGGCACGATCCCACAGGATATGCGCAAAAATTTTCTGATGATTGCAGGCCGCTTTTCCCGTCCCGAGCGTCTCGAACTGATGAAGATGGGAAAAATTTACCGTAAAAAGAAAAAGCGCAAAGAACTTTTGATGGATAGAGAAGCAACTTCAAACACGATCATTCGCGAAGCCCGGCTTTCACCTGTTTTTGTTCCTCCTTCTCCGCAACTGGCTTTCGAAAAAGAAAAACAAGAAAGACCGAAGCTCAACAAGCCCAGAAATTGTTATGTCTGTAAAACTCCCTTTACAACTTTGCATTTTTTCTACGATTCCATGTGCTCACCCTGCGGTGATTTGAATTACTCAAAGAGATTTCAGTCTGCAGCATTGCATGGCAAAGTGGCGGTTATTACAGGTTCGCGTTTGAAGATTGGCTATCAGTCCGCTTTGATGATGTTAAGAGCAGGAGCCTATGTCATTGCGACTACGCGATTTCCAAACGATTCCGCATTGCGCTTTTCCCGGGAACCAGATTTTGCAGAATGGTCAGAGAGACTGGAAATTCACGGCTTGGATTTAAGGCACTCACCGAGTGTCGAATTATTTACTGAATATTTAAATAACACTCAATCGCGTTTGGATATTCTTATAAACAATGCGGCTCAGACAGTAAGAAGACCACCGGGTTTTTACAAGCATCTTCTTGAGTGGGAATCTAAGCCTATAAAAGAATTGCCCAAAGAGTTACACCGAAATTTAAGATCTTATAGTGAGTGGAATCAAACGCAATTGCCAGCGACTGACTCGTGGGTGACACAACTTGCGTTAAAAGGAGCGGCGATTGGTTTAAGAGCTCCTTCATTGCTTTCTCAATTGCCTTACAATCCGGAAGAAAACGCAGAAGCACTTGTCGCTTTTCCAGAAGGAAAGCATGATGCTGATTTGCAACAGGTGGATTTGCGTGAAATGAACAGCTGGCGAATGAAACTTGCGGATGTTCCTACTTCTGAGTTGATCGAAGTGCAGCTTGTGAACATGATTGCTCCCTTCATTTTGTGCAGCAAATTAAAACCCCTGATGTTAAGAACGAGTAATAAAGATAAACACATCGTCAATGTTTCTGCGATGGAAGGAAAATTCAATCGATTTACCAAAACAGACAGACACCCGCATACAAATATGGCTAAAGCGGCGCTTAATATGATGACGCTGACCTCTGCTGCCGACTATGCAAAAGACGGAATTTTTATGAATGCGGTCGACACTGGTTGGGTGACCGATGAAGATCCTGCGCAGTTGTCTCAACGCAAACAAGAAGAACATGATTTTCAACCGCCGTTAGATATCGTCGATGGTGCTGCCAGAGTTTGCGATCCCTTCTTTAACGGCTTACTCACAGGTAATCATGTTTTTGGCAAATTCCTAAAAGATTACAAACCCACCGAGTGGTAGAAAAAACTAAAGCCCTTTGCTATCTCACAGACTATTGTGAAACTACAAAGGGCTTTATTTGTCGTGCAGTTTTTGTTGTTCTAACTATCAGTTAGGTGCTGCAAGAAAGGGGAAGCTTGCAGAACCATTTCTTGTGTTTTGTCCAAAGAGACATTTGTGGCCTGGGTTAGCAACGTTTGTGCCTTTGCCAGCATCTGCACAAGAAGTACCACCTGCGTAGCTTGTGCCTTCTTTAATCGCGCATGCTTGGTTCGGTCCACATACGGGATTACCCGCAATGAGGTAACTTAATGTGATATCCATTACGTCGTCTTCGATTTTTCTACCGCCCGTGAGCATCGCTCCAGCCGAAGTTCCGTTTACAATGGTGAAGTCACCGTTATAGGCCCATTGTCCAACAGAAATATTTTTGGACGTATCGATTCGCATTACATCCGGCAGAAAACCTGCTGCGACGTCGCCGACTTCAGGTGCTGGAAGACCTGCACTTTTTCCGTAGTTGTAAACGGCAGTCAAAACGGCTGCTGCTTCCTTAACTACCGGAGCTGCGGCACTGCTTAAGTCTAAACTAGGAGCAATGCTGTTAAAGGCATTTAAGTAATCATTGGTGATGACTAAGCCTTCGTTGATCGCTGGGCGTCCAAGTCTTTCGATTTGCTTGTACGTTTTTTCACTGGAAGCAACTACCGCTGCTGGTTGCGTTGTAGTGCTGCTAGAGGGAGTTACCATTGTAGTAGCTGCTCCATTTGATACCGGTCCTTTTGAACAGTTTGCTAGTACCAGTAGTGTTGTGATTAATGTTACTGCTTTTGTGATTTTGTTTTGTGTCGTTTTCATTATAGTCTCCTTAAATTAATTTAATGTTATTGAGGAATAGAGATTGTTTCCCACACATCAAACACCGGTTCGTTTGCCGAAGTTTGTAAGAAAGACATTGGTACTCTGAGTACTATAGAGTTCACGTTGTAGCCTGCGGTGAAATCCACTGCAGCACTGTCTGCTCTAAATACGTTTGCACCGCCTTGAGTGGGAGCACTTCCTAATGTGTTTGCACCGGTAGCAAGTAAACCACGTACTCGGAAAAATCTTTCTACGTCGAAGAAGAAAGGATCTTCTCTTAGGCCTGCAAAGACGCTGATGTTACTTCCATCTAACATGGTAGAGTTCAAGGTAACTTTGCCTAGATTCATATCTGCAAGTGAGGTCGTGAAACCTGCACCGGCTTTGATTTCTTTCCCATCGCGAATGGCAGTTAAGGTAATTGGTTGTCTGTTGCCGCTGTCAGGAGCACCGAATTCAAGGCGCATCACGACATCTTCTTTACCTGTTGGGCGTGCGGATTTATCCGCAGCGCTGACTCGAGATAAATGAAATTCGTAACGAGCTTGGCTACTGAAATGGTATTGTTGTCTGGCGAGTGATCTGGGGTTGGTATTCATTACCAACACAAGGTTTGAGGGACTACCGTTTTGATCTTGCCAGTCTTCTCTGAAAACATAAAGGTCAGTGAGATTTAAAGCGCGTCCTTTTTGTTCCATTTCACCATCATCATGATCCGATGCTTTGGTCATGAGAACTGAAGATAAACTGAGTGTGATTCCTACGACGATTGTACTAAGTATGATTTTATATTTATGCATATTTGCTCCTTCTGCTATAGGTAGCGACAAAGCCAGGAAAAAGAGCTCAAAAATAGTCAAGTACTTGAAAATAAAGGAGTATTTTAGTGGGGGGCAAGGGGATTGCGCTGAATTCAAAGTTCAGTGCGACACTATGATTTGAAGGAAAGCTTACCCTTTTGGGGTGCGGCACATTTTTTCGACTTCTTCGATGTGGGCGATTTCTTCTGCGATGAGGCCACGTACCATTTCTTCAAACGCGATGTCGTTTTCAATTGTTGTTAAAAGATTTTTGTAGAGTTCGATTGTTTCGCGCTCAAATTTCAAACTTTCTTTTAACAAGTCGATGACATTGTGCTTGTTGGATTCTGGCACAGGTTGAACAGTTACAGATGGGTGTCCACCCAGAGCTGTGATTTTTTCGCCTACTAAAACAGCGTGTGTCATCCCTTCGCTTGCCTGATCGCGAAACCATTTTGTAATGGGAATTCTGTTGGGTCCAAAAATCATGAAACTGTAATGCAAGTAACGGACAACGCCGGAAAGTTCTGCTTCTAAAATTTTATCAAGCTGTTCAATGTGTGGGTTGCCATTTTTCTTCGCTGCTTTTGGAGCAGCTTTTTCAACTACAGGAGCAGGCATCGCCTTTTCTACTTTTTTTGCTGGAAGAGGTGCGGATTTCTTTGTCGCTTTTTCTGCCACTACAGGAGCAGCGGCTTTTTTATTAGCAGGCTTTACGTCTGCCTTTACAGCAACTGGTTTGTCGTTTTTCTTTGCGGGTTTTTTCGCCATTTCTCTCTCCTGTGTTTGAAAGAAGAAAGTTTACCCCAATAGCTTCACTAACTCAACAAATTGCAAGGGACTTAACTCTTCAGCACGCGTGTTTGAATCAAAACCAATTTTTTTAAGCATTGCTTCCCAGTCTGTATTCGTCGAATAGGCTTTCAAATTGCTGCTTAATTTTTTGCGTCTGTGCTGAAAAGCTGTTCTTACTACGGCTTCCACTTTGTCCGAGCCTTCAAAGTCCGGTTTTGGAGTAAATAAAAGAACGCTGGAATCTACATTGGGAGCAGGGAAGAAAACTCCTGCAGGCAAGATAATGACTGTTTTCATCTCAAAATTCAGCTGCATTAAGATGGAAAGTGAGCCGTATTCCTTCGTTCTAGGTTTTGCCAGCAACTTTTCTGCATACTCTTTTTGAAAGGTAAACACACTTCGAAGCGTTTGGGATTTTAACGGCAAAAGCTTTAAAAGAATCTGTGAGGAAATATGAAAGGGAAGATTGCCTAAGATAGCAAGAGTGCGTCCTTTATAAGGTTCAAAATCCGTTTCTAAAAAGTCGCCTTCTTCCAAGGGCACATCGGGAAGCGTATTTCTTAAATTCTGAGCCAGCTTTTTATCAAATTCAAAAAGCCGAACGGGTTTCTTCGCATTTTTTACTAGAATTTCTGTTAAAGCACCAAGTCCAGGGCCAATTTCCCAATACTCATCAGGAAGTGGGCCTTCCAGCACCGCATCCACCATTTTTTTTGCATGAAATTCAGAGGTGAGAAAATTTTGGCTCAAACCACGAAGCGCACTGGCTCCCAGCTTTTTTAATAACTCCTTAGGATGGGCCATGCGCTCTTTCAGGATCCCACGAAGGTTTTGCAGCCGCTGTCCAACTGGAAATATTCAATTTTCCTTCTTTAAAAAGAAGCGCACCAAGCAGTGCCACCATTGCTGCATTGTCAGTGCAATGCATAGGCTTTGGAAAATATGCTTCAGGAAGTTTTTCGCGCAATCTAGAGTTGCAGGCTACTCCACCAGTCACAACAATATTTGCAGTCGGAAATTTTTCTTTTGCGGCTCGAACTTTATCCACCAAGGGATCTAAAATTGCCTCTTGAGCACTGGCTAAAAGCTGCAGTTTTTTTTCTTCAGTCAAAGGTTCCAGCTTTTTAGATTGGTTATTGACCGCAGTTTTCATTCCTGAATACGAAAAGGTGAATCCATCTGTTTTAGCGCGGGGAAAAGTAAAAGCCGTTCTATCGGTATCGGTTGCTTTTTCTTTTACCAGTTTGTCGATTTGAGGACCAGCGGGGTAGTGCATTTGTAAAAGTTTTCCGATTTTATCAAACGCTTCACCGGCCGCATCGTCCAATGTGCCGCCAAGCCACGTGTAATCGTTCACTGCTCTGACATGAAATAATTCTGTATGCCCGCCACTTACTACTAGCGCCAGCCAGGGAAACGGTGGAACTTTTTGTCCTTCAAGCGTTCCCAAAAGAGGCGAGTAAAGATGGCATTCGATATGGTTTACGACCGAAAAAGGTTTGCTTTCAGAAAAAGCGAGCGCTTTTGTAAAGCTTACGCCGACTAAAAGTGCTCCAATCAGTCCTGGGTGGCTTGTAACGACAAACCAATCGATGTCTTTCAATTTCAAATTTGCTTTTTTCAACGCTTCATCGATTGCCAGTGGCAATCCTTTGATGTGTTCGCGGCTTGCGATTTCAGGGACTACGCCACCGTATCTTGTCATTTGGGAGACATGAGATTCCACAACGTCAGCCAGTAACTTCCATTCTTCGACATCCAAAATGGCCACGCTGGATTCGTCGCAAGAAGTATCAATGGCAAGTATTCTCATAAGCTTTCAAGGTTTAGCGAATCAAGACAAGACAGTCAAATCAGCATCAATGATAGATATTCGGAATATTTTCGTCGCCTGTAGGCTGGTTGGAGATGGGGCCTTCTCTGCCTTCTTCTGTTACTTTTAGTGTTCTCACAAGGTGATCCATTCCGATCATTTTTACAGAATAACCAATGCGGCCGGGAGCACCTACAGGAGCCCAACCGCTGTGTAATTGATCGGCGTTAGCAAAACCAAAATCATTCAACTTATCTTGTGCCAGGTCAGGAATTTGTGAGGGACTTGTAACAGAGTGAGAGCCTGGTGTCTCTGTCGTATAGTCTGAGAAAAAGCCATCACTGGGACTGACATTTGCTTCGATTTGAATATAGCCCGGATTGGTTTTCCCCACTTCTGCAGGGAAATAGGCAGGCGTGCGGGGAGCCGGTAAAACAATGCGCGTATTTCCACTCGCGGCTTCCATGTAATCTGGATAAAGCGCTTTTGCGTATTGAGGCTCAAGATAGTCGTTTTGGATTGTGGCATCGTCGGGATTTGGAAAAACGGTATAGAAAGCGGCATCAAACAGCGTTGCTGCTTGGATAGCCGTTAAAGGCTTTCTTTGGTTTCCTTGCGAAGCAGGCTCTGGCCAACCCGTTCCTCTATTCCCATCGGTGCGTGATGAAGTGTTAAAGGGGTGGAGTAGGTTGAAGTAGGCCATCATTTTTTTGTTTTGAATTCCAAAGCGATCTTGCGCCGTAAATTGGAAGTTGGGATAAGGATTTGCATTCAATCTTCCGGGTGTTGGCATCAACTGATCAATTCCGGGTTGCGGGCCAATTCTTCCCCCAAACGGTTTTGCAGAAGCAAATGCTTCCAAGATCGGAAACTCTTCTCCGTCTTGCAACCATCTTTCCGGCATGAAAAACATTTTAGGTTTGGAAGTAAGCTTCACGGAGAAGTAAGTAATCACGTCTCTACGCTTTGCCACTCCTCCCAGCATATTGGGAAACTCGGCGAATCTCGGAACTGCGACGCAACCATCACCGGCAGTACTGAATTCGAAATAGGGGATCGCCATATTGAGTGAAATATCTTTCACGGCAACATACTGCCCATCCGGCTTGATGAGATCCATGCGAAAACCATCTTTGTTTGCGATAGTCAGATTTCTCGTGGCAGATTGGTAAGCTGTTTTAACAAGGGGATGATTGGGATCTGCTCCTATTGGCATCGCATTTTGTTGGCTCACGGAGTTTAACCAATCGACAAGTGCTGCAATTTGTTTTCTATGTTCTTGCGAACGTTGCGTATAGGTATTGATAAGATGCTGGACGAGTTTTAAATTTTCTTTCGCGCCTGCTCTACACTGTAAGTTGGATGCTTCTTGAATCGCACGGATTTGGGATTGGATCGCAAATGCAAACGGATCGAAAGTCGCAACAACGGGAGGAACGATAATGGGAGGAATACCGCCTGATGTAGGAGAAGCATTCGCGCAAATATTAGTCGTATTATCGTAAGTCACGCCCGAGGAAGACTGGTAACCGTTTGCCTGCAAGCACACAAATAATTCTACGTTGGCAGTAGCATCACTTTGCATGTCTGCTTGCTGATACGGGTAACGTCTATTGTGGCGCGAGTGTGTGACGTTGATTCGCATTGCGAGTTCTTTTAAATCCTGTCGCATACGGTAATTGATTGTGGCGATCTGGTTTAGTGTTCTTGCTTGCCAGGCGGCACCGGCATAAGCGGCATTGTCGGCTGCAATCTGCAGATTGATTTTGTTATTGATGAGATGCCCGATGTCGATGACGAAACCAAAGAGAATGAACATGAAAGTAAAAACGAGAGCGAATAAAATCGCTACTTGCCCACTTTCATTTTTCTGATTTCGCTTCATAAAACCCCATCGACCGGAACACTTCTATTATACGCCGCATTAGAATGTTCCGTAATCCTCTAAATCCTATCGGAGAGTTAGGTCAAAAATTGATGTGGATAAGAGGAGTTATTTTGCTGTCTGTCAGATTACAGACAATCTGTGTCGAAACTTTGTACAAGCATTTGCATTTATTAGCCAAAAATCAGAGTTACGAATTATCAAAATACTCACACATTTTGAAGCTTGGGAAGAGTGGATTCGCAGCCGATACGTTGGTAACAGGAGTCGCGCAATATGAAGAGCAAGAACCGGATTTTTACAGGATTTTTTATCGGCGTGGGATTCACGCTTTCCTTCTTTGTTTACACGGTAGCAAATGCGGCTCCCAACTTTGAGTACCTGGATCTTTTCGCAAAAGTATTACACTACGTACAAGCAAATTACGTAGAAGAAGTAGATACAAAAAAATTAGTCGAAGGCGCGATTAAAGGAATGCTTTCTACTTTGGATCCTCACACAGTTTATATGCCAGCAGAGCAGTTCAAAGAAATGCAGGTCGACACGCAAGGAAAATTTGGTGGTCTCGGAATTGAAATTACCGTGACGGATGGTTATCTGACTGTAGTTACGCCGATTGAAGATACTCCTGCTTTTTTCGCCGGCGTAGAACCTGGCGACAAAATCATGATGATCGAAGACAAAGACAAAAAGATTAAAAAAGAAACCAAAGGCATGACCTTAAACGAAGCTGTTTCTCTGATGAGAGGAGAAAAGGGCAGCAAGGTTACTGTGCATGTGGCAAGAAAAAATCAAGAGAAGTTTATTCCGATTGAATTAAAAAGAGACATCATCAAAGTAGTTGCCGTAAAAGGCGGGATGATTGAGCCTGATTATGCTTGGCTAAGAATTACAAACTTCCAGGCAAACACAGGACGCGATTTAAGAAACAAACTTGAAGCACTGATTAAAGAGAATAAAAGACCGCTACAAGGTGTTGTGCTTGATTTAAGAAGCAATCCAGGCGGACTATTGGATGAAGCAGTCAATGTCGCAGGATTATTTTTAGATAAGTTGCCGATTGTTTCAACGATTGGAAGAAAGAAAGATAAAAAAGAAGTCGAGTATTCCAGAGGCGAAAACCCCTACAAAGATTTCAAATTGGTTGTGCTTGTGAATGAATCCAGCGCGAGTGCTTCTGAAATTGTTGCAGGTGCCTTGCAAGATCACAAACGCGGACTGGTTGTTGGTAAAACGACTTTCGGTAAAGGCTCTGTACAAACTGTGATTGATATGGAGAACAAAGCAGGCCTTAAGCTTACGATTGCTCGTTATTACACGCCGTCTGGCCGTACCATTCAGTCTAAAGGCATTACCCCAGATATCGAAGTCGACAGAATCGACTTGGCTGAAATCAATAAAAACAAAAAGGGTAGAGCATTAAGAGAAGCTGACTTGGAAAACCATTTGATTAATGAAACAGGCGAACCTTCCAAAAAAGACGAAGAGAAGCTTGCTGCAGCAGCAGAAAAAGAAGACAAGCGTCCTATTCGTGAAAAAGATGGTAAAAAATTCCGCGTGGAAGATCCAAAAGAATTCATCAAAACAGACTTTCAATTGCAGCAAGCGCTCAGTTACTTGAAAGTTTGGAATGTCTTCGAAGTGGCAAAGAAAAAAGAAGTGGCACCGGATAAAGAGGAAAAGAGTGCTGTTGCTACTAAGCCAGAAGACAAGAAAAAGCCTTCCGTACAATAGATTTTACGAACCGAAGTACACTTCTGGTTAATTGAGAGCCTGATATACTTCGGTTCGCTTTTTAAAGATCTACTTACAAATCAAATCCAGTGTTACCACCTGACCATTTTTCACGAGCGAAATATGGCCTTTTGCTTTGCGCGCAAGTGTCAAAGTAAGCGCATACACATTGAGTGAAGACTCTCCGAGATGGCCTGCGTGAAAGACATCCATTTGAGTGTCTTTTTCGACGGTTCTTTTTAATAAGACTCTGGCTTGAGCTACAGGAATACCCCTGCCTGCTGTACCCATGAGGTCTTTGATAGTATCGCCGCTTGTATCGAGCGGTATTTCGTCTCCCACAAGTGGCAATTCTGGAAAGCGCAGCCCAAAAAATCTTGGAGTGCGGCCTTCAATTTTGTCTACACGACACGTTAAAGGTTGCGGGTTTGTAACAGATTCACTCGCATGGGTTGTTAAGGTAACTAAAGCGAGCATAAGCATGATTGATTTCATTTATTCCTCCTGTCTTAAAGAGTAACGGGAAGGGGAATAAAAATATAATCAATGCTCGCTATAATGGTGATTGGGTTTAGCTATGAAAGATAGCTTACAGCGATGCTTCTAATCCGAACACAAATTGTATGTCGGGATCAATGCGAGCACCTTTGCTGTTATATAACGGCGTAATCGCGTGATACACACCGAAGCGAATGAGAGTAGGAAGATAGTATCCGAACTTCCAATCGCTTCTGACTTCAAGTCCTGCCGAGTGGTAAAAATTTTGTAAGAAATTTTTGGGGACTGAATCCGCCGTTTGCGCACCGTAATCCACAGAATTGGTATCAAAAGTCAGTGCGCCATGAATGCGTTTTAAGTGCACTGGGTAAAGCCACATTCCCCGGTCAACTCTTGTAATCGGAAAACGAAATTCGATATTGTTCGAATACATGCGTCTTCCGATAAAACTGCCGCTTAAATAACCGCGGTTCATGAATAGGTTTCTTCCTTGCGAGAAAAGGAGCTCTCCACCGCCTTCAAAATAACTATTAAAGAAGATCGAACCTTCCGTGTAGCCGAATTTATTTCCCATATAAAAGACACTGTCTTTCCATAGTGGGTTTTCTCCGTAAAGATCTAGCCCTGCGACTGCAGTAAAATAATCTTTTGTACTTCCCATCGCGTTTGGAAAATACGCGTAATTGATGTATGAGCTTGCGCCATTTGCGGGAGAAACAGACAGCGGGCGGTTGTTTTTAAAACCCCAGGAGTCGCTTACATCCAGTTCTACTCCGACTGAACGATAAGCTGCGGTTAAATTGGGATTTTCAACAAGTTGCCTATACAAAGTGGCAACCCGCATTCTGGGAAGTTTCCAAATCTTTGCACTGAGTCCCAAGGACCCGCCCCAGCGTTCCACAAAATTGTCTCGTGTATTCGGGTTTGCAAGCGATTGGATGTAACTGGGTAAGTATTGCGTGTTGAAATCGAG
>CAYNEF010000007.1:41444-78701 GCA_964396165.1 uncultured Pseudobdellovibrionaceae bacterium
TCGGGTTTGCAAGCGATTGGATGTAACTGGGTAAGTATTGCGTGTTGAAATCGAGTGTGAATTTAGAGCTAAAACGGTAGTTGTAACCAAATGCTGCAAAGGGAAGTCCTCTTGTATCGTATCCCGCAAAGATGTCATAGAAATGCCGTTGGGATAAATCAAACCCGGGAATCCATACGCCGAATTGAATTCCGTCTGGGACAAATAAGATCGACGGTGCCCATGTTTTTGGAAGAAGTGTCTTGATTGGAGAATAGGACTCTTCCGCACTTGCCGTGACAGTTTCAGACTTTGTTTCCGCTTTGGGTTCACGTGTAGCCGGAATTGTTTCTGCTTTGGAATCTACTTCTTCAGCTAAAGCGATATCAAAGCCTCCATGTTCATAGCTTGAAAGAACAAATTGCTCGTCCATGTAATCAAATGCGTTTACACCTCCTACTAAAGCAATTCTTTTTCGGATTTGTTTTTTATCGAGATCAATCTCCCAAACTTCGTCTCTTCCGTCTTTGGAAGTAATGGCAAGAAATTTATGTTTTTGAGTTGTTGTCTTTAAATTATACGCATGAAATGGAAGGACGATCTTAGCCTCTGGCAATGCATTAGTTTTCCATTGGTAAAGTGTAGTTGTCATTCCTTTTCGAAGTAGAAACCACGTAGTATCATCTGAAAGTAAGCTCGTAACCCAAGTTCCTTCTGGAATTTTCCACTCTCTTACATTTTTTAGATTTAGTTCATAGCCATTTTCTATTTTCGCAAATGACATTTTTAAATCATGTACGAAACCGGTCCCGCCTACTTCATTATAAGTAATGAAACTACCGTTTGATGGGTGGCAGGCAATCTTGTGCATGTTGTAAAGATAGTGTGCTTCTTCGTCAGTTTTGTAAGATATACTTTTCTCAGTGTTTGGATCAAGATAGAAGAGTTGCTTCACAGAGTGATTGTCTTTAGCTATTTGAGACGTAAAAAGAATAAATTCCTTTTCCTGCCATTTCACCCAGCAAATGCTTTCGGTATCTCCTGTTGGTTCAATGATTGTTTTATACGATTTTTTTGTCGCTAAATCGTAAAATTCAAATCCGTTTTTCGTTGTGGGAGAGTTCCTGCGTGTCATAACCCGTTTCCCGTCTGGAGAAAAAGTAACATCCCATTTGTAATTGCGGGTGTCAGTGAGATATTCAAGCTTTGAAACCGGCTGTTTTTTTATTTTCTCAATTTCAATTTTTGCTTCTTTTTCTCCCTTTTCAAAAATCTCACTCCAGAGTTTTGTGTAACCAACGCCGTACACGCCTTCGAGTGGGCCATCGAGAAAAAGATAAGGCCAGTTGTCGCTGTAACTTAAAGTAAGATCCCAGATGCCTTCTTTGCCTTTTCTATCCCACAATTCTTTATGAAGCGTATACCCGAAGAAGTAAGGGGAAATGCCCGTTGGCCACCGGGTTTGTGAACCTTCGAGTAAATCGAGTGGCACAAAATCTTTTCCCCACAGATTTGCCTCTACTGCTTTTCGTCTAAACATGCTGAAGATGGTGCCTCTGCCGCGTCCACCATTTGTAAATTGTGTTTCCATGAGTGTCGCCATCCCTTCGTGGAAATGGCTAGGCAAAAGTCCGTTAGGAACAATGATGCTTCCGAAAATTACACGCGCAATTTTCCAAAGCCCGTGTGCTGGATAGAGGTGCAAAATGTGTGTGTACTCATGAAAGATAATGGAATCAAACCAATCGTCGAGAGCCGCAAGCTGTCCGCCCGCCTCTGGGGGGCAAGTGTAAATGACCATGTGCGGGTAGGGAAAGTTGAGTGCATACCCGTTTGTCGAATCTTGGAAATCCGCAAGAACTATCCATGTCTTTTCTGGATATTCTTTGAATACTGTTGTCAGGGTTTTGAAGGCTTTTTCCGCCGCTATCAGAGCTCTGTCGCCTTGTCTTGCTTGCCCCTCGGAATAGATAACTCGAAAATGTTCCGATTCTTTTTGTTTCCAGTTCGTATCGGACGGAAAGGTGATGTAACTGGGTTCAGAGAAAAGAAGTCCACAGGCAAAGAAGAACAAGCAAAGAAGTATACGCATAGAGAAAAATTTTATAGGGTTTTTCTGACAACGGCCACCACTTCTTCGGGCAAGATCAAATTCATGCAGGCATGCGATCCGTGGGGGCAAGAATACGCGCCACACCAGGCAAATTTCTTGTCGGCGGGATCTTCGTCACGACAAGCCATGTCGATCTGTAAAGTCTGGTGCATTTTCTCATCGTATCCGTGCCATTCGCCGATAGATTCCGGGCCGAACAAGGTAAGAGTTTTGATTCCTAATGCTATGGCCAAGTGCTTCACTCCAGAATCAGATCCAATGTACAGTTCAGAAGAAGCCAATAGTTGCATGAGTGAAGTTAAATCTTTTGTAATAGAAATTTTGCCGTATTTAAGCAGCTCTTTATGCCAGAAAGAATTTTCACTCAGCAATCTGTCGCTATCGTGATTAAAAATCACTTCAAAATCTGGGGCCAATAGTTTTGACGCACGCAAATAATATTCAAGAGAGTATTGTTTGGAAGGACGGCTGGCGCCCAGCCCTAAAACAATGCGTTTTTTTACGGGGGTAGGTGGGTTTTTTAAGAAAATTTTTGTATTCGGACTTTCCCCGTTCCAACCGATGGCGCGCACCACATTTAAGTCGCGCTCTATCGCACTCATCGGTACTCCCAAGTTGGGAATCGAAAGCGAACCAGATGCCGTTTTCGCTTCTCGCGAATGGTAATGTATGACTTTTTCTTTTGCCTGCGCGAGCGAACTTAAAAGACTGGTAGTAGGGCTAGCATGAAAATTTAAAACGAAGTCGTACTTTGTTTCTACCCAAGCTTTTCTAAAGGGAAAGTTTTCACGTAAAGATCCAGAGAGCAAAAATTGTGAGTGAAATCTGGGATCCTCCAAAAAAAGTTCCCGGTAAAACTTGGAGTAGGCAATATCTAGCCGCTCGGGTTTTAAAGACGACAAAGCTTCTAATGCAGAGGTCCACAGAACGGTGTCTCCCAATTTTCTTGCTTTTATCGCTAGTACTTTCATTGACTCGTGTCGTTATCATGTCATGAAAGAGTAATAAACTCAAAGTTCTCCTTGTAAAGACCACCTGACTTCGATTAACTTTGTCTTTAGATTTTTACACTAATAAGGAGTGCAACATGAACGTTCTGCGTCAATTACGCATCATCTCAATATCCCTAGTACTAATGGCAATCGTTGTAGCATTTAATGCTTGCAGCAAGAAAGATGTGGTTTCTGATGAACCCATTATGAGCCCAAGTGGCAATTCCGGTTCTGCTTCTTCTTCAGGAGTAGAGAGCGGCAATCTTGGTAATGCTGGCGATGCTGGAGTCGGATCGGGAGACTTACAAACTGTATTTTTCGATTACGACAGTTTCAATTTAAGAAGCGATGCCAGAAATGCTCTTAAGTCCAATGGCGAATACATGAAGAAAAATTCTTCTGCTCGCATCCAAATCGAAGGCCATTGCGATGAAAGAGGCACAAACGAATACAATATGGCTCTTGGTGACAGACGTGCAAACGCTGCAAAAAGCTTTCTTGTAAAAATGGGCGTTTCCAAAAGCCGCATTGATACCATCAGCTATGGAGAAGAAAGACCGTCTGATCCCGGTCATGATGAAGGTGCTTGGTCGAGAAATCGTCGCGCCGCTTTCATTTTACTTAGCAAGTAATGCGAAAACTTCTTTCGTACACATTTATACTTTTCAGCATCGGGGCCTGTACGCAGCGCCCCGTTGTTGATCTTACTCTTGCCGATGTTGCGCTAAAAGCTGCACAAAAAGTAAGAGCCGATTCGCTTGCTCCTGATCAGTACCGTCAGGCAGAAAACTTCTTTTTAAGAGCGAAAAAAGATTTTGCAGAAGGCTATTACGATTCCTGCAAAAAATACGCGACTCAGGCAAGACTGCTAGCTGAACAAGCCGAGTACCGATCTTTACTGAAACAAAACCAGGTAAAAACCAAAACAGGTATTCCAGAAGAAGCCAGACCTCAGTCGCAACCTGGAATGCAATCCGCCCCTGGAGCTCAAGACTTTCAACAAGGAAGTTCCAGTTACCCCGGACCGGAGGGACCAGAATGAAAAAACAAATTTTAGCTTTCACCTTAGTTTCTACAGCACTCTATTTTTCCGGATGTAATTCCAAAGCCGATGTGAAACGGGAGCAGGAACTGGAGCGCATTAAATCCGAAGTAAATGCATCGCGCACAGACAAGGCAGATTTGTCTGCAACGCTGGATGAAATGCGAACGGATCTTGCGCAAATCCATAATTCGATTGAAGAGCAAGCGCAGTCTAGAATGCGTGACTCAGAAGAAACCAAAAAAGAATTGATGACCTTGACAGCTCGCGTACAAGCGATGGAGCAACGAGTAGTCGCAGAAGAAACTCAAAAGCGCGAACTAAAAAGCAAAGCAAGCTACGATTCTGTGAAAAGATTGTATGAGGATAAAAAATACGACGATGCGGTAGAGGTTGCAAAAGAAGTCCTCCATGCAAATCCAAAAGGCGATGAAGCTAAGAAAACCCAGTTCTTAATGGCTGAATCCTATTATGCAAGCCAGGACTATGCGTCTGCCGCGCTTGAATTTGGTGAGTTTAAAAAAGCCTATCCCAAAGACAACTTGGTTCCCGAAGCGACTTACCAAATGGCGCAAGCCTTCAAGCAAATGGGAAAAAAATCCGAAGCAAAATTATTTTTGCAGGAAGTAATCGAAAAACACCCCAAAAGCCAATTCGCCTCACGCGCAAAAACAGATTTAAAGAAGCTGAAGTAATAGGTACCTTACTGTTCTGCGCAATAGAGTCTTCTTGCTGTTCCGCAACTTGAAGCCGCTTGCTGCCAGTAAGTACTCGAACTGGAATTCGAAGTCCCTGGAACTCCCTGATGACCAGCATTTGAACTAGTCCAAATACTGCATGCCTGAACGGCGCCCGTCCACGTACTTGCGCTTGTAGTGGAAATTGCATTGGTGAGCGCGGCGGCCCCCACAAGGTTTCCTCCCGTAGCGACGGCGATCAAAGTTGTTCCATTTGTCCGGTAGTAAGATACTCCGCTAACTGTTGAATTGTTTCCATTCAAAAGTGCTTTATAAGTGCTGCCATCGGAAGGTTTGTTCGCATCTGCATTACACTTTGTATCCGCACCAGATAATCCTCCCATGTTGCCATTGTAAGTGGACGCGGTCAGAAAAATTCTTCTGTTGTTACTGACAGTAATCGTGTTGCTTTCTGAAGAAACGCTCGAGCTGTGGCCGTTCGCATCTTGCGCGACGGCTGCATCGACATGAACGGTAAATGTCCCGTTGCCTGTGCAGTTACTAAAAGTAATAGTTGCGCCGGAAGTGGAAATCGAGCTGACGGTGGGTGTACAAGTATACGATCCAGAAACATTGGTTACGGTGACGCCGCCTCCTCCCGCAGTCAGAGTTCCTGTCAACGCAGTTCCACCCGATCCTGAATCTGTAAACGTTAAGGCAATGTTTGTAGAAGTACTCGATCCGATAGTGCTGCTACTAGGTGTGCCCAGTGTTGCAGTTGGCCCGACCGCATTGAGAGTATAAGTTTTGCTCACTGCACTTCCAGTGCCCGAGACAATACCCACTTTTAATTTTGTAGGGTCAAGCGTAACTATAAGCTGCTGACCTTCAGTGCATGTTCCCCCTGCTAAAGTAGCAGTCGCTACCGTATCTCCTACCGTCATGCTCACACCCGAGACAGTGGGAGCAGTTGTGCATGTTCCACTGACTACAAAATCACTCGTTGCAAGTGCCGTGACTGCAGCACTGACTGTAGCGACTACAGAGGATGGCATCGTGGTGACATAACTAGTCGCGGGCAATAAACTCACCAATGTGGGTGCGGGGGAAGGAGTCGGAGTGGGAGTGGGAGTGGGAGTGGGAGTAGTCGTCGTAGTAGTAGCATCAATGCTTGAGCTAACATTATCTTTAAGAGTTGGTTTACTTGTCGTTGTAAAACCTGGGTTAAATGTATTCGCAATATACGAATCCATCGCTCCTGACAAACCGGTTGTCCATGCTGTACCTGAAAGCGTATTTGTCTCAGTAATCGCGACTTGAGTCTCACTCGCTTTGCCATTAAAATTTCCATCTGAAAAGTCTGAAGCAAGTGCGGTAATTAGTTTCTTTACGCCTATCCCCTGATTTTTTGCATATTCACAAATAGAAGAGATAAGTAATCCCTGTTTAGCTGTGTCACTAGTTACATCTGTAGGAGTACTAGTTGGGATTCCAGTTGCAGTTGTAATATCGGATAGCCCACTAGCGGTAGCCACAGCCTTGTTGGCGGCGAGAATATTTTCCGACACTGTTCCCGTAAGAGTTAGGGCGCGTTGCACGGCAATTTCCGTTAGAGGTGAAATTACCATTGCCCGTGACTCACTGAGCTCTGACAAACGCGAACGCAGGGCAAGCTCACCTAGATTCTCGGTATTGCCAGTGGCTTCGTCGGTATATGTTCCACCTGAAATTTCTAGCTCGATAGGAATATTAGCACGTACTTGAAGTGTCAAAGCACCATGATCGGTCGTGCCATACGTCAATCTGTCACCGCGAGTACCTGAGGCGTTTAATGCATATGCGCTTACTGTACCATTATGAACTGCGCCTTTAACGGCATAAATAGTGAGAGTTCGTGTGTCGGTTTCACCGCATGTGGATACCAAAAAAGACAATGCAAGGAGAATAATTCTGTAAGAAATAGTTGATTGTGTTTTTACTTTCACAATTTGCATTTAATGCGCTCCGCATAGAGGTACTTAGCCCTATCGGTAATGCATCAGGATAAATTGATGTCTCAATTTTGGAAGTTTGTTGATACTCGATTCAGTCGTTATCCTGAAAAGGAAACTGTAAGGGGAAGGAAAACCAAAATGAATAAGAAGGTAGTAGTAGGAGCAGTAAACGCACTTTGTGCATTGATGTTAGTCTCGTGTGCGGCAAAGGCTATCAAATCGGGTGCGGAAAAAGTTATTGTAACTCACCAACCTGCGCCGAAAGGCTGTAAGTTTAAAGGTTCGCTGATTGGGGAGCAGGGTGGCTTTATTGTAGGACGCTGGACAAGCAATCGGCGTCTAGCATTGGGTGCACTGAACGACATGAAAAACCAGGCGTTTGAAATGGGGGCTAACTATGTTGTGCTCGAAAATACGGCTCAAGGCAATACTACGACTGGCTCTTTTGGCCAAACAGGTAGCCTTGTAGGTGGTCAAACAGACGTGACTCATACCGGAAATGCGTATATGTGTAACGCAAGCGAAATTGGTTTAGCTGAATAAATAAAGTAGTCGGAGAAGAATATGAAAAAAATGATTGTTGTACTTTTGGGATTACTGTTTTGTGTGTGTCTGCGTGCCGACAAGAACGAGAATATTGATGAATGTCTAAAGTCTTGGGGCAAACACCCATTTAACGAAAAAAATTACACGTACCGAAAGCTGAGAACGAACGTAAAGGTTTTGGGAATCGGGGGAAATATCTCAGATCTTGTTGCGACAAAAAACCGGAACTGGTTTTGATTAACCACTCAGTCAGTGTGTTAAGCAAACAAACTTTCGAGCTTTTAAATCCGAACGGCTGGTATTGCATCCGCGGTTCGACAGCAGTTTTGGGAAAATCCGATATTCGCATCCATTGCAAAGCACATCTGGCGAGCACGGTAGAGGGTGCTGCGGTCTTGGGTGGTTCAGATCAAGGATCAGGAGGAGTTGCAATCTTTCGAAGCATATAAGCGTCGAAAATAAACCCCGCTAGAAAAAAGGTGAGCGGCACCCATTTTTCATACTTCTTATAAAATGTACTGACTGGATTAAACATGTTTGTACTATTCGCAAGTACAATACCCTGCAACGACGCAAAAGGCATTAGACTCTCGATACAAATCGTGCTTCGGTATCGGAAAATGAGGACGCTTTATTTTAACTGATACCGGAAATAGATTTTCTCCGGTTGATTAGGTCGCCAACTTATCGGGTCTACCCGTAAAATAAGCTGGTTAAGCTTTTCACTGAAAAATAGTTTCGTATTATAGGAGTCTGAGCCGCTGTCAGCTCCCTTAAGCAAACTTTCGACACTTGTACTTACTAGCGAGTGAACGGAGGGTGTGCCCCTCCCCACAGTTAAGAGTCCAATCGATTCACTTACGGGAAGTGGACCATCGTCGTATTCTTTTGCGATTACAGGTTTAAATGTATGGCCGTTCATCTTGAAACTCGTAGCAATGGGAAGGAATTCACCCACTTTTAATGCCTTCTCCAATGATTTTGTATCGGAGGGTAAAGACTTGGAGCTCACAATCGGCGATGCGGTCATTTTCCCGCTGTCGTAGTCATAGGAGCTGTACGACATTACGTCCATATTATAGTGAGGAACCTTCGCTATCTTAGCCAAGATTTTACAATCTACTGCCCACAAATTTAGTGAGAAAAAAACAAATAGGTTTAGATAGAGGTAATTTTTCATTCGTACACCCAACTTCTCCAATAGTAGTAGAAATATGCAGAAGAAGTGCCATATATTAATGCGTAATTGAATAGGACGGTTTACACCTTTCGAAAATATGTGGGTGTTGTTACAAACAAAACAGGCATTTTTCACTCAATCATATTAGATTTATTAGCAAAGATTTAATTTGAGAGATGTTTGTACACAAGAATAGGGCCTGAGCGTTTTGAAAGTAGAAACGTTGTTGTGTTTATCCAATCAATTATGTACTGGACATAAACTTTCTTATACGACATTCGATGGTCCTTTCTTTTTTTGGTTCGCAGAATCGGGTTAAAAAAAACAAGTACTCACACCTGTATAAAAATACAGACACTCTATTCGTTTTTATGTGCCTGGCTCTTTGGCATTTGCCTTGCTCTTACTGGCAGCGAAGTTATTCCACGTGTGAATGGCAAATAAAACTGTAAGGGGAAGGAAAACCAAAATGAATAAGAAAGTAGTAGTAGGAGCAGTAAACGCACTTTGTGCATTAGTGTTAGTGTCATGTGCGGCTAAATCGATTCGAGAAGGCGCAGAAAAAGTCATCGTCACTCATCAAGCGGCACCAAAAGGCTGTAAATTCATGGGCTCACTCATTGGGGAGCAGGGCGGATTTATCGTCGGGCGTTGGACAAGCAACAGACGTTTAGCATTGGGAGCTATGAATGATATGAAAAACCAGGCGTTTGAAATGGGCGCAAATTATGTTGTGCTTGAAAATACTTCTCAAGGGAACACAACCACTGGCTCATTTGGCTATTCTGGCAGTATCGTGGGCGGACAAACGGACGTGACTCATATGGGAAATGCGTATAGTTGTAATGCTAAGGAAATTGGCTTGGCTGAATAAACTTTAGTTTAAGGAATGAATATGAAAAAAATGATTGTAGTGCTTTTGGGGTTGCTGTTTTGTGTGTGTTTGCGTGCAGACAAAAACGAAAATATTGATGAATGTCTAAAGTCTTGGGGCAAACACCCATTCAACGAAAAAAATTACACGTACCGCAAGCTCAGAACGAACGTAAAAGTTTTGGGAATCGGAGGAAATATCTCAGATCTCGTTGCGACGAAAAAGCCGGAATTAGTTTTGATTAACCACTCAGTCAGTGTTCTAAGCAAACAAACTTTCGAGCTTTTAAATCCGAACGGCTGGTATTGCATCCGAGGCTCAACAGCCGTTTTGGGAAAATCTGATATTCGCATCCATTGCAAAGCACATTTGGCGAGCACGGTAGATGGTGCTGCTGTCTTGGGTGGTTCAGATCAAGGATCAGGTGGCGTTGCAGTTCTCGGCCGTACGTCTATTGAAAGGGTCGGCTGTGAAAACAACGCTTCGGATGAAAAAGAGACCGAAGAGAAAAAAGTAGAAGAAAAGAAAGCACCAGAAGCAGTAGAGTCGAAAAAAGAAGAAGCTAAAGAAACTTCAAACTAAATTCTTTGAATTTGAATTGAGTCCGGACTTTGAACTTGAGTCCGGGCTTTTTTATTGTCATTTTCGCCAGATTTTACACATTCAGCGAAGCGTCGAAGCTGGATGACGCGCGGTAAATGCTGGCATTTAAGTAAGAAATTTCATTAATCTCCGCTTTAAACGTGTCTCAATCACACCGATAGGATTCTGTCCATTTTAGGTAGTGCTATTAGGAGCAAAATCAGCATGTGGTTTCCCAAACGTCCCGAAACTTTAGAAGAAGCAAAACTCGAAAGACAGTACGTTGAAGATTGTATTTTAAAGATCTTAAATATCAGAGGCTCCATGCGCGGCGGAAAATTTGCTGACGCATTTAAACTTCCTTACGGACTCATCGAAGACATCATTCAGGATTTAAGAAACCGAGATTGCATCGGAGCTGCTGGTGGCGGATCTGCAATGGGCGGAAATTCAGGTCTTAATTTCGGGCTCACTTCAAAAGGCATCGAGATGGCGGCCACTGTTTCGCGCCGTTCTCCTTATTATGGCCCAGCCCCCGTCGATATTCCCGATTACATCGAATCTGTGGAGTCTCAAAAATTTCAAAATAGAATGGTCAGACGCCAACACTTAGAAAAAGCTTTCTCTGACATTAAAATCAGTCAGGAATATTTAAATCAGTTGGGGCCTGCAATTAACTCAGGTGGCCCCATTTTCCTATATGGAAAACCTGGTAATGGGAAAACGACAATGTCAGAGCGTATTGCTCGACTTTACCGTCAGGGGATTTTTATCCCACACGCGATTCAAGTAAACGGCGAAATCATCCAGGTGTATGACGAAAAGATCCATAAAAAAATCCCTCTAGATATTTTGCCGGAACAACATCCGTTGCGTCTCGACCCCAATATGGCAGATCCTAGATGGGTCTATGTCTTTCGCCCTTTTATTGTTGTGGGAGGGGAACTCACGCTAGAAATGCTGGATCTTACTTTCATCAGTGGCCAGGCAAGCTACGAAGCGCCTTTTCAGCTAAAAGCAAACGGCGGCGTACTTCTGATCGACGATTTCGGCCGTCAAAAAGTAAAACCGACGGAATTTTTAAACCGCTGGATTTACCCGCTTGAAAAAGGAATGGATTTTTTATCTCTAGCTAGTGGAAAGAAAATTGAAGTTCCTTTCGAGCAGTTGATTATTCTTTCGACCAATCTGGATCCAAAAGATTTAGGAGATGAAGCATTTTGGCGTCGAATCAAATATATGATCGAAACGCCCAGTCCCTCCGAAAGCGATTACAAATTTATTTTTCAGACAATTTGCGCAAAGAAGAATGTGGAATTTGAAGAGGGCGCCTTTGCGTACATGATTGATAAGTACTACAAGCAAGCCGGCCGCGAATACCGAAGTGTGCACCCACGCGATATTTTAAACCGCGTTTCGGATTTCATTTCGTATTTCGGTTTACCTCCGAAGCTGACTCGCCAGCTAGTCGATCAGGCCTGCGATTCTTTCTTCGGAAACCAAGCCGCTCAAAGCGCCGCCGCTGCACCGACAAGACTTTCGAATGTCGGTTGAGTGACACCATCCCAGATTTACGCAAACGCCTGTCACGAAGTCTACGGAGTTATTGACCACAAGTCGTTTTGTGACCATAGACCAGAACTGAAACCACCAAATAGCCATAGTTTTCCGTTTGCGGACCACGAAAATGATCCTGAACGTGAGCCCGGAACGCTTTCTATTGATGTATAGGGAAGGGTAGGTGCGCCGTTCTTGTCACCGCTGACCCACGCCCAGTTTACTCCATCAAACTCCCACAAATCATTTAAATTATACTGGCCATTATTTCTAGAGTCGCTTCCTTCTCCTCCGAAAACCCAAACGTGGTTATTTGTGTCCACCATCATAGAACTGAAATATCTACCACCTGGAATATTACTACTCTCTGGTACCCCTCTTGTTCCAAAAGATGAAGCCGCATCATTCGTTCCATGACCTGCGACTGTGTTCGCGCCAGAAACCCATGTCCAATTCGTCCCATCAAACTTCCAAAGGTCGTTGAATGGTCCCCCGCTACTATACCGCCTACCTCCGAAGATCCATGTATTTCCCGCGCTATCTCTTTGAAAACTAAATTCAGCTCGCGACGAGGGAGAATTAGTATTTGCAGTAATACCTTTGGTTCCGTAATTACCTACATCGTTTAGACTATTACTTCCACTGACCCAAGTCCAATTAGTCCCGTCGAACTTCCACAAATCATTGTAAGTCTTACCAGCTCCAGTAGTGAGGTCATATGTTTCGCCTCCAAAGAGCCAGAACATTCCAGCGTTGTCACTCCAGTAGCCTGAAGTCATTCTGGGAGCAGGTACATTTGTCGCATTCGCCACTCCTTTGCTGCCATAATTACCGCTTGGAAATTTTTGATTACTCCCAGAAACCCAAGTCCAATTTGTTCCGTCAAATTTCCATAAATCATTTAGGTGGCCTCTGTTTCCAAAGGCATCGTAACCCGATCCTCCAAATACCCAGATATTATCGGAGCTATCTATCCATAGCGCTGCGGCGGACCTTCCACCTGGCATATTAGTAGAGGCAGCGACTCCTTTCGTTCCGTAAACACCTGTCGATGATAAGCTTGTTGTACCTGCAACCCAGGTCCAGTTTGTTCCATCAAATTTCCATAAATCATTTAACCACCAAGCAGTTCCTCCATTATTTACTTGTCCACCAAATAACCATAGGTTTCCATGGGAATCCGTTGCATTGACTCCGACCCATCGCCCTCCAGGTGTATTGCTGTTAGCGGGGACTCCCTTAGTTCCGTACGTGCCGCTTTGTAATGCTGAAACATTTCCTGTTATGAATTGATGGGCTATGATTCCCCTTCCAGTAAGAGTTTTTTCCAAAGTTACTGCTGCTCTTGAGTTTCCGTTAAAGTAAGTAATCTTTAGTTCCCCCGAATAGTCTCTTGCCGCTGTTGGACTGAAGCGTAAGGAAAAATTACAGCTTTGATTTCCTGGTAAATCTCCGGAGCAGTTATTTGTGACAATTGAGAAGGGGGCATCAATGAGTACCTGTATGGAAGTAGCTGCCTTCGTACCCTTGTTTTCAATTTCAAAACTACTTGTAAGCGTAGAGTTTTTATATAGAGAACCAAAATCTCCTAAAGAACTTAATTGCGAAAAAGCAAGTTCTGCTTGTTTTACAGCTGTGCCTTTTATATTTCTTTTCCATCGTTTTCCAGACTGAGTTCCCACGATCTTAGCGGCAAAATTACCTTCACTAGATGGAGAAAACTCTACAGTAAACGTACATTCAGAATCACTGGGGCCGTATTGTTTACATCCGTTATTTACGATCGAAAAAGGTTCCGTCGTAACGATATCGATCTGTGAAAGTTCATGGGAAAAATCTTTTAAAGTAAAGGTATGGAGTTGAGGATTTCCGATAGTAACTGTTCCAAAATCATAATCTGTTGCGATGTCTTGCTCATTCGCGGCTGCAAAAATAAACGCATCAGCAATTTCAGAGTCAGATGATTCATTAGGGACTTTAGGCGTAGCAGGGCATGCAGCCAAAAGCAGTACTGCCAATGCGCACGAAAAAAAGAAATAGGGATTTTCCTTCCTGGAATAACCCGTCATACGTACTCCTATTCTGCTTCTATTGTACTGCTCAACTATGTAGGAATTGCGCCAAGTAGATAGGCGAGTATTCGTGATGACTTACGTGCTAAACGTAGAGGTTTTGTGCACCAGTTGTGAAGATTGTGGTGTCTTGTGTTTTGCGAGGTAGTAGTCGACTAGGGACGCAGAGCTGAAATTTAGTAAAAGTGTACTCGTGCTCTAAGGCGTCCCAAAATGGGCTAACACCTGTATATAAATATAGACACTACCGTCTTTTTCTATTTTAAAAACAATCATAATCTCAATAGGTTATCTAGGTTTTCTTTTGAGCCAAATGGCACTTCTCTTGCTCTTATGCATATTCGAATCTGCACATGGTGTGCGAGATCGTTCGAGACAAAAATAAGGGGAAGGACGTATTCGCTATGAGTACATTTAAGAAAATAGGATTTAGCCTGGCGCTGATACTCTCAGCTGCCTTTGAGCAAAACGCATATTCAGAACAATTTTCACCTGAAGAGTTGGTGGTTGAAGACATCGTTTGCGTGGGAAATGTGAGAATTCAATGTGACGAAATTAAAGATTCAGTCACTCAAAAGCTAAATGAAAAAGTTCGTGAAAGAGAAATTCAAAACAGCAAAATCAGACTAAGCGTCTCTGGGAAGTTTGAGACCGTAGAGCTTTCGTTAAGAAAGGGAAGCAAACCAGGTAAAGCAATTTTAGAAGTTGCGGTAAAGGAGTCATCGGTATTATTCGGTGGCGTAAGTATGGGAGTAGTTACATACCCGTATCGTAGCTCAGGTGTTCTCGATGTAACGATGGGGACTCGAGACTTTCTTGAAGAAGGTAAAACTTTGCAAGGATCATTACGGCTGGTTCCCAGTCTACGATATGCTGATAAAATTGATGGTGCTTTTCGTTTGGATTACGTCGATCCTAAACTTCTCGATGACTCTAAATATTATTTGTTAGGTACGCTCGGCTTTTCTCGTTATCGTTACAATGCTCAAACAAGCGATTCACTACTTGGAACATTCTTTTTAAACGTAGAAGCAGGAAGAAAAGTAAAAAGTTTTTCCAGCTTTTATGCAGGCGTCTTTTCCGTGGCGGATGAAATCATAGTTGTCCCTTATGTCGGATACGGTTGGAACTCTGAGGATCATGCCAACTTTCCTAGAACAGGCAGTAACTTCAGGGCAAGTTTAGGATATAAATTTGGAAACAACTCTTTTCCCTATGTGGATTTAGGCTTTAGAAAACACTGGGCAATTCAATCTAAGTCTGTACTTTCACTTAATATCGGTGGAGCTGGGTTTATGACCTTGTCAGACAGGCTTTATACGTTTCCCATTTATTCTGAATACCCAATACTTTCTCTTCGATATTCTTATGATTTTGGTAGGAATCGAGTGGAAACGCAAAAAGGATTTATCAGAGGCTATATTGAGCCAGGTGTAGCGACCTATTTTAAAGATAACTCGATTTTTAGTTCCAACTCTAAAACTATTTCAACAAGTACAGATTTGTATTTTACCCCTATGGTAAAAGCCGGCGTTGGTTTTGAAAACTCGTTGTTTGGTAACGTAAATATCTTTTTCGCTTACGGTACAGAGGCGGGCAGATAATGCAAGCCTGGAGTCTCATACTTATACTGAGTTTGTTCTGCAAAGTATTTTTTGCGGAAACAGTGGTCCCAGTTCAAACCGGAAAAATTTGGGGAGTGGAACTTCGTGACTTGCCCTTGCCTGAAGCAGATATGCGAAAAGGAATTCAAAGTGGCTTAACAACGTTATCTGCTATTGAAATTACCTTGAAGGGCGCCTCGGTTCCGCTTCAAACAGAACAACTCATCTTAAAACAATACTATGATCTTTGGGAGGAAAATTACTATCTTCAGGTTGAAGGCCGTAGAATGGTAGAGAAAAAAGGATTTAAGACTTTAGATGCTTTATTTAAGCAAGAAAAAACGATTCGACTCGATTCTGTCGGAAGTTTGGAAAAGACCAATGATAATATTATTTATCAAATCAAAGTCAGGTACCTTTTAAATCCTATTGATAAAACAAAGACTGAAAAAATTCGCGCTTGGATTGCAGAAAACCGAGTAAATGTATTGAATGCGAATAAATCTTCAGGCATGGCTAATTCTGCCGGAGTTAGTTTTAATGCGTTATTTAATACAATCTTAAACGAATATTTCGTTGAAGGTGGCCCTTCAGCTAAATGGGAAATCACCCTTGAGTCAGCCCCGTTTCAATTTAAAGGGGGTAAGCTTGCGAAATAGTATTCGTAAAGAACTCATCATTATTGTGATCGTGCTTGCGATTCTCCCGATTGGTGCGTCGTATTTTCTACTGAGTGAAGTCATTAACACTTCACTCAGTATTTCTTTTCAAAAGAAAACAGAAAAGCTGCTAGCAGATTCTCAAGGAGATTTAAAGCAACTCAAAGAATTGAATCCGGAAAAAAACGCTGAGTACAAAGAACGTTTTCAACAGATTCAAGATTTGAGAGAAATTTATTCAGAAAGTTCTTACATCCAAGAACAATTAAGCCAATCTTTAAAAACGTATTTTTTTATCGCAATCTCTTTTGCTATTCTTGCAGCAGTCCTGATTGCCTTCTGGTTTAGCAACCGTGCGGACAAACTTTACAAAACAGCTGTCACAAATTGGTTAAACGAGCAGGCACGTTCACGCTACCTGACCGATATTGCGGGTTGGCAGGATATTGCAAAAAGACTCGCGCATGAGTTGAAAAACATGGCAACGCCACTTCAGGTCTTAAGTTCCGCTTTGCCAAAACTTGTTAAAACGTATCAGGGAGAAGAGCTGGAAAAGAAGGTCGCTGAATCATGCGAAATGATGCAGGCAGAGTTGTCTCAGTTAAAGAAAATGACAGACAGCTTTTCTCAGTTTGCAAGACTTCCGGGAGTGCAATTTGAGGAAAAGTGTTTAAATCAATTGATTGGTGAATCGGTAAGTCAGTTCACTCTTCAATGGCCGGAAACGAGTATTACTCTTACGAGTTCATTGTCTGACAACTTGTTCGCACAATTGGATGCGACACTTTTTAAACAGTCTTTGCACAATATTGTCTTAAACGCGATTGAAGCAAATCCGTCAGAAAAAATCGATGTGACAGTGGTTGTAAAACGGTCTGAAGACCACGCGGTAATTAAAATTCACAACACTGGCAAAGTAATAGAGGAGAGTGTCAGAAAACGTGTGTTTGACCCTTATTTTTCTACCAAAACGGGAAAAGAGAATATGGGGCTGGGGCTTGCGATCGTTAAGAAAATTATTTCCGAACACAGAGGGGAAATTGAATGCATGGCTGATAACAAAGGCACCGCATTTGTTATTACATTGCCGCTTTCTGATAGAGGTACTCATGCAAGTCAATAGTACACCATTTCATATTCTTATCGTGGATGATGAACAGAATATCCGAAAAAGTCTGCAGCTGATTCTTGAGGCGGAAGGCTACAAGGCTTCTATTGCACCAGACGCAATTAAAGCGTTTGAATTCTTAAATCAAGAAAAAGTACATCTCATTATTCTGGATATTAATATGCCTCAAATTTCGGGACTCGAAATGTTTGAGCGTATGCAAAAAGAAGGGATCACAACGCCTGTGATCGTCATCTCTGGAAATGCCACTCTTACCGAGGCGGCACGTGCTATTCAAATGGGGGCTTTTGATTTTATTGAGAAGCCTTTTACCGCTGAGAGAGTGAGCCTTACGGTTAAACGCTGTCTTGAGTTTTTTGGCGTTAAAGAAGAACTAAAAAATATTCGAAGTGAATCTGTAGGACAAAAGTTTATTGGCCAGTCTCCTCAAATTAAAAAAACGCTGGCGATGGTAGAAAAAATCGCGCCTACCGAAGCAACCGTTTTGATCACAGGAGAAAGCGGAACTGGAAAAGAATTGATCGCACAGATGATTCATGACCGGAGCAAGCGCAAAAACCGCCCTTACATCAAAGTAAACTGCTCGGCGATTCCAGAGAATCTGATCGAAAGTGAGCTTTTCGGGCATGAGAAAGGTGCTTTTACCGGAGCCATTGCAAACCACCGCGGATTTTTTGAGCAGGCTAACGGGGGTACGATTTTTCTCGATGAAATTGGGGATATGCCGCTTAGTGCACAAGCAAAACTATTGAGAGTTTTACAGAGTTCCGAGATTCAAAAATTAGGATCAGAAAAATTACAAAAAATAGATGTGAGAGTGGTTGCCGCGACGCACAGGAATCTAGAATCTGAAATCGCCGCTAAAAAATTCCGTGAGGATTTATACTTTAGATTGAATGTCGTTCCGATTGTGACGCTTCCGTTGCGAGATCACAAAGAAGACTTACCTGAGCTTGTGATGCGGTTTGTACAGGATTGCTGTTTAAAAAATGGGATCAAAGAAAAAGCAATCAATCCTGAAGTCATCGCGCTTTTGAAAGAACACAGTTGGCCCGGAAATGTGCGTGAACTGCACAATTTTGTAGAACGCATGGTGATTTTGAGCGGTAACATTATTACAAAGCACGACGTTCCCGCGGGGTTATTCAAAAATACTTCTGATGAGACCATCGTGCTCGGAAAGTCCCTAAAGGATTTTAAGGAAGAATCGGAAAAGAAATACCTGATTGCCGTTTTAAAATCCTGCGAAGGGAACATCTCAAAAACGGCAAAAATTCTGGGGATTGAAAGAACGCATCTTCATAAGAAGATACAGGTTTTTGAAATCACCAAAAAAGACTACTTTGGGTGATGCAAAGCGCTATTTTCTTTGGGTAAATTACTACCCTTGCTGCGTAATGGTTTACGCAGAAAATTAATCTTTCGCGTCAGTTCATGACGCATATATTCAATGTAAAGTCTTATTATTTCAATAGGATAGCAAATGTTAGGAAAGTGTTAGGATTCGGCACCAAGCTTGCTGTATAAGAGGGTCGAATGAGACAAGCACTAGCCATCGTACTTTCGCTAACCGGTGTGACAGCATCACAGACGCGTCCCCAGTTAAGAGCTATCAAGTCCTCCATTTTGGGCCGTGAACGCTCACTTCCGCATTTGGAACGAAAGCTCTATCACATGATGATGGGCATTCTTTGCTTCTCTCTCTACGCCTTTTTTATTACGCGTACTCAAGCCCTTTTCCTTCTTTTTGTAGTGGGGGGAGCATGGGTCACTTTAGACATCGTGCGTTTGCGTAATCCTAAAGTGAACAGTGCAGCGTTAAAACTTTTTGGTAATCTGATGCGCCGTGAAGAGTTAAAAAGCATCTCTGGAAATTCTTTTTATATTTTGGGAATGATCGTAAGCGTTGTTTTCTTTCCTAAGCCTGTCGCTCTTCTCTCTGTTCTTTATTTAGCATTAGGCGATCCTAGTGCAGCTATTATCGGCAGCCTGTATGGTAAACACAAAATTATCGGGAAAAAGAGTTTAGAAGGCGCATTGGCTAATTTTGTGATGTGCGGTACTGCAAGCTTCTTGTTCGCAGTGAATTATTTGCACTCTTCTTTTGAAAATTCTTTATTGATTGGTTTAGTGGGTGGTTTGGTAAGCGTAACGGCTGAGCTATTGCCTGCACCGATTGATGACAATTTTACGATTCCCGTTTTCTCCGCAGTACTGCTTTCGCTTCTCTCAGCTTTCGGTTTGCCACTTTTTTAAGATCACGACTCAATTAAATAGAATCAAAACCCCAGAGGAAAAAGGGGAGTTCGGGATGTGTTTGTGGAGTTTCGCCTTCGCCAAATACCATGCTGATCAATTCCTGATCATTACGGGCAAAGACTTCGTCTTTACCGAACAAAATTCCATTTTTTTCGCGGTTCCAGGAGTATTTTACTTCTAATTTTCTGAGATAGTTTTCATACAGACGCAAAAGCATTGTGCGATCTAAAACTTTAAAGAGTCCAACTGCCCCATTCCAACGCTCGCAAGCAAACTGCTTGATGGGGTTTAAGTCCATTTTTGCAGGAGCAATCAGGGTTAATGGCGTATCCGGATAAAGTTGTTTTTGGGCATAAGTAATTGCCTGTAATACATCATGGGGATTTCCCCCCCATTCGTGGATGTAGTTTTCAAAGTCTGCGCCTTTGTTAATGGCAATGTAGGAAGTCACGTTCTCTACACCCGTCACAAGAACTTTGCTTAAGGGGGTTTGTAAGAGATGTTTTTGCTCTTCCAGTGATCTGTCCACTTTTAAAGGATTTCGTTGATAGAGTCTCCAGATATGGCTCGCATCCTGAAGTGTTGCCACGCGTACGGGTGTCACAACATCGGGTACACTTTCACAAGAAAATTTCAAATCGCGTTCACGTCCTGCACGGTGAAATCCCAAGGGTAAATAAAATTTAGCATTCTCAGACCACAAAACACTGATGACACAGCCCTTCAATCGTAATTCATCGAAGGCTTTTTTCAGTAACCTGCTTGCGATTCCTTGCCCTCGGTAAGCTTTTTTGGTGACGACAGATCCAATCAAACCGATTTTCATTCGGTAATCGGCGCACTGAAACTCTCTTACTACATAGCCCAGGTGTGCAAGAATTTCTTCTCCTTGCGACACAACAAGCGATTCTCCTCCGGGAAATTCAGTAAACAGAGCCGGATATTCTTTTTCTACCGAGAAAGAATGTTCCTGTCGCAACTCGGAATCTAAAAAATGAATAATTTTCGAAGAGGAGTTGGGAACCGATTTTTCTATGTGGAAGTCTGTTGCTATCATTGTACGAAAACAAATGATAACGCTTTATCCGGCTTTTATCTACTTCCACAAAAAAAAGTCTACAATTTAATTAGAAGTGCATATAATGGTTTCACGTTCCAGCACATTTTTAAAAGCTCCAGTTTAAAAGAAGTAGACGGTAAACTCTATAATGCGTAAATCGCGAGGGAGGTAAGCGTGAAGCTTATCAATCTGTCCATCCTAGTACTTGTCGCTCAATCCTTGTTTGCTGCACCAACTGGCCGTTACAAAGTTGTTGTAGACAAACTCAACCAGATGCAAGTCGCCCACTCTGCTATTTCCCAAGTTTTTTCGATTGGAAAAAATGCACAAGGGGAAGATATTCTTGCTATCCGCGTCAGCACGAACCCAACGCAAATGGATACCTCTAAGATTGGACACATTGTTGTTTCCACTCATCACGGAAACGAACTGGCTGCTCCCGAATTCACTTTAGCCTTTATCGATGATCTTCTCGCTCGTTTTCAAAGCGATGAACTCTATCGAGGTAAATTGGCTGATACGGAATGGACAATTATTCCTGTGCTCAATATCTCTGGTTACAACAATGCTAACCGCAATGAAAACGGAATGGATCCGAACCGGGATTATCCAGGCCCTTGCATCAGTGCAACGGGTGGAAGAGTGGGCAGTATCAAAACGTTGATGCAGTTTTTGGGAACAAGAACTTTCTCAGGAAGTTTAACAGTGCATGGATATGCAGCTGCGTTAACTTATCCTTGGGGCGTTTCCGTTCACAACACACATTCCTCTGATCACAACTTATTTGAAAAAATTACTCGCAAAGCAGCCGAGCAAAATGGTTACCAATACGGTACATCGACAGATGTCGTTTACCCTTGCGATGGCGCTTACGAAGATTACGTCTACTGGAAATACGGTATGTGGTCGATGCTTTTGGAATTAAGAGACGGTTCTGCAAACGATATTTCCCGCACTGTAAAAGCAATGGCTGTTTACTTTGACCAATTGGATTCCACACCAAGTACGCAACATGCGCTAAACTCTCAGTGCAGCAAAGAAGAACGTCACCGCCCCGACCTTCGCTTTGAATAAGACCGACATGATTTTTAGAAAAAGCCTCTTTACCTAATGGTAGAGAGGCTTTTTTATTTTATAAGGGTGAAAGAGACGTTCTAAGCGAAAAGGTACCAATCTACTTTTCGGCCGAAAAGGTAGCGGGTGCAAGTTGGCATTGATCCTGCCTGACGTGCAGTATGCCAAGAAAACCATTACTGATAACCGACTCACATCCGTATCACGTGACAAATAGGTCTAACAATAAGGAATGGTTCTACATTCCGATAGAGGAGAGCTGGGAAGTTTTTACGGATGTCTTATCTCGTTGTTGTGAAATGTACCAGGCTGAAATTCATACCTTTGTACTGATGTCCAATCACTACCATCTTATACTTTCTACTCCAAAGCGGAATCTAAGTAAGATAATTCGTTATTTTCAAACTGAAGTGTGTCGTGAAATACAAAGACGTTCTGGCAGGATAAATCATGTATTTGGCGGTCGATATAAATGGAGCGCGCTAACCTCAGCGTCGGCAATCGCCTACGGTTATAAGTATGTTTTAAGAAATCCTGTAGTAGCTGGAGTATGCGGTAAAGTGGAAGACTACCCATTTAGTACTTTATGGAACAAAAACAAATATAGTTTTGGTCACATTCCGTTGGTTGAAGGGATAACCTTGCATTGGAAATTATTACCAAAATCTGAAAGTGAAAGGTTGAATTGGTTGAACCGTCCTACACCAAAAGAGTGCGAACAAATTCTATCTAAAGCCTTACGCAGATTTGAGTTTGGTTTTTCCAAAGGTAATGATGTGCGGCAAGAATTGAATCGACTTAGTTACTATTACGATATTCCATTACCGCCAATAGATGCACCTGCTACCTTTTCGGCCGAATAGTAGATTGGTACCTTTCGGGGAGGTTAATTTTTTTTTAGGATTTTTAGGACGTAGTCGACGACGCTTTGGCTGTTTAGGATGGAGTTGTGGCCGGTTTTGGGGAAGATTTTGACACTGGCACCTTGCATGAGTGTTGCACTGACCGCACTGTGACGAGTGACTAGTCCGTCGCCGAAGTATTTTGCCATCAGAGAGTTTTCGTCTTTGGTGAGGTTCCCTACCAAAATATGGTAATCCACACCACTTACCGGGTGTACGGGAGAGCGTTTTGACGTATCCGCATGCCGCCAGTCTTCTTCTAGCATCACACCGAGCCTGAGGTCCTTAATGCCGTTACTTCTTTGCTCGAGCAAATTTCCGATTTTTCCAATGTGAAAGCGGGCAATTCTTCTTAAGATGATGGAAGTGACACCTGTGAGCTTTTCAAGCGCTGCCCCTGCATTGGGAACCGCGATTAAAAAAACTGTTTTCAGGTGGCTAATCCAATCTTCATTTTTTTTCTGCGCCTGGTAACAGGCACTTCGGATAACAAGTCCGCCCATGGAGTGGCCAATCAGATGTATTTTTTTGAATTTTACTTCATTGTACAAATTTCGAATCAATTCGTTTAAGAGTTCCCCATTTTCAGAAATATGCAAACCTGTGTTGTATCTCAAATGCAGGCAACCGAAATGGGGATCCAGTCTGTGAAAGTGCTTCCACATCTTTTCATCGGCCATCAGTCCGTGAATATAGATCACCACGTTTTTATTCTTTAATTTTTTTGCGATTTCACTGACAGAGACATCTTTATTCGCAACGCGAAAGCTCATCGGAATAGCCCAGGAGTCGAGCATCACCGCGAGTTTGTCTCCGATAAGTCCGTTTATTACGGGCAGGTACGTATTTGCTTCGATAAGGCGTTTCATAGCTGGTGTGTTTTTAATTCCGTATCAAAGGCCCCTTTTTTAGTGGAGATGGAAAGTTCTCCTTCATTATAAAGGTATTCCCAGGCGTTATCCCGTTCCAAAGATTCTCCCAAGCTATTCAAAAACTTCTGAGGAAGGGAAAATACTTCGATGAATTCTTTTTTAAAGATGTCTTCGTTAGCGAGTTCTTTTTTCAGGTTTTCTGGATCCTTATGCGTGTAGATTCTCACAGCTTTCGAAGTTTTGCTGGCCTTATGCAGACGTTTGGGATTTGGATTTCCAATTTCTATCCATAATAAAATCGCGCCTGTTAAGTCTTTCACCCAAACTGCGGGTTCATCTGGATTCGATAACCCTTGGGTAAATTGTATGCCTTCCTGGTAATTGTGTAAGTACGCTACGATTCTTGTCAAAAGAAAGGGAATCGATTCAGAAGGGTGCATCGCAAGACGCAATTCAATTGTTTCGTAAATGCCCCTTTCTACGTCTGACATTTTGATTTTGAACCGGTAAATAGTTGAGGTAAGTGCCATTATTTATTTCCGCTGGAATTTCTTAAGCGGTCTTCTTGCACTTGATAATTATCCAGTACAGTTTGGATACGCTCCATGGATTCTTTTTCGAGAATACGTGTGGGAAGGGCCTCATACAAGAGCCAATACCGGAGTTTTATTTTTGATGTGACATATAGCCACACGCGTTGACTTAATGGAGCTGGAAAGAGTTTCAACTGGGTTGTTGCTTTTTCGATATGCGATTTTTTATCTTCAGGGGTAATTGCGGTAATGGTAAATACATCCCCTTTTTGCTCAGTTGTGTAATCAAAGCGGCGGTTCGTGAGTTTTCTAAAGCCGGGCAAATCCACCATAAACTCCGGACGTACAGAATTGGGTTCTTTGGGATCGAGAATAAAACGGTAAATTTTAAGCAGGTAATTCAACTTGCTCCCGGGAGCCTGATTGATATTGGTAAGTGCCCAGTCATTGTATTTTGGTACATCGCCAATCACTTTGGACATGATCTTGGCATCGGCCTCGACAGAAATCTGTGCTTCGAAAGTAATGGTGTTATCTCCAACGCGTTTAATAGTACGTTTGTAATAATCACCAGTTTTCCCTTTAAAAGTTTCAGAAAGTGCCTGAAAGATCTGGGCGTCTGTATCCATCCCATGGGGAAGGGTGAACTCATCGGCATGCAGCAAAAAGCCCAGTAAAAGAATGAAAAGAAACTTTTTCACGTTTCTATTATAACACCGAAAATTGGGATTTAAATTTACTCGTTCAGCTGCTGTACGGTGCGCAAAAAGGAAGAAAAAGGGGAATTTGTGGATGCGTTAACCTTCGGAAAAACCTCTTTTAACGGTTCTACAGCGTCTTCAACAATAAATTTGTGCTCTGCCCAGTGAAGCAGCTCGACATCATTATAGTCATTTCCCAGTGCCATTGTTTGTGTCTGTTCGATGGAAAGTATTTCGCAAAGAAACTGACAGGCTTTTGCCTTTGATACCGCACGAGGAAATATTTCAATCCACATCGATTCCAAATCGAGCGGGGAAGTAACACGGATTACGGAAAATTCAGGAAGATATTTTTGCAAAAGTCCAAATGTCAGAAGATCGTCTTTTTGCAAAATGACAAGAAATTGCGATGCTTCCTTTGGAAAGGCATCTGATTCAGCGATGGAGAGTTCTTTTTGTCTCTCTAGCCTGCGGTGAAAATCTGGCGCAGGAGTTCCCATAATTTTGTACTTAAAATAATGGTTATCGGGGATTTGCTTGTGCAGCATGTAACTTAAATTTAGCGACTCCAGTCGCTGCAAAGTAGATTCTACGTCACTCGCATTCATCTTTACGTTGCGGATAATTTCTTGTGTTTTCCAGTTAATGATTCCAGCGCCGGAAGAAAAGACAGCGTAGTCTATCGGAAAATCAAGAGGTATCGCTTTACGCAAAGAATGCAAATGTCGTCCAGTTGCAATGACCCTTGTGTGTTTTTCGGAAAGGGATGCAAGACCTTCAAGATCTGCCTTAGAAATAGCTCCCTTGTGCGGTAGTAAGGTCCCATCCAAATCGGTAATGATAAGCACAGTTAAGAATTTACTACAAAAGCAGGTTTCGTCAATTTACGTATTATTTCTTTAAGCTTCGAAAAGTCCAAAGACCATGGAGAGAGAGAAAAACGCCAAAAACAAGTGCGAGAAGTCCCCAGACTGAGACATCTAAAAGTAAAAAACCCTGGTTCAAATACAAAAGTGCCATTCCAAGTGCCATGAAACTGAAACTTGTAAATGCCAAAAAGCCGTAATAAGTCGCGGTCTTTAAGACATTGTTCATCTCATCGAGTTGCTTGCTTTTGATTTCGCGTGCGAAGTTGTTCAGCGACCACGTACGCAAATATCTTTTTAAAAGTCTGGGAAAAGTTTCTAGGGTGTCTTGCAAGTCGCGGCCAAGCACAACGAGATCACGCGTAAGCCTGTCTTTGCTGTAGCGTGTGGACAGAACTTGTTTCGCAAGCCGGTTCCCCAACTGCAAAATATCAAAAGTAGGATCCAGTTTCTTGCCCAGTCCGTCCATTGTCACAAGCGCTTTAAAGAGCAGCATCAGTTCTTTGGGAACAACGAGACTGTGTCTTGCAGCGATGCTTGTGGATCTCAGTAAGATGACGCCCACATTTACTTCTCCCAGAGACATTCCGACGTAAGGAGAAATCGTATCCATTAAATCTTTTTGCAGTTGATTGATGTCCACTTCATGAGTGGATGGGCAAAGCATCAAGTACTCGCTCGCAAGACTTTCGTAATCTTCATCCATGATAGCGACAAACATTGTGATGATGCTGTTTTGTACGCGTTTAGAAAGGCGTCCGACGATCCCAAAATCAATGATCCCAATTTTACCGTCGTCCAACACAAATAAATTTCCAGGATGTAAATCTCCGTGAAAAATTCCGTCTTTCATCACCATGTGAAAGAATGCATCGCAACCCGTTTCAATAATCTCCATCGGGTTGATGCCTTTTTTAATAATCGCTTCACGATCAGAAAAACGGACTCCCTCAAAACGCTGCAACACAAGAACATGCGCCGTCGAATATTCTGCATAAACAAGCGGGATTTCGACTTTTTTGATGTCTTTTAAATTATTTTTGATTTTTTTGATGTTGTTGGCTTCTACTCTGAAATCGAGCTCATACAAAATCGTTTTAAAAAACTCATCGACCATCCCTTGCGGATTAAAGGGTGCTACTTCCGGGACATATCTTTCGAGCAAGTAGGCGAGGCCTCTTAAAATAGACACGTCATTTTGAATAATTTTATCAATCCCGGGGCGCTGGATTTTTACGGCGACAGGTTCGCCTGTCATCAACTTTGCGCCATGTACCTGAGCGATTGAAGCTGCTGCGAGTGGCTTTTCTTCAAATTCCAAAAAAACTTCGCTTAAGGGTTTTTTGTATTCGTGTTCTAAGAACGCTTTGATTTCTGAGAAGGGAACACTGGGAACGTCATCTTGCAGTTTTTGAAATTCATCCGTGTACGCTTCGGGAAGCAAGTCTGAACGCAACGCCATTACTTGGCCAAGCTTGATGAACGTCGTGCCCAGTTCCTCAAATACCATTCTGAGGCGTTCGGGCACGGGAAGCATCGCCGATTTATTTGAGTCTTGTGTTTTCTTCGTAAGAAAACGCTCGAGTTTCATTCGGTTCACAAGCTCCAAAAAGCCGTGCGAAACCAGAACGGAAACAATCTCTTTCACTCTCCCAGCATTCTTAAATGCCTGAGTGATATTGGTGGCTGTGGCGATTACTTTCATTTATCTATATTGAACGTGATTTCGTTATCGTCGACTGAGACTCGTTCCACAACGATTTTGAGGGTGTCACCTAAACCTATAGTTTCGTGGCCGGGGCGCTTTCGCATGCACATTCTTAAATCATCAAACTCGTAGTGCCCATCCAGTTGATCTTTAGGCAAGAAACCTTCCAGAGAAAACTCAGGAATTTCTACGAAGAGTCCTTTTCCGATTACTCCCGAAATGACTCCTTCGTATTTTTCCCCAACGCGATCTTTCATAAACCAACACTGCTTGCGTCTAACGATAAAACGTTCTGCTTCAGTCGCTCTTCTTTCGCGTTCGGATGTCAGTTCTCCCAACTCATCAAAGTCGTGGTCCTTATTGAACTTATCGGCTTTATCATGCGTTCCAATGAGTCGTTTTAACGCGCGATGTACAAGTAAATCCGGGTAACGACGAATAGGAGAGGTAAAGTGCGCGTAGTCGCGGAGCGCCAAGCCGAAATGCCCTACTGGATAAGGACTGTAGCGTGCCTGTCTTTGGGAGCGGAGCACCATTGTGTGCAATGTTTTTGCCCCTTTTTTACCCAAGGTGTGAGCGAGTAGGGCGGCAAAAGCAGAAGGCGTGATTTCCTTCATCATGTAATTAAACCCGAGGGATTTTGCCATCTGATTGATTTCGACAAGTACATCGGGCTCAGGAATTTCATGAATGCGGTAAAGCGCTTTGTGTCTTCCGTCTCTCAGCGCTTTTGCTACCACCTGATTGGCTGCAATCATAAATTCTTCGATAAGTTTATGCGATTCGTACTTGGGTGCTCTAAAAACACTGGTGGGCATTCCGTCTTTGTCACAGAGTAATTTGGATTCAGGCAAGTCGAAATCGAGTACCCCTCTTTTTTTTCTGACCTCGAGCAACTTCTTATAGAGCTGGTATGCATCGCCAAGAGGTTTTTCTACATCTTTAAATGTTTCAAGATTTCTCTTCTCGATAAAATCATGCACAAGCGTGTAGGTGAGTCTGCGAATGGTACAAATGATTGCATCGTAAAACTTTGCTTCAATCATTTCTCCATTTCGGTTGAAATGGATTTCGGCCACCATGGCAAGTTTGTCTTCTCTGGGCCTTAGACTACAAACGTTGTCTGAAAGTTGGTGGGGCAGCATGGGAATCGCAATTCCTGGAAAATAAACGCTGGTGGCGCGGTTTAACGCTTCTGTATCGAGCGGGTTTCCGTCGCGGACAAAAAAACTGACATCGGCAATTGCTACATAAAGAATAAATGCCGGCCCTGATTTTGGAATCTCAACGAGAATCGCGTCGTCGAAATCTTTTGCGTCTTCACCGTCGATAGTTACAAAAGGTTTGTTTCTGAAATCTTTGCGGGTGGGAGCAGGGTTTGCGAGTTCCAGTTTAGCCCGTTCAATCGCTTCATCAGCTTCTTTAATTACTTCAGAAGAAAACTCGTTGGGTAGGGCGTATTTTGAAATAGTAATCATCACATCGTGCTTTGGTGTGAGATTACTTCCCAGCGTATCTTGCACTATCACGCGAGCAGGGTGATCGCGCGTGGGGTAGTCGACGATTTTAGCAAGAACCCATTCATCGTGTTTTAATTCTTTTGGTTTGTCTTTGATGACAAAATAGTCGCGCTCGGTATCAATGAAAAAACGTCCCTTGGATTCCACTACTTTACCAAATACCTGGGATTGGCTGTGGCCGATGACATCTACAATGTTTGCGTACACTCTTTGGCCACTTCTTTTGACCGTGTACTCTACTATATCGCCGTGCAGTAAAGGGCTTGCTTGTTGCACATCGATATAGGCATCGGGAGTTTGTTTATCGAGGGAAATGACAAAGCCAAAACCTTTTCGGTTCTTGTCTACTTTACCTTTGTGGCGTTTTTGCGGGCGGTTTGCGAGAAAAGATCCCTGTTGCTTGCTTTCGCGACTTCCTTTTCCCTGAAATTTTCCTTGGCGTCTTTGCGGGCCCGATTTTCCGTGTCGCTGCTTTCCGCCTTGGTGTTTTCTTTTCACCCCACAATTATGAGTAATTTATTGTAAGGTGTCATGCAATAATTCTGTTGTGGCTTAGACTTCAACGATTGCATTTGCAAAATCCTGGCTGCAAATGGACAATAGTCCGATGCAAATCAAGTTTTGGGGGTCCAGAGGGTCTAGTCCGGCTACCTTGACACACGACCGCGTAATTTCCCTCTTAGAAAAGTTGGTAGAAAAAGCCAAAGCGGAAAAGATCACATCCATGGATACTTTTTTGCAAACCGCAAAATCAGGCAAGTGGGGAAACCCTTTGTCGTTTGGCGGTCACACCCCTTGTGTGGAAATCACTCATGAAGCACAGCAGTTTTTCATTGATATGGGCACGGGCTTAAGAGAAGCGGGTGCCGAATATTTTGGAAAACAAAATGAGTTTACGTTTTTCATCACACACATGCATTGGGATCACTTGATGGGGTTGCCTTTTTTCCCGCAGATTTTTACCAAAGGAAATAAAATTACTTTTTACCATGTGCACAAACATGCGCCTGAGTCTGTGAAACTTCTTTTTAACGGCGTAAATTTTCCTATTACCTGGGACAAGCTGGGGGCTGAGATACAGTTCAAACAAATCGAAGCTTATCAAAAAGTAGAATTTGGCAACGTACAGGTGACTCCGTTTACACTGGATCATCCGGGCGCTTCTTTTGGGTACCGGTTTGAAGCTGGGGGAAAGTCGCTGGCAGTGGGATTTGACGGCGAATACAAGCGCATTAGCCGTGCTGCTTTAGGACGCGATTTGCCCTTTTACCAAAATTTGGACCTATTGATTTTCGATGCGCAGTACGCGCTCGATGATCTCTTAAGCAAGTTTGATTGGGGACATTCAAGCCCGCACATTGGGATTGATTTGGCTTTAAGAGAAGGGATTAAATCATTGGTACTGATTCACCACGATCCGTCAGCAAGTTGGGAGTGGCTGCAGGATTCGGAGTTGCACGCAAAAAATTATCTGCAGCACCATTTGCCATTCTATCTCGAGCAATGGAAAGATCAGCCAGAAGGACCAAAAGTGGTTTCTGCGTACGATGGTCTTAAATTATCCGTATAAATAGATTATTTCAAAGGGGGAAGTAGGGTAGCAGGATTTGCGCTACCGGCTTTTCCAGACGATTCAATCGGCGGGAGAAGTGTTTTTCCCAGTGTAGGCGGTGGATTATTTTTATTAAACGAATCATCGTATTGGGATGCGGATGTTGTAGGAGCTCTTGAACCATCATCTCCCAATCCCATAATTTCGTCGGCTTCTAAATTTGTTTGTTCGTCTGGAGAGGCTGACATGGGTTTTTCGATAGCGACCTGTTTTTTGACAGGCTCACTTGTCGGAACAAATACTCTTGGTTTTTCCTCAAAATTTGTGGGGAACATATTTGCCAATCCGCTAGCCGAATCATTGGAGCGGAAGGAAATCGTCGGAACAACTTGCGAATTAGTAGTAAAGCAAAGAATATCACTGCCGATTCCCTTGTTTTGCAAATCTGCAGCGCTGACGACGAGGCCTTTGCTATTTGCACGTTTGTCAAAACCGATAGTCGGTTTTACTTGTGCATTTGCAGGGTAACAAACGACATTTGAATTACCTTTGGGCGCACTAACAGATTCTTCGCTTGCGTGACTGGAAGAGTGTGCTTTTTTATGAGAACCGGTGGATGCAAATTCGCGGTTACCCACCACTTCACGGCCGAACGATCTTTCAGAATCTTCCGGGAACACGTCTACAATCAAGCGTGGGGGATCATTCAACCAGAAAGCATCTACTTTCGAATTACTTTTCTTGGTGAATGCTCTTAATAAGACATTTCCATCAGGACTGTCTGTATTGATAGATAAGGGACCAAAATATTTGCTGCTGCCTTTAAAGGATTCATTGATGGCAGTTTCAGGAATGCCGCCTACAAGTTGTGCTCCCCGTAATTGAATTTGGGCTTCTTTCTCGCTCAAATTGATTTTTACCCCCGGCTTTGCGCCAGATTCAGAGGCCTTGAATTCAATGACTAGTCTTTCAAAGTCTAGTGCATTGTGCCTAGCGAAACGGAAGTTTCTAATCGTTAGATCATTTCCGAATGCGCTCATGTTCAATAAGCAGGTTAGGAGAAAGAGTATTAAATTATTTTTCATAATAGTTTGCACAATACGTGTGCCTCCATTAGTCGCTTCGGAAAATTGTGTTAAACTCTTAAGAAAATATTCACAATCTTATGATGCTACGTATAACAAGGCTAAAAAACCAGTTAATCACCTTATCGGCGTGTATGCTAATTGCTGCATGTTCTTCTCAACCTGTCGTAGATGAAACAAAACCGCCCCCAAAAATAGTGCCTAAAAATAATGTATTGGAAGAGGTTAATGAGTCAGATTCGGGCAAAACAGCGCTGATGGAGACTACACAAGACCCCACCTATGCACAGCTCATGCAGCTACTGTCGAGCCTTGGATATGAAGGAGTAGGATTGCAATTTGAAAGTCAGGACAGACTTAATTTACTCATCCAGGTATTTTCAAACCCCAAAGCTGCTTATCGAAATTTGCGACTGGTCTACACAGGGACGCAGTGGAATTATGACTTAAAGCATCAAAGCTTAACGGTTGGCGAAGGAAAAGACGCGGCCCAGGTAGTACAATTCATCGAAAAACACATAAAACTAAAGCCGGTTTCTCAGAGAAAACCGATTGTAAAAAAAACGCCGGTTGCGCCTCCGCCCGTACAATCTTCTTTCCCTAAAAAATTGCCTGTCGATGTGACAAACAAATTGAAAAAGCAAATTCCAGAGCCTGCTCCCAGTCCAATGGAAAATGCGACAGACAGTATCGTAAAATCTACACCCGCACCGACGCCAAGCGAGACGCCTCAAGCAAAAGAAGAAGCAGTTCATGAGTCGGCTCCAGTCGAGACGCCCGAGTCCTCGCCCAGCGAAAAAGTGGTTGAGACTCCCACTCCCGAGCCTTCTTCGGAAGAGAAAATTTCGCCTTTCCAAAACGATGCTCCCGAAGCGTCTCCTGAAGCAAAACCGGAATCAACTTTAGACGAAAATCAGCCGATGTAGCTGTAGTGAAACCCAATCTCTCAGGTTTTTTAGGCGAAATTTATCACATGCTACCGTTGCCGGGGCGTGCTCAAGACTCGTGGGTGGAGTTTGACCGAGTGGATACCGCAAAGCCTACCGTCATTTTAGTAAGTGGTTTTGGCGCCACAAAGCGCACGTTGACTGTGATGAGAAAAAGGCTCATGCGGGATGGGTTTAACGTATTTGTAGTGGGACTAGAGTGGAAGACTTTGTCCGAAGCTTTTTTAGGTTTTTTGCCTGTTGCCCACAAAATATATTCCGTAGTGCTTCGCTTAAGAAAAATGCGAGGGATGCAAAAAACGAAAATTTATCTCGTAGCCCATTCAGCAGGAGGCCTTGCTTCTCGTTGGTATATTCAAAAAATGGGCGGTTCCCATTACTGCGACGGACTTGTGACCCTGGCAACACCTCACCGGGGAACCTGGATTGCGGCCCTGGGCTTTTTTTCCCATCTAACATTAAAAGCGCGTTGCTTGTACCAGATGCTGCCTCTTTCAAAATTCATGCGCTCGATTAATGAAATGCCTTATCCGAAAAACTTTCCCACTCTTTCTTTAAGTTCTGATGGCGATTTTCTCTGTCCCCATTACGCGACAGAATTACCCGAGACAGTGCATGGAAATAGTCACGTTTTGGCCCTTGAAATTCCCCATACTTCCCACAGTGAATTTTTGATGAACAAACAAAGCTACCGACTGACAATTACCTTCCTCGAGAAACTCTCCCAAGAAGACTCTTTTTCTTCCGTTTTGGAAAAATAATAACTTCACAATCCGAATATTCGTTGGTAAAAGGCAAGGAGTTAACCTAATTAATTTTTGGAGGGTAAACAGTATGGCAGATATGGATGATTATCGCGGTTGGCCTCACTTGATGTGTTCGGGCTTCGACTGTGACAGAAAAGCGTTGATGTCTTTTGATGTCGTTTACTCTTTCCTAAAAAACTTGCCGGAAAAAATCGGGATGCAACCAATGGGTCTTCCGATTGTGTACAAGGTCAGAAAAGAAGATCATCCAGATATCGGTATCACAGGTGTTGCTATTATTGCGACAAGCCATGTGAGCATCCATACCTTTCCGCATGGTCAAAAAGACGGTAAGAAGATTCCAAAAAGTGCACAAAGAAGAGTGTACAAACCTTTCTTCACTTTCGATTGCTACAGCTGCAAAGGATTTGATCCAGATGTGGTGTACGATGAATTGAAAAAAATCTTCAAACCTAAAACAATCGAAACGACTCTTGTCTACCGTTTGCGCGAAGACGAAGAACTCATCGAAGTAGAAGATTATTAATCTTTTTTCAGAAGCGGTTTAATTTCTTCGAAACCGCATAATTTGTCGAAAAAATCAGCTGTTTTCCAGCATTGCTTACCTTTGGGGGCATAGGCACCCAGTGCTGTTTCACCGAAAAAGGGAGTCAGTTCCTCTTCCGTTTTCTTTGTATCTTTGGCATCGATGCGTTTTGCTAAAGTGGTTTTGCCTGCGAAATCAGGACGGGCAAGCATTTGCCTGTAAAATAAAATTGGAGTTCGGTGCTTGGAGTGGTTCAAATAGTTGAATCCGCGTTTTTCCGCTTCTGCCTGAAAGGATGCATCTTCAGGCCCTACCAAAACTATTGCGTATTTTTCTCCGTCTTCTCCTACAATCGTTTTCGTATCGGCATCCATCAGACAATTGCTTGTAGAGGTATCTTCTCCAGAGACACACAAGGACCAATAGCGAACATCTTCGTTCCCCGAAAAAGATTTAAGCCCGCGTCCCGTATCCGGAAACTTCGGCACTTTGAATTTCAAAACGGTGACATCTCCAATGTTGTTGATGACTCCCTGCTTGATGAGTTTAGCTTTTTCTGCGCGGCCGAAAATCCCGCCGCTAGAAAGTGCTTTGCCGTCGAGACGTACAGTCAAATAAGTATTGTGATCGTTTGCCCCTAAGGAAGTGGAGTTGGGGTAATACATCGACACTTTGCCACTTTTTAAGGGCTCGGGAATTCTTCCGCGTAAATAATCTTCCGCTATTCTTAAGCCTCCCACTCCAATGGAAGTCGCCATACTAAATTCTTTTGGATAAAGAGGTGGGCATAATATCGGAAGGGTCGTTTTGGAATCGTAAGCGGTGACGTGAGGAGTAGCTAGATTTCCTTCGTTCACGTACACTCTGTACCAGATATCTACCAGGCGATCTTTGTCGTCGCTGCAGGGGAGTTTTATCCCTGGTTGATCATCGGGAGCCTTTTCGCCTTCGCAAGTAGCCCATATGCCGTATTTTCTATTAATGGAATATCTGTCTATCCCGGGCTGATAGGGATTTACTGAACCATTCATCGGGACAATTTCTGAATCTAAAAGCGAAGAAGAAGACTGTTCGGTTTCTTGATCGTACACATGGTAGCTCATGTATCTGGCCACAGGAAATTCACTGTCGATGCGTAAAGCAAGTTTTTGACCTTTGGGAATTCTAAATTGGTAACTTAAATACTGTGCATTGGTTTCAGGAAAGGGCGCGACTTCGTAACCGATAGGCCTCCAGGCATTCTCACAATTATTGCTTACAGGGGGCGCCGCTGTTCTTGCTCGATTGATAAAAGCTGTTTCCGCTTCTGACGATGAGTGTGCGTCTGCAAGTAGGGAGTTAATCAACATTCCCCAAAGTAGAACACAGAAACCAAAGCGCGACTTGTGCATTATTTCCTCTATTCTGACTAGAATAGTCGATTAGGGAGAGACGCACTACTTACATAAATGGCACGCAATAATGCGTGCACTCTTAGGGAATACAGAGTTTTTTTGATTAGCCGATGATGTCTTCGCCGCCGTCTACGCCAAGCGTATTGCCCGTCAGCCAATGCGCTTCTTCGCGGATTAGAAGAGCGATAACGTCTGCGATATCTTCAGGAAGTGTGAGTCGACCACCGGGGTTTCTTTCCTGAGCACCCTTTACCATGACTTCGTTGCCCGGAATTTTTCTTAAAGCCGGAGTATCTGTCACACCAGCGCGGATGGCGTTGACAGCCACACCGTGTTTTCCGAGTTCAAGGGCAAGTTGTCTGCAATGAGATTCAAGAGCAGCTTTTGCCGCAGAGACAGCGCCGTAAGTCGGCCATACTCTTGTGCCGCCAGAACTTGTCATTGCAAAAATTCTGGAACCTTTTGCTAAAAGACCTGCAGAAAATAAATCTTGAGTCCAATATACAAGCGAATGCGCCATCACGTTTAAAGTCATGTCCATTTGCTCTTGGGAAATTCTATCGCCGGCTTCTTTTGTGACGAAAGGTTTCAGTGCCCCGAATGCCAATGAGTGTACTAGACAGTGGACGCCTTCTGGAGCTTGCTTTGCGATTTCTGCGATTACTTCACCGCGTTTTTCTCTGTCAGCGGCATTTACATTGAAAAAAACTGCTTTTACTCCCATGCCTTTGATTTTTGCCTGAATAGCTTCTGCATTGGGGAGGGTGGATTTTCTATCCAGATGAACACCGACGATATTTAAACCCTGCTCGGCAAGTTTAAGACTGATTGCTTCTCCGAAACCTGAAGAGGCTCCTAGTACGAGGGCCCATTTTCCTTTTACGTTTGAGAGGGACATGATTTACTCCTTAGGATTTTTTAGGATCCTTTTCTTCTGTTTTGATTTCGGGTTGAACAAACTTTTCTTTATTCACATTGAACTTTATGTAATCGGTCCCTTTGATGTAGAAGGGAAAGTCGATATCAGCGCGTTCGCCCAATACTTCCTTGCCTTTTAACATGTCAAATTTGAGAACGACTTTTTCGTTTTCGCCTTTGTCGGATTTTTCAAATAGACGTACAGTCAAATTTGGTTTTTTTACGCCGCCTTTTTCTTTTGAGATAGTGGCGTAACGTTCAATTTTCGTGTCCTGAAGGGCGGTAAGAAGCGTGTCGACTTCGTTGGATTTAATTTTAGTAGTTGCTTCAGTGGGGATACTCCATTCTCCCTGATCGCCTTTTACCAGTTCCACAATGGCAGACTTGGGCCCGTCAATCTTGATGCGTTTAACATCGTAACGGTTGAAGTTTGCAAGGTTTAGGCTGCGGTAATCTGCAGCCGGTTTTTCCAAGCGTTCAACAATGCTTTTTTCTACTTCGAATACGATGGGCTTGTCTTCTCGTTTGACATACACTTTGTCTTTTACTTTACCAACGAGAAGCGTGATTTTGGATTTGTCTTTGGTGATAGTGAGCGTTGCTTTAGCAAGAGGCTTAGCCAGACCGAATTTTTCTAAGTGATCTGCTGTCTCAGACGCAAAGTCATTGGCTCTGACTTCAATAATGGCGTTAAAAGTTTTGTTTGCTTCTGAAGCGTCAGCGGCAAAGTTGTTGCGTGCAAGTGTCCAGTTGTCTTTGTCGTCTTTTTTCAGAATGATGTTTTCTTTGCTGTTTTGAATTTCAAACTCCGAGATATCTGCACGGGGAGTAGTAATGATGTTTTTGTTGCGCAGTTCTTTTACTTCTTTGTCAAAGTTGGTTTTTAAATTGCGGCTCACTTTGAATACCGGGTCCTGGCCTTCGACTTTTGCATAAGCACTGAAGCCGACAGGTGTGTTAAGCCCAATCCAAACAGTTTCGGGTTTAGTTGTGGAATCTTTTTTCGCGGTGACTTTGATGCGGACATCTTTTAATCCGAAACTTGAGAGGTCTGCAGGTTTTTCATCCACAACACGCTCTTGTTTAGTCGTCGAAAGAGTCGAAACCATGGAAGTGACTTGAGCGGAATCGGCGGCATCGCTGATAGGTTCAGTCAAAAGCCAATCTGTTCCTGATTTTTTAAGTTTGATTGTCTCAAATTCCGGTTTGAAGCTGGGATCAACGGCAAGGGGAGTTCCTTCCGTTTCTTTTGGCGCATTTTTCATACGCACAATTTCCACTTCCTGGATTTGTTCTTTATCCAGAGTGAGAAGTTGTTTTGTCTTTTCTTCTTTTTCTTGAGCTTGGGGGCGGTACTTTTGTTCGTAAAGAAAATACCAACCAATAAGTACTCCCAATATGGCGGTGAGCACAAGAGTGGATTTGAAGTTATTCTTCATGAGACCTCCTCGGCTGAAAAATCAAAGATGAATTTTATTTAAAAAATTTTAGAGAGGTTCGTTGCCGACAGTAGGTTCAGACATGTCTTTACCCACAAGTCCGGCGGCGATTTCTCTTAAGGCAAGAACAGCTT
>CAYNEF010000007.1:78711-89168 GCA_964396165.1 uncultured Pseudobdellovibrionaceae bacterium
GTACCTTTAATGAGTGGACGCGATCCTTTTGACATTTGTTTTCCGCGCTTTGCTGCCACGTGAATTAATTCAAAACGATTGGGTATTTTTTCCAAACAATCTTCAACGGTAATTCTTGCCACAGAGTTCTCCTCTATTTAACTTATTTAGAAGGCCTATCCTATGGAAATGATTCAATTAGTCAAGCCTTAAGCGCATAAAATTATGGGGAGATAGAGAGGAATTGGGGTGCCGAGTTAACTTATTGATATTTTACAAATATTAACTTCGGTGACTGGGCCTGTGGGCGCGCTCCACAGGGTAGAGGTCAGAGACAACAAGAGGTCTTTTTAAAATCTTGGTCGTAAAGGCAAGACAGAGAAATTCTACGGCCTCTCTCCAGCGTCTGATTCTGACTCCAAGCGATCGCACGGAGAAGTTTTTATAGAGCGGCAAGCAGTCGCTTTCGAATAAGTCGAGAAGTGTGAAAAAGAGTTTTAAGTCTGAAAGATTTTCGTCTTTTTCAAGCAGGATTTTTAATCTTTTTGATGCTGTCCAGACAGAGAACATGTCTTTTCTTGTGCAATCGTTAATGACTCTCGCGTGGCACTCGATAGTGATGTCTGCCTTATAGGTTGGACTTACCACTTCAGCTTTTAAGCTCCCATAGTCTACTGCCCAAAAATGGACAACATTTTGCTCGAGAACTTTAAAAAGAATTTTTGTCTTTTTTTGCAGTCGGATAGCGAGTGGGAGCGCGTGTAAGTACCTGTCGAAGTATGCAAAAAATGCTTTTTGATCTGCATGCACCTTGGCTTCAATGGCGTATTCTAGTTCCAGTTTGTCCGCGTATTTCTTTGAGAGTGTGGCTACATATTCGGCTTTTTTATTGTAATCAAATTCTTTGATCTTAAAGCCGCTTGTTTCGTCCCAGATACTTCCTGGGGGCATGACTACAGCACGCGTATGGCTGTTTGTAGATTCGGCGAGCGCATTCAAATTTGCCTTCACGCGGTCGGGCGAGACTGAGGTGTTGTTAAAGGCGAAAGCTTCCTTGTGCAAGAAGCAGTGGTTACTTGCGAACGGGATCGCGTAATCCGCTTTTACATGGAGCGCGAAGTTTGCAAACTCGTTCATGTAGTCTTGTTCTGTACGAAACTCATGAAAGCGCGTCTGGTAGTTCTCAATGCAGTAGGGAATTCCTGAGGCGCTCGAGTGGCTTCTAAAAACAAAATCGAAATGGGGAAAACGGTTTTGGATTTGTTTTAAAGGAAGTCCAAATATTTTTGCATCGTTGGCGTTAAAAAGTGTCGTCTTTTTCCCTTTTAAAACGATCGCTGAATCAACGCAAAATCCAAATTGGTAGGAGAATAGTTCAAAGTTCTCAGCCAAATGAAAACTCTCACCATGAGGAATTTCATGTACGTTTTTAAATCCTAAATCATTTAAGTCTTTCACCATGCGTCTTGTTTGCACAAGAGGCACAAGAATAGGCGTGTCTTTAGAGAAAAGTCTTAAGGAAGGCCCCTGAAAATGGTCCCAGTGCAGATGGGTGATATAAATGTAATCTGGTTTTAAGCTCGCAATCAAATCCGGATCTGGCTCAGGAAAATTCCACCAGCTTCTCCAGTAACACGAACCTTTTAACCAGGGATCTACTACCAGGGACTTGCCGGATTCTTCTACGAGTAGGCCTGCATGACTTAAGATGGTGAAACGCATAGTGGCTTCCTTTGATTATGCCGCATTTTTCATCAGACTTTTGAAGTGTTCTTTTAATGCTTCTGGATTTTTAGGAGAAATTTTGTCACGGGAATATCCAAAATATTGATAGGACTCTATAATCGGAATCAGATCGAGTGCGAGGTGGTTTAATTCGCTCGAAAGACTCTTGATGAGTTCCTTGTGCGTCAGGTGTCTTACTCTTCTTTCCAGTTTATACTCGATTAAATCAATCGCCACTTCGTAGAGTTCTTTGGGAGTGGAATTGTCTAAATGTTTAAGCGTAGATTTGGGAGAGGGTTTTACAACGATTTTCTTTTTGGGGAATTGGGTTATTCCCAATAGTAAAAGTGCCAGTCCCTGGAGCGCCCAGAAGAAAATATTCTTTTTTAAATCCCACGCGTTTGTCCATTGGGTTTCAATAGGCCTAGTTTGCAAGCTTAACTCCGGCGCTAGAGTCGGAAGGGGGGCAAGTTTTGTAAAATGCAATTTAGGAATTTTTGCAAATTCGTATTTTTTGGACTGGGGATTGAAAAAGTAAAAACCACTCTCTTCAATTGCGAATTCCTCGTTGGAATGCACAATCACATCCCATTCAAATGATTTTTGGCCGTTACCTGCATGCACTTGGGTAAAGCTTCGGTTGGATACAGGCTCAACAATTGCGGGAAGAGAGAGAGGCACATTGTCGATTTCTTGAAAATTCCCCTGGCCTGTGAGGGTTATACGAATGCCGGCTGCTTCGTTATCGCGAAATCCCACTTCGTTTTCCGGCATTTCCACGGAAAAATTTCCGACCGCATTAAAAAATAAATTGGTTTGGAATACGGATGGCAGGGGAGGTAGGGGCAAGATTTTATATGGAGGAATGTCGTGGGTGATTACTTCGTCAGGTTGTCCTGAAAATCCTTTTACGAGTACTTTCATGGGTTCAATTACCCATTCTTTTTTAATAATCATCGGAATGAGCGTGTACGCACCTATTAGTCCTTTGTATTTGACCGGAGTTCCCTGCATTCGCTTTTGACCCCAGACAGGTAACATCGGTTTTGCCGATGTTTGATAGACAGGCATCATGGGAATCGGGCCCTGTCTTAATGCCTGGTTTTCACTCCAGTACCCTTTGAACTCAGGGAACTTCACCACTTCGACTTCTACTTGCGGCTGATCGCTAACAGCAAAAAACTGCGCAATGACCTGCTCCCCTTGAAAAAATTCCTGCTTTGAGATCTCCATTTGCACAGTTGTGCCTTGAGTCTCTGCAAAAATCAGGGAACTAAATAAAAGTAAAAATATCACCATGGTTTTTCGTTCGGATTCGATACTTTTCGATTCTGTTCTCGTCGCAATCTGGATAATGTCTGTCGTTCTTCGTCAGCGACTGCATCGTATAATTTCTTTTTTTCGCCCTCGGACATGGGATCCCCTTTAAATTGCTTCGGGCCTTTGGAGTCTTGTGGCTCTTTTGGATCGCCTTCTCCTTCGCCCTCTTTCGGGTTTTGATCCTGCGCTTGCTGCTGCATTTGTTCCTGCTTGCTAGCGAGCACCATGTTCTCTGAAATCTTTTTATTTGTCTCGCCATCAAAAGCCTTGTTCTTTGTTTCCACATCGCGTGCTTGTTGGTACGCAAGCAATGCTTGAGTCGGATCTCCCGCTTCCAGAAAAGCATTTCCTAGATTATAGAGAGCCTTTTTCTTTAAGGTTAAATCCTGTGCGGCATAACCACTATCCACAAAAGCCTCGATCGCTTTATTCAGGTTCTTGGCGTTTAAAAGTTGCACGCCTTCATTGTATTTATCGTATGCATCGATAGTCGGAGTTTCTTCTGCTTTTAAACCATTTGGTGTGAGCAAGAAAAAAAGTGGGATGAGTTTTAAAGCATATTCCCACCGGCCAAAGAACATTTCCGTCGATAAAAGAATCAAGGCGAGTAAGAAAAATACCGGATAATAATCTTTTTCAAGTTTAAATGAACTTTCAATTTTTCCCAGGCTTAAGGATCTCTTGAGTTTGTCAGATACTCTATCTACCTCTGAGAAGCGGCTTTCAAAGTAATCTCCTCCCGTAAGGCGTGCCATCTGTAGCATGTTCTCAGGGCTGGCTTTCGTAAGGATAGGTTGGTTGGAACTGGGATCTCTTAACCCAATCTGTCCACCAAATCTATTCTCATCAGGAATTTGTACTGGCTTTGGCGTTCCCGTAACCACCGTGTGAATGGGAATCTTATTCTGGCGAAATGTTTTTAAAATCGATTCATCCAGTGGGTGGTGGCTTTCTCCATCACTCAAGAATAATACAGCTGTGGGGGCCCACTCGCCGCCTTTTTCTTTAGTCGCAAATTCCGCTTTTTTGATTGTCTCAAACAAAGTCGAAAGACTGGCAGTCAGGTTCGAACCTTGTCCCGTTGTCATGCTGGGGTGTAAGGAGTTCAAAAGGTCAGACGCCGCGAACAAATCGGTCGTAAGCGGCATCATGAGGTACCCGTCTGTAGTAAACGGGTAGATTGCGACTCTTAAGTCTCCAGCTTTTTGCAAAAGTTTCTGCACGAAATTTACCGCAAATCCCAAGCGAGACGGCGTGATGTCAGTTGCAAGCATGCTTTGGGAAACATCGAGCGCAATAAACAAATTACTTCTTGAGGAAATTTCATTGGAAGCTCTTGTTCCAGATTGCGGGCGCGTGAGCCCAATAATGCAAAATACAAATGCCAGTTGTACGAAGGCAAATCTTCTAAAAGAAAAAGTATAAGGTTCCTTTTTCCACTTCCATAGCATTCTGGCCGTTAATATAAATAAAGGCAGAAATGCATAGAAGAATTGCGGATTCTCAAACCGATATAGCATTCTTTAAACGTCCTTGTTGGAAACGGGTTTCTTGCAGCAATATGCTTAAAAATAATAGGAGGCTCGCAATGAGCGCGGGCAAGAGAAAACGATCCTGTTTTTCTGCCATGGGTTTTACTTTGATGCGCGTTTTTTCAAGCGAGTCGATCTCTTGCAAAATCTTGTGCAGTCCGTTTGTGTCGCGTGCCATAAAAGACTTTGCTTTTGTGATGTGGGCGATTTCCTCAAGTAGTTTCGGATTCAAGTAAGAAGGCACCTGGGCGATGAGCTGTGTTTTTCTTCCGTCCAGATCATAAGAATAGATGGGAACCAGCACGCGATCAGACTGGCCGATTCCAATCGAATAGATTCTGATTCCTTCTTGTGCCGCGAGATTACTTGCAGTAATGGGGTTGATGGAGCCCACGTTGCTATCGCCATCTGTTAATAGAATAATGACTTTGTTTTTTGATTCTGTTTTTCTTAGGCGCGCGATGGAATTAGATAACCCCATTCCGATAGCGGTTCCTTGCTTGAGTTCTCGTAATTTGATGTCTTCTACCTGAGCATTCAAAAAGTCGAAGTCACGGGTAAGCGGAGATTTTAAAATCGATTCTCCCCCGAATATGACTATTCCAATGCGATCGTTTGGACGGCTTTTGATGAACTCACGGATTACCTGTTTAGCGGCCAGAATGCGGTTGGGATTTAAGTCTGTTGCATCCATCGATTCCGAAACATCTAGGCAGATTACGATATCTACGCCTTCCGTCCATTTCTGTGCCCAGGTTTTTAATTCAAAAGGCTCACAGATGACAAAGACAAGAAGCGAGATGGCCGTGAGTTGGCAGAGAAAGAGAAGACGTAAAATATTTTTTGTGCGTCGGCTTTTCTTTTTTAAGAAGTCTGCATTTTGGGAAAGCTTCAGATGTGTGGAGAGGGTGCGGTTTTTCTGCTTAAAGAGAAAGAACAGCAAGATGCCGATAGGAATCACTAGCAGTAACAGGTATTCCTTATGTGTTAATTGCCACATTGTAAAATTCTTTCCGTTTCTGAAATCCAGTTGTCCATCAATTGTGCAATAGAGGACTGTTTTTGACTGGAAAACTTATATTCATCGCATTTTTTTAAAAGCGGGATCACAAGAGAAGCAGAAGGATTTTCTTTCAGGTTTTGTCTGAATTCTTCTGTCGTCCAGGAGCGGACTGTTTTTTTCTCTTTCTTTGCAAAATAAGTTTTTACAATCCGAAACCAGTCATCTGCCAGTTCGGGGTTTGTGCTTTCTTTCGTTCTTTTGATTTTTAAGTCCCGAAGTTCACGCTTGAGCCATTCGAGAGGATCTTCTTCCATCTCGCGCTTTTTAAAGGACGAGGCTTTGGGCACAAGGTTGGGAAGCTTCTGCATGTAGGGCCACAATATCCAGCATATAAAATAAGTGAGGATAGCTAGTACAAAGAGCCTTACAATACGCCAAACAGGCAGCGGTTTTGAAACTTCGTTAAAAGCGTCGCGCAGGGCTGTGTCTGTTTCCGGGCGAGAAGATTTTATCGTGAGTATAGTACTTTCTGTGGAGAGTTGATCCCCGCCCCATTTGACTTGAATAGGAGGAATACGCAGTTCTTCTGCATTATATGCAGTCAGTTCGTATCGAAACGTCGGGATGCCATCTTCTTTGATGAATTTCTTATCTAGAACCTTGATTTTTTTGTGCTGGAGTAAAAAATCATCTGATACATAGATCTCGGCTGTGTTTTCGGTAATCTTGCTGGACGAGGGTGCAATGAGCTTTAAATCGAAAAACGCACGTTCGCCCGGCTCGATTTGAGAGGGTGTGAGTTTGGATTCCAACTTTTCAGCAAAAGCACTACTTGCTAAAAGAAGCACGCTCCCTAAAAAAATGTACAATCCTTTTGAGATAATCATCCTGTGTACTGAGTGTAAGATAATCGGCACGGCTGTTTTGTGTCAGACGCTCCAGATTGTGTGACGTTTCTAAATGTTTTTTCGAAAGAAAGCTTACGACTTCCGAGTCTTTTCCATCCAGAAGAAGAAATTCCCCAGTTTCTGGATCACAAATTTCGTACGTCCCTTTTAACCCCATGCCTCTTTCCGCATCGTCATAACAGTGCATGAGCAAAAATTCGTGGCGTTTAGCCATGGTCTGAAAACTTTCAGAAAAATCGGGAGTCAAAAAGTCAGAAAGAACAATTATTAGTGTGGGTGATTTTAATACCTGAGAGAGGTATTTTAAGGCGGGCTTCAAATCACTTTTTTTGTTTTCCGATTTATGGGAATCAATCTTGTGCAAGATTACCCTGACTTGCTCTCGAGTTCTTTTGGGCGGCAAGTAATCGAGGCTCTTGTCATCAAAAAGAAGGAGCCCGACATTGTCGTGGTTTTTAATTGCGGCAAGAGAGAGAAGGGCAGCCACATCTAAAATCATGTCCTTCTTTCTTAACCCATCGAAAGAAAAAAGCGTGCTTCCGCTCACATCCACAAGAAGCATAATGTTTAAATCACGTTCTTCCTCGAATGTTTTCAAAGTGGGGTGGCCTGTCCGTGCGGTGACACTCCAACTCATGTGCCGGATGTCATCGCCAAATTCGTACGGGCGAAATTCCCTGAATTGCATGCCGCTGCCGCGGAAACGGCTGCGGATATTTCCTGCGGTCATTGCAGGCAAATAGCGGCGAGCGCGAATCTCAAGCTCGGGAACAAATTTTAGAACCTCAGGTCGAAGCTTCATAAATCCTCGAAAAATTTTTCATGAGTTTTGATTTGGATGGGGAAGCGCTCCAACCCCGAAGTCGCGTTCCCCATCTAAATCAAAACTCATGAAAAGTAATATCCGTTCATGCTACTTAAGGAACAATTACGGAGTTCAAGAGTTGGGTGATGAGGTCGTCGGTGGATAAGCCGCGGGCCTCTGCTTCAAATGTCGGAATCAGTCTGTGGCGAAGTACTTCGAAAGCGACTGCTTTGATATCATCCGGTGTAACGAAATTTCTACCTTCAATGAGAGCCACCGCTTTGGCTGCGCGACTCAAAAAAATCGTTGCTCTCGGACTTGCGCCTATGAGGATATGGTTTCGGATATCCTGTAGACGTGTCAGATCGGCTTCCTCGCGTTTGATTTCTTCGTTTTTGCGTGTGGCCATGATGAGTCTTAAAACATATTCTTTGATCCGTTCATCCAGATAAATCTTTTCCATTTCTTCTCTGAATTTAAAAAGGAGCTTTGTAGAAAAAACATTTTGAGTCTTGGGTGCTACACTGTGCTCCATCCTGTCCATGATGAGTCTTTCTTCAGAGCGTGTGGGGTAGGAGACTTTGAGTTTGAACATGAATCTGTCGAGCTGCGCTTCGGGAAGATTGTATGTTCCTTCTTGTTCAATCGGGTTCTGTGTTGCAAGAACCAAAAAGGGTTCTTCAAGAGGGTAGGTGACTTCTCCAATCGTCACTTGTTTTTCTGCCATTGCTTCTAAAAGCGCACTTTGTACTTTTGCGGGCGCTCGGTTGATTTCATCGGCGAGAAGAATATTGGTGAAGATAGGGCCTTTTTTAGGTTGAAAGCTTCCTGTTTCCTGACGGTAAATTAAAGTGCCTATCAAATCTGAAGGGAGAAGATCTGGCGTAAATTGTACGCGGTGAAATTTTGCATCGAGGATGGAGGCAAGAGTTTTCACAGCCAAAGTTTTTGCAAGTCCTGGTAAACCTTCCAGCAAGATGTGTCCGCCGGTGAGAAGTCCTATCAACAAGGAACGGTTCATGTGTTCCTGGCCAACGATCACTTTCGACATTTCATCCAAAATTTGCTGTAAGCTTGCGTGCACGTTTTCAGGTTGGCTCATGCTGGTTTGGGAATTCATGGTGTCCTCGTCTAGAAAAAGATTTTTGTCAGTTTTTGGGTTAAAATTGTAAGGAAAGTACTTACTATTATTATACTTTGAATGAGGCGTTGATGCCCATTGTTACCTTTACCCCGAGCCAAAAAAAGATCGAAGTCGAACAAGGCGTGACGCTCTATGATGCCGCGCTACTTTTAAACTTGCCTGTTGCTTCATCGTGCAGCGCAGAAGCTACCTGCGGCAAATGCAATATGATCGTACTTGAAGGAGCAGAAAACCTCTCTCTGCAAAGTGAATGGGAGCGTCATTTACTGGCGAAGGAAAAAAAGCCTCTAAGCGATCGCATTTCCTGTCTATCGCGCGTTTTCGGCGATTGCACTGTAACAACGCGTTATTGGTGAAGTTCTACAAAGATTGCTTGAGCAATTCGGCGGCTTTGTCTGTGCCGAGAGCGAGTAAGAAACTTGCAAGTTTCGGCCCGTTTTTCTTTCCAATCAGCACCCAATATACTTCCTGGAAAAATACTTTCGGCTCTACAGCGTTTGCTTTCATAATCTCAAACGTTTTGGTTGCAAGATTTTCCTCAGAAATGCTTTTGCCTTCATTTTGTAAAAGAGAGACAAGTTGTTCCATCGGTTTCATGTGAGTCGTTTTGGGGATCTCTCCTGAACGCAAGGCAAAACGGAATTCTTCCGGCGCATACGTCGTTATCCATTTCCATGCACATTTGCTGCGGGAGTAAAAACGCGCTTCATCTTTTGGAGTCTTAATCAAATCTTTGTAATGCGCTTTTGTCTTTTCCAAATCCCCCTGGTGGATCTGTAAAATATTACACAAGTGGCGGAAATGAAACTGGGCTGGTAATAGCCCGTAAACTTTGGCTGTGTGTCTTTCGGTGAGAGAGAACTCGTAGATTCGCTTTTCATAGCGGAGCTTCTTTTCATCGTCTTGTTCAACGCCATAAGCGCAGCGTTCAGATCGATCAAAATCGTCGTAGGATTTCATGACATCCAGATCAAAGGCGATAGAAAAATCCAAGTTCGGCTTGCGGCTCGCAAAAATCCATCGAACAACCTGAGGTTCATACACTTCAAGTGTTTCACCCAAAGTCAGCAGGTTTCCAGAGGAGGAAGAAAGTTTCGAGCCCAATCCTTTTGCGAGAACAAAGTCATACTGTACGTAAAAAGGTGCTTCGCGTTTCCAGACGCTTTTAATGATTTCTACCCCTGTATCGTATGAGCCGCCCTGAGAAGAGTGATCTTTCCCACCTGGCTCGAAATCGACTTTTTCTTTCGCCCAGCGCATCGGCCAATCTACGCGCCATAAAAGTTTTACGCCGCCTTCTTGATCCATATTGATAGTGAGATCTTTTTTGCATGCCTTGCAGCGGTAATGAACGAGACTGGGAGCTTCGTATTTTAAAAGTTCTGTCGTGTCTCTTTCGCATTCTTTGCAGAAGATGGAAAGGCAAGTCCACGAGTCGGGAAGGGCTTCGGTACGGGAACGGTTTAAAATTTCACGGATTACAGGTTCATTGGCTACCGCATCCCGGATTCCCTGATTGTATTCCCCTTTTTGATAGGGCTCATGCTGGTAAATGAAATTAGGGAAAATACCGAGTTGGGCAATTTCATTTTCAAAGCGTTTTTCAAATTGTCTTGCGTATGATTTTTCCTGACCAAAAGGATCTGGAATTTTAGCGAGAGGTTTTCTTAAGTTTTTTTCGATCAGTTCTTTATTCGGCAAATTGGCCGGTACTTTTCTCAAAGCATCGTAGTCATCCCAGCTGTAAATAAAGCGCACTTTTTTTCCGCGATCCAGAAGAGCACGTACGACAAATTCAGTAGTGACAACTTCTCTGAAGTTACCGATATGGACTACGCCGCTTGGCGATATCCCCGAAGCGCAGACAAATTCGTCTTGATTGGGGTGTTTTTCGAGCAACTCGTCTGCGGCTTTGTCGGCCCAGTGTGTTACGGGGATTTCTTCAATAGATTTTTGCTGTTTCATCGGGACAACATATAGCATTTCTTGTCTTTCTTCGCCACATCCGAGAAAATAATACGAATGAAATGGACCTGGTTAA
>CAYNEF010000008.1:0-1811 GCA_964396165.1 uncultured Pseudobdellovibrionaceae bacterium
TTTGCTACTTTTGCCGGCACAGTAATATAGACACGCCTGTCTTCGAATGCAGTCTTTGCATCTTTACTGCATGCTTTTATAGTTGCTGAGTCACTCAGTCGGATGGTGATGTATTTGATCCCGTTGGACGTGAAAGAAATGGAATCTCCCACTTTCAAGCTCCACTCTTCACCATCTATACTCCCTGACATTTGGTTTAAATCATAAAGATTCGGATCTTTTGGTCTTGCTGGAGGAGGAACATTAGGTCCTCTGTTTTGACAAGAAACGTGCAAAAAAATACAGAGAATGAAAAAAAGAATATGTTTTATGGGCATGTTCTAATTTTAATCTAATAAACAAAATTTTTAAAATACGTGCGTAATTGACGCGTGTAATGGTTTATTTCAAGGCTGATTCAACGAGTGAAAGGTTCTGCCAAATTATGTGGAAAATCAAACAATTCTGTTAAATTTCAAACGCTCTTTCCCGCTAGTATGTGAAAGGTTCGGGGGAGAGAATGCGCGTTGTTCACAATTTAAATTTAGTTATTTTAGGAGCACTCCTTTTATGCTCCTGTGGAAAAATACAAAAATCAAATAGCTTTGTAGGAGCGAGCTCTCAATCAGTCGCGGTCACGAAGGACTACCCTGGTGTGGTAATGGTAATGCTGCCCGGTTCGCGAGGCATGTGTACGGGAACTATTATTAGCCCGCGTGCAATCCTCACAGCGGCTCACTGTGCTTTAAAAGAGGGTACCTTTCGTGTAATCGCCTCTTTCGGAACCTTTTCTACGACTAAGGTAGAACGGTTAGGGGCTGGGGTTGTAGATGATCCCAATGACATTGCGATACTCATTTTTGATGAGAACATTGCGAGTTCCGACGAAGGGCAGATCCATTCGATTGGTGAAACAGTTGTTGCCGGCGATACGGTGCAGATTGTTGGTTATGGTTGCAATGATTTAAAAAGTAGAACCGGCGGTGGGAAAAAACGCACGGGAACAAATCTTGTTGAGTCTGTAAGCGATTATATTGAACTAAGCACTCCTGACAGCACACCAGTAGTAAGTGAAGTGGCTCGCGGAATTCTTGGGCCTGAGAATAGAGCCGGTTCTTGTTTTGGAGATTCTGGTGGTCCGATGTTTCAACCACAGCACGGCAAACTCGCTCTTGTGGGCGCGACCCATGCTGGCGGCAGTGACGGTGAAGTTATTACGTCTCAATATATCAATTTAAACAGAGCGGATAACATCGCTTTCATTCACCGCGTGGATGATGCGTACCGACTGAAGATCTTCGACAATACACAATCTGCATTCATCCAGATTGTTGGATTCATCCAGTGGATCCTAACTTGTGTAAAAATGTGGTTACTGTAGTGGTGCGCTTTGAGAACGTCTGACATTTGCGCCCTTTGAAGCTCTGACCCAAGGTTTTTTAGTACTTTGGAGTGGAGAAGAAACCACTTTTTTGCTTTCAAAAGATTTTTTGCGACCTACAGGTGCGGGAATCCCCTCGCGTTGTTTGCCTGCGCGGTAGACGTTTGGATTACCGCTTCTAACCGGTCTGTCTTCTTGCGAAAAGTTTTCTTTGAAAGGGCGGTCTTCGCGTTTAAACGGTCTATCGCCTCTACTGAACGCAGGGCGATCTTCGTGTTTGAACGGTCTGTCGCCTCTACCGAACGCAGGGCGGTCTTCGCGTTTAAACGGTCTATCGCCTCTACCGAAAGTAGGGCGATCTTCACGCTTAAACGGTCTATCGCTTTTACTGAAAGCAGGGCGATCTTCACGCTTAAACGGTCTATCGCTTTTACTGAAAGCAGGGCGATCT
>CAYNEF010000008.1:1911-79099 GCA_964396165.1 uncultured Pseudobdellovibrionaceae bacterium
TCACGTTTAAACGGTCTATCACCTCTACCGAACGCAGGGCGATCGTCCCGTTTAAAAGTTCTGGGAGCACGCGACGGTGTAGCAGCGGTACTTTGTGCGCCTCTATTATGCTGGCGTCTTCTTTTAGGATCATTAAATGTGATTGCAGATCCTTCTTTGCCGATTCGACCTGTACGACCGATGCGGTGAAGATAATCTTCGTGTGTTGCAGGGTAATCGTAGTTAATGACGTGTTCAACGTCTGCTACGTCAATTCCACGCGCCACAATATCCGTTGCCACAAGAAGGCGTACTTTCCCGGAGCGGAAAGATTCTAACGCTGATTTTCTTTCAGCATGCGTGCGTCCTCCGTGCATACATTCCGCAGGATGTCCTGATTGGGTAAGACGTCTCGCTACTTGTTCGACGCGTCCTTGTGTATTTGCGAAGATCAAAATCTTGCCTGTGCGTAATACAACTTGGTCGACTACCAAACGGGGTTTTTCAACGTCAGTCGTGTCTATGTTTTCTTCCTTTATCTTTGGTGCTTCAGAAGCAACACCCACAACGTTAACGCGCACTGGATCTTTTAGATATTTATTTACTAGTTTTACTATTTCTGTTGGCATCGTCGCTGAAAACAGAAACGTTTGTCTTTCAGGGGGAAGGCTTTTTACAATTTGTTCCACCTGCGGAGCAAATCCCATGTCGAGCATTCTGTCGACTTCGTCGAGTACAAGCATGCTGATGTTTTCTATAGGCATCCCGCGGCCAATATGATCCATTAAGCGTCCAGGAGTCGCGATAATATAATCTACGCCGCCTTTTACTTCGTTTCTTTGTCTGCTGTACGATTCTCCACCGACAATGAGTGTTCCCTTGAGATCAAGCGTGTCTGCCAGTTTCTTCATGAAGCGGTTAATCTGCGCAGCCAGTTCGCGTGTTGGAGCAAGAATCAAAACTTGTTTACCAGGTTGTGGGTATAAAAAAGAAATTGCGGGGATGGCAAATGCGCCAGTTTTTCCCGTTCCAGTAGGAGCAATGGCTAAAACATCTTTTCCCTTCAGACCAGAGGGAATCGCTTGCACTTGTACTGGCGTAGGCGTTTCGAAGCCGAGTTCTTTCAGTGATTTTAAAAGCGGTTCAGGTAGAGCGAGCTCTTGAAACGATTTGATTTCCATAATGTTTTGTCTGTCCTTGTTAGGTTCGGTGGCCGAGGTAAATAGCAGTTTTTTAATTTCAGATCACTATAATAGCGAAGGGGAAAAGTACGTTAACTAAAAGGACAGTAAAATCAATGATTTAGCGTTGGTTTCTCGAGAGGATATAATCCAAGATTGCGTCGTAACTTTCAAGCTTTGAGCCTCTATCCTTGCGCATCTCATTCGCACAGGGTGCGTTAGGATCTTCAGAGGGATCGATAACAACGTCTTTATTGGGTCGGTAGTAGTTTACATATTTGGGAGAATAGATGTCTTTTACATCGTCCAAAGTCATAAAAAGATATTTGCTTTGAGCGTACCCGTTTTTTGTAAAGACGATTGTACGTTTAGGATCTGCTTTATCAGGACCAAGGTAAGTCAATCCGTGTACTGGAGAATGAGAAGAACTATCAAACGCGATCATGTCTCCCCATTTCTCGAGCTTTTCGATCGGTGTGAAATGTGTTTTTAAATGACAAGAATATTCGTTCGGTCCCATGTATCTGTGCTTAGTCCAACCTAAAAAGAGAGAGGCCATGGAAGTATGCCAACAATTAGGTCCGTTCTTGCTGCTTTGTTTATAGGCCCATGTTTGCGCGTACGGAGAAAGCATTTTTTCTGCAGGAGCCAGTTCTGCCAATTGATCGAGCGGAGTTTTGAGTCTTATCAATGCAGGCTCGTCAGTCAGAATATTGAATTTAGTATCCACAAAAGCTTTGTAAGATTTTGAGCGTAAAAATTGTTCGTAGGCAATTGCGATCTCTTCAGAGAACGTATCAAAATTTTCTCTCTCCTCGAGATTAAGTCTTCCTGCATTTTTGTAGCTCTTTAAAGTTTCCATCACATCCATTCGAATCTGTTTACTTTCCCTTTTAGAAAAATCCCTTGTTGTTGTAGTAACCACGATATTTGCATAGGAAAACGCTTGTAAAAGCAGACCTGTAATAAAGAATAGCCGCGTCATATGAAACCTCAGTTTTTTTGGGGAATTGGTAAATCTGTACTTTCAGAATAAATGGGTACGGTGAGGCAGAGGTATTTCGTTATAAATAAAATAAACAGTTGTTAAGAAAGATCTTGGAATCAGGGATGACAGGCAGCAAAATAATCACATGAAAAACGAACTTACCCTTTATCATTATTGGCGTTCTTCCTGTTCCTGGCGCGTGCGGTGGGCTCTGGCAATTAAGAAAGTGGAGTACAAATTGATCGCTGTAGATCTTTTAAAAGCAGAGCATCAATCTACAGAGTACTTAAAGAAAAGCCCGCTGGGTTTTGTCCCTTGTTTAGAAGTAAATGGAACACCTCTTGTGGAGTCACTAGCGATTTTGGAATGGATTGAAGAGACTTATCCCACGCCTGCACTCTTGCCAGCGGATCCGATTTTGCGTGCACGTGCCAGACAATTATCGATGATGATTGTGAGTGGGATTCAACCACTGCAAAATCTTTCAGTCCAAAAGTACTATTGCCCGGATGATAAAAAAAGAATGGAAGACGGCAGGTACTGGATTAAAAGAGGATTCGACTCTATTGAAAAAGTACTAGCGAAGACTGCTGGAGACTTCTGCATTGGAAACAGCATTACTTTTGCAGATCTCTGCTTGATTCCACAATGTTATAATGCGGATCGTTTTGAATTGCCCATATCGCAATTTCCAAAAATAAATGAGATTTATGTGCGCGCAAGAAAATTGGCGGAGTGTAAAGCGAGTGAGCCTGTGAGCCCTGTGTAACTATAACTTCCCCAGGCGACTTCACTGCAAGAGAGTCCGATTGCTTCTTCAGAGGCAAATTTAAAGCGAGAACCATACTCTAGATCGTTTAACAGAGGGGCACCCATGAGTGCGAGTTGAGCTCGGATCTGATGGGTCCTTCCTGTTATGAGTTGTATTTTATTCTCGAAGCAAGGTTTTTCATTAAAATTGATAGGATTTGATTCTTCAACGATTAATTCACAAACCTGCCATTTTTCTTTTGCTTCCATCGACATGCGTTTGGGAGCACGTTCAGAGGGCTCCATATAATGCACATGGTGGCCAACTGGAACTGTTGTTTCCGTGAGGGCGGTATATTTTTTTGTGACCTTGCGATCGTGTAACAATTTATTGAACTCAGCTTGGAATTCTTTTGTTTTTGCAAGTACTACTAATCCGCTCACAGGAACATCGAGTCTTTGTGTTACATAGAGGTTGCCACCCAGAGCATGTCGCATTTGGGTAAGTACATTTTCTTCGTGGTTATCAAGCGTTGCATGAATCGGAATTCCGGCAGGTTTATTCACTACAACAAAATCCTTCGTCTCAGCGATAACACGACTTTTCCAATCGATGGATTTCACATTAAAGCGTTTAGGCTTTAAATGAATACGGATATAAGCCCCTTTGCCCATCTTGATATTTTCAAAAACACGTCGTTGGCCGGAGTAAATCGCCCCAAGACTTATTAAATCCTTTGCGGTTGTGTCATCCAAACTAAAATGGTTTTTAAGGCATTCGACAAGTGTCGTCTGTTCTGTAGCGACATGATGAGCGATGCGATTTGAGGCACGGTAAGAAGTTGCCATTAATAGCTGACTTCCCCGCCCATTTGCGTGCGCGCTTGCCACAATTCGGGGAAGAATTTCTTTTTCAACGTCGATTGTAGGTAAGAAACTCCGAGTGATCCTCCTGTGCCGCGTTTCATTCCAATCATGCGCTCTACCATTTGCACGTGTCTAAAACGCCATAATTGAATCAGTTCATCAAAGCCGATGAGAGCTTCACAAAGGTCTCTTAAAGTGCCTTTATCTTCTTGCGTGTAAATCGCGTGAACTGCGGCTACGAGACTTTCAGAAGAAGAATCTTTTAATAGTTTATTTTTTCCCAGTAATTGGACAAAGGCCTGACGCAAATTTCTTTTGGCAAGTCGAGCCGTAAGTTTCGTTGTCCATTCTGGCTGAAGTTCTGCAAACTTATCGTATTCTGATTTATCGGCTCCCGCGACAAGTTCTAATTCTCGAAACTGCAGACTTTGAAAGCCGCTTGCAGGATTTAAGTGTGATCTGAACTCGTTGAAATCCACAGGCGTCATAGTCTCAAGAATGTCTACTTGTTGGATAAGAGTTTTAAAAATAGTGGTGACTCTGTTTATGTTTCTAAAGCTTGCAATGTAGTTCTCTTTATCCATGTTGATAACTAGCATGTCGAGTTCAAATAAAACTTGTTTGAACCACAATTCATAAACTTGATGAATGACGATAAAAAGAAGTTCGTCGTGTGCTACAGGGTTAGAAAGAGGCTTTTGTAATGCCAATAGCTCGTTCACTTTTAAGTAACTCGTGTAGGTTATCACATTTTTATTCATAATTTTCTTCTTCCGCGCCGTACTCTTTTGGGATGATATTGTACTTCTTAATTTTTCTTAGCAAAGTGTTTTTAGGAATATTGGACTGTTCGGAAGCAAGATTGATTTTACCTTTACTGTTTTTTAGCGCTTGCACGATAAAATCGCGTTCGAACGCTTCTTTTCCGGAATCCCAATCCATTCCGGTAAAGTTGAGGCCGCTTTGGCTGGACTGCCTTTCGTACTTGGGTTCGTGCACTTTACGACTTGCTTTGCGAATATACTCAGGCAGCGCAAAAATTGTGATCATCTCGGTGTTTTCAATCACAAACGCGTGTTCCATTGCGTTTTCTAATTCGCGGATGTTGCCGGGCCAGTGATAAGCTTCAAAAATTTGCAGTGCTTCAGGCGTTATACCTTTTATTCTGTTGTTGTGTTCTTTGTTGAACTTTTCAATGAAATGTAAGACGAGAGAAGGGATGTCAGCTTCGCGTTCTCTTAAAGAAGGCAAAAAGATCGGCATGACATTTAAACGGTAATAGAGATCTTCTCTGAATTTACCTTCTTTAATCAGTTTTTCTAGATCTCTGTTTGTAGCGGCAATGATTCTGACATCCGCTTTGACTTCCCGGTTGCTTCCTACCGGTGTGAAAGTATGTTCTTGCAGGACGCGCAAAAGTTTTACCTGTGTGGCGAGGCTTGTGTCTCCGATCTCATCAAGAAAGAGTGTGCCGCGCGCAGCGTACTGAAATTTTCCGATATGTCTTTGATCTGCACCAGTGAAAGCACCTTTTTCGTGACCAAATAGTTCGCTTTCAATTAAGTTTTCTGGAATGGCGGCGCAGTTTACCGCGACAAAAGGGCCTTCTTTACGTGGAGAGTTGTAGTGTATCGCACGGGCAACGAGCTCTTTGCCCGTTCCATTCTCGCCTCGAATCAAAACAGATGTAGTCACTCGTGTGAGTCTCTCTACCATCTGAAACACGTTTTTCATGCTGCGAGATGTGCCGACAAATTCTCTTCCTTCACCGGACGACATGACGGGTGCTGAGTACTGCAGTTTTTCCACCATTTCGTATGCGCGTTGTGCTTTTTCCACCATGTCCATGAGCTTTTGCTCATCAATGGGTTTTTCGACGTAATCAAAGGCACCTTCGCGGATTGCTTCTACGGCGTCTCTTACATTTCCATGGGCAGTGATGAGTGCAATGACCGTGGAGTATTCTTCTTGGCGGATGTGTTTTAAAAGTTCCATGCCTGTCATATTGGGCATCTGCACATCGCACAGTACGAGTGCAAATTCTTTTGATTTTAAAATGTTTGCTGCTTCTCGTCCGTCTGAAGCTTCATCGACTTGGTAGCCGCGATCTTTTAAAATGCAGAGAATTTGATCTCGCAATTCTTTCTGATCATCGACTACTAGAATGGAAAACATGGGCTTTGGTACCTTCTTAAAGGGTATTGGATCGCAAGGCTTGTATCAAAATATACTGAATAACTCAATAGGAGTGTATGGTTAAGGTAAGCTAAGTGCCTGTATAATAAGGTTTTATCGTTGTGGAAGGGGAAGAGTGAAAGTGACTTCTGTGCCTTTGCCGATGGTACTTTTTATAGAAAGCGTGCCTCTGTGTAGCTCTACAAAATATTTTGCAAGGTATAGCCCTAGCCCCGAACCTTTACTCGCTTCGCGTGTGTTTTGTCCTCGGTAGAACTTACTTGTGACTCGTGGAATTTCTTCTGGAGGAATGCCTAATCCATGATCCTGCACTGTCACTTGAATGAGATCTTCAAATTCTCTGGTTCTTATAATAACGTCTTTTTCGTTCGGGCTATACTTGATCGCATTTTCCACAAGATTAAATACAACTTCCTGAATGAGTTGTTCATCTCCTTCTGTGGAAAACAAGGGCTCTAAATCCAAAATTATTTTTATCTTTTTTTCATCTGATAAAAATTTAAGCCTTTGTACAGCGCTTTCTACTACTCGGTTGATATCGACAACTTCTTTTCTGGGTTCAAGAGACATCGATTCCATCTTTGTCACTTTTAAGATGTCGTTGATAAATCTAGCGAGTTCGGCATTAGTTCTGTCGATTGTCTTAAATGCTTCTGTTACTTCTTGGGAGAGGGTGTCTTTGTTTTCCGTAAGAGTTCTGTCGGTGACAGCCTTGATTTTGGCAATGGGTGTTTTAAGATCATGGCTGAAAAGCGAAATAAAGTTGTTTTTAAATTGATCCATTTCTCTTAAGTAAGAAGTCTCTTGCTGGTTTTTCCACTGCTTTTCTTCTTCTCTGGAGAGCCTGTACCCTATCATCAATAAGTGGGTGCCGAAAATACAAAGAAAAGGATTCGCAATCCCAGGCCACAATTTCGCTTCCGCAAAAAAGAAGAGTGTGACAAGAAGTAATACGAGAGACAAAAGAAGCAGGATGATCCACGCAATTGTTAGAGGAAAATAAAAGATAATGAGTACCGAGAGTACAATGACAAAAGCGGAAATAAATATTCCCACTCCCTTATGCAATATATGGATTTCTTTTTTTGAAAAAAAGGAGTCGATGATATTTGCATGGATTTCAAGGGAAGACATCATTCCAAAGGGGGTCTCAAAGTTTGAGTTGGGGCTTCCTTCTCGGCCAATCAGCACTATCTTATCTTTGAAGCTTTCAGTGGGAACAGTGCCTTCATATAACTCCATCCCATCGTAGCTTTTGTAGCTGCCGCTTGGGCCCCGAAAATCAATCAATAGGGGAGGTATTAGATCTCTCGTGATGGGGTTTAAATTGAGTTGTTTGTAGGTGGCAAGGGCCAGCGATTCTCCAGAAGAGTACACTAAACTATTTCTTCTCACCACATTGTCTGAGTCAGGAAAAATATTGTTAAAACCAAAGGTGTCTTTGTGGGTGATTCTACGCGGAGGTAAAATCAATTTATTTTCTTCGTTAATAATCGAGGAAAAGATGAGATTCTGCTGTGGAAATTCTTCGGATCTTTTTTGAATGACCCATTCGTAGAACGGCGTAAAAACGATGACTTTGGGTGAGCCCTTTTCGATGTTTTCTATCAGTTTGTCGTAATAGGGTTTGTACCAGAGGGAGTGGGTTGAATGCTCTATCGCAAAACCTTCTGAGTCTTTGTGGACCGGATCTTTTTCAAGAAGCTGTAAGATTTTCGTGTCAGATACTTTAACTAAAACAACTTGAGTCTCTGCGCGTTTTTTCCCACGGAGTTTGAAAAAGTGATCATAGAACCATTGATCCAGACTGCTTAAGGGAACAAAGATGAGGATGCAACAGATGCCGAAGCGAATGAAAAAGCTGAAAATTCGCATGGCCGCTTATACCACGGCTACAAAAAAAGGGAAGGGACTTGAGCTTAGAGTCTGACGCCGAAATACAGCTCAACACCGGTGATTGTGTTGTCGGATTGGAACCTGTTGATAAGCCACTTAAAGTCGACCATAAACGGGTTAAATTCACATCCGAAAGTCGCGATGAATGAGGGGAGAAAGATAGACTCCGACTCTGCATTTGCAGCGCTATCGGAGCGGTACCAAAGTGCGGCACTACCGCCCATCCCGATACCGGCGGTGACATTCTCTGAAACGTTGAACATTCTTCTCACAACACCATCAAACGCAAAAACGTGTGTCGAATTTAAAATGTATTTATAACCAAGCATCCCACGAATACCGAGTGGTACATTTTCAGTCAGCTGAGAGTAGTCGTAATCAAAATAGACCCCACCTTGAAAACCAAAGTCTTTAAAGTAATCGCCCGTAACGGTTTGTCTTGTGACTCCTGCAGAATCCGTGGTGTTTTTGGTCTGAGGTTCCATATAGAAATTTCCACCGACTGCAAATCCGACAGAAAAGACACCTGCGTCTGTGCGTCTCTCATCCGGATCTTGCGCAACGAAATATCTTTTTTGTCCAAACTTTTTAGCCTTCTTGGCGGGGCGTTTTGGAGGAGGGGCTTCTATGGGGCTTTCATTGTCGTAGCCTTCTTCTTCTTCTGCTTTTAAAGGGGAAGCTAAAAGGAGTAAGGGGAGGAGAATCACAAGGAATTTGACAGAGAAGCGACTAGACATGATGGGGTTCCTTTCGAATAAGTGTAAAGCTTTTACTATTTTAGCAGAAAAAAACTTTCCAACATGACTTGACTGGTCATTCTTCTGTTGTGCTGCTTCATCATCCTAAACCGATAGGTGCTAAAATAAAGAAAGCTCCCCAACATTCCATTCCCTTCACATACAATAGAGGATTTTTTTGAAAAAATTCTATTCAACTCTTTTGATTGTCTTATCCTTGTGTATCCCAGCGTACAAAGCGTATGCTGAGTCTAGTGCTACAGATAAAAGCCATTTTCTTTTAGAAGCTGGGGCATACGTCACTAACTTTGATAAAAGAATCAAGGCCGAAAAGGATTACACAAACAAAGTCAGTTCTATTCAAGGCTACTTAAGACTACACCCTGTAATCAGATTGTCGGGCAAATTTAATTTTGAACCGTCACTTGGCACACTTGTCCCCGGAATTTCCAGTGTCGACGGTACGACACGTACTTTTGTGACACATCTGAATTTGGATTTGGGAGTAAAACTAAAACCGTGGTTTACCTGGCGACTGGGACCAGGAATTGTTTGGGGATGGTTGAACTCCAAAGGCGAAGCAGTTGTCTTAAATAATGGATTAGATGAATCTACTTTTTATACCCCTGGGCAATCGGTAAATTATTTTTTACTCACGGCTGATACCGGTCTGACTATCAATGTGTATAAAAGATTAAACCTGTTAATCGATTGTTATGTGCTCGATGCCGCAAGTACACTCAGACGAACTTTTGAATTATCCGCTACCTTGGGGATCAGATTATGAACATATTTTATCTCTTCTTTGTATTTGCAAGTCCGATCGCTTTTTCATGGACCCATGTGGGTTCGAATATATTGGGTTGGTCGAGTCACAAAGTAGTCTTTCACGTGAATCCAACCAATTGCTCGCTTCCTGAAAGCACACTATATGACATTATCGATCACTCTATTAATGCATGGAATAGTCTTCCGACGACAGATTTAGTATTGTCTAGAAGCCCGGATGTTTCCACAACGACCTATGATCAACTAAATTTGGGTACGGCAACAGATGCGCCAGTCATTTTGTGTGACACAGAAATGACTGCGCACGGGATGCAAGGCGATAACATCCCCGCGAGTACGGTAAAAATAATGCTAAATGCCGCAGGCAATATTTCTTACGCGGGCATTTTATTAAATGCAGAAAGCGGTGCAGCTGCGAATTTAGATCAGCTGACTACAGGTGAAACCGAAGTAACTTTAACCCACGAGATAGGACATGCACTGGGGCTCGGACATAGTAGTCAGGCGCAGGCGCTGATGTACTACAGTATCGACGGTAAAACCAAGGCGACAGTCACAGAAGACGATATGGACGGGATTAACCATCTGTATCCGAGAAACGAATTTGCCAACGGGCAATTTGGTTGTTCGGCTGTGCATGCATCCCCGAATAAAAAATTAGGCTTATTAGAGTTTTTTCTGATTATCGCAGGGTTTGCGATTGCTCATATCTGTGCAGGGAGAAAAATCAAACCTGGACGACTTCCTTCACTTCCGGAATAACTTCCTTCAGTCTGGTTTCCACGCCCATTTTCAATGTAGCAATGGAACTAGGGCAAGAGCTGCAAGAGCCTTGCAAGTGTAAATACACAATCCCATCCTCAAACTTACCAAAAGTAATGTCTCCACCATCCATTGCTACTGCAGGACGAATTTCTTGATCGAGCACTTCGCGGATTTTATTTTCAATCGCAGAGTTATTGCCGGTAGATTCCACTTTTGCATTGGGATCAAATCCATCTGCAAAAATCTTTTCGTTGTTGTTTAAATGCACTTCCAGCACTTTAGGGACTTCTTCTGCAACGACATCCCAGCTACCATCTTGTGCTTTGGTAATGGTGACGAAGTTAGAACCGACGAGCACTCCGCTCACGCCGGGAACTGAGAAGAGTTTGGTTGCAAGAGGAGATGTCTCCATTTTTTCTTTGGAGGAATAGTTCACAGCACCTCTTTCTAATAAGGTTCTGTTCGTAACAAACTTCAGAGTGTTTGGATTTGGGGTGAATTCTAAATGGATGGAAGCGGCTTCTTGTGACATAAAGTCTCCTAAAAAAGATAAAATCGACCTATTCATACCTCATTTAAGAGTTTACTTTCAAGCCCTGTCTACTTCTTGGACAGAATACACAAGTTTGAGTACAGGCAGTTTTATTGTTATGTGATTTTAAGCATTTATAACGACTGAAATGTGTAAAACTTTTCATAATTGAGTCAAACAAATCGAGCTGACGCGCTGCTATACTTCTGAAAGAGGAGCGCGAGATGAGTATTTCTAAATCCTACGATTCAAAAGGCACATATAGTTTGCGTTGTGTATTGTGTGCTGTGCTCGCCAGCATGTTTGCTATGCTTTTTACCTCCTGTTCCGGTTACATGGAAAGTGGACAAAGTTTTCGTGGTGGAACAGACATCACCAAAAATGCTTCTATCTCTATCAATTCAGCCGGAGCTATTCTTGGTATAGACGGCAATGAATTTACCTGCGAAGGCGATGGAATCAATTTCATCTGTAATACAGGCTCCTTTCTTTACAATAAAGAAGTAAAGGCCAGATTCGAATTTAAAAACACGGGCGGCCGTAAACTCAATAATATGAGCATGGGTGTAGTCGATGCGCCCTTTAATACTTCAGTAAAGAATGATTGCGACGCTGGGATAAATGTAGAGAGTTCTTGTTATGTAGACGTGGTTTTTACCCCTGGATCTGTAATGCAATTCAAAGTGGTTGTACCAGTTATTATGGGCGGTCTTGCCACTAATAGAGGCGGGTTTTTTAGAAGAATGCTCTCTTCGCGTAACAGCGTGGATATGCAAGAAGATGGCACGACCTCTACTGCTTTTACCTTTTCGATCATAGGACAAACAATAGGAGACGGAACTGAAGGAACCAGTACAGCTGGTGGAACAGCAGGAGCTGGTACAGCTGGTGGAACAGCAGGAACTAGTACAACTGGTGGAACAGCAGGAACTAGTACAACTGGTGGAACAGCAGGAACTGATACTACTGGTGGAACAGCAGGAACTGATACTACTGGTGGAACAGCAGGAACTGGCACAGCTGGTGGAACAGCAGGAACTAGTACAACTGGTGGAACAGCAGGTGGAACAGCAGGTGGAACAGCAGGTGGAACAGCAGGTGGAACAGCAGGTGGTGGAGCAGGTGGTGGAGCAGGAGAAGTTTCTGGTGGGACACAAAGCGGTGTTTTGGCGGATTTAGATCACGATGGAATTACCGACGATGTAGACAATTGTCCTTCTGTCCCTAACCCGGATCAAGCGAACTACAATAATGTGGGCGTAGGCGACGCGTGTGACAACACAATCAATCTGGTTTCAAATTGCGGAACTTTAAGTGCTGTAAAACCGAACGTGCTGACTGCAGATATTTCTTCAAATTCTACCTGCTTTGTAATGAGTGCAGGCGCGAAACTCTATTGTAACGGTCATACAATTACAGGTAATGGTACAGGCTACGGCGTATACGCATCATACTTATCCAGCAGTGGCATGACTGTGAATAATTGCAAAATTACAAATTTTGAAAAAGGCATTTATGCGTACGCGCATAACTACAATCTAGTACTTACCAATAATGAAATCTATGGCAACACTACTGGGATTCACCTTTTTATACACAACTACGATGCAACCATTACTGGAAATTATCTTCATAACAATTCATCCTACGGAATTTTAACAGGTCACCATAATTACCGATCGCTCGTGGCAGCTAACACGGCCGCGCACAATCAAAACGGAATTGCCCTGACTGATTGGGCGGAATCTGCAATGGTAGACGGCAATACGCTATTAAATAATACTCAAGTAGGCTTGTCTGTATGGGCATTTTATGCACCACCAGTCGTTAAAAATAACGTAGCTTGTTTCAATTTAATCGCTAACTATTCTCTATATAATTATTCTGGTACGGCGACATTTACAAACAATGTCGATGGTGGACCGAACTGCCAACCTGCAAATACAGATTCTGACGGCGATGGAATACAAGATTACCGGGATAATTGCACCAATGTCTTTAATCCAGGTCAAGAAGATACAGATGGGGACAATATTGGGGATGCATGCGATTCAATCAACGATCGCGATCATGATGGAGTGAGAGATAATATCGACAATTGTCCTAACATTTCAAATCCGAGCCAATCTGATACCGATAGTGATGGTATCGGGGATGCGTGCGATTTAGACAGTGACAATGATGGTGTTGCAAATGCAGATGACAATTGTCCTTTTGTAGCAAATTCAAACCAAACAGACACAGATGGCGATGGTATTGGTGATGCTTGCGACTTCTATCCAAATGATAAAGACAATGATGGAGTTCCAGATTATGTAGATAATTGCCCGACTGTATATAATTACAACCAAAGCGATTTAGATAATGATGGTGTGGGTGATGCTTGTGACCCCGATATAGATAACGACGGTGTTTTAAATGGTAATGATAATTGCATATACGTTGCAAATGCAGATCAAGTCGACAGCGATTTAGATGGTATGGGCGACGCCTGTGATACTTATCCATATGACTATGACAATAATGGTGTGGTCGATTATTGCGGAGATGGAGTATGTACTCCAGGAGAAGATCAAAATAGCTGCCCACAAGATTGCGGTTACCCAACTTACTGTGGTGATGGAACCTGTAATTCAGGAGAAGATCAAAATAACTGCTCTCAGGATTGCGGAAGCCCGAGCTACTGTGGCGATGGAACCTGTAATTCGGGAGAAGATCAAAATAACTGCTCTCAGGATTGTGGCAGACCAAGCTACTGCGGCGATGGAATTGTCGATTCTAACGAGCAGTGTGATGGAACTGCTGATTGTAACTCGCAATGTATTTATCGGTCCAACTTTCTCTCTGCTTCTGTCAGCGGAGGATCTGTATCCTTTAGTTATTCTGGAGACGACGTTTTCAGTGGTATCTTATATTGCCGTCGTTCAATTAATGAAGCGTGGAATAGCTATGCTTATCTATCCTACAGCGGGCAAAGCGTGCACTTTTCAGACGGTGACTACGAATGCTATATTGCTTTCACACGCGACAGCAATACAGTCAGCTTTACTGTAAACACGGAGTATTGCGGTAATGGAAGCTGTGCCATTGGCGAAAGCCAATGGAACTGTCCTCAAGATTGCGGAAGCCCAAGTTACTGCGGTGATTCAACATGTAATTCAGGCGAAGATCAAAATAACTGCCCACAAGATTGCGGTTATCCAAGTTACTGCGGCGATTCAACATGTAATTCAGGCGAAGATCAAAATAACTGTCCTCAAGATTGCGGTTACCCTGCAGACACTGACGGTGATGGAATTCCTGATTCACAGGATGATTGTGTAAATGTATATGATCCAGAACAAGCTAATGGAGCTGCTTGTGATACAGCTGGTGTAAGCAATGATTGCTCTGTTTTAGCAACGATACAAAATGTGACTTATACTGAACCTTATTCAGGTTGGAGTTTCTATATTGATTCAGTACAAGGCTGCACTTTCCGTTATGTACATGCGCAACAAGGTACATTTACGAACGGTTCCTTTTACAATGGTAAATTTTATCTCGCACAGCCAGGCATAGTACATTCCATGTTTTTTTATGTGGGCGGAGGAACTTCCGGTAATTTTACATATGAGAATTCTAATAATGCTTATGCTGCTATAAAATTTACTGGTTACACCTACTCTGCAACTGTAGGTTGCTTTGGAACATTAAACGGCTCGACAACAGATACGGATTCTGACGGCATTTACGACGTTTGTGATAACTGTCCTAATATCTTTAACCCAAATGATTCTGCAGGCGATGCATGTAACACAAGCGGCAATCCTGGCTTTAATTTAACTGGAACATATTCATCCGCTTCGCTGGGTAATACCCCCATTCGTCAGAATGGCTACACGTTGGAATTCGAGCTACCTTACGGAATTTTCCAAGCATATATCAGTGGTTCAAATAAGATTACTTTCCCAAAAGGAATATACAATCTAGGTTACAACACTGAGATTACGGCAACCATCTCCACCACAACGGTTGGAAATGTGACCGTTCCTTTCATCTATCTCGATCCAAATAACGGTTACAGTTGGACATTTATACCAGCACAAGCGTGTGGAAATGGAATTATAGAGAACGGCGAGCAATGTGACGATGGTAATTTAGTAGATGGAGACTCTTGTTCCAGCACTTGCATGACTGTATCAATGGATCCTGGCCCATACTGTGGTAACGGCACATGCGATACTATGAATGGCGAAGATACTAATACGTGCTTGCAAGACTGCCCACCTAGTAGCTACTGGTGTGCAACTACAAATATGTACTATTCTACGCAAGAAGAATGCCCTCAAATACTCTGTGTACAAAACAGTACTTATTACAGGTACCAATCTGACTATGATGCAAATTGTCCTTATCTATATTGTAATTATAATTCTAGTTACTACACAGCAGATGTATTCAATACGAATTGTGTAGCAAACGTGGGTGGATGTACAAATGCACCAGGAAATGATTTCGCAGGCGGAGATGGTTCGACTGGCAATCCTTATCTCATTTGTTCTTCGGCACAATTTTTGGCGATTGAGCAACACCAAGGGGCTAGTTTTGCCCTAGTAACAGATTTAGATTTAACCGGTGTCAGTAACGGTGTGATATTAGCCGGCTCGTTTAATGGACAAGGCCATGTGATTAGAAACTTTAATGTGAATGTTGGTACAGATGCAGCAGTATTTAGATCTGCCTCTGGTTCAATTTCAAATGTGGGACTTGAAGGTTTTAGTGTGCAGTCCGGTGGTTATGCTGGTGGATTAGTTGCATATGCAAACGCATTAACTATAGACAAGAGTTACGTGTTGAATGGCACTGTATCAACTAGTGGAAGTTGGGCTGCAGGTGGGCTAGCTGGGTATATCATTGGACTTACTGTTCGAAATAGTTATGCGAAAAATGTGGAAGTGAGTGGGGGCGGTGCGTATGCCTCAGGAGTTCTTGTTGGTGGTTCTGGAAATGGTGGGGCCATATTGAGTGTATCGGATTGCTTTGCGACTGGTAGAGTAACTGGTTGGGCACTCGTCGGTGGATTGATTGGTGGACTCGGAGGCGGAGGATCCAGTTTGAGTATTACAAACAGTTATGCAGCCGCAGAAGTAACCTCGACTGCAGGCCCAAATGGAGTTTGGGGCAATGGATCCGGTCAGGGATGCCTTGCAGGAATGGATAATAGCGGTTCTGGTTTTGCTAGCGCCTATTATAATAATGAGCTTTGTACTTTGACTGCAAGTACTTCAGGAACTCCAAAATCAACAAGTGAAATGCAGCAGATGAGTACTTATTCTGGATTCGATACGAATATCTGGTTGTTACAAGAAGGTAGTTACCCAAGTCTAAAATAGTATTTAATACCTCGGATCACTACCCGCATTTCTGAATTGGATGCGGGGGCCGGAATCTGCAGTTAAAACAAAATCCCAACGGATACGGACAAAACCATCTTCTTCTACCATCGCTTGCGGAGGATTAGGAAAAGGAGCTGCTCGCTGAAATGCTTCAATCGCGGCTTCATCTATTTCACTGAAACCTGAACCTTCAATCTTGGAAATTTTTGTGAGATTGCCTTTGTCATTCAACGTGACAAGAACTTTTGTGGTCAGCTCCTCTGAAGAAATTTGTCTGCCTTTTCGCCAGATGCGTTCAATCTGGTGTTCGACTTCTGGCTTCCAGTGTTGTCTTAAGAGTTCCTTAATTCGATGGTAGTAACCGAAATATTTAAATTCTCGGGTAGAAAGTACGGTGTTTTCGCCTCTGTCGACGCCATCTATTTTGTCGTCACTGGCAGCAGTCTTGCCACCATCCCCATTACCCACACTTAAATCCTGTAGAGAAAGTGCTTTCCAGTTTTTCTTTTTTGCTTTTGCAGGCGCTAGACCGATGTCGCTTGAGACTTCGTCTTTGTCGTTACTTTCTTCTGCTTTTGCCACTTTTTCCTTAGGTCCTGTGCCTTTTCTTTGCTGGAAATCGTCGACCTTGTCTGCACGCGTTTGTTTTTCTGCTCTCTGGTTTCTGTCACTTAAGTACTTCGTAGTTTCGTCTACTTCATTATTCTTAGCGGCTTCCGTTTCTACGATTTGTTTTTCGCGGGAAGGTTGCTTTTGTTTGGTTGCCTTTTGAAGCTCGGCTTTAGGTTCAAATTGGCTTTTGGGAATGTCTGCAATTTCAATGGGAATAGATTCCACTTGAGCTTCTTGTTTGGGGACCAAATTAAGCATGTGGACAGTGAAAAATCCCACGTGAAAAAGAATGGAAAAGAAATAACACCATCCAATGATGTTCTTTACTCTTTCCTTCTCAAAAAATTCATCTTCAAACTTCACGGTGCACTCAATTCCCTATATATTTTTAATGTTTCTCTTGCGGTTTCAGATAATTTGGCATTCTTTCTGTCTGGATTTTCATAGTTCCAGATTTCTGCTTTTGCTTCTTCGTATAGGTTGCGCGCTTCTGCAGTCCCTGGTTTTTTCTCAATCTGTTTGAATAACGGGATCCAAAGCGTCATCGCCGCTTCTTTTTCGAAATGCGTATCAGGAAGAATTTCTGGGAATAAATAAACGGAGATAGCTTCTGCGATGCGTTTTACATCTGCGTTTTCCGGATTCTTGATGGTTTCTGCGAGCGTAAGTTTCAAGTTAAGTTTCTCTTCCTGAAAACGCTCTATGCCCTTCGCTTTGTAAACTTCATTCAAAGTATAAAAACTGTTGATGGAAGTATTTAAATCTCTCGGACGAGAGTCCGAGAAGTAAACCATTCCTCCCAGAAACAAAACAAAAAACAAAACAAATCCCCAAAAAATGCCACGTACCTGTTTTTTATTCAGGCCAGAGGGCAATGAGAAGCCCGTTCTGATATTAGAACTGCCGCTTGCGCGCCTATTTTGGTCACGTTCATTCATTTATCTTAAGCTCCGAGTCGGTCGAGCATTTTGAAATGTTCGCCGCGTGTATTTCCCATTCTTTGGCATAGGCCAAAGCGTCGTTTTTGGGCCAAATTCTTTTTAATGAAGTCGAAAGAAGTGCTGAATCTGAAAGCGTGTGAAAAAACGTCTTGGGATCCGAGAGAAATGCTTTTAACCCCTCTGGCCCTTTTCGCTCTTCCGTTTCGTTCCACAAGGACAAGACGCTGCGAGTACCTTTGTTATAGGCCATTGCTGCAAGTATCCACAGCAGGTTTTTGTCATACAGAATTTGTCTGGCAGTAATTAGTTTTGTCAGATGCAGATAACGGTTATTCAAATAAATTGCAGAGGCTGTTACTGCTGTCGGAATATGAAAATACGAGGATGGGTGAGAGGGGTCATTGGATTTTGCTTCAATTGGACGTACGTCATATCCCAGAAGTTTTTGTAAAACGAAAATGTTTCTGGGCGTATAGGTCGAGATTTGGTGGTTTACTTCAAAAAAACTGTAGTACGAAAATTGTCCTAGTCCCAATGCGCTTTCGTTGGAATCTATGCCAGCTAGATGGTCGAGTCTACTTTCTTGAAAGAGTAGGCAATACAATAGCGAAGTAGGAATTTCGAGCATCGGGCCAACTTTTTCAATGGATTTTCCAATCTCTAATTCATCTTCTTTTTTTAATTTTCCCTGAGAGCGTAGAAGTGCAAGTTCGGAAATGAATTCCGGGTTGTTGGGATATTTTTTTGCAAAGATTTGTGCAGACGTAGGATAAGCTTGTGGCGCAGGCTCGCGGTTTACCCAGTAGACGACAAAAGTCACGACGAGTGCCGTGAAAATGACTCCCAAAATTGGGCGTATGTGTTTTCTGTTAGCGGGTTGCATAGCTATAGGTTCCCGCTAAACTGATCGGAGAAATTTCAAAAAAAGTTGAGGGGTTACGGTATTTGTTTAAGGTGAGAAGCTATGCAGCGTATTGAGCATCTCGTCTTTTGATAACACGCCGTGGATACGGGGCTTTTCAGCAATTACGCCGTCTTTGTCTACGAAAACAAGAGTCGGCAGGCTTAGCACTCCATATTTCTTCAGAGTTGCTTCACTGGAATCGTCTTGAACGGACACATCAAATCTCAAGGGAATGTATTTGGAATCAATGATTTTTCCGATTTCAGCGTCAGTGAATAAAGTCTTCTCAATTACATGACACGCCTCACACCAAACAGCTGTAAAATCTACGAAAAGAGGTAACCTCTTTTCCTTTGCGAGAGCATAAGCCGCTTTTTCATCTGTTTGCCAATGGATGTTAGATGCTAAAGCACTTTCGACATTATGTGAATTTCCCCATAATCCAATTTGTTTTCCAAAGAGCACGCCATAGTATCCCGCTGCAATGAGCATCAGACTTGCGAGGATGCGATTGATGCGAGTCATCCAGGCTCCTGATTTCGGAAGTGAGGAGAGCACGCCTGAAAATCCGCCTATAAGTAGGAACAATACTCCTAGTCCGAGAGAGAAACTAAAAAAATACAGAAGACCTTTTAGGGCATCAGATGTATCAAAAACAAACGCAAGAATGCCAGCGATGACTGGCCCCACGCAGGGACTTACGATTAGCCCTGAAAAAAGACCCATGATAAAAATACCCCACCAGCTTTCGGTACTTCCTTTTGATGCAAGTTTTGTCTGTAGCGAAGAGGGTAATTGGAGTTTAAACAGTCCCCACTGACTTAAAGAAAGTGTAAGAAAAAGCACAGCTAAAAAAAGAAGCATCCAGGGACTTTGTAAGACTTTTCCAAAAAGAGAGCCCGTCATTCCGGCAACTAAACCCATGACGGAATAAGTAAAGCACATACCTGCAACATAAATTCCACTTAATCCAAAAGTATGAAAGTTGAACTTGCTGTTGCCTACATTTTTTCTTTGTGACGCTCTCCCGAAAATATTGATTGTTATTGGAATCATCGGATAAACACACGGTGTAAGGCTTGTCAGAATGCCAGAGAAAAAACAGAGTACTAGAGCCATCCACATGTGCTCTGTAGCAAGCACTTTCATTTTCTCTGAATCCATTTGGGTGAGAAGTTGCCAAAATCCTGAAGAAGCAGCCGATGCAAGTATAGGGGTATGACTCATGCTTTCATTTTATAAGAAAGTGCGCGTAAAAGGCAAAGCCCACTGAGTCTGTCTTAACAGGCGTTACTTAATTCATTCAGGCTAAAGGTCAAATTGCGCGATAAGAAAAAGGATGAGCGTCTTGAATGTACTCAAAAATGGTTTTCACATAGCGTCAAGGTTACAGCGCATAACCTTTGTCCTATACCGCTATGGAATCTTCGGTACCCTCACTGATCAAGGTTTTGAAATCGGAAAACGAGGGATTACTTTCGTAGGATTAGGAAAGCGAAAATCCATTCCATTAGATAGAACTTTTGGAAAGTCTCTTAAGGAAACTCTGATACAACTCGGTCCAACCTTCATTAAACTGGGGCAAGTGCTTGCGACTCGTCCTGATTTAATAGGGACGGATGTGGCGGAGGAATTAAAACCACTTTTTGACAGAGTACCCAGTCTTTCTTTTGCGAAGATAAACCGAATCTTAAAAAAGGAATGGGGTAAGAAAAAGTACAAAGAGAATATCAGAGAAATTCAGAAAAAAAGTCTAGGGTCAGCAAGCCTGAGCCAAACACACGAAGCTACTTTAAATAATGGGGCAAAGGTAATCATTAAAATCCAAAAACCCGGAGCCGGGCAAACCGTAAAAACGGATTTGATGATCCTAGAAGGTCTTGTCAATTCTATTCATCCTTTTTTCCCCCTTTTAATGTTGAAAGAAGCATTCAAAGATTTCAAAGAAGCTACGTTAAGAGAAATAGATTATTTGGAAGAAGCAAAAAACATCGATCAGTTTCTTAAGAATTATAAAAAAGTATTTTCTCAAAGCGATGTTTTGTTTCCCAGTTATGTAAAAGAACTCAGCACTAATCGAGTCATTGTCTTGTCCCCTATGCAAGGGAAAAAAATGACTGAAATTTCAAAAGACTCTAATCAAGCAAAACGTGCAGCAATAGCGGGATTGACCGCGGTGCTTGAGCAGATTTTTGAGCATGGTTTTTTTCACGGGGACCCGCATGCGGGAAATATTTTTTACATCGAAGAAACAGGCAAGGTGGGGTTTATCGATATGGGGCTTGTAGGAACATTGAGTGAGCCTGATCGTAAGAAATTCTTGAAGGTACTTTTTTCGTTATTAAAAAGAGATCGCAGGGGGCTTTCTAAGGCGCTTTTTGATATGGGAGAGACGACGTCTCTTTCAGACTTTGAAGGCTTTGATAAGGCAGTCGCAGAAATTATTGAAAAAGTGAAAAAAACGGGAGTCTCTCAGGTACGTATGGACGAAGTGTTGCAGGACTTGTTGAAAGCAGCACGCACTTACGGCATTTATGTACCCAACAGGTTTACTATTCTCTTAAGATCTTGTCTTGTGATCGAAGGGGTGGCAAAGAGTCTCGACCCCTCTATCTCTATCGTAAAATTAGCACTTCCTATCGTGGTCAGAGGCTTATTAAAGCCCAAAAACCCCTTCCGACTCTTTAAGAAATAAACTCGAACTGGTAACAGTTTTGCATCTTAACCCAATTAGAGAGTTTGTATTCTATGGGAATTTTGACCAAAAATAAGAGCAAGAACTGGGAAGAAAAGGCAAGACTGCATTCTCGAAAACTTTACTACCTGGAATTCACTTTGTTCGTTTTGTCCCTCGTGTCCACCGTATTTTTAAGTTTTCATATTTTAGCAGATGCTGGTTACTTTAAAAAAACGATGGTACTGCTTTTTTGTACTGGTGGGATAAGTTCCTTCCATTTGTTATTTCAAAAACTGTGGGACTTATGGGCAGAACTGCATGACAGAATGACCTCTACCGCAATTACTTCTTTGCCTGATGCGGAAGAAGAAGTGTTGCCAGTTATTCAATCGTCGATAAAAATAGTTTTTTCCTGCGAAGACGAAACTTTTAGAAAGAAACATATTTCTTTTCTTCAAAACAAAGTCAGCAGTCTTTCTGGTCGCCCCTGTGAAGTCATCGAGACAAAGACCGCACTTGAAACGGTAAGTTATGTCACCGATCATGTCGTGCACCTGGTAATCTTGGATTCCCACTACCAAAATGAACTCTGTTTTCCTTGGGCTGAAAAAATTAAAAAGGTAGATAAAAATATCCCTGTGATTGTCTGTTCGATAAAAGAAAAGCAGACGAATTCAAATATAGATGCCTGGTTTCATTACCTGCAACGCGATACAGACATTGAAAAGCTTTTGCCCTATTTTTTATCCAGTCAGACAATTAATGTCACCCGAGTTGCCAAGACGTGACCTTTTCTGAAGACTTCCAGTGTACAACCAAGCCTGGCAAGACTGGCACAAAGATAGCTATAGGATATCTCGAAAGGCAGAGAGGGCCTTTAAAAAGCGGTAAGCCTATATGAGAACACTCCTATTAATATTGTGTATTTGGACGATGTCTTTCGTAGCTGTAGCCTTTGCTGACGCAAAGAAAACACCGCTTGTGGAAGTGTATTGCAGTTTTCTCATCTCCGAAAAAAACGTGTCTACTACTGATGGCGTAACCATTGGAACTTTTGATGAGCGTTGGGAGAATCTTGTTTCTTATCTTGAAAATAGAGAAGTATTTTTAAAAGTAAGTGAGCAGTCTGAGGACAGACAGGAATTTGACAGTTGCATTTTGAAAAATAAAGAAAAATTTGAAAGAGGAGAATTCGCTCTTTCAGGTCTTTTGTCTATAGAAGCAACTAAAGTTCTTTTGACCAAGGCAGAAGACACTCAAGCGACTGCACCAGAGCTGATTGCTTCCAATATCAATTTATTAGATCGCGAAATTAGTACTCCCGATATGGAAGTCGTTTATGGTTTTATTCCTGAAACCCAGTCTGAAGAAGTATCCAAAAACCTTCTTGAAAATGCGGTGGATAGAAGACAAGAACAATACGCCATCTTGTGGAAAGAATTCACGTCTGACTTAAAAGATTCTTATGTGATGCAGCAATCAGGCCTATCCGTGCTCACAAAAGAGATTAAGTAGTACTTAACTCACCGCACCCAATAACCCCTTTGTTTTTTTCTAAAACCTTCCGAAAAGTAAATTGTGAAAACATTTACTTTTTTAACACTGTGTCTTTGTTTTTTAACTCTTTCCTACTTGCACGCAAAGCCCGCTAAAAAGCCTCAGAAAGTGGTGCCGACTGCTCTGGACGAAAGCGAAGCGGCAAATTTATATTATATGAAGGGAAAGCAACTTTTGCTTGATGGAAAAGTTGAAGAAGCGATTCCTCTCTTAGAGCGCGCCTTGAAAACAGACAAGGACAACGCTTATTTGAACCACCAGTTAGCAGAAGCGAATTTAAGAACTTCTAATTTTGAAAAAGCTGAAGAATATGGAAAAAAAGCGGTGGAAGTGGATGCAAAGAACACTGACTACCGTATGACTTTGGGAGCTGTTTACGCTTCATTAAAAAAATATCCTGAAGCAAAAGAACAGTACGCAAAAATTGCAGAAATTGATCCCGAAAATAACCGTGCTCCACTCTTAATGGCAATTTTAAGTGCAGAAAGTGGAAACCTGGATGAAGCAGTTTCTCAATTATCAAAGCTCATAGGTGATACCAGTGAAAACCACATGGCTTTGTTTTACCGCGCAAAAATTTATATCGAAACCGACAAGCTAGACAAAGCGAAAGAGGATTTGGAAAAATGCCTCACAGCACGTCCGAGCTTTGTCGAAGCAGGAACGGCCTTGGGATTGATCTACGAACGTAATGGCGAAATTGATTCTGCCATCAGTGCCTACAGTCGCATCCAGGGTAGCGGTCAGTTCAAAAAACGTCTGGCCACACTCTATTTACAAAAAAACGAACTGGAAAAAGCAGTGCAATCACTAGTCGAATATGAAGGTGTGGAGCCGGATGACTACACAGCACGTGTAAAATTGGGTTTGATTTACTTTGAACTGCGCCAATTAGACAAGGCCGTAGAAACCTTTCAGTCTGTTTTAAAAGAACAACCCGAATCCGATAGTGTGCGTTTTTATTTAGGTTGGACGCTAGAGGAAAATAAGAAATTTGATGAAGCGATGAAGCAGTTTGTAAAAGTAAAAAAAGATTCAAATTTTTTCAAGGAAAGTTCGCTGCATCTAGGATTTATTTATAAAGAAACCGGAAAAATTAAAGAAGGATTGGCATTCGCCAAAAAACTCATCGAAAAAAATCCGAAAGTAGTAGAGTTCTATGATCTGGAAGCTTCTCTTTTTGATGTGGAAAAGGACTACAAACGAGCCCTTTCTTCCTTGGACAAGGGGCTTAAACAAAACCCTGTGGATGAAAAACTTTTGTATTTCCAGGGTGCGCTGTTTGATAAGTCAGGAGAGCGTAAAAAAGGCATTGAAAACATGAAGAAGATTTTGAGTGCGAATCCCAATAATCCGCATGCGTTAAATTTTCTCGGCTACACCTACGCAGAAATGGGTGAAAACCTCGATGAAGCAGAAAAAATGGTATTAGAAGCTCTTAAGATTCGTCCCAATGACGGCTTTGTGGAAGATTCTCTTGGCTGGGTGTATTTCAAAAAAGGCGACATTGACAAAGCAGTCACTCAACTTGAAAAAGCTGTTTCCTTGCAACCTGAAGAAGCCGTGATCCTCGAACATTTGGGTGACGTGTACAAGTTCAAAAAAGAATTCGCAAAAGCAGAAGAGGTTTATAAAAAAGCATTGGCTGCTTCTGAAAAGAAAGACAAAGATTTGGCTAAAAAACTCTCGAGTAAGCTTGCGTCTATTGAAAAAGAGCGAGTACCGACAAATTCTTCAGATAAATAATCAGTGTGTACCGGGTAGCAAGTAGCCACTCGCAACACTGATAAAGATTCCCACCATAAAAGCTAAAAGCCTATAGTGACGGTTGCCTTCGGGGTGGTGCAATTCCGGAAGTAAATCGCACGCAGCGATATAGACGAACGTACCCCCAGAAACCGCAAGCAAAGCGCCCGAAACATTTGCGTGATTCGTTTCTTTCATCAGGGCGTAAGCAAGCCAAATTCCGATAGGGCCAGAGAGAGAAACTCCGATAATAAAAGCAAGAATCTGGTTCTTTCCTTTTTTTGCTAGACTCAAAATCGAAGAAAGCGAGATGCCCGCAGGTGCCTTGTGAATGACGATCGCTGTAAATACCAGGGGTCCTAATTTTGTAGCCATGGCACTAGATCCTAATGCAAGCCCTTCAATCAATCCGTGGATAGTAAGCCCTAAAAAAGCGGCAATGCCTATTGTGTGGTAGTGGCAGCCATGCTCTTCGCAGGCATGTACCATTACAAAACGTTCCATCAAAAAAAGAATTCCAAATCCCAATAGTACCCAAAGTCCGAAAGATTTTCCGAGCATCTCAGCCGCTTCTGGAATCATGTGCAAAAACGCCATGCCGAGCAGTAGGCCTGCGCCAAAACTTATCAGAAGTTTTAAATGGGATTCTTTTTTCTTGGGAAAAAGTAGGGGGAAAATGCCGCCTACGAAAGAAGTTAAGAAAATAAGAAACGCATAAAGTACAAGTGAACTCATGTGAATTGTCTGCCTTCTAATTGGTAAATACGCTGAGTCAGCGATTGGGATCTGACAAATACTTTTGCCAGTGGATCAATACTCTCCGGAGAAAGTAAAAACAGGGAGTGAAACGCGAAAGGAATAAACACAGGGGTGCGTTGTCTATATGCTTCCAGATTTCTGTATGCTTCTGACAAAGATCTGCGATCTCCTGTCAGTGAAATCGAACTTTCGTCTAGCTCCAGCGAATTTTGTTTGATGCCTATGAGTTGAATGGGGAGCCAACATAAAGGATAAAGTATCAGCTGTCTTAAAAAAACACTAATCGGATAAAAGCGCCTTGTGTGCGATCTGTTCTGAATAAAATCCATCGTGGTGGGCCGTTCGATGAGCAATAAAAATTGGCTGAGCCAGGATCTGTTTTTTAAGTCTGCTGTTTTTAATTCCACTACCGCTCGCGCTAAAAGTGCTGCTAATTCTTCTCGAGAAAGGGAGTCGATAAGACCTTTAGACAGAAACAAAAGGCTTTGACTTTTAGAGAGGGCAAAAACACCAAGATTTAAGCCAGGTGAATTCAGCATAAATACTTCTGGCAATCCAATATTAATTCTTTCTGTGAAACTTGATAGAGATGCGAATAATCCGGGGTGATTAATGGAATAAAGTTTTACGAGCCTCAGTCTTTCAATCAGTCTTTTTTTGGCGGTAAGCTTTAAGTATAAAAGGATGAGACAAAACAATCCAAGCCCAACGATTGTTCCTGATGTGCTTGCAAGAAATCCGAAGGGAAGGGCAAAGAGTACGGCAAAGTACAAAATAAATCCTATCCATCTCAGTTTAAAATTCAAAGTATGCACAGTTTTCTAACTTAGCCTAAGTTGGGCGTATTGACTATTTTTCTTTCTTTTTGACATATTGAGTAATATTGAGTTATTTCAAGAGTTTCAATGTCAGACGCGAGAGAAAATCTACCCCCCATCACGTTATCGATGGAAGCAATCACGACCGAAACCGTACAGGCGTTTGCCGAGGCGACATTATCCGAACACTTTAAAACCATTCCTCCGTCTTTTGCGACCCGTTTTCGCAAGGCCGAATTTGAATGGCTGACACGCATGCAAGTGGACATGCGGACACTTCTGCATATCGAGCAGGAATACGAGTTTGTCTCGCCTTTGGTGGTAGGGGATCCAGTAGAAGTTTCTACAAAAATAGCGCAGTGGAAAGAACGAAAATCCATGACGTTTGTGACATTAGAAACGACGATTTCAGCACAGGGAAAAGTTAAAATTAAATCCATCACCACATTTTTATTGCAAACAGGGGGAGTAAAATGAACCCCCAAGCTAACGAAACTCTGAAGCCTTTAGTGCGCGGTCCGCTTACACGCGAACACTTGAAAGCTTATGCTTCTGCAGCTCTAGATTTTAATCCGATCCACTTAGAAGAAGAATTTGCCAAAGAAGCTGGCTTTCCTTCAGTCATTGTACACGGCATGCTTTCGATGGCATTTTTGGGGGATTTAGTCCTCTTCAATTTCCCGGAAGATAAATACAGATTAAACCGTTTTCGCACGCGCTTTAGAAAAGTGACATTTCCCGGAGATGTTTTAACCTGCGAAGGTAAAATAAAATCCATTACTCCTGAAGGCGTGATTACCGTCACTATCCTTGCGAAAAACCAGAAGAATGAAGTCACCTCCGATGGGGATGCCGAAATTTGTCCCCTCTCTTAAGTGTCGAGAGCATTGATCTCGCTCTTGTAAATGTGTTAAATCCCTTTCTTAAGTAAATTCGATCGGGGGGAGTACGATGAAGAAAAACCACTTATACATGGTAAAACCTGAAAATGTGATTCTCGGGCCTATTACCCGGATGGGATTGTGGTACCGTTTCCCCAAGGCAAATCTCCAAAGACTCTACTTACAAATCGGCGCGAAAATGGCGCTTCTTGCGACTGTGATTTATGTCACAAAAAAAATGTTGATGCACTAATCAGCGCATGAAGGGTTCCCAAAACTCTTCTTTTTTATAGAGTGTTGCAATTTTTTCTTTTGGAAGATCTTCTAATAATTCAATGACAGCAATGGCAAGTTTGATTGCGTGATCGTCAAAATGATCTTTTGCCCAGTACTCTGGTAAATACGGGTGCAACCCTTTTGTCGCTTTTACAGGGACAGCTAATTCCTTAGGTGGCACCATTCTATTTAACTTGACCATTTTGCGGTGGATGGGAAATGCGTCTTTTGCTGTTTGTACATGCCCCAATTTCCAAAGCAATGAAATCGCGTGAGCAAATGTTAGTGCATGGAGTTTTTCAGCTGTAAAAAAATAAAAATCAGGGCCTACCTGCATGTCTTTATACAAAACGCTGCATTCTTTAAGTGAAGTAACTACCATTGTTTCAACGGAATCATACTCAGGGATCGCATCTTCCTGTGTCACACGAACGTGAGAGTAGTCAGAAATATTGTAATAGCGTGTTTTTCTATCTGTGAGTGTGAGTGTAAGCAGTTTAATAATTCCCTCAAGTGTCTTTTGAGTCATTTCTCCGTTTAGTTGCTTAAGAGCATTTAATGCGAGTGCTCCGTAGATGATTCCATGCCCGGAGATAGAGAGCGCCTTTGTGTTTTTCTTTACGGCGGCTAAAATGTTTTCTTCTGCATTTGTTGCAGGTGTATCGTTTTCAAAGGGGATAAAAAGTTCTGGTTTTATTTGCAAGGCGCGAGAAATCTGATCTTTTATTCCCAGTTTTACTTGAGCAGAGAAATCAGAACGTTTTAGTAAATCTTGTCCTGCTAATACAGTCGCACCAAAGTGTCCGTTAAACCACGTCGTATCTCCTGCTCTTGCAAGTCCCAAAAGTCCTAATTTAAGTTGTGAGTCGTTCATAGTGTACGACTTATTTTATGCAATCATGCAGCCATTTCAAGGGTGATCTATGCTTGCGTAAATGTCTCATCTAATTGTGCATTTTGTTGCGAGAGTTCGTAAGTACACCACTTTTTGCGAACTTTCGTATTTCAAGAGCACAGTTTTTTGATTGCTGTTACGTAGGTAGAATGTTCTATGGGCAAGAGCCGCTCGGTCAGCGTTTCAACTGTATCGTTTGGTAAAATAGCGATTTTAGATTGAGCGATAATGGGGCCCGCATCCATCTCTTCTGTGACGATATGTACCGTGCAGCCCGTTTCTTTTTCTTTTGCCTGAAGCGCCTGTTTTTGCGCTTCGAGCCCTTTATATTTCGGTAAAAGTGAAGGGTGGATATTGATAATCATTCCTTCAAACTGCTGGATAAAATCTTTACCCAAAATCAACATGTAGCCAGCAAGGATGATCCAATCGGCGTTTACTGAACTTGCAAACGTCATCAAATCTTTTTCGTAAGCGGCTCTGTCAAACTTTCCGTCCTGTTTATAATTTTTGGATGCAATGACATGGGTTGCGATATTTAAATTTTTGGCTTTTTCTAGGGCTAGCGCATTTTTCTTGTTACTAAATAGACAAACAATTTCTGCTTGAGGAATTTCTCCCCGTTCTATTGCAGACGCAATCGCTTCAAAGTTGGACCCTCTGCCCGAGGCAAAAACCAGTAAACGTTTTTTCTTTGCTACAGCCATTCCACAAAGGGTTCGGTTTGGGTTGCTTCTGCTACTTCACCTAATTCATTGCAAGACATTCCATGCTTTTCTATGGAAGCAATCAGGGAACTTGTCTTTTGACTTTCGCAGGCGATGATCATTCCATAGCCACAATTGAAAGTACTTAAGAGTTCTTCTTTTTTCATGCCGGTGGATTGCAGTGCCCATTCGTATAGGGCGGGCATTTTCCATTTTTGAGAGTGAATTTTCGCTTTTGTATTCGCCGGTAAAATTCTCGGCAGGTTTTCTAAAAGCCCGCCACCAGTGATATGGGCAAGTCCACAAACGTCAGGAAAAATATCTTTCAACACTTTTGTGTAAATGAGAGTAGGCGCAAGCAACACTTCTTTCCAAGTTTGAGAAGAGAACGGCGTTTTTGTATCCGGTTTTAAATTTTCTTTTTCGACGATTTTTCTAATCAATGAATAGCCGTTTGAATGCGGGCCGGACGACGCAATCCCGATAAGTTTTTGCCCGACTTTTACTTTTTGGGGTCCTAAAATTTTATTTTTATCTACTACCCCGACAACAAAACCTGCCAAATCAAAATCTTTGTCTTGGTATACGCCTGGCATTTCGGCAGTTTCCCCACCCACCAAAGTGCATTCGGCAAGTTCACACGCGCTTTGGATACTTTTTAAAAGAGTCGTCAGTTGTGTAGCGTCGAGTTTTCCGCAGGCATAATAATCTAAAAACACGAGAGGCTTAGCACCCATGCACAAAAGATCATTTACATTCATTGCAACTAGATCGTGCCCTAATCCCTCGAGCTGATTCCAATCCAGCGCAAGTTTTACCTTGGTGCCGACGCCATCGCAGGAAGTAACCATTACCGGATCTTCCATTCCCGAAATAAATGGCTTTAATGAGTAACAAGCGGCATAGGGGCCAATGCCACCTAAAACGTGCGGATCTTTGGGGCGCGAAGCCTGGAACTTGGAAAAATTCTCAAGAATATTGTCCGCTTTATTTTGATCAACACCAGAGCCTTTATAAGTAAGAGTGCTCACTTACGTTGGTTCTCCTTGGGCACGACGCAGGTTCCAGAAGCTTTGCAAACAATGATTGGGGTCTCTAATACTTTGGCGGCGCTGGGGGATACGTCTGGTTCCGGGCTAATCACCTTTTTAGCGACAAACGACATCTGTCTTGAGGTGTTGCCCGCTTTCGTGATTTCTCCCTCAATTTCGAGGTAATCCCCGGCATAAACTGGAGCTAGGAACTCTACATTGTCGTAGGCTCTAAAAAGACCCTCATCTCCGTCATGAATAATGAGAAGCTCGGTGGCTACATCTCCAAAGAATTCAAGCATTTTGCTGCCTGAGACAAGGTTCCCACCGTAATGGGCATCTGCACTCGACATCCGGACTCTAAGGCTGGCTTTAACTGGTTTTCCCAAAGGATCTCCCTAATGGAGGGGCAGTTTAGGAGGAAGGGGGTGGGATGTAAAGAGCATAAACTATTGGATCACAAGCACTTTACTTACGCATTATTGTATTTTTAACTTGACGAGTACCGTCACTCTTTTTACATTGCCCCTTTTTGGAGATAGACCGTGCAAACAAATATTATTGAGACTTTAGAAAAATCACAGGAAAAGAAACGTCCTGATTTTCGCGTAGGCGACAGAGTAAACGTTCAAGTTCGTTTGAAAGAAGGCGACAAGGAACGTGTACAGGCTTTTAAAGGCGTTGTGATTTCAAAACAACCCAAGTCCGGCAAAGGCCCGACAGCAATGTTCACTGTGAGAAAAATTTCTGAAGGAGTGGGAGTAGAAAGAATCTTCCCTGTACATTCTCCATTCATTGAAAAAATAGAAGTGGAAACATCCAGCATTGTTCGCCGCTCTCGTTTGTACTACTTGAGAGATCTCAAAGGTAAAAAAGCAAGATTGAAAGAAGCTAGCCGCTTTGGTGATCTTGTTGCTCCAGTAGCAGCAAAAGCTGAAGTAACTGCAGAAACAGTTGCTGCTCCAGAAGCCCCAAAAGCTGATAAAAAAGAAAAATCCGACAAAAAGTAATTTCGAACGCAGATTTATTTTGCAACCTAGTCAACTCTTCTATGAACACGAGTACTCAAAAAAAGGGTACAAGTGTATCGCGGGCGTTGATGAAGTAGGCATGGGATGCCTTGCAGGCCCAGTCATAGCTGCAGCTTGTATTTTAAATCTTAAAGATATTCCTGAAGGCATAGACGACTCTAAAAAATTAACCGCTAAAAAACGCACGGAAATTTCGAAACAGCTGAAAGAACGTGCGTTGTGTTGGTCCATTGCGGAAGCAACGGTTGAAGAAATTGATACTATCAATATTTATCACGCGGCAAAGCTTGCGATGAAACGTGCCGTAGAGACTTTAAAACTTTCTCCTGATTTTCTTTTGATTGATGGCAGAGGAAAGATCGAAACAAAACTTCCACAGTTGGCGATTGTAAAAGGGGATCAATTATCTTTTTCTATCGGTGCGGCTTCCATTATTGCAAAAGTGTTTCGTGATGATCTCATGCAACAATACGATGAAACGTATCCGGGCTATGGCTTTGCCAGCCATAAAGGATACGGAAGTGTTTTGCACCGTACATCTTTAATGAAAAAAGGCGCGACTGAAATCCACCGAAAAAGTTTTTCGTGGACTCCTGTAGAACTATAAATTTCTCTAATTTTTTTCTAATACAACAGAATCGTAGCCGCCTATAAATTGGTGAGGCGTTACGTTCACTGTTTTACTGACGTAACCCGTGGACGATACGGTAACCTGTTGAGTATCCGAGACACTAGGTCGGTGCACGTAACCAGTGTAATGAATTGCTCTAGAGCTTGAAGAAAGCTGTACTGCAACGTCTAAAAGTTCTCCTTGAGCATTTGTCACTTTTAAATGAACGCCCGTGGAACCATTTTCGAGATATTTTAAAAGAGATTCTCTGTTATCGTTCCAGAAACCTGCTAGTGCGTTTGCACTCGGCCACTTGGTAGAAGAAATTTCTACAGTCGCGTGAGTGGACTCTCTGAAATAGCTCGCCCAATCTTGCATCCCGCCATAAATGGGGTACCACTCATAACCATAGGTGACTCCTTGATTGAAGTTCCCAGCGTTGTTCCCTTTCATAGGGACATTATTGTTTGCGTACTGATGCGCGATGGAAAGCATCAGTGCATTGTCACCAAAGAGGGCAGAAGAGTTATTCTTTTTTGAGTCCCACGGAATATTTACACATAATGATCCCCCGTGGAAATTCAAAGCCACATCAAAATGGTTTTGGCGATGCAGTTCCATAATGTTCTTTGTTTCAATAGCGCGGTTGCCGCCGAATGGATCTTCATTAAGCTCTGGGAAATCGCGGTTAAGATCCACACCATCTGCATTAAAACGCTGAGACATTTCAGTACCGTCTGGATTCATCGATGGCATGATGAATAGTTCATTGTGGTTTACAAGACGCGTGATTCTTTCATCTGTTCCGTATTTGGAGAGCAAATCACGGATTAAATACACCATCATTTCTTTGCCCGTAACTTCGTCCCCGTGCATGGAAGAAATGTATAAGAGTTTTGGTTTAGCTGTAGTGAGCACGTCTTTCGCTGTAATGCGCAAGTACCACATTTCTCTGCCGCGTACGGTTTTACCCGCAGTGCTCAAAGTGACAAGCGTTGGGTATTTCTCCGCAAGTAATTTCAGCTCTGTGGTGAGCGTGTCGTAAGTGTGAAAGGCTTCGTACTCTTGGCTAATTCGGCTTGTATCGATGGGGAGGGCTTTTAACGTTTTAATATCATATTCGGTATGCGCCCAAGCTTTTGCATCCAGTTCCAATATATTCTCTGCGATTTGAGTGGGGATTTTGTAGTCTCTTTTATGAGGAAGATAACCGATGATGTACGCATCGTCATGGTAGTGATCTTCTATGAAACCTGATTCTTGTATAAATTTTTCAGTTAATACTTTTTTGGGTATTCTTAAATATCTATAGTCTGTTTGTGCGTAAGAGAGCACTGAGGCGGTTGTGATCGCAAGTAGGGTGGAGAGTTTCATAACAGAACCTCGTATCATATTTGGTTTTTGGTGATTGCCTGTCTATTATGGCACTAGCCACCACACTTCTCCACGTTGCCGTGCATAATGTGAGTTTCTTATGTTAGCAACTGTCCCAAAAGCACTAAACTGACCGACTTTCGTACTTGCTTTGTGACATCTGACTGCAAACTGTGCGAGAGGTGCGTGGACAGAGACTTGCTTGGCGAACTGTCATGCGCATTACTAACGAAAAGCAGAGTTATGGCAGAAACTGTGAAGCTTTAGCCTGTAGTTTTTATCAAAAACTCGGTTATAAACTTCTTGCCCAAAATTTGCGATTAAAGCTTTCTGAATGTGATTTGATATTTGAAAATGCGAAAGGTGTGTTGCTGGTAGAAGTGAGGGGAAAGAAAAATCCTAGACTCCGTCCCAGCTGTTTTCTCTCAAGTGCAAAACTAAAACGCCTGAAACTTTCTGCAACTATACTTTCACTAAAGTATAAGAGGTCCGTACAGACGGAATTATTTGAAGTGTTGGGAGAGTTTCCCAATATACGAATGACTAGATTTCCGATCTATTTTAATTAGACTTCAGTTTTCGATCGTTTTCGTCTTGGGCTTTGTGATTTTTTTGGGAGCAGGGGGAGCATCGAAGGCGGCAGTTGCCAATTCTTCGTTATCAAAAATTTCAAACGGGTTACGCGTTGTCTGATAAGCACGCAAAATCATCAAAAAATCGTTGGAAACTTTGCACATCTTAGGTTTGGTTTCGCATTTGCTAAACGCCTTGATAGCGTCTACAAACTGGTTGATGCCGGTAGAACCTACAAACTTCAGTCTTTCCATGTTTAAGATTACACGTTTCGATGTATCTTTTTTCATAATACCAAGGCACATGTCTTGGAATTGGGCAGTGGTTTCTACGTCTAGATGCCCCTCGAGTTCTAAAACAACGACATTTCCTTGTTCCCGTGCGCGCATTATCATGGAAAAATCCTTTGAAAGAGAAAGTTAAACTATGGCTACATTATACCTGATTGGCACTCCGCTCGGAAATCTAGAAGATATGACTAAGCGTGCTGAAAAAAGTTTGCGCGAACTAAACGTGCTTTTTGCTGAAGACACGCGCGAAATCAGAAAGCTTCTGATGATCTTAGGCATAGAAGCAGAGCATAAGAAAATTTTCTCCTACGCGTCACATAATATGAAAGACGCAAACGAACTTGCGATGACAAAACTCAATGAAGGAAATGACATTGGTTTTGTGTCGGATAGAGGGATGCCTTGTATTTCGGATCCGGGTGCACTACTTGTAAAAGAAGCGCATTTAAAAGGGCACAAAGTGATTCCCGTCCCTGGACCTTCGAGTGTCGTTACAGCTTTGGCAGCGAGTGGTGTTTCTGAAAGAGAATTTATATTTTTAAGCTTTCTACCGACGACAGAAAAAGCAAAACACGACAAACTTCTCATGGCGCAAAAATTTAAAATACCATGTGTTTTTTTTGAAAGTCCCAATCGTGTTGAAGAGACATTGAAGCAATTGTCTGAATGGTTCCCAAAATCTCGTCTGTTTTATGGGCGCGAAATGACGAAAATGCATGAGACCTATCAATGGATAGACTTGTCTCATTTTGTAATCAGTGACGTGATGTTAAAGGGCGAGTTTGTCTTCGTGTTGGAATTTGAGGAGGCAGAAGAAGTAGACGATTCTTATTTGGCGGAAATGGTGCGCTTAAGGCTCATGTCCGAAAAAGAATGGTCGAAGAAAATTGCTGAGAAGACGGGAGAAGCTTCTTCTTTAGTCTATAACGCGCTACAAAAGGTAAAAAAAGAGTTTAATAGAACTTAAATATGCCCCCGGCATATTTAAGTGTGAAGATTTCTTCACAATCTGCCGATAGTTAGTTTGATGAATAAACTAATTACAGTTTTTTGTCTTATACTCTTAACTCAAAACGCCTTTTCAGCTACGGGATCGATCATTCAGGTTACTCGCAGGCTTAGAATGAGTTCACTCGAAGCGCAGGCACCCAAAGATTATTTTATCGATCTGGGACAGCGTAACGGTGTTCAGCCGGGAGATGTCTTGCAGGTATACCGTATGGTGCCTGTAATGAACCAACTCACTGGTGGTGCATGGCACTTGATGAAAGTTGTTTTGGGCGAAGTAAAAATTTATATCGTAGGGGAATCGACATCGGTTGGACACCTTGAGTCAGACCGCGATTTGTCATCCATACCCGTTCACGATTATCCTAACTTTATGCTGGGCGATCAGGTGGAGCTAAAAGCCCCACTAGTAGCGCTTCCCGAGGCAGTGGAAAAATCCAGTTTGCCTTTTCAGTGATTCGCCTGGAAAATTAGAGTATCCGACAAATGAATCATACCTTGCTATTAAATGCTGGTTTTGAACCATTAAGGGTTGTCTCTTGGCAACGGGCATTCATTTTGGTTTTTCAAGGCAAGGTAGAAATCCTCGAAGAGTACGCACTTTCCGTCAACACCGTCTCCGCAAAATTTAAAATACCGGCCGTGATTAAACTCAGACGCTGGGTCAACTTAAAGCGCATGGCGCCTGTCATCCGATTTTCTCGGATGAATGTGTATTTAAGAGACAACTACCGTTGTCAGTACTGTTATAGAAAATTTCCGGAAAAAGAACTGACGATGGATCACGTAAAGCCTGTTGTAAAAGGCGGCAAGAAAAGTTGGGAAAATATCGTTGCTGCTTGCACAAAGTGCAACCAGAAAAAAGGCGATAGAGCTCCAGAAGAAGTGGGATTAAAACTTCTTACTCGTCCAGTCGTTCCCAATTGGCTGCCGGGAAATTTACTTTCCGTACGCGCAAAAGAACCCCCACCTTCTTGGGAGAGGTATTTAAATCCAACAGTCTTAGAGTCTGATTTTTCCGAAACTTAAGTTGTTACTTTAGAAAGCATCGCACGCAACTTGTCTTTGGTTTGATTGCCGACAAGTTCGTTTACTTTTTTTCCACCTTGGAAAAGAAGCAGCGTAGGAATACCGCGGATGCCGAATTGAGAAGCAATCGCTCCTGCTTCATCCACGTTCACTTTGGCAAATTTGATTTTGCCATTAAATTCCTGCGATAATTCATCAATGACAGGAGAGAGAGCTTTACAGGGCCCGCACCATTCTGCCCAAAAATCCACAAGAACTGGGGTTGTTTCTTTATCGATAGTAGTTTGAAAATTCGTTTCATTTAAGTGCGTGATTAGGTCGCCCATAGGTATCTCCTTCATTTATTACTGTAATTATGTTCACTATTTATGCGTAGGCAAGGGGATTTGTTTCGCCTTCAGTCAGATTACCTCTTTTCTTTCTGAATTCAGTACTTTATAGTCCAAACCTCGATTCTTGATGCTCAACAAATGGGTCTGTAGCTCAGTTGGTTAGAGCGCTACCTTGACATGGTAGAGGTCCACGGTTCGACCCCGTGCAGACCCACCATTTGGGGGCATCAAGCGGAAGTTGACCTAATCTACTGACTTCGCAGACCCACCATCAATACGATAGTTAATAATTGACGTTATGCGTAACGGTTGTTACTTGTTTTTATAAATAAAAACTGTGGAGCAAATTTATGCGATTTACTTTATTCATATTCGTCTTCTTATCTTTAAAATTAAACGCGGATACGACTGATTTTGAGCGCGTAAAAGAAAAATACAAGTCTGCTTCGCAAAGTGCAGAGCTTACAGATTTTTCAGTAAATACTTTGTGGAATGGCAAATGTTTACAAGCGAAAGCTCCTAACGAAAAAAGTGATGCTAGCTTAGTGGTCATTAATGATGGCGATCCGGTACTCGGAAGTTCCGTCTATTTTGATGTCAGTAATAGTCAGGTGGAAGCTTCGCAATTATATGATTTACTAAAAGGGCTAATTCCCGATCTTAAACCAGCTTACTATTCAAAAGAGAACAATTCATTGGTACAGCTGAAGAAGAATAAAAACTTTAAAGAACTTCGAAAGTCCAATTCTGAGGATGGAGCGATTTATTTTTTGAAGGTTACCTGTTCAAGCACTGTGAATTGTGAGTGGCAGCCGGGGCAGCCTGGTTCCGAAATTTATTCCTACGCAAATGGAACAGACTTTGCGTATTGTTATTTTTATTCAAAAGTAAACTAAGTCTACGCGGCACTCTTGTCGCTTTTGCTTTTTTCGTAATTGCTCCACGGTGTTTCTACGATTTCTTCAACACCGCTGGAATTGATAAACCCTTTTACCTTGTATAACGTTAAGGCCTCGGCTTTACCTTTGACGAGAATGTCTTCGCACTTTTCTAGGATAAAAGTATTATCGAGTTTATCGACAACGGATTTTGCAATCAGTAGATCCGTCCCAAACTCTTTTGTCATAGATTCGATACGGGATGCTGTATTTACCGTGTCCCCGATAACTGTATATTCCATCTTTTCTTCTGAACCGATGTTACCGGCAACAACCTGACCTAAATTTAATCCCATTCCGATTTTAATGGCAGGCTTTCCAGCGCTTATCCGTTCTTCGTTTAACTGTGCAAGTTCTGATCGCATCGTGATACATGCTTTCACTGCTGCTACAGCTTCATTGCCTTTATAGTGAGGTACACCCCATAGGGCCATGATCGCATCGCCAACATATTTATCGACAACACCACCGTGAAAACGGATGACCCGCACCATCTTTGTCATGTAGACATTAAGCATTTCGACGACTTCTTCGGGCTTCATCCCTTCACTCCAGGCAGTGAAATTTCGAATATCACTAAAGAAAACGATCGCTTCTTTGTTTTCTCCGCCGAGTGCCACTTTTCCAGAAAGAATTTCGTCTGCGATTTCTTTATTGTGAAACTTATTGAAAATATCTTTTACTCTGTCGCGTTCTTCCAAGCCTTCAGACATTTTGTTGAATGAAGTGGAAAGTTGGGCCACTTCGTCTTGCCCTTTGGGGGTCAGTCTTGTGGAAAAATCCCCTTGAGAAACTTTTTCACTGGCACCTACAAGAAGTCGAATGGGCCACGTTAGACTTTTTGAAAACACGTAGCCTATAAAAAGTGCAATGCTTAAAACGACAAGTCCCGTGAGATAAGAACGGTACTGCGCTCTCAAAGGAGCTTCATAAGCTTTTGCTTCTGGAACCTCTGCAATGACACCTAGTTTTGCAACACCGACAAGATCAAACGCCGCTAATTTTGCTTCTCCAGACTTGGCATCCACATAACGGGACTGTCCGTTGGGAAGTTTGCTTTCCAAAAGTTGTTTAACTACACCTGTGGAAGAAAGGTCGACGCGGTTTTTGGATAATGAGGAATCGGGATGGGCAAGAACCCTTCCGGATGCATCTACCAGATAACTTGTTACAAGCGTCGTATTAGAAAAAATCTGGGTTAGTCGTTCTGGTCGGATCACAGCAAGACTTAATAAAGTCTTGTCCATTTCCTTTAAAAAAGGAATAGCATAGGCAAAGGCTGTCGAATCGTCTTCCAGTTTTACTTCTACAAGTTGCACTTCTCCGTTTGCTACTTTATCGATGTCCAATTCATCTAATTCTGAAATGGTATCAAAGAGTCTCTCTTGGCTGCCTACTCCTAAGTCGCTGATTGCTTTTCCGGCAGCTGAATCTACTACAGAATACTCAAACTCCGGCGAGTAAGATAAAATGTAAAAGCCCAATATATCTTTTTCACGATTAAAGAATTCTTTTAAATAAGTATCGCGTTTAGTAGTGTCTATGACCCTGACCAGCTCCTTGGGAAGAAGAATTGGATTTTGCGAAAGAAAAATGGATGCAGAGCGGATGCGCTCTGACAGGATTTCAAACTGAGTGCGCACTTCGCTAGCCAAGTGACTCGCATTTTCAGAATTCATGTGCTGAATCATCGCTGTGGAATCTTCTGTAAATAGTTTCCCAGAAAGTTTTGTAACACTGACTACAGTGCCAAGCAGCAGCAAGAGGATCATCAGATTCAGTTTCTTCCCAATTGTCATCTTAAACAGTCTATTCACGGTAAACCCCTTCAGTAATACATCGGTAATCGTATGGAAAAACATTAAAGATTTTTTAAAAAATTACCGATGTGTTTTACGCTATGGAATTTTTAAAACCTTATTCTCGCACTGCGTTCGTTGCATTAAGTATGCTTTTGATTGGCAGCTCCGCATTCGTCTTTCTGTGGAAAGATTTAAATTACACAGGAGGAGAAAAAAGTGGCGAAGTAAATGGCAAACTTGTCTTGTCCTTTAAGGACGTAAAAAGAAAGTCTGCGAGCAGTTTTCTCTGGGACAGAACGGAAAACGGTGAATCCCTCTATGAAAAAGACACAGTCCTTGTAGGTCCTGAAAGCCGCGCAGAAATCGAAATGAAAAACGGCGACAAACTTGAAATCGCAGAAAATAGTTTGATACGTCTGGAGTCTGCTAAAAACCTCGCCGCATCCTTTATCCGAGGGAGTGGAATTTTGCGCAGTGAAACAGGGGATAAAATTATCCGTGTGAACGAAGAAGGTGTCGTTTCTGTAGAGGCGCTGCATGCAAGACTAAGTACTCCTAAGGCACTGGAAAAGGTGTATGTAGACATCGGTAAGAATGCAGAAGTACTTTTTGATGCCACTTTAAAAGGGAAAAACGAAGAGGACAAGGAAGTGGAGCTTGTCGTTTCTTCATCTCTTAAATTTACAGAAGAAAACTCACACAAAGTCGATTTTGAACCAAAAACGACACACATGAATTTATCTAAAGGTGTGTATTACTGGCGCTTGGAAGCTGATAACAAGCCTATTTCTGAAACGAGAAAGTTTGAAGTTCTTGAAGCAGAAGCTTTTTCTTTGATAGCACCATCGAATGGCGAAACCATCAGAAGCTTTGAGACTCCGCAGTTTGTATCCTTTCGCTGGTTACTGAATGAAAGTTTGTTAGATAGCAGTATTACGCACGAACTTCTTGTTTCCGATTCAGATAAATTCGATGCTTCTCTCATTAAACAAAAAGTGAAAATGAGCCAAGGGGAAAGTATCGTATCCATCCCTAATTTTGGCTCATATTTTTGGCGTGTGGATTCCCATTTCCCAAACAAATTAGTGCAATCCTCTGAAGTACGTAGCTTTAAAGTCGATGCGATTGAAAATGTAGCAATCCAACTAAACGCACCAAAAAAAGAAAGTATGTTTTCAGTGGGGTCACAAGTCGTCTTTGATTGGAATAAACTCGATGCCAAAGTGGAATATGTTTTGGAAATGGAAGATCTTAACCGCAAAGAAGAAAAACAAACTATTAAATCGCAAACCCATTCTACAAACTGGATAGGACAAAAAGACGGTGCTTACCGTTGGCACGTGGTTGGTTACTTGAAAGATAAGAAAGTAGGAGAGTCTGAGTGGAGTACTCTATCCGTATTTGATGGAAAACCCATTACGCTTGGTGCTCCAAAAGCACAGGAACGCATTGAATTTTGGAAGGTGGAAAAGAAATTTGATTTTACATGGGATAAAGACAGCGCGATCGAAAGAGAAGGAAGAATTTATTTACTCGAAGTTTCTACAGATAGAACGTTTTCATCAAAAGTGTTGCAACATAAAAGTATGGAAAATGCAGTCAATTCTTCGGAACTTTCTCTCCCACAAGGAAATATTTTTTGGCGTGTGAAGTTAGTGGATGAAAAAGATGCTGTCTTAAAACAAAGCGAACCTTCGCAGTTTTACTACGGCAGTCCTCCTGTACTAGAAGCACCGGCAGCGATTTTTCCGGCAACGGACCTGGTTTGGGACATGGCGCTCGAGGGGAAAAACTTAAGAGCTGAATGGAAGGCCGTGGAAAATGCGACTGGTTATGAAGTGACTATTGAAAAACAAGACGGCTTTAAGAGAACCATCAAAACAGATAAGCCTGAAGTGGAATTGCAAGGAGTGAAATCAGGTAAATACCAATGGACTGTGCGTGCTATTGATCCTCTCGGCCGTAAGGGAGAACTGATGGATCCTAAAAAAATTGTTATTGCCCGTGGAAAACTTCCCGCTCCTGATATGATTACCCCAAAAGTCGAAGAATAAGTCATTTTTTCTGGCTCACAGCGTTCAACTGTAATATTCAGCCGCCTTGCTTTTTATATGCAATCGCTTTTAAAATAGCTCCTCACCGTGATCACTTCAAACCTTCTAATAAAATCTTTTGGACAATCAGTAGCCGTAGATGGGGTGAGTTTGCACGTTAAAAAAGGGGAATGTTTCGGACTTCTTGGTCCTAATGGAGCAGGCAAATCCACCTTTATTAATATGGTATATGGCACTGTGGCGCGCACATCGGGTGAACTTACAGTTTTTGGATACGATCCTAAAAAAAACTCTCGAGAAATAAAAAAACGTCTAGGAGTTGTGACACAAGACAATGCACTTGATGAAAGTTTAACAGTCGTAGAAAACATGAAAATCTACTGCGCGTTCATCGGCGTTCCAAAAGACAAACAGACAAAGCGAATTGAAGAACTTCTCGAGTATATGAATTTGGCGCATAAAAGAGATGCCAGTATTCGTATGCTTTCAGGAGGAATGAAGCGCCGCCTTGTATTCGTACGCGCTCTACTTGGGAACCCAGAACTTTTGATTCTGGACGAACCGACGACAGGTCTTGACCCTGCAGTTCGCCATTTGCTTTGGGGAAAAGTACGCGAGTTGCATCAAGCTGGAACTACGATTGTGCTTACGACTCATTACATGCATGAAGCGGAAGTGTTGTGCGGACGGCTTGTCATATTGAATCAGGGAAAAATAGTTGCGGAAGGTTCTCCGCAAAAAATGATTGCTGATCACACACCCGGTTATGTGGGGATTTTTTCTTCCGATGAAAAAGAGAAGGTGCAAAAAGCCATTACGGATAAAAATAAATACCACTTTCATGAAGATGCCTCGGGGATTTATTTAAGAACAGCGGGCCTTTCGGATCTGACTTCACTGCATTCGGACTATGCACTGAATCCGCTTCAGATTCGTCCCTCCAATCTAGAAGATGTTTTTTTAAAGCTGACCGGAAAGGAGCTTTCCGTCGATGCTTGAATTTTTACGACTCTGCATGCACATCACTCGTCGCAATTGGACTGTGTACAAAAAAGATTTGATCGCAAATATATCTCCGACTGTGGCCGATCCTGCGCTTATCCTAGTCTCTTTAGGATTGGGGCTGGGAGCGTTTCTTACCAACATCGAAGGAATGACGTACATGCAGTTTCTTGCCCCCGGATTAACTGTTGCGACAGCACTCTTCACTTCTTTCTTTGAAACAAGTTACGGGTTTTACGTGCGTATGACGTTTGAAAATGTGTTTAAGGCGATGCTGACGACTCCCATCGGTGTGACGGAAGTTATATTCGGAGAACTTATCTGGGTGGGATTAAAAGGCGCTGTCATGGCAGTGGGGGTTGCAATCGTGTTAGCTGCCTTCGGTCTGATGACAAACCCGTGGTTAATTCCCACACTTGCCAGTGTGGGCTTTTTAGTCGCTGTTCCTTGTGGGGCTATGGGGCTTATTTCTACAGCGAGTGTCAGAAACATAAACCAATTTCAAACTGTGTATTCTTTTATCATCGCACCACTCTATTTTCTCTCAGGTATTTTTTTTCCAATTGATCAAATGTCGACTCCTATTAGAATCATTGCCGAGTTTTTTCCACTCATACACGGTGTTCGTCTTGCACAGGCTCTTTTTTGGAACCGGGGAATAGCAGAAGCCTTTCTCTATAATGGAAGCATTCTCACTCTCCAGTGTCTTTTCTTCTGCACCTGGGCTTTTATAAAAGTTCGAAAGAAATTGATTTTATAGTAAGGTCGTTTATTTGCCATTCTGATGACATTACTGACACTTTGTTGCTTTGGTTTAACCAAAGAGGTTAAAATTGTGCAGACATGAAAAATGCAGATCTGACGATTCGAAAAGCGTACTCCACTGATGCTCCTTTTTTAACCAGTCTTGCGATGCGCTCTAAGGCGCATTGGGGGTATTCGCCGGAATACATGAATGCCTTTCGTCCTGAGCTCACTATCCAGCAGGACTGGATACTCAAGCATCCTACTTTTGTTGCAGAAAGTGCCGGGCATCTGGTGGGTTTTGCAGGGTTGCTACAAACGGATGAAAAAAACACGGGCGAACTTTATTTTTTATTTATCGCGCCAGAATGCATCGGATTTGGTTATGGGAAAAATCTTTGGGATAGGTGTTTGGAAGAAAGCCGAAAGCTCGAGTGGAGTTCTCTTGTGATTCATTCTGATCCTAATGCCGAAGCATTTTATCTGAAAATGGGCGCAGTACGCATCGGGGAAAAAGCTTACCCCTCTATCCCCGGCAGAATGAGCCCCTTACTAAAATTCAATCTATAAGGTACGGCATTCCTTTGTTCACCTTTAAATTAAAACAGGTTTGAAATTTCGGAAAATGTGGGTTGAGACGTGGGAGAAGATATTTGGGAAGTGGTTACTTGTGTGTGGATCTCGAGTCGATGCGACTTTGGGGTTGGACACTCGACTCGAGATCCACACACAAGTAACCACTTCCCATTGAGGTTTAGTACGTATTGCTATTCTTATTCAGCGTCGGGTAAGCAAGAACCTGAATCTGCATTGCCAAGTAGTTGCTTCACTTTGGCTACTACGCTGGATGGACTCATATTTCCTTTAGCGACAATATTTCCAGTTTGGTCCACAACGACAGTGAAGGGAATCGTTCCACTTGCACCATACGCTTTACCGAAGTCTTTGTATTTTCCGGCAACAACAAAGGGAATATTGTGTTTAGCTTTCCATGCTTCTAGAAATGCCTTGTCCGGTTTTGTTCCATGATCAAAACCTTCTCCAGATAAACTTGCGAACGTGACAGCTTTTCCTTCAAATTGTTTGTAGCTGTTTGAAAGTTCATGCACTTCAGAGTTGCAAGGTGGGCACCATCCAGCATTGTAAATAAAGACCTGCACATTGCCTAAATGATCGGTTGTGCAGAACTGACTATTATCTACTGTGTCATAGCAGATCTTTGCTATTTCTTTTGGTTTTTGAGTGGGTTTTGCTTGTGTTGTGCTCTGCAGTAAACAGACGACTGAAAGCACAGCGAGAGTCGTGATTTTCATAGGATCTCCTTGAGTAATAGTTATATATTACCAGTATGGGCCATGAATTTCTTGGCAAGGGGAATGGAGTTAAAATCTGATTAGCAGCTGTTAAGTGCTAATAGTGGAGCTGTTTAAGTATTTCTTCGTACGTGCCATGCGGCTGTCTTCCATAAAATTTGAGTAGTACATCTGCTCGGTTCGTGAAGAAACCATCTACTCCTGCAGATGCAATTTTTTGCATGTCGACCGTATCATCGACGGTGTAGGCGTGGATAAAAAGTCCTTGTTTGTGTGTAAAATCATTCATCCAGGGTTTTACAAGATCCATATAACTTTGATCTCCCAACTGGGTAAGAGTAGAGCCGGGACCAGTACCGCTTGCTCCATTTTTCTTTGCAAAGAGAATCCATTTTTTAAATTCTTCTTTATCTACTTCAAGAGTCGCACGGAAAGCTGCAAGAGATTGCCCTTCAGCTGGTTTTGCATTTGGAGTCGTGCTCACCATTGCGCCATCGTCTAACCACAGTAAAAAACAGATGGGAACATGAGGCATGTATTTGTGTAAGAGCGGTAAACTGTTTTTATCAAAAGTTTGCATAATAACGCGGCCCTTTTTGTCTGCTCCAAGCAATTTGCGTTTAGAAAGTAATTCCGAAATATCTTTTTCAATTCCTGGAAAAAGCGTTGGTTCTTTTGTTTCGAGATAAACTCCGGGTTTATTCTTTCCGCCTTCTGCAATATCCAGTAGCTCTTCGAGCGTTAGAATTTTTAACCCAGCATAAGTGGCTCGCTTGCGATCAGGATAGGCGTTATTAAACCAGGTGCCGGCGTCCAGCTTCTTTAACTCTTCTAAAGTAAATTCGCTTACTGGTTTATCTGCTCTATCTGGATATACCTCAAGTATGTTGGTTGTTCTTTTTAAGTTTCCATCATGCAGACAAATCAGTTTTCCGTCTTTTGTTCGTTGAATGTCAGCTTCTAGATAATCAGCGCCTAAATCGCGTGCGAGCTGGTAGGCAGGTGTTGTCTCTTCCGGTGCGTAATAAGATGCTCCCCGGTGTGCGATGACAGTAGGGTAGGGAATTCCCCATTTTTTCAATGCGTTCTTACCACTTGGTGTGTCTCCGAATGAGTAAAAAAAGGAGCTAAAAAGGGACATTAAAATCAAAGGCTTTTGCATCGTTTTCATAGGGAAAAAGATAACATTCCTCACGTAATACTGTCACGAGAACTCTGATTGACGGGGTTAGGTGCTCGTAATAAGACTTGCCGCATGAATGAATTTGAATTTAGCCCAGAGTCCCCTTCGAATTTAGAAGTATTTGAAAACCCGGAAAAGTCGCGCCGTTACGACATTGAATTTACGTGTCCTGAGTGGACCGCGCTTTGTCCTCGTAGTGGTTTTCCAGATTTTGGTATTATTACGATTAAGTACCAGCCAAAAGAATTTTGTGTAGAACTAAAAAGTCTAAAGCTTTACATCAATGCGTACCGCGATCAGCGTATTTTTCACGAGGCTGCAGTAAACAAGATTTTGACTGATCTTGTGGCTGTCGTAAAACCATGGAAGATGGAAGTCTTGGGTGACTTCAATGTGCGCGGTAATATCAAAACTATCATCAGAACAAACTACGAAGATCCTAGTTTGAATAAAAATTAAGCAATATCAGGCGGCAAATGTCTTTCGGGCTTTTTACCGAAGTTCGCATGGATGAGTGTATTTTTTTCTTTCGCAAGGTGCGCTTTTCTAATTTCTAAGAGTCCTTTTTTCAACTCTACAAAGCTTCCTTGCCAGATATTGTCAGAATCTTCGAGCATGGATTCGATTAACCCCAAATCTTCTTCTTCAAATTTATCATTCAGTCGGATGACAGCGTTGTGCATCGATTCCGCAAGATTTTCGAAGTAAAAAAGGAGATCTTGCAATGTTTCATCTTTAATTTCTTCAAATTTAGTTCCGTCGCTCAAAGAGGTGAGAAAGAGTTTCAATTCGTTTGCGCGGATGGCGGCAGCACTTAGTCTATCGTCGTTATTTTCGAAATGGAGAGGATAGAAACTTAAGTGAGGAATTTCATCGGTTGTAACGGATTCTGCTATCTGGTTCCATAAAGCAAAAAATTGGGAAATAAACTGCGTGTACTGATCGGGAGTATCAAAAGAAAGATCTTCCCCCTCTTCATCTTTAATCAGAAAGTCGATGGCATCAGAAGGCGTCAAACTGTCAGCCGAAAGCACAGCCCCTAGGATAAAAGCGCGTACTTCTTCCACATAGTAGAGACAGCCTAAGTTTTTTAAACTTAACTGGAACGCATCGTCGCCTCTGTAGGTCACAGGTGTAAACATTGCCTACTTTATACGTTGGCTTTTCAGGCTATTCAACAACGCTAACAGTTTTTTCTTCTGGGTGGTGTTTTGTAATCAAAAGATCATAGGAAAGCCCACCGAGCACTGCGCCAATGACCGGCGCTATCACAGGAACCCACCAAAAAGTGTGGTTTGCAGAAAAAACATCTTTTCCCCATCCAAAAAAATAGGTGAAAAGGCGTGGCGCAAGATCTCGCGCGGGATTAATCGCATACCCGGCATTAAAACCAAACGCCATTCCTATGAGCACAACGGTGGCTCCCACAATAAGTGGGGCAAGATTAGAGGCGGGTGCCGTATTTTTTTGATCCGATAAACCAAAAATAACAAGAACTAGCATAAATGTACCGACAATCTGATCCACACAGCCGCCCAAAATGCTCAAATAAGCTTGTGGGTATGTTGCCCAGATGCCTGCTGTTGCCTTTGCTCCAAATACTTGTCTTATGCCCCCGTCGAATGCGTTAATGCCTTCGCGGTAAACCAGAAAGACAACAATAGAAGCTACAAAAGCACCGAGAAATTGCGCAGAAATATAAGGGAGAGTTTTTTTCCAGGAAAATCTTTTACTGACCGCTAAGGCAATAGTAACAGCGGGGTTTAAGTGCGCACCTGATATGCCGCCAGCGATATAAACTCCCATGGTGACTGCAAGACCCCAGGCGATGTTAATAGGGAGCAAGTCTGCTGCCCCATTCCCTTTTAAAACAGCTTGGGCGACAGAGGCGATCCCAAACACGATCAGGACAAAAGTTCCCAAAAATTCAGCCAAAAGTTCGCGTTTCATCGTTTTCATAGGGTGGCGTTATACCTGAAAAAAATCAAAAATGCAGCGCAATCTGAGAGAGTAAATTTGCCAATCAGGAAGACTGGGATAACAATAACTTAATATGAAAATAGCCTTTTTTGATACCCATGGTTTTGAAAGAAAAGTATTCGAGAAACAAAATTTAAAGTTTAACTACACCTTTCTCTACTTAGATACGCGGCTGACAGAACAGACCGCTGATTTGGCAAAAGGCTGTGACGTCGTCTGCTCCTTTGCCAACGATCACGTAACAAGTGAAGTAGTAAAAAAACTGAAATCGAGTGGCGTAAAACTTCTTGCGCTCCGCTGTGCCGGTTACAATCAAGTGGATTTAAAGGCTGCGAGAGAAGAAAAAATGCCGGTTGTCAGGGTACCCGCTTACTCGCCCTATGCCATCGCAGAACATACAATGGCGCTGATTTTAAGTTTGAACCGGCATATTACAAAAGCACACAATCGAGTGAGAGAAGGAAATTTTTCTCTGGAAGGCCTTGTGGGTTTTGACTTGCATGGAAAAACCGTGGGAATTTTGGGCACTGGAAAAATCGGATCTATTTTTGCTAACATCGCTCTTGGATTCGGCTGTGTCGTTCTTGCCTATGACAGTATAAAAAATCCGGAGTTGGAAAAACGGGGAGTAAAATACGTTTCTCTTGATTCTCTTTTCGGTGAAAGCCAAATTTTTTCACTCCATGTGCCACTCACACCCGAAACGCGCCACATTATTAATGACGCCACCATTTCTAAGATGAAAAAAGGCGTAATGCTCATCAATACTGGAAGAGGAGCATTGATCGAAACAAAGGCACTTATCAAAGGGTTAAAATCGGGGCAAATAGGCCAAGCAGGACTGGATGTTTACGAAGAAGAAGAGGGTGTTTTCTTTAATGATCTTTCTGACAGGATTTTGCAGGATGATTTTTTAGCGCGCTTACTCACATTTCCCAATGTGCTTATCACTTCCCATCAGGCGTTTCTCACCGAAGAGGCACTTCACAATATCGCAGAAACTACACTCACCAATATCCAAAGTTTTTCAAAAGGGAATTTAGTTAATCAGGTTTTATAAAAACGGCACGAAAGTTTTAAACAAAGCGGTCCAGGGGTTGTATTGAAATTCGATATGGTGTTTGCCTTTTTTCACATTCACAGACATCAAGGCTTCATTCATAAAATAGAGTGGAATCTCCTTTTTGTCGGCGTCATAAGCCCTCCAACCCGGAAGTAGGTTTTGGCTGATGAAGATCCATCCCTCACAGTTAGTTTCTACGTCCAGCATCAAGTGGTTCTCATTGACCAGATAAAGAGATTCTTCTTTTATTTTTTCAGGTTTTTGATTTGTCGCGCATTCGTATACAGGAAAATCAGAGAATTTTATTTGCACTCCTCCCATAAATGGACGCTCCGTATTTACTTTGGGCGGCCAGTGAAGACGAGACGCTTCTTGATTCCATTTCTCCAGTTTTGAGAAAAACCAGACAGGAGAGGGCATCGATTTTGGGATGAGAAAAAGCGTATTGTTTTCGCCTTTCTCGACGTTAAATACAGCTTGCTCACTTTCTACGGAAGGAAGAAGCGATGTCATGGGTTGCGTAGCTTTGGCGGCGATTAAGTGCAAATTTGTCAGTTGTACGGCATCGTTGATGACTTTCGGATCTTGCGGTTTTTCTCGTGCCGTCATTGAATCTTGATAGTTGTCTCCGTAGATCAATGTTTTTATTTCTTCGTTAAAGGGAGTGTTCACACTCTCATAACTGAATAGAGAAGCTCTGCGGTAATTCATGTTCGAACCCCAAAGCAAATTTTCATGTGGAAAGCCGTCTTCAAAAAATGCGGGAGTAATTTCTACTCTATCGAGCGATCCTTCAGGGATTTTACTCAAAATGGTAGCGGCAGATTTGGAAATGAGATTTTCTCTGTCAGCGGGTGCCACCCGTTGTGTGGGAAACGCCATGTAATTTTGCAAGAGACCTAGTATCAAAAAGCAGTAAGTAAGAAGCTCCGTTTCCGCAATAAAAAAGATGGCAGCACCTATTAAAAGAGAGAAAAGGGCAATCAAGTATTCTGGCGTACGCGCAAATAAAGGCAGTACACAAGCTAATGCCAAAATAACCAGCACGAGCTTGTCCTTTTTTAAATCGTGTTCCTTATTGTCAGAAATGTTTCTTAAGGAAAAACCTGCAAATATAATGGAAGTCACCCAAATCATTTTCTCTGGATAGCGCAAAAAGGAAAACGGTGGGATTTTAGCGACGAGAGCCATCAGTCCCCATCTGCCAAAAGAAAGACTTAGTCCAAAGGCAAGAAGTGCAAGGAGCGGCCAACTTTTCTTTCTAAAAGCATCCCGAATGCCCATGCACCCAAGAAGCACAAGCGGCAAACAAAAATACAGCGTATCGAAAAAGAAACGGGGCGTGTACGGAGAATCATTTGTTACGCTATCCGGATCAAAATTCTTTAAAAAGGGATGTCCGTAAAAAAGAGGCGAGAATAAAGTTACGAGCCGGTACGGGTGCATGCTGAAACTTAACGTCACGCTTTCTCCTAATCCTGCCCGTCTTACCGAGTAGGGAAGCATTACAAACGCGTGTCCGAAGACAAGAAAGCCGACGATAATACAGGTGGCAAAAAATGCAGCAAGGCCCTTCCACTCTTTGTCTTTGTACAAAATCACAAGTGTTGTCACGCCCGAGAGAAAGGCACAAAAGGGTTCGCCCACACTGATCAACAAGCACCAATACAAGATGAATCTAGCAAGTGAAAACTTACCGGCATTTCTTTTTTCTAGTTCGACAAAAATCCACGCGGTCCAAGTCACAGCATGCAAGTACACAAGACATGTGACAGAGAACACGTTGATAAAGGGAGACGTCACAAAGAGCATTGTCAGAGTGAAAAGAATCAAAGGAGAGACATTTTTAATTTTTCCCCAAGAGTAAAAAGCCCACGCAAGGATTAAGAGATGCAGGTACCAATTCCAGCAAAAATAAAAGAGCGGAGAAACAAAAAGCTGTAAGTAATTGAGCGGGTAAAAAGTTCCGCGCATGGCATTGTAGAGAAAGCTTGTTCCGAAATCGACATACGGGTTCCACCACGGAAAAGTCTTAAACTTGTCAAAAATTTCGAACCAAAATTTCTGCCCCACCATAAAACCCGGGTACTGATCCGCACTATAAAACATCTGGTGGTTTGCAAAGACTCCTGCGTAAAAAATACGCAGTAAGACGGCCGCAGCAATGAGGGTCAAAAGCAGTGGTTGATAAGAGGCGAGAAAAGTCTTTGAATTTCTTTGGTTTTTATCTGATTTCACAGACTAAAATTATCCATTGTTTTTTACACCCAAGTCAACACTTAACTAGCTGAATTTATTAGTCGGATTACCCAGTTCGTTGCCTTTGAAAAACCTTTGTGTTAGACCATACCCCTATGTCGGAAAATAAAACGGATACTGGTAGCCAAGAAAATCACGAGCAAAATGAAGAACTTTCGAGTGCTCAGGATAAAAAGTTTAAGTTAAACGTTCCGCGTCTAAAAGGGTCTTCAAAACTCCCTTATGGCAAAGGCAAATTACCCAACTGGTCCACTCGCAATAGTCTTTGGACATGGATACTTTTTGGGATTGCAGTCATTTTGATGGTTTCTGTTTACTCTCGTCCTGACTTTGCATCCAAAGAAGTTGGCTATAGTGACTTTAAAGCAAAGATTAAAAGCGGCGAAATCAAACGTGTTGTGCTCTCTGCATCCGTCTTAAAAGGTTTCACAGAAGAAGCTCCAGAAAAACAAACGACTAACATGGCAAAATTGCCTGTTACTTTCTTTGTGACGATTCCAGTCGACGATCCAAAACTTGTTGAGCTGATGGAAGAAAAAAACGTACAGTTTGAGTCTGAAAATGTCGCTCTTAAAAATGTGTTTTGGCATTGGGTGCTTCCTTTCGTAATTCTCATGCTCGTATGGCGAGTGCTTTTTGCCCGCGCATTCAAAATGGGACCTGGCGCAGGGCTCATGAGCTTTGGTAAAAACAGAGCACGTCTTGTTGCCGATGACTCTAAAAAAGTGACTTTCAACGAAGTCGCTGGTGTTGAAGAAGCAAAAGAAGAACTTTCTGAGATTATCGAATTTTTAAAGACTCCGCAGAAGTTCAGAAGTATCGGAGGAAAAATCCCCAAGGGTATTTTACTCGTTGGCCCTCCAGGTACAGGGAAAACATTGCTTGCAAAAGCAGTCGCTGGCGAAGCCGGTGTTCCGTTCTTCTCTCTCAGTGGCTCAGAATTTGTGGAAATGTTTGTCGGCGTAGGAGCTTCTCGCGTGCGCGATCTGTTCGCTCAAGCTGCTGAAAAGTCTCCGTGTATTATTTTTATCGATGAATTAGATGCGATCGGAAAAGTGCGTAGTGCTGTTTCCCCGATGGGTGGACACGATGAACGCGAACAAACACTTAATCAGTTGCTTGTTGAGATGGACGGGTTCGATACACGTACGGGTGTAATCATCATGGCGGCAACAAACCGTCCTGAAACACTGGATCCTGCCTTATTAAGAGCAGGTCGTTTTGATAGACAAGTGCTCGTCGACAGACCTGATATCAAAGGCCGTGAAGCGATTTTAAAAATCCATAGCCGCAATGTAAAAATGGCGCCTACGTTGGATTTACATGTTGTAGCAAAGCGCACACCTGGTTTTGTTGGAGCAGATCTCGCAAACGTCGTGAACGAAGCTGCACTTCTTGCTGTTCGAAAAGGTAAAGTTCTTGTGGAACAATCCGATTTCGAAGATGCAATCGATCGCGTGGTTGCAGGTCTTCAAAAGAAAACAAGACTGATTAATCAAAAAGAAAAGAAAATTGTCGCGCGCCACGAAATGGGCCACGCTCTTGTGACACATTTTACTGCTGACACGGATCCGGTTCACAAAATTTCTGTGATTCCGCGCGGGTTTGGTGCACTGGGCTTTACGATGTCGCTTCCTCAAGAAGATAGATATCTGATGACTAAAGGCGAATTGCTCTCGCGTATCGATGTCCTTTTGGGCGGAAGAGTCGCGGAAGAAGTTTGTTTTAATGAAGTCTCTACGGGCGCTCAAGATGACTTGCAAAAAGCGACCGACATCGCAAAACGCATGATCATGGAATATGGAATGAGCGGAGATTTTGGACAGAGAACTTTTTCGCCTGAGCGCTCTTCTTTTATTCAATCTCCGATGGGACCGATGAGTACCAAAGAGTACAGTGAAGCGAGTGCTGAAAAGATTGACGCCGAAATTAAAAATATTTTGGATAAAGCTTACAATCGAGTGAAAACTCTGATTACCAGCAAAAAAGCATTGCTCGAGCACATTGCAGTCATCTTAACTGAGAAAGAAACGATCGATGGCAAAGAGATGGCTGAAATCGTCGCTGCTTTTGAACTTGCTCAAAAAGAGGGAAGAGACACTTCTATGATTGGCGTCACGGTAAAACCCGTTGAAGAGCCAGTTATTGAAACTGCTCCTGTCACCACCCCAGAATTAAAACCAGAAATTAACGTATAAAATAATAAGAAGAGGAAAGTAAAATGAACAGTAACTATTACAAACACTACGATAAACGCACTTTTGATCGCTATTTAGAAAAAGGAATTGTAAAACCGCAAGAATTCGAAGCTCATCTTAAAAATCTTCCAGATGATGCTGCAAATGCAGTCTATGTACAAATGGACATGGACGAAGCAGAACTTACGGATGTTTCTGACAACGAAGGCAATTCTGGCGACGAAAGTGCTCCTTGAAAAACGAAGGTATCCCCATCGTTAAAGAAGGTTTCCCCTTTCTCTTTGTCGCACTGATTGGGGCAATCGGCTTTACTGCAGGAGGTATATGGCCCGTCGGGCTTTTGCTTCTTTTAGCCGCGGGATATGTCGTATATTTCTTCAGAAATCCAGAAAGACTTCCACCCGTAGGGGCGAAGCTTGTAGCTTCTCCCGCTGACGGGCAAGTCATTGTGCTAGGAAATGCTGTCGAATCAGAATTTCTCAATGAAGAGATGATCAAGGTCAGTATCTTTATGTCATTGGCTGATGTTCATGTGAACCGCGTTCCTGTGGAAGGAACGGTAAAGGACATGAAATACCACCGTGGAAGATTCATGGTGGCTTCTGAAGACAGAGCTTCGGAAGAGAATGAACGCAATGCCATGCTGATTGAAACTCCCAGTGGAGTGAAAGTAGTTTTGGTGCAAGTGGCGGGGCTAATTGCCAGACGCATTGTCTGTTACCCAGCCATCGGGAATTTTATCTTAAAGGGCCAAAGAATGGGGCTTATCCGTTTTGGTTCTCGTTGTGATATTTTTCTGCCGAAAACGGCAAAGGTATTAGTGAAAGTGGGCGAAAAAGTGTTGGGTGGCGAAACAGTACTCGCAGAGCTTAAGGATTAAAATTGCATGGCTTTAAAATCTAAAAAACGTGCTTATATTTTGATTCTGCCTAGCCTATTTACGACCGGGAATTTATTCTGCGGGTTTTATTCGATCTTACATTCCTTTTCCCAGGACTTTGAAAAAGCTGCCTACGCGATCATGTTGGCAGGTGTTTTTGATCTTTTAGACGGACGAGTGGCACGCATGACTCGCTCCACCAGTGAATTTGGTCTCGAATACGATTCCATCGCAGATGTAGTGTCTTTTGGTGTGGCGCCTGCGATTTTGGCGTATGTGTGGGCATTGCCTAGTTTTGGAAGACTGGGATGGGCAGGTTCTTTCTTTTTTGCTGCGTGCGGGGCACTCAGACTTGCAAGGTTTAATACTATCTCCGGTGAACTTCCGAAGAGCTATTTTCTTGGCCTACCTATCCCTGCCGCTGCAAACACTATTGCCACGGCTTATATCGATTGGAAAGAAATTGGCTTTGTATCTTATCAACCCTTTGTACTCGCGCTCACTTTTTTACTCGGGCTATTAATGGTAAGCAGTGTGCGGTTTAGAAGTTTTAAGGATTTTGATTTAAGACATAAACGCAGTTTTATCTGGCTTGTTATTTTGCTTGTTATCATTACATCGATTGCTGTACGTCCGGAACATTCACTTTTTGTTGTTTGTATGGGCTACGTAGTATGGGGCCCTTTAAGAGAGCTCATTTCTTATGTGAGAACGCCTAAGGCGAATAAAAATTTTGCACCTACGCTTGTGACATTAGAAGACGAATACAAAGAAGATCCTGGAGGTAAATCATGAAATTCCCGTATTTGGAAGGCATTAAGTCCATGGCAGTGGTTGGAGCAACTGGTCTTGTAGGCCAAGAGTTCTTACAGCTTCTTTCTGAGCACAAGATTAAGATCCCCCATTTGAAGCTTCTTGCGTCCAGCGAAAGTGCCGGCACCAGTGTAGAAGCCGATGGCATGGATGTCGAAGTCTCTGAACTGAATAAAGACAGTTTTAAAGGAGTCGAAATTGCTTTTATGTCAGTTCCTTCTGACATCACAAGAAAAGCTGTTGCGTGGGCGATTGAAAGCAAAACTCTAGTTATCGACGATTCCAGCGAATTTAGAATGCAAAAAGAAGTGCCTCTCGTCATTCCTGAGGTCAATGGAAGCCTTCTGCGCGATTTCACAGGACATGTTATTTCCACACCTAACTGTGTGGTGACTCCTCTTGTGATGTGTTTAAAACCTCTGGAAATGTACGGCATTAAAAGAGTCGTGGTATCGACGTATCAGTCGGTATCCGGAGCCGGCAAAAAGGCATATGAAGAATTGTCTCAGCAAACGGCGTCTCTTTTAAATGGCGGATCGCACGAGCCAAAAGTATTTCCTCACCGTATCGCTTTTAACTGCTTGCCGATGATCGGAGAGCACTTGGAAAATGGCGCGACAGGAGAAGAAGACAAGGTCGTTAAAGAAACGCGCAAGATTTTAAATATGCCTGAACTAGCCATCACGGCGACTTGTGTGCGCGTTCCTACCTTTTTTGGCCACGGCATGTCTGTGAATGTGGAATTTAAAGACGACTTTGGAAATATCGAATGCGTAAGAGAATTGCTCGAAGGTTTTGAAGGCGTTCGCGTACTGGATAATCCACAACACCAGATTTATCCGACTAATATCGAAGGGGGCGGATGTGACCCCATTTTTGTAGGCCGTATCAGACGTGATCATTCTGTAAAGAGTGGCGTTTCGATGTGGATTATGGGCGACAATATCCGTAAAGGGGCTGCCTTAAATTCTCTGCAAATTATCGATACGCTCTATCGCTACCGTCGCATGAGCTAAGTTTTTTTATTAGAAGTACATGTCAAACTTAACCACATTTAAACCTCGCAATATTCGTCTAACTATTGAGTACGATGGGAGTGGCTATTGTGGTTGGCAGCGGCAAGCAGATAAACCCTCCATTCAATCCACTCTTGAAGACTTGATTGAGAATATTTTTGGCGAGAAAAAAGTAGTGCATGGGGCCGGTCGCACGGATTCAGGCGTACATGCCAAGGCACAAGTCGCTAATTTCTTGGGCGACGACAGAATGAGTGAGTCTAAGTGGGTAAGCATCTTAAATGCTAAGCTTCCTAAAACCATTCGCATCACCAATGCAGAGTTTGTTACGGATTCTTTTCACTCGCAGCGTTGGTCTACCGGCAAAATTTATGAATACAGAATATTAAACAGACGCTGTCACAGCGCCCTTGATACGCGCGTCTTTTTTTATCCCATGCCTTTAAAGCGTGAAGCAATGCGGGAAAGTTTAAAGTACTTTGTGGGGGAGTTTGATTTTGCGGCGTTTAAAGGGGCTAAGGCCACTGTAAAAACGACAGTCAGAACAGTAACGCGTTTTGAAATGTTTGAAGAGGCGGATGATATTTTACGTTTTGAGATTGAAGCAAATGGTTTTTTAAAACAGATGGTTAGATCCATGATGGGCACGGTACTTAAAGTCGGAGAAGGCAAACTTTCCCCATCTGACATTACTCCTATTATTTTGTCGCAGGATAGACAGAAAATTGGACGCACTTTGCCACCCGAGGGCTTAACGCTCCTTCGCGTGAAGTACCAAGACATCCACTGACGATAGGAGTATTCTATCCTTTGCTATGAGATACGAGAGAGCACATATTTCGTTAGGCTGGTTCGTACTTTTCGCAAGTCTGATCCATGTGCTCGTTTCCTTGATCGCTTTTAAACCCGCAGATATTAAAGAAGCCCTGACAGGCAAGAAACACTCTGAACGCGAACTCGAAGTTGTTGATCCGAAAATGATCGAAGAAAGAGATATTGTCGAAACTTCGAAATTAAAAAAGCAAGATCCAGAGCTTGCTAAAAACAAAGCCCGCTTTTATGCGGAAGAAACAAACCGGGTAAAAGAAGAAACTAAAAGCCCCTTACATGGCAAATTTCAACAAGGGGAAATTATCCCTCGTGGCGGAGACAGCGAAGGATCAGAACTGCCGCTGGGTGAAGACGGAGAAAAACAAGGTAAAGCCAAGGGAAGCGATACTCCTAATTTAAAAGATTTAATGCTTTATTCGCGGACTCCTAATCAACTTCCCGGAGACATCAAAGAGGGAACTGAGACGGTACTGAATACCGATAAAGTTCTCTATGCTTCTTTCATCAACCGGATCGCGGAAGAAGTCTATGATCCTTGGGTCACGAATCTTGAAACGACTATTCGCGAAACAAAGCTTAAAGATAAGAAGCTGGAAACAAATCTCTATATTACAAAGCTGCTTGTGACGATGGATAAAGAAGGTGATATACAGGGAATTAAGGTCATGAAAAGTAGTGGAAATGACGAGATTGATGATGCTCCCAGACGCGCTTTCTGGTCGCTAGAAGGATTTAAAAATCCGCCCTCGCAACTGATGAAAGAAGACGGTTTTATCCGTCTCACATATGAATTTCATCTAGAGTACAAAAATTCAGGATTTAATATTATTCCGGGTCGGCTTTAGAAAGAGCAATTTTTTCATCCTGGCGTTCGCTGGCGCGTTTTTTTAATTCTTCAAAAAATTCTTCTTTGGTCATTTTCTTTTCGAAAGAAAACCCGCATGAGGTGTCTTTAGAAACAAGATTTCTGTCGGCAATATCGCCGGGCGTGATGGGAAAAAGTCTGCAAATATTGGGTCTGTCTTCATATACGCTGCAGCGGGAAGTACCTTCATCCCAGTGCGGGCATTGAAAGAGAAGTTTGCAGGAACTGGAGCAATGTGCGCAGCCGCCTTGCATGCCGTAATATTTTTGCAAGAGATGGGCGAGTGGCGGAAAAAAACTAATCATCACGCGACGGGCTTTACCCAAGATGAGTTGTCTGCCAGTGGCTGAAAACAAACCCTTTTTGGAGAATGCGGCCTTGGTAAAAGGAATCATCCTTTCGTACACATGATAGGCTCTTCTTAAAGGACGGTATTTTTGAACAAAGTCGTGCATACGGCTAGTAAGTTGCAATGCCTCTGCCATAAATGGTGTTGAAATCATTAAGGAAATTTAACGTGAACTTGTGTGATTCGTCAAAGATTTAAACGCTCACTAAAAGTGTGGATGTATTCTTTTTGTATCTGGTTTTTTAAACGAAGAAAAAGAAGGTAGAATTAATCTCTTATAACGGAGTACTAAAATGGATCAGTTTTTAGAATCAGCGATTGAGGAAGCAAAACAGGGTTTAAAAGAAGGTGGAATTCCCATTGGTTCTGTTCTCGTCATCGATAATAAAATTGTGGGACGCGGCCATAACAGAAGAGTGCAAAAGGGCAGTGCGATCTTGCATGCCGAGATGGATTGTCTGGAAAATGCGGGAAGATTGACTGCACGGCAGTATGAGAAATCCATTCTCTACTCGACGCTTTCTCCTTGCGATATGTGCAGCGGTACAGCGCTTTTATATAAAATCCCTCGCATTGTGATTGGAGAAAACGTGACCTTCCAAGGGCCTGAAGCTTACGTTCAATCGCGGGGCGTGAAAGTAGAAATCTTAAAAAACGAAACCTGCATTCAATTGATGCGAGAATTTATCGAAAAAAATCCCAAACTCTGGAACGAAGACATCGGCGTATAAATCAAACAAGCGGGCGCATGTTTTCGCGGCGGATTTCTGTGGCGAGGATTTTTAAGAAGGAAACAAAGACGGCAGCAATGACGGGGCCTAAGAAGATGCCCATTGGGCCGAATAAGTTAATTGCGCCAAAGACACTGACTAAAGCAAGTAATGGGTGCATTTCGGATTGCCCCTTCATTACCCACGGCCGAATAAAATTATCGACTGTTGAAATGAGGACACCTCCAGCAATCATCACTGCCATCAAACCCCAACTTTGGATAGTCCCTAGATAAATAGCAGCGCAAATCCAAATAGGAGCTGATCCGACTAGCGGAACCATCCCGGCAACGATGGTGACCAAACCAATTAACACGGCATTCGGAAGCCCCGTGATGGCAAAGAAGATAGACATCAAAATCGCCTGCACAAATGAACTTGTAAATAAACCCAGCACTACGCCACGGCAGGATCTCTCAAAGGCAGTATAAAGTTCACGAGACCGATCGTTTTTTATCGGCGAAAGAGAAGCTAAAAATTTCAAAAACTTTGCGCCATCTGCTAAAAAGAAATACGTCGAGATGATCACAATAAAAAGCGCCATGAAGAACGACGGCATGCTCCCTAAGAAGGTGGCAATGCCTGTGGATGTTTTTTCCACCACTGTCTGAAGCATATCGAGAGCCTGGCTATTGATCCACTCTCTGTCTAAAGGCATAAAGCGGGTGAGCGTGCTAATGAGCTTTTTAATCATCGGATGCTCGGCGAGATCTTCAAGCGTCTGGCCTGGCTTAATGATTTTTAAATGCCCAACGACTCCGATGAGACGGTAAGTACCGCTATAAAGTAAGAAGACTATCGGCGCTAAAATTCCCGCACTGAGCCCAATCGTTACCACAAACGCCGACACACTCTCGGGAAATTTTTTCGTACACCATTCAAATACGGGATAACACAAGATCGCACACACTGCCCCTAGCAGCATGGGCAAGATCAAAGGTGCCATCATGTAGAAGAATAAAAAGGTAAGGCCCAAACCCAAGAGAAGTTGAATCGATCCACGCCACTTCTGCTGTGTAGCAGGTGGCGTAGACGGATCTGTATTGTTAAGTTCCATTGAGTTTGAACTATTAAAATTAACGTTTTGAGAACTGGAAGCGTTTGCGTGCGCCTTTTTGACCGTATTTTTTTCTTTCTTTCATACGGGGGTCACGAGTTAAGTAGCCTTCTTTTTTCAAAGTAGCTCTTAATTCAGGATCCAGCTTTAACAGAGCGCGGCTGATTCCGTGAATCAGAGCGCCTGCTTGTGCGGAACTTCCTCCGCCGTTGACTAGACTTTCTACGCGGACACTTTTGTGTTTGTCCGTTAAAAGCATGGGGCGAGCAACAATCATTCTTAATGTGTCTCTGCCGAAAAATTCTTCAAATGGCTTTTCGTTTACAAGGATGGAACCGTCTCCACCTTCAAACAGTCTAACTCTTGCGACTGCTGTTTTTCTTCTGCCTGTTGCTACGATTGCTTGTGCCATATTTTAGTTAGCTCCTATATTTGGAAATTTTACTTCCGCAGGCTTTTGAGCCTTATGTGGGTGTTCGCTGCCTTCGTAAACGAAGAGCTTGGAGAACCAACGGTTCACCATATGCCCCTTATATTTAGGAAGCATGCGGTAGACAGCTTTTTCAATCAATTTTTCTGGACGCGTATCACGCAAAGTCTGAGCTGTGATTGTTTTCAAACCGCCCGGATAATTTGTGTGATGTTGGTAAACTTTTTGTTCCCATTTTTTACCGCTGAATTCAGCTTTCTTTGCATTGATGACTACGACCGAGTCTCCAATGTCAGCGTGGCGGGTATAAAATGCTTTGTGTTTGCCCATTAAAAGGTGCGCAATGTGGGAGCTAGCACGTCCGATAGGAAGCCCTGCTACGTCTACAAGCAACCATTTATTGTCTTCCCCATTTTTCGCAAAAGGCGTTTTAGGGAGCAAAGGTTTTCTTGCTACATGTGTCTTTTTTGGTTTTGCAGTTTTTGCTTCTGCTTGTGGAGCCGCTGCTTTTTTTGCAGGTTTATCGGCTTTTTCCTTATCAGATTTTTTTGTCGGCATCGCTAAATTCCCAATAGTTTCAACCAGTCACATTCGAGCCCCATTCTTAGGGCAGGTTTGTGGCCAATGTTAAGAGGGTAGAGTTAATGGCATAAGTTAAAGAAGTCAATGAATTAGTAGTTCAACGGGGGGAGTAAATTCCATAATAAAGAATGACCGGCCCCTGGGCATAAAAACGGTAGGTTTCGGGCTGTCCCCGCACCATGCGATCGTGCCTAAGATCTAATAAGAGCGAACCTACTATGTTGTACTGGCTCATACAAGCTTCCGAAGGGGAGAGGGTTTCGGTTATTTGGATAGGTCCTGGGCCCTGCCACTGAATCCCCTCATTTGGGTTTTCTGCTTGCGTACCAGAGATAGCCGTGCCTGGTAGGAATTCTTTTAAAACCGGGCGTTCTTCTGGGCGGCACGAGTTTTCAAGGGGCGGGCTCTCCCCTTGGGTAACGATGAAGTGCCCCCATTCTAATTTAGAGGTCGTATAAAGACTAATCGAGGGGAAGTTTTTGTGGACCAAATTCCAGCTGAGGGTGCGTACACGGTCTTTTTCAGTCAGATCTTTGGGGTAAGCTTTTTCAGCCTCCTTTTGTAGTGCCAGAAGCAAAAGCTTGCGGCGATTGACCTCGGGCAAAATGCGCTTAAGCGTCTCGGAGTTTGAGCGGGAATAATACTCAATATAATTTGCGAGATTTTTATGTTCGAGCATCAGTCTGTCTAGAAGACTGGTCGCCCGCCGCATTGTTGCGATGACTTCGCGACAGTCTCGTACCGGTTTATCCGGGGACAAAGGCGTATTTTCAACAGTGGCGAATAGATAGAGCGGCCGGTACCACTTTATTATCTGTGAAGTGCACTTGTTGCTACAGGGATAAACAAGAGTGGAATAAAAAACGGGTAGAAGAAAAAAATATTTTAAGTGCGTGTGCATTAAAACCCCACTTTCTTTACTTGTAGTGTGAAGTCGATCGTTTGAGGAACGTCTTGGTTTGTAGTGGATATTTGAAAACGTAACGAGAGCGACTCTGTACTTAAGTCACACAAGACATCTCTTAGTGCTATTGGCTCTTGAATAAAGGGAGTTGCAGATGGCGAGATATTGGAAAATAGAAGAGGCATTTTTCTTTTTATCTCGTCCAAATTGCCTGCTTTGATAGTAAGTGCATTCGCTTTTGTTTCTGTGATCTCCACTAGTCTTATGGAGGAAGGCGATAAGGGATTAAGAAACGTCAATTTTTCAAAGACGTGTCCGTCTTCTTCCAATTTCTTTTTTATTTTAAAAAGGAGATCTTCTCCCAACCCCGGAAGATGAGGGAGGTTCGCCGTCACGAGCACTTCACTTGAGCGTCTTAACCAGAATAACGCGTTTTCTTTCATACTATTTGTGATGAATGTGCTCTCACTTCCAGCTACTTTGGCAAATGTTTTTAGTTTCTCGCAAGTGTAGGCGGAATAAGGGGTGCGGAACTTATCCGGATCTTCTTCAAAAGGGTTCGTCCATCTTTTTTCAATGGGGACAAGTTCGACATTAAACGCTTTGGGATAGTTTGTGATTAAAATTTCTCCGTCGTGATTCACCGTGCCTTCTAATCTTTTTCCATTTCCCATGTCAGACAGAACAAAAGACACGGGTGTTTCTCCTATGGGAGTAACGGGCGAAGGTTTAGTTACTACAGGGGTGGGCGCGGGAGTCACTGTAGGTACTGCTATGGGCTCTGGAGATGGACTTTGTAGGGGAATTTGTTCTTTTGTTTTCCCACAGCCAAATAAAATAACGACAATGAGACCGACTGTGAAGTTTGTTAGCTTATTCATTCTTTTTCCTGATCGCTGAGTGTGTTTTTGATGACTCCACGTTGAGTATCAAGAGTGGAATCTACTTTTGCTGTAATAGCCTGCACTTTCATCCCCAGTAAGTGGTCAAGTAGTGCATTTCGTTTTTCCATGAGGCGCTCTACTTCCTCGCGTTTTACAGAGCTGCTTTTTCCTGCGTTAAGTTCTGCCAATGTTTCTGCGTCTGTAAGCAAAGTTTCCGTTTTTTTGATCTCCTCTTTTACTTCTTCTTCCGCATAATTTGAGTAGTCTTGTGCGGTGCTTTGTTTATTTAGTAATCTTGGTAGAGGAAGACTGGCTTTTACCTTCTCGATAATACGAGCAGGAGAATAAGTAGAAGTTGCAACTGTATTTGTTTTTGCTGCACTTAAGTAAACCGAAAGTGCAGTCAGTGCGATTGCCATCATTATTAGTTTGGTTTTCATTCGGGCTCTCCTTCTTTCACAGGTTTAAACTGGATAGTAGATGTGTAAGGGGTATCGCTTGAAACTATGTAACGGGAAGTCGTAGTGAGTTCCTGCTCTGTTAAGTATTTTGGCACCCCTGTCGTAGAATCGAGCAATTGTTCCAGCATTTTTGTCCATAACGAGATTTCCACGTTGTTATAGTTTGTGGTCTTCCAGAAGCGTTCCGCCACCACACCTGCAATCATGAAATTGCGAGTGAGATTAAAGGGCTCTTTTTCTGTTAAAAAAGAAGCGCGATTGTCTTGCAGATTGTTGCTCAATTCTTTCGCAAGAGTGAGTGGAATAATCTGCGCAAATACGGGAACATTTTTTTCTATTCCTTGAGTGACAAGTGTGAGTTGCAAATCTTCATGCACGAGATCACACAGAAAATCGAGTTGTGAAAATTCTCTACTTACCGATCCCCAGGCAAGTGTATTTGAATTGAAAAGCGATTCCACTTGTTTTGTCAAAAGCGTATCTTCCCCGAGAAGCGCATAAATAGAGGTGCTCCTGGGTTGGATAGCAACTTTGAGACTCGTGTACTCAAGGGGATTTGCGATTTTTACACTTGTCAGTTCCAGCGATTGCAGTTTTGCAGCACGGATAATTTCCTTTTTAAGCCATGTCGAACTTACAAAATCCGGAAACTTGAATTCTACTTTACCTGTCGACATTGCTCGTATCTGGTTTCGCAACTGTCTTTTCATGTTTTCAGGAAGATGAGAGTTTACGAGTTTCTCTGATTTCTCTCTGACTTGCGAACAAGACTCTAAAGAGAGATCTTTTATCCCGAAGGGTGAGGCAAGAAGTTTTGTGTCGAATTCCGCCATCCCAATCGTAGGGTATTTAGTTATTTTTGCATCTCCCGTTTCTGTGACGACGGCTTCCATTTCTCCAAAGGGGCTTTGGAGTTTAAGGGAAACCCCCTCTGCACCGGCATGGAGTCCGGTGCAGAGAAAGTTCACAAGAACGAGAACACCAAAAGCATTTGTTCTCATTGCTTTCATTATTGTCTCGCTCCTTCTGGGAACTGCGGATTTGCGAGTCCGAATGTTAATGTTTGCGTTCGATCAACTATACGAACACCGCGAACCGCATCCGTTACCCAAACATTGTTGTGCCTTTTGAAGTCAGAGATTGCCGATTTTCTTCCGAAGATGGAGTCAAGCACTCCAAAAACAAGGGAGCCTGCCTGGCAGTACCACATCGGGCAATAACGAAGAGAGGCAGAGATTGCTCCTGCGCCGCTTTGTCCCCCCACAGGTGGGAGAGCAGGCGCTGTGCCAGCATTTAACATTGCAACTCTTTTTAGGGCCTGATCTGCAAGTTCTGCTTTGACTGTCTTTTTCAGTTCCTCTTGTTCTTCCGGCGTGTATTGAAATTCCGAAGACTCAGCATCAAACTTGATGTTGAACCAGGTGTTGCTGTTGTTGTTTTCGATGATGGAATGTACGGTAGAGGTGGAAAAAAATCCGCCTTTTTGTACATATTCCTCGAAACGACTCATCATTTCGGCGAGCTGGTAGCTTGCCGTGTATCCTCGGTGCGCTGCAAGTTCGTAAGTGTACGATGCATTTAAAACCATGTGTGCTGTGATTTGATCGAAATTCACATCACGTGGTTTCGCATTCGGGCCTTCGAACAATCCGCAAGAGCCTGCAAGAGAAAGAACGATTTGTCCTTTCAAGCCCTGCACGCTTGCATTCATCAAGCTGGCATTCGGTGCGGAGGGAGTCGATTTACCGACGGGAACCGTTTCTCCTGTTGCTTCAGGTGTGCTTTTTACATCTGAGTAACCGGGGATGACAGCACTTAAGACCGCAGGGATTTGCGGTGCTAAGGTTCTATCGCCGCTTGCTTTCAACGTGCCCCATAGGCTTCCTTGTTTGACGGGGATTTGTTGAAAGGCAATACCGAGATCTTTGTTTAAACTCTGGTATTCGGATATCAGATTAGCCCAACCTGTTTCATACACAATCGCACCTGTGGCACCTTCGTAGGCCGCATAGGTTGCGTAGATTTGCGTTACCTGATTGTTTAACTCTGCAATGCTGTTTGAGAGATCGACAAGAGGTTGCAAGGCATCTTGATAGCGTTTGCTTTGTGCGGCTAACTTTCTCGTAGCTTCATCCTGTTCGTACTCTGCAAGATCCAAGGCACGGCGTGCTTGTTTGTATTCGACCAAACGGTGGCGCACGTAACTTTTATCGGTTGCATTTTTTTCACTTAAAGTGGCTTCGCATTTGTCAGGAGCCGTCGGATTTTGTGCGACGCAATCGTCGTACTCGAGGGCGGCCTTTCTTTTTGCGGCTTCCAGATTTTGTGATTCTGTTTCTTCTTGAGTAAAGACGCTTTTCGCCTTGTTATAGGCAGCTTCTTTTGTTGCAAGTAATTCACGCAATTCTGTTTGTCTTCTCTCAATCGGTTTTGCATCTTGAATGAGTGTGTCGACTTTTTCAGCGAGCGTGAAAAGGGACTTCATATATTTTTCGGCAATGTTACCGGATTGGGACATGGCTCTGCAAAATTGCAGATTCATGCTGGGAGCAAGTGCTTCCAGGCGCATGGTTCCCAGTGCCGGAGGAAGTACGTAAGCGGTACGGCAGTTTTCTTCAAAACTGACACCTGTTCCGTTCTTCGGATTTTTAACATCGATGCCGCATTTGGTACTGAGTTGCGGCCCAGAATAACTGGAGAAAGAAAAACTGACTGCCGACAGTAGCAGAGTTTTTTTCATCCATTGGTTAGTAAGTGACATGGGATTCCTTTCAAAGAATTTAGTCAACCGAACGCATTGTTTGTTTTTTGAATAGAGCAAAGGCAGTGCCAACAAACGGCACATTTATTTTTGTGATCGCAGGCGTGGAATGTGGAATTTAATTGGACAACGAATATGAATTTTCGTTTCTATGCGAAAGTTCGCAAAAAATGCAGGGTTGATGGAGGATGTGATTTGATGCGTTAAAATAGTATGGAGTTTATCGAAGAGTGAAGTAGCTTTGCGCGTTACAGGTTTCGAAACAAAGCTTTGAAAGCTTCTTTCGCTTTTTCTGCTTCAGACGCAACTTCAGCACTGACTACCTGCTGTTTCGTGGAATATTTGTGATTGGTGAATTCAAAGTAGGGACAAGTGTTCTGACCGGCACGATCGCGTACCCAAGGGCTCTCTGGCTCTTTGCACTGGGTGGATTGGGATTCATCGTAGTGGGTGCAATTTTTACAGCAGTGCAAGTCACTGTTGCAGGAGGGACATAAACGGTTCTTTTTTTGTACTTCTGCGGAAAGTTCCTGCTGACAATAATAGCATTGCCACATCGTTTTTTTTCCTTTGGTAGAAGTGAATCGTTTAGTGAAAGACCGCTCTCTTAAGTAAAGATTATTACATTTTTAAAATTTTTTGGAAGGCCTAAACTACAGGTGAGGTGTGTCATGAGAAGAAAAGTTGAGTTATGCATTCTAGATGTCTATGATAACTTCTCGATTTGAAAGACATTGTGAGGATGACTTATGAAGGCATGGTTAGCAAAAGATCAAAAAAATAAAGTTGCTGTTGTTGCGGGAGTTCGTACTCCATTCGCAAAGTCAGGAACAAAACTACAACATTGCTCTGCAGTGCACTTGGGAGTTGGTGTTGCACGCGAGGCTTTGGCAAAGTCTGAAGTCGCGGTGGAAAGTGTCGATGAAATAGTTTTTGGGAATGCGGGCACACCTGTGGATGCCGCAAATATCTCCAGAGTCATCGCACTGAGAAGCGGTTTTCCGCAAAGCACACCGGCCTATACGGTGCATCGAAATTGTGCTTCTGCCATGGAAGCGATTTCTCAAGGCTGTTTAAAAATTGGCACGGGGCTTACAGAAACCATGCTTGTGGGCGGAACCGAAAGCATGAGCAATATGCCACTCATCTACGGTGATGAGATGAAAGATCTCTTTGCTTCTTTGAATTTTGCAAAAACTCCGATGGAAAAAGTGGAGAAGCTCACCCATTTCAGACCTCAGTGGTTAAAACCAATTATTGCCATTATGGAAGGGCTGACAGATCCCATATCGGGATTGAACATGGGACAGACCGCAGAAATTTTGGCGCGCGATTTTAAAATTACACGCAAAGAGCAAGACGAATTTGCAGTGATGAGTCATGCGCGTACGGTGAAAGCCCAAAAAGACGGAAAGTTTAACGATGAAATTTTCCCTGTATCGATTGAACCTTCGTATGATGAAATGCTGACGCAAGACTTTGGGCCCAGAGACGGCCAATCGATGGAAGCGCTTGGCAAACTGCGTCCGTTTTTCGATAGAGAAAATGGAACTGTCACGGCGGGTAATGCCTGTCCTATAACAGATGGTGCTGTAGCACTTATGCTGATGAACTACGATAAGGCGAAGGCTGAGGGTAGGGAAATCATGGGGACGATCAGCGCACATGCTTTTACTGGGTGTGAACCCAAACGCATGGGCATGGGCCCGATATATTCCAGTCATAAAGTCATGGAAGGTCTGGGAATGACTTTAAAAGACTTTGACCTCGTAGAACTAAACGAAGCTTTTGCGGCGCAGGTGATTGCAAACCAAAGAGCCTTTGCATCAAAAAAATATTGTGAAGAAAAATTGGGCAGAAGCGAAGCATTGGGAGAATTATCTCTGGATAAACTCAATGTGAATGGCGGAGCAATTGCGCTGGGGCACCCTGTGGGAGCTACGGGTGCGAGACTAGTGCTGACGCTTTTACTTGAAATGAAGCGTCGTAATGCGAAACGAGGGCTAGCTACACTTTGTATCGGTGGCGGGCAGGGCGGCGCATTTGTGTTGGAAAGAGAGTAAGGAAAATGGAAATGACAAAAGAAAATTTTAAAACAGAAGTAGAACGCTTTAGAAAATCCTTTAAAGAAGAAGCAATCCAGCTGGCTGAAAAATCCATCACGCTAGAAAAACGCGGCAATGTCGCGCTTCTCGTATTCGATCAGTACCAGGAAAAGGCAAACAAGCTTTCTGGCGCGAATATGCTCCGGATTTTTGAATTGCTCATGAAAGTCGAAGACGACAAAAACTACAAGGCACTTGTCGCAATCAGTAGAAAACCGACTATCTTTATAGCGGGCGCGGACATTGGAGAAATTAGAATGTTCGGCAAAGAAGGAAGTGCGACTGAGAATTTGATGAAGTTGCAGGCGGTGTTTACTTTCCTTGATTATCTTTCCATCCCCACGATTGCGGCAATCCATGGCGCATGCATGGGCGGGGGAACAGAGTTTTCTCTTTCTTGCGATTACAGAATGTGTACCGACGATCCGGCAACAAAAATTGCCTTACCGGAAGTGATGCTTGGCTTAATCCCGGGATGGGGTGGAACACAGCGCTTGCCGAAACTGGTCGGCTTAGAAAAAGCACTCGACATGATTTTAACGGGTAAAAATATCGATGCCCGAAAAGCCAAAAAAATGGGTCTAGTCGATAAAGTAGTGCCTGTTGAATACCTGGAAGAACGCGCCTTGAAATGGGCAGAAGAATTGGCTGAAGGAAAAGGAAAGCCGATCCCAAAGAAGAAAGAATTGAAAGAAACCCTTCTTGAAAATTTGCCTGGAGGCAAATGGGTCGTAATTGATCAGGCAAGAAAAATGGTATTGGCAAAAACCAATGGCAATTACCCGGCTCCTCTTTCTGCGTTGGAAGTAGTGAAGAAAACTTTCGGTGGGGACTTGGAAAAAGGTCTTAAGGTAGAAGCCGAAGCCTTTATCGAGCTTGTTACTACACCTGAATCCAAAAACCTTATTGAGGTTTTTTATCTCACCGAACGTGTGAAAAAAGACAAAGGTACGGACACGAACGCAAAAGCACAGGATGTAAAACGTGCGGGTGTACTAGGTGCCGGTGTGATGGGCGGAGGCATTGCGCAGTTATTTGCAGCAAAAGACATCCGTGTTCGCATGAAAGACATTCAGTGGGATGCGATTGCAAAAGGTTACAAGGCGGCTGAAAAAGTATTCCATAAAAAGCTAGAGCGTAAACGCATGACACGCTTTGAGCTCGAAAATGCGATGGAACGCATCGAAGGCACAACGAACTTCAGTGGATTCAAGCAGTTGGATCTAGTTGTGGAGGCAGTGGTTGAGAATATGGATGTGAAAAAGAAAGTGCTTGCAGAAGTAGACGCGCTGACAAAACCAGAGTGTGTGCTTGCGACCAATACGTCCTCACTTTCTGTCACTGAAATGGCTAAAGCGACAAAAAATCCGAAGCGCGTTGTGGGAATGCACTTTTTTAATCCCGTCGATAAAATGCCGCTTGTGGAAGTCATTCGCGGTAAAGAAAGTTCTGATGAAGCAGTGGCAACGGTTTTTTCTCTTTCGAAAAAATTGGGCAAAACGCCTATTGTCGTGAAAGACTCTCCAGGCTTTGTCGTTAACCGCATTTTATGTCCTTATTTGAACGAAGCAGCACATCTGATGACGGAAGGTGTTCCTGTATTAAGATTGGATGAAATCGCCGAAAAATTTGGAATGCCGATGGGCCCTTGTGCATTACTTGATGAAGTGGGGCTCGACGTTGCTGCCAAAGTGTCAAAAGTTCTTTATGGAGCATTTGGAGAGAGATTAAAACCGCCTGCAGTGATCAATGTGATCGGTGATACCGGGCGCCTCGGCAAGAAATCCGGCAGTGGGATCTACGTTTACGAAAAAGGAAAGAGAAAGGAAGATCCAACGCTTTTTGAAACCCTAAAAATCAAAAAAGGGGGATCTGATCTCACGGACGAAACGATTATCAAACGCCTTATTTATTTGATGGTGAACGAAGCGGCTCGCTGTATGGAGGAAGGCATCGTACGCGATGCGGCTGACATTGATATCGGGATGATCTTTGGTACTGGGTTTGCACCTTTTAGAGGAGGCCTTTGCCGGTACGCCGATTCAGTAGGAGCAGAAAGTATCGTTGCTGATCTAGAAGTATTGTCGAAGAAATTCGGAGATAGATTTGCTCCCTGCCAATACTTGCAACAGATGGCTGTGAACAAAAAGAAGTTTTTTAATTGAAATGTTAGAGTTAATTAGATCGAATCTTTTTTAACTGTAAAAGTTGTTCAGCGCGGAAAAGGCGCTTGATGATAATCAGTGCGCATGCAGAAGCGAGAAGGCTAAATACGAGATTTAGCATGTTGTACACGCTGATGTACTTGCTGCGTGCAGCACTTTTAAAGATCAAAATTCCATTGATGTTCTCGATCATCTTTTTTGTGGTATCGTGATACAGGCTTAAGTCTTTTGCTTTTTCTGATGCAATTTCCCTGTCAGATTTTGGCTTTGCCCCTTTTTCTGCCACCTTTTTGCTAAGGTTTTTATCTGTCAAATAGTACGCAAAAGTACTTTGACTTAAATTTTCAATCTGCAAAGCAAAACGGACATACTCAGGTTCGCGCACGAAAGATTTGAGCTGTTTGCCTAAGTCGTCTCTACGTTTTGAGAGAGCTGCCAAAGTTTGTTTGGTGGCTTCTGTCTTATTTTGTGTCAGTTGAGGTTTTAAAATTTCAAGTTGGTTGTGTACATTATCCAGATCCAAAACATAGCGTTTTAAATCATTGAAGTACGAAAGCTCTTTTACATATTCTTTTGCTTTGTTCTCAGTCAGGTAACTTAGGCCAACGCAAGAGAGGATAGAACCCAAAAAAAGACTCAAGAGGATGAGTCTGGGCACTTTCATATTAGCTACTTTCATTTCCATTATTTTCGTTTCCATGAATAGAATATCGGCAAATATAGAAGAAAAATTTAAGGGCAAATGGAATGGAATTTACTTAAATTTGCACTGGTAAAATAACATTAAAATTCAATTAGTTACACGATTAAATTAAAGGCGTGAGTGAAGGTTTTATCACGCTTTAATCGCGGACTGGATTTTTGATTTTGCCCAGATTCTAAATCTATCAATATACGAAAATGCTGCGGGCACAACGACAAGACTAAGAAGAGTACTGCTGATAAGTCCGCCGATGATAGCAATTCCCATATTCGTACGTTGCTTCGACGCTTCATTTAGTCCGATCGCAACAGGAAGCATTCCCGCGATTAACGCAAAAGTGGTCATTAAAATAGGACGCAAACGCGTTCTTCCGGCTTCTAAAATTGCTTTGGATCGTTCCATCCCTTGATCAATATACTGGTTCGTACAGTCTACGAGTAGAATAGAATTTTTTGTCGCAACCCCCAGAAGTAAAATGCAACCAATCATGGAATTTAAATCCAGAGACTGGCGCGTAATAAATAACGCGTAGAATGCGCCGCAAGCTGCAAGAGGGAGCACAAGCATAATAGTGAAAGGAGTGACAAAAGATTCGTAAAGACTTGCAAGTACCAGGTAAATGAAAATCACAGCGAGTGAAACCGCGACAAGCATGCTTTGACCCAGCTCTTCAAAATTTTCTGCCTGCCCGATAAAGACATATTTCATTCCGGGAGGGAGTTTAATTTCGGATTCAAACATCTGCCTAACGTCGCTCATGACTCCGCCCATTCCGACACCACCTGGAGCAATGTCTGCCATGATAGAAATATATCTGCCACGATCTTGGCGGTTGATATTTGCAGGGCCTACGGTGTCAAGACCATTAGCCACTTGTGAAAGGCGCACAAGACGATAATTGACGTTCGGAACAAAAATTTCATTGAAGATGGGTTTCAGATCCCGTTGATCTTCTTGTAAGCGAACGCGGACATCATACTCGCGTCCATTTTCTCTAAAAACTGCTGGAGTACTTCCTTCAACGAGGTTTCGTAGTTCTCCGCCGACGACACTGCTTGAAACTCCCAGCATTTCCGCTTTATGTTTATCAAGCTCCACTTGAAACTCAGGTTTTCCCGGGCGGTGACTGATGTCCGGATCCAGTAACCCAGGATGCACTTTTAATTTAGCAAAAACTTTATTAGCAACCTCTTCGAGTTCTTTTAAATCTTGTCCTACGAGATTGACGTTAAACGGCCGAATTCCTCCGCCTACCATGTCGACGTCTTTTACGGTCGGGTTAGCGTTTGTAAATGATTTCAGCTGTTCTCTTAAGCGCGCTTTAAACTCTGTCGTATTTACTTTTCTTTGTTTTGAATCGACAAGTTCGACGAAGAATGTTGCGACGTTTGGTTCACCGTCACGGTTTCCTACTGTTAAAATCGAGTCGCGCACTTCTGCGTTGGCCCGGATGACTTCATCGACTTTCATCGAAGTTGTTGTCATTTCCGACAAACTTGTGCCGGGCGCCATATCCAGACTGACCTGAAATTCACCGAAATCTTGCGCGCCCAAAAATGTTTTGGGCACTTTTGTCGTCGCAACTAAACTCAAAACGAAAATTACAACTGCTCCACCGATAATGATGAACGGACGTCTTAAGGTAAATTCTAGCACTCGTACATAAACGACTTCGAGATAATCCTGGAATTTACTGAAAGCGAGAAGGGATCTTCCCATCGTGCCTCCCCAAATTCCTGTCGTTTTAATTTTGTGTGAAGTGCCAGCGAAGTAAGCAGAAAGCATGGGCGCAACAGTCAACGCATCAAAAAGTGAAATGGCCATTGCAAAACAAACTGTTAAACCAAATTGTTTGAAAAATTGTCCTACAACTCCAGAGAGAAAAGCGATGGGTCCGAATACGGCAATTACCGCAAGGGTTGTTCCTAGAACTGCAAGAGTAACTTCTTTGGTCCCTTCAGAGGCAGCGACAATCGGATCTTTGCCCTGTTCGATGTACCGGAAGATATTTTCTCGAACGACAATCGCATCGTCGATAAGTAGCCCCACAGCGAGAGAAAGAGCAAGAAGAGTCATCACATTGATTGTAAAACCCGCAATAGCCATCAGAATAAAGGCGCCCAAAAGAGAGTTTGGAAGTGCAAGGCCTGTAATGATGGTAGATCGTCCACTGCCCAGAAAATAATAAACAACCAGGATGGTCAGAAAAATCCCAATAAAGATAGACTCGCGCACATCGTCTACGTTGGCGCGAATGGGTTTTGTCCCATCACGGACGAGCGTAATTTTGGGTGCGCCCGGATCATTAATCATGTTTTTAGAAAGTTCGTCGAGCCGCTTTTTCACATCATCTGCTACACGGATAGTATTGGCGCCGGTTTGTTTGAACACCATGAGAAACAAACCTGATTTTCCGTTGTAGAAAGTGCGCGATTTTTCATCTTCAAGTCCGTCCACGACTTTCCCGATTTGTCCGACAGTAACTGGAACATCGTTTCCTACGAAATTTAATACGGTGCTATCGATATCTTGAATGGACTGAAATTCTCCGAGAGTGCGGTAAACCATGTCCGAGCTGCCTTGTTCCACTTTACCGGCAGGAATATTTGCGCCCGTGCGTTGAATGGCTTGCGTGACTTGAGAGGCAGAAACCTCATAGGCACGTAATTTTTTTCTATCGAGTTCTACGTGGATTTCACGCTTTCTTCCTCCAAGTACCTCCACAAGTCCCACTCTGTTGACCTGTTCAATCTTCGGGCGAATCACTTCATTCGCTAGATCGTAAAGTTGAGCAGGCGGTAAATCCGCAGTTAAAGCCACAATGAGAATAGGTTGATCGGATGGATCAATTCTTCGAATCATCGGCTCTTTTACGTCAGTGGGAAGTTTACTTTTGGCGGAAGAAACTTTATCGCGCACCTGTTGTTCCGCATACTTTACGTCTGTTTCGAGCGTAAATTCTGCGACAACGATACTCACACCTTCTTTATTAATGGAACGTAGGCGTTTGATCCCAGAAACGGTGCTGATATCATCTTCAAAAACTTTGGAGACTAGTGTTTCTACTTCTTTCGGCCCGGCACCCGGGTAAACGGTAGACACAGTGACGACCGGGAAGGTGACATCCGGAAAGAGGTCAACTCCCAGTTTTTTCATCGACATCCAACCCAGAACGAGCATTGCGATGACAACACACGAGATAAAAATCGGACGCTTGATGGAAAGATCTGCGAGTGTCACTTGGATTCTCCGTAAGTGCGAAGTTGGGCGGACAGCCCTAAGACTTCACCTTGAGTTTTTAATCGCATCATTTGGCTAAGAGCATAATCTTGTTCGAACTGAAGAACTTGAAAGGTAACACTGCGGCCGAGCTTTAAACGCTCTCTTTCTCGTTCGAGCTTTTTACTTTGAGAGTCTTCAATCAAAAAAGTAAGGCGTAGTTTTTCTTTCGATTCGGCAAGTTTCTTGGTGATGTCATTCCATTGCTCTTCTTCTTCAAATTGTTTTCTGCGAAATGTAAGTTCGCTCGCTTTGATTTCTTTTGCGTAACCACTTCTCGCATCGTTTGTAAGTCCAAAGTTTAAGGGAGCTTGAAATTTTACGCCAACGGCATAGGCTGGGTGATCTGTTTTAAAGGAATCACTAAAAGCAGTACTTCTTGTTGCATCACGCCCATTCAAAGAGACACTGCCAAATACATCGAGTGTCGGCAGGTTTTTTTCGTAACCAACTTCTGCAGAAGCTGCGCTTACTACCGTCATCTGTTCGGCCGCCTTGACGTCTTCGCGAGCTCCCTTTTTTTCTGGAACTACGATTTTGTCCGTAATGGTTCTATCCATTGCAGGTAACTCTTCTGGAACATCGGATTGCTTTTTCCCACGTAAATTATTGAAGGCAAGGCTCGCACTTCTTAAATCATCTAGTGCGGTTTGGTATTCGAGTTGGCGTACTTGAAGGCCTGCTTCTGCTTGTAGAATGTCTGACCTGTCAGCGAGTTCTAATTTAACGCGTCTTGCATTCCATTCCTTTAGTTTTTTTGCCCTCTCTAAACTGTCTTTTTGTACTTCAACAACCTGGCGCGCAATCGCAAGTCTCCAGAAAGTTCCTTCTGCCTCGGCAAGCGCCAGTTTCAGTTTGAAACTATCTGCGTAGTGCGAAGCCAATGCTCCGGCTTCCGCTAATCGCTCAGTCGCTCTTGTTTCTCTTCCAAACCCATTTCGAAGAATAGATTGGTTGATTTCAAGAACAGGCTTTGCTTCGTAGAATTTAGGAATGGGAATAGCGGTTGGCTGCGCATTCTCAATGTCCGTAAGGCTTAAGGCGTAATACAATTTAGAAGTGAGCCCGAAATTAAACTGTTGGAGTACTCCGAGAGAGTAACTGTCATTGGAAGTTCTTGTTCCTTGAAATGCCGGGTTTGTCGTAATTCTTGAGTCACTGGCCCACTGAAGATTTGCAAAAACCTGCGGAGAGGTAAGAAGTCTTCCTTCGTGGCTGCGTTCTAGTGCACCTTGTTTTGTTTCGGATAGAGCCTTTACGCCTTCGTGTCCGGCAGTCACTTGGCTTAAGTAGTTTTCCAATGTGAGCGGAGCTGAAAATAATGGGTTACCGATTAAAAATGTTAGGATTAATAAAAGAGAATAACGTCGTATATTCACATTCATCGTGCAAGGATTCTATGCTCGATAAATTGCAAAGTCAAAAGCGGGCGACGACTTTATGCTGCGCATTTTATAGCTTTAAGTGATTAGTGTGAGCTATAGCGATTCGAGGCGATTAGCCCAATTCCGATGCCTTCCACAATGCTTGCAATAGACCAGCAAACGACAAGAGATTCAGGCATCGGCTGCACAGCATAAGCGACTAAATTGCAGGGGATTGCGATGGCTCCGAATAAAATTCCAAATCGCACGCCTTCTCCCATTCCTTTGCCCTGATGGCCTTTCGAGTAAATGGCGACGCCCAAAAAAGCATATAAGATATGCCCAAGCATGATGGCCCACATCTTGATGTCGGTATCCGCTCTCCATAAGTTGGGAGTAGAAGCGTAAGTAGATTTAAGCCACAACTGGTGTTCTACAAATTCAAAGCCTGTGACAAATACAAATGCAAGCACAACTGCGGTAAAAAAACGTTTATTCAAATCGATGTGCGTAATCGGACATTTCATATTGTCTCCTGGGTTGTCAGTGTTAAAGCTTAAAATTATTTTAACACATCAAGCAAGACGGCGCATAGTAAATCCAGCAGCGAGTTTCGGGTAGAAATACGTCGATTTTTGAGGCATGAAGCCCTCTTGATCGGCGACATCGATCACATCCAGCACCGAGGGTTTTGCCTGAAACACAATGAGATCGCAGTTTTCACGTTGGTTGTAGGCCGACATTACATCTCTGTCGTATGTGATCTTATCACCGCGGTTTGTGTCATTTACATTGCAAAGCTCGAGGAGAAATTTGTGATCACTCCAGGTGACAGAAAGCTTTCTCACTGCTTTGGGATTGATGTCTGTGGCGGCTTCCCAGTTTTTTGGACGGCAGAGGTTCAACTTCCCCTCGACATACAAACCAAATTGAGGAGTCGAGCTTTCTTTTGTGACAAACACTTTTAATTCTTCAAGCGTCATCGGAGTCAAATCGTATTGCTCGTTGAATTTGGTTTTGTTCCACGCACCCAATAGTCCTTTTTTAATCAGGCGGTGAGTAGGAAATACCACAAGACCGGGATCATAGGCATTGGCTACAGCAATCATCATCTGTGCTGCGGGGTGATTAGTACCTACAACGCCCAATTCTTTCGCGTAATTCAATGAACTTTCATAACGATGGTGGCCGTCGACAATATAAATCGGACGTGTTGAGAAAAATTGTGCGATTTCATCTTTGCCAGTAACTTCTTTTTTCCAAAGGGTATGCGATACGCCTTCATCCGATTTTCCGTGGAGAAAAGGTTTTTCGAAACTCCATTTATCAAAATGTGAGTCTAAGTAATTTTCTTTATCTGCGACCATCATGAAAATATGGCTTAAATTTGCTTGTGTGCTTTTTAATTTTTTCAAGCGGTCTGCTTTGTATTTTCCAAAGGTATTTTCATGGGGGCGCACGATTTTTTCTTTAAAGTCTCTGAGCTGAACTGTGCAAAGAAGCGTACGACGGGAATAGGTCTGCCCGTATGCTTCAAAGTCCTGTTGATAAAGAAAATAAGCAGGGGCCGTTTCTTTTAAAATATTGTCTTTTTGCCATTGCTGCAAAAGTTTTGCAGCATCCATATAATCTTCATTTTCTTTCTTAGGCAAAATCAAATGAGCAAGATTGTAAGGGCTTCTTTTCCAGTATTTTTCGTCATCGCCCTTCGGAATATTGTCATACGGGGGGACGATTACTGGCGTCACATCCGAAAACATAGAAGGGTTATAATGCAGTGCTTTATAGGGGGCGATTGTTGTCATGCGCGCATTTAAACCCGAAGAGTGCGAGTGTTCAAGTAGAAACGCTTTAGTCTTTGCCAGAGCCGATCACAAGGCCGATATCTTTGCGAAAGTGCATCCCGTTGAACTGGATTTTTTTGATTTCTTGATAGAGTTCTTTGCGCGCAGTTTCGACATCTTTTGCCAGTGTTCCTAAACCGAGTACGCGCCCGCCATTTGTGAAAAGTTTGCCGGCAGATTCCGAAACGCCAGAGAAAAAGAGTTTAAACTTCTCTGAGAACTTATCCCATCCCGTAATCTCATCGTGTGTTTTTACTTTACCTGGGTATCCGTATGCCGCGCAGACAACATACAAAGACGTCTGCTTGGTAAACTGTAAGGGTGATAATTCAGAAAGTTGTCCGTTTGCTGTAGCAAGTGCGTAGTCTGCCAAATCACTTTCCAGTCTTAGCATGAGTGCCTGAGTTTCCGGATCCCCAAAGCGGGTATTGAATTCAAGTACCATGGGATTTCCTTGCGGCGTAATCATAATCCCGATGT
>CAYNEF010000008.1:79199-85746 GCA_964396165.1 uncultured Pseudobdellovibrionaceae bacterium
GTATTGAATTCAAGTACCATGGGATTTCCTTGCGGCGTAATCATAATCCCGATGTATAAAACACCGCGGTAGTCTAATTCCTGGGTTTTTAATCCCAATAAAACTTTGTCCACGATATCCCGCTGAATTTTTTGCAAGAGCAAATCATTTTCATAAGGGGAAGGGGAAACAACACCCATCCCACCGGTGTTGGGGCCTAAATCGTCGTCGCTTAATCTTTTGTAATCCGTTGCAGTGGAAAGGGGGAAAAACGCTTTGCCATCGCAAAGTCCGATGTAACTGAGTTCTTTGCCTGCGATGAATTCTTCAAACACCACACGGTGAGGCCCTTTTCCAAAGGTATTTGTGTTGTACACTTTTTCTGCGAACTGGATGACTTCGTTTTGCGAGTGGGCGATGACAACCCCTTTACCTGCAGCCAATCCATCTAGTTTTAGTACGATGGGGAATTTTGTTTGGACAGCAAGCATTCTTTCAAAATCATCTACTACGACAAATGCTGCAGTCGGAACTCCCGCTTTTTGCATGAATTCTTTTGCAAATACTTTGCTGGTCTCAAGACGTGCGGAATCAGAGTTGGGGCCCAGTACTGCGAAACCATATTGCCTGAGTTTTTCAGCGTAACCGTTCGCCAGGTACATCTCGGGGCCAATCACAATTAATTCTATGTGATGCTTTTTTGCTTCCATGGCGATGTGCTCTACGTCATGCGCTTGTTGCGAAAGCGATTCAAAACCTAGGATTTGTGTGCCGGGATTTCCGGGATGGAGAAAAATAGTATTTACGTTTTTGGATTGTTTTAATTTCCAGGCAAGAGCGTGTTCTCTGGCACCGGTGCCTAGCACAAGTACGTTCATGTTTTAGATCTATAGCAAATGTGTATCCGGCAGTCTATTGATGAATGTCAGCGTACTTTTAAAGCTGGGATGTAGTTGGGATGGTATGTCAGAAGGCTTTCGATTTCAGTTCGGGCGTCTTCTTCTTTTTGCAGTTTCTTAAGCAAGTTTGCGAGGTAAAAGTGGGAAATCGCGGATTTGGGTTCAATCAAAAGTGCACGTCTGTAATCTTGCTGCGCCTCAGTCATTTGTCCCAATTCTTGTTTTACGTCGGCACGGATCACATATGCGTAGTAGCCAAAATCATTTAAGTTTGCGGGCAGCCTGTCGAGAATTGTTTTAAGTTCTGTTGCTCCCAGTTGCTTTTCGGAAGCGACCTTGAGCGCAATGACCTTAGAAAAAAGATTTCCACTCACAGACATGCCTAGAATTCTTTTTGCCGCTGCCCCTTGAGGATCGGAAATATAAGAGAGATAGAGTTTTCCAAGTTCTCGGTCTTCAGCAGGGGCCTTTTCCATGATCTGGTTGTAAAGCTCGAAGTACTCAGCATAATTTATCGGCTCTTGATAAAAACCGAATGGAACCGGGCTGTACTTTTCATAACTGGGATCTTTGGTAATCATTTTTTTCAAGACTAGACGAGCTTCGTTGAATTCATGGTTCTTAAAAAGAAAAAACGCATAGTAAATATAAGACAGCCATCTGTCTTCGGAACACTGGATTGCCGTTTGAAAAGAAGTGCGCGCTTCATCGCTTAAATTGAGCAGTTCTTTCGCTCTGCCTTTGTAGATATGGATTAAAAATAACTCCGGCATTTCAAGCTCTGCAAGTTGCAAATAATCGAGGGCTTTTTGGTAGTTTTCTTGCTTTAAGTATGCGCGCCCCAAATTGAACTGCACCATGGTGTCTTTGGTGTTCAGTTGCAAAGCTTCCAGAAAGTGGTCTTCTCCGAATCCTTCTTCACCATTCATCAAATCGATAATTCCAAGCCACATATGGGCTTTGGCTTTTAATTCTGGTGTAGGGTTATTAGCCAGAATTGTTTCTAAAAATTTGCGAGCGCGTGTTTGCGATTCATTCTCAGTTATCAGCAGTGCGGAGTAGGGAATGAGATAAGACAAATCGCCTTTTCCATTTTGTTTTTCATGCAGTTCGGAAAGTTCTCTTAAAGCAAGTTTTCTCTCTCCGCGGTTAATCATTTCATAGACGTGTTTTACAAGAAGCTGGTCCTGGTTGTGTGCGTCTTCAGAAAGTGTAATCGTTTCTGCTTTGCGGTTTGCATGCTTGGGAAGCACGTACACGTAAAGAGCTACGAGGAAGAAAGAAAGAAGTACACCCGTAAAAAAGGGGGCGAGTTTTGCTTTTGTATTTTCTGATTTTTTATCTAGCTGTTTGGGGTTTGGGAACAAGGGAGTCGGAGGGACAAGGGGTTTTGAATTTTCCGTATTTTCTACCGGGTCATGTGTATCGTCGATTTTTCTTGTGTCTGTATCTGTGACTCGCGTGGAAGTCAGAGTCACTTCTTCCACATCGCGGGACTGAAGAGTACTTGCCGAGATCCAACTTCCTGCATGAGGAGCAATTTCATCTTCTGGAGAAATTTCTTTTTCTTTTAATTTAAGGACTAATTCTCTAAGCGTGAATGGGCCCGCAATATCGCGTGCTTTTGTTCGTAATAACCATTCTTTGGAGCTTGTGGCCATAGTAGTGGATCTCCTAATCTTATCGACAAGATCCACTTAAGTCCGAAGGACGGAATTTAGAACTTAGTGTCGAAAATGACGCTGTCCAGTAAAGAACATGGAAATCCCAAGTTCATTACATGCTTGGATGACCTCACCATCGCGTTGTGACCCACCGGGTTGAACGATGGCTGCTATCTCTTTGCCTTTCAAAAGATCAATATTGTCTCGGAAAGGGAAAAAAGCGTCGGAAGCGAGTACTGCTCCCCGACTCTCGGAACCTGCTCTTTTTAAGGCAATTTCAACTGCATCTACGCGACTCATTTGCCCGGCACCCACACCCAAAGTTCTTCCATTTTTGGCAATGACGATTGCGTTGGATCTTACGTGCTTCGAAACGAGCCACGCAAAAACTAAATCTTTTTCGACCTCTTTGGTCACCGATTTTTCGCTTGTGACTTTCTCAAGCTTAGAAGGCACACCCGCATCGTCTTGCGATTGCACTAGAAAACCACCCATACTGGATCTGATTTCAAAAGGTTGAAACACAGGTTTTGCCCAGCGGATAATGCGCAAATTCTTTTTCTTCGAAAAAGTTTCTAAAGAAGCGGCATCAAAATCGGGCGCGACAATCACTTCAAAAAAATGTTGCGAGAGAAGTTCTGAAGTCTCTGCGTCGACTTTTTTGTTGAAAGAAACGATTCCACCGAATGCAGATTTCGGATCGCAATTAAGCGCTGCCGTGTAAACTTCAGACAAGCTGCCGTCGAAAGAAGCGACTCCACAGGGGTTATTGTGTTTGATAATCGCAACAGCACTTTGAGAAAATTCTGCTGTCAATCTACAGGCTGCTTCACAATCGAGTAAATTGTTATAAGAGAGTTCTTTCCCTTGAATCGTTTCCCAGTCTGCTTTTCCACACCACGCAGCTTTTTGGTGTGGGTTTTCGCCATAGCGAAGAGGTGTTTGCAAAGACAAGTCGATACTTTTTGGAAGTGCGGATTCCCTCCAGGCGTTTGCTACCATCGCGTCGTAGCGGCTTGTGCGTTCAAACGTGAGCGCCGCCATTTTTTTTCTAAACTCGTAACTGGTTCCCTGGTATTTTTTTAATTCTTCCGCAAGTTCTGCATAATCTTGTGGGTCAGAAGCCACGGTGACATGCCAGTGGTTTTTGGCACTGGCTCGAATCATCGATGGCCCACCGATATCAATAAACTGGGATTGTTCTTTGGGAGATTCGTTTAAGTGATCCCAAAAAGGGTAGAGATTGACGATTACTAAATCAAAAAGAGGAATCTGGTATTGTTCTACTTGCTTTAAATCTTCAGGCTCTTCGCGGCGGGCGAGAATTCCACCAAAAACTTTTGGATGCAATGTTTTGACGCGACCGGCAAGCATTTCGGGGAACTGGGTAACCTCGTCAATTTGAGTAACTTTTAACCCCAATCCTTCAAGATGCTTTGCTGTCCCACCTGTAGAGTAGACCTGGACGTTCATGCTTTTTAAAAGCGGGGCAAGTGTATCAAGACCCGTTTTGTCCCAGACACTGACTAATACCTTCTTTATTGGATTTACTGACGTGTGCATATAAAGTAGATCCTTTCAGATGTGGCCCTTTTGCCAAGGATTGGCTCGTAATATAGAGTAAATTGGTTGGCCGTCAACATCTTGATCTCATGGGAGCTTTGCACTATGTCGCAATTTAAAGAAAATATTCTCGAAGCAATTGGAAACACTCCACTTGTAAAATTAAACCGCGTCTCTAAAGGAGTAGGCGGGGAACTTTATGCTAAATGTGAATTTTTAAATCCAGGTGGATCTATCAAAGACAGAATTGGCCGTCATATGATTGAAATGGCGGAAAAAGAAGGAAAGTTGCAGCCAGGCGGAACGATCGTGGAAGCAACTTCCGGAAACACCGGAATGGGGCTTGCGATTACTGCCGCCATTAAAGGATACAAAACCGTTTTTGTGATGCCCGATAAAATGTCCGAAGAAAAAAGACAAAACTTAAGGGCTTTCGGCGCTAAAGTGGTGATGACGCCTACGGGAGTAGAAGCTTCCTCTCCTTATTCTCATTACAGCACTGCTGCACGGATTGCGAAAGAAACGCCTCACGCATTTTTCACAAACCAATATTCTAATTTACACAACAGAGAGACACATTATCTGACTACCGGACCAGAAATCTGGGAGCAGACTGGTGGGGACTTTGATACGATCGTGATTGGGATGGGAACGTGCGGTACCATTTCAGGAATCGGAAAATTCTTAAAAGAGAAAAAACCCTCGATTAAAGTGATCGGCGTGGATCCAAAAGGTTCTATCTTGAAAGAACTTTTCGAAACAGGAAAACACGCACCTGCTGTCAGTTATAAGATCGAAGGCATTGGGGAAGATATCAAACCCGAAAACTGCGATTTTTCTGTCGTAGATCAAATTATCCGGGTCGAAGACAAAGAATCCTTTTTGATGACGCGTTCTCTTCTTGCTAAAGAAGGGATCTTCTGCGGAACTTCTTCAGGCAGTGCGGTTGTGGGTGCTTTAAGATACATGTCACAACTGAAAAAACCAGAAAAAGTGATTGTGATTCTTCCTGACTCGGGAAATCGGTATTTAAGCAAGACGTTTAACGACGCTTGGATGATTGAAAATTCTTATTTAGAAAAATCGCACGAAACAACTATTCGCGACATGATCAATATTTTGCACAAAGTGACAAACGTCGTTGCTGCAAAGACTACTGATAAAGTAGAGACAGTTGTAAAGATCATGCGAGAAGAGGGCGTGTCTCAACTACCTGTGCTTTCCGGTACTGAAGTGAAAGGCGTTATTGCAGAAATGGCGCTTTTGCGACCTCTCATATCCGGCGAAGTAAAAGCCACCGACTCCATCGAAAAATTGATGGATAATAATTACTCGCTTGTCGAAGAAAATGATCCGATGACCAGACTGAACGATATTTTTACCAGCGGTAAAGTGGCATTTGTGATGGAAGGTGGAAAAGTAAAACACATCCTGACAAAAATCGATTTGATCAGTTACTTAAGCGTGCAATCCGGAGGATGAAGTGGCAAAAGATACTAAATTACGTTTTGAAACGTTAACGGTACACGGGGGAGTTTCTCCCGAACCTACAACGGGCGCTATTATGACGCCCATCTTTGCCACAAGCACCTATGTGCAAGCTTCTCCCGGCGTGCACAAAGGGTACGATTATTCGCGCACAAAAAATCCTACAAGAACAGCACTGGAAGATTCTTTCGCGATTTTAGAGGGGGCAAATCATGGATTTGCTTTTGCGTCTGGTTGTGCAGCAGCTGATGCATTGATGCATCTTTTAGAAACAGGCGATCATGTCGTTTCTGTTGATGACGTCTATGGTGGCACTAGTCGACTCTTTAGAACTGTATGGGCAAGACATGGAGTACAGACGACCTTCGCAGATTTAACAGCAGAGCCTGTGGAAAAATTTATCACGCCAAAAACAAAAATGATTTGGATTGAAACGCCGACAAATCCAATGCTCAAAGTAATCGACATTGAAAAAGTGGCTAAAGCAGTGGCAAAAATGAATCCCAAGCCACTGGTGGTAGTAGACAATACGTTTGCGACTCCCTTTTGCCAAAGTCCGTTTCAATGGGGTGCTGATGTTGTTCTTCATTCTACGACAAAATACATCAATGGCCACAGTGACTGCGTTGGTGGGGCGTTGATGGTAAGAGATGGAGAACTAGCAAAACGGATTCACCATGTGCAGAACTCTGCTGGCGCCATTCAGGGTGCTTTTGAATCCTGGTTAGTGCTACGAGGGATCAAAACGCTTGCCGTGCGCATGCAACGCCATGATGAAAATGGTCGCACGATTGCGAAGTTTTTAGAAGCGCATCCCAGAGTGGAGCGAGTGATTTACCCTGGACTTGAGTCGCACCCACAGTATGCGACGGCAAAAAAACAAATGCGCGCATTTGGCGGGATGCTGACCTTTTTCTTAAAGGGCGGCATTGGAGAAGCGAGAAAGTTTTTAGA
>CAYNEF010000009.1:0-43402 GCA_964396165.1 uncultured Pseudobdellovibrionaceae bacterium
TATTTAACTCCGGACATCATCTTGTCGATGCTCTTCGATACGTTACCGAAGACCTTTTCAGTGACATCACCCATTAACTTTTGGACTTTAGGTCCTAAGAAACTGATGGTGACCACCACGACCATGATGACCAAGAGATACTCTACGGTTGATTGTCCTTTTTCTTCTTTTACGAATTGCTTCATCATTGTTGACTCCTATAGTTGTGTCTAAAGTTGCTTAAATAAAAATGACGTAACGAACTACTGAAGTCAGTTTAGCAATTCCTCCAAGTTAAGTCAAAGTGCGTCATGATGTAAGTCTTTGATAATACAATACAAATGTCAGCTAATGATTGTACACTTTCTCAACTCACTTATCGGAAGTTCAATGATTTCAGTTGAGTACGAGTTTAATTTTGTGTCTGTCAAGATGACACTTTGCGCTGCGTATTTTGTAACTATGTAAAAAGGTAATGATTTAGTGTGTCAATTTTGTTACACTCCGGCCCACTCTTAAAGAATACAACGCGCCCCAAAAAACGTACTTTAGCCAAAGGATTTGAATGAATAAACTTGGTTTAGGTTTTTTAAAAAGACGCTCCTTCGTAGTCGGCCTTTTGACTGCTCCGCTCGTATTTTGGGTGGTTACAGTAAATCAAAAACCTACAATCACTATCTCCGGGGATTCTGCTACTAATGTAGGGACATTAAGCTGCGCAGACATTCTAAAGGTAGCAAAGTGGTCCGCAAAGCAGTACGGCGGCCCCAGAAAAATCCAGATCGCTTCAGATGAATTTAGCCAAGGGATGACGAAGTCTTATTTAGAAAAGCTCGACCCTTACCGCGTTCTTTTCACAGCTCCTGAAACTTTCAAGTTCCAAAAACAAGCGGCTATCAAGTGGGAAGCTGCTGTTAAGCACCAAGATTGTTCTTTCTACGATCAATGGTTGGTGCAAAATTTAAACCTCGCTAAAACAAGGTTCATCAATGAAATTGAATCCAGTTTCTTTTTGAAATCCTACATATCCCTTTACCGCTTCTCCAAAGCTTCACATGAAGAAAAGCCTTTTAAAAAATACACAGGCTTTGCCGTACACGAAAATGACTGGAAAACTCGCGTACAGGATTTCGTACAGGTTATTTTAAGAAATGGCTCAAAGCCGCTTTTAAAACAATACAACAACAACCGCATGGAATTCGTATTGGATAACGTGAACCAAACGTTGTTCGAAGAAAAAGTGGATTCCAGACAGCTTTTGGCAAAAGCAGTACTAGGAGCATTCGATTCGTACTCTACGTACTTCTCCCCATCTGAATTTGAAGATTTCTATTTGGATCTTTCTGGCGGCACAAGCGGCGTTGGAATTCGCGTGCAAAAAGTTCCCCAAGGTTTGTTGATTGATAGAATAGTAAGTGACTCTCCAGCTAGCCGTTCGAAGAAGTTGCAATTGGGTGATGTCATTGTAGGTATCAATGGCGTGAAAATCGGAAACCTTCCGATGGGCAAATCCAAGAACATGCTTAAGGGCGAAGAGGGCAGCATTGTTAAGTTGGATATCAAGAAAGTGGATTCGACAAAAGAAGAACTCGTCACCATCAAGCGTGAAAGATTCTCGCTGGAAGACTCTAAGATCACGCACAAGATATTAAAATCCAAAAAACAAAATTCCAAAGTAGCCGTGATCGGCGTTCCCAGTTTTTACGGCAGAGGCGGCATGGGTAATGGGGATGTAGAACGCAGTAGTGCCGAAGACTTAAGAAACGTTTTAGACTCCATACTTGAATCAGAAGAAAAACCTGAGTCTATCGTGCTCGACTTAAGGGGCAACCCAGGTGGTTTTTTAGAAGAAGCTGTATCAATGGCAGGTATGTTTGTGGGTAATAAAGCTGTTGTGGGTGTCATGGAAAATAACAAAACAAGAGTGATGAGAGATTCTGGTTTTCAAAACCTCTACAACGGCCCGCTTGTAGTTCTTGTGGATGAAGAAACAGCCAGTGCCGGTGAAGTACTCGCAGGGGCATTGAAAGATCACAGACGTGCATTGCTTGTAGGATCAAAGAGTACTTACGGTAAAGGAAGTGTCCAAAAGTTATTCCAAATCCAAGAACAAGTTTTCAATCTCGGAGTTGTGAACGGTTCAGGTAACGGCGTTTTGAAACTCACCACGAGCGTTTTCTACACTCCAATGGGCCACAGCCCAGCAAATGGCGGCGTCTCTACCGACATCGCGTTGACCGATCACCATTCAGAAATCCACATGACTGGAATTTCCGACATTGCTCCTTTTATTGATGGTGACAGCTTAGAGCAACTGAAGCACAAGGAAACCAACTGGTCTGAACTTGTTGCTCAACTGAAAACCCAGGTTCCTGCAGAAGGTAGTTACAAAGCTGAGCAAGATAAAGATTTAGCTCGCGCTGTCGATTTAGCCTCTGAACTTCCTAAAGACATGTTCTAAATACAGCGTTGCATTTCTCGCGATATTTGCTGTTAGTTCTTAAAATCTCAAAACATGCTCCCCTCAAAATGTTGACGTGTGAAAAAGTTGGCGTAGTTTTCATGCGGTGAAAACGACCAAATATTTTGAAGAACAAGTCTTACGTAAAAGACCCTATATTAAGAAGAGCTGGTGCGCCCAGATCATTTTGAACCCACTAAGTAAAGAAATTCAAGAGGATGGCCGTATACGCTATTGGGGAATGGTTTCTGAATTCGGTAATCGAATTATCAGGGTGATAACTCTGGAAGATGGCGTTACAATCCACAATGCGTTTCCTGATCGAGATTTTTATCGCGGTAGCACGAGACCCGGAGGAGAATTGAAATGAAGTTAAATTACTATGCGGATACCGATGCTTTGTATATTGAACTGAAAGCATCGCCTAGTTCTGATTCAAAAGAAGTCGCTGATGGTTTAGTTCTTGATTTCGATGCACAGGGAAATATTGTGGGCATCGATATACAACATGCCTCTGTTAAGCTCGATTTAAGCACACTAGAGACAAGTTCTTTGCCAGCTATTAAAAAGTAGAATTGAAATTAAATAATTCGGCGCGTAAAAGAAAATATTCGTGCCTAGTGCAAGCCTAGAAACGTTGTGATACTCTTTTACCAAGTAGTACAAATTTTATACACCGCTCTAAAGGAGACACCATGGCAGACGAAACAGCTTATTGCGTGAAGTGCAGACAGAAAACTACGATGAAAGATTGTCAGGAAGTAAAAATGAAAAACGGCAGACCTGCTATGAAAGGCAGCTGCTCCGTATGTGGTACCGGCGTGTACAAGATTCTTTCTCAGAAATAATCTAAAATATTGAAAAGAGAGCCCGCTAAATTTATTTAGCTGGGCTTTTTCTTTGGTATGTCTTCGAACTGCCATGTGCGATTACGGCCATTTGCTTTTGCCAAGTAAAGGGCGGTATCTGCATTGGTTACCATTTCCTTGGAATATTTTTCTAAATTGATAACCGGAGTCCAGGGTTCCTTTGAAGTAGCGGTTCCCATACTGATCGTGACGGGAATGGGTTTACTTTCAAACATCACCTGAGTGGTTTCCACTCTTTTTCTAAAACGTTCGCAGAAAATTTTAGCGCCTGCCTGATCGGTGTTGTAAAGCACGGCCATGAATTCCTCACCGCCGAAACGCCCAATCACATCTGTTTCGCGGCTTTCCCCTTTTAACATCTGAGCGACAAGCGACAAGACATAATCACCTGCCTGGTGGCCAAACTTATCGTTTACTTGTTTAAAGTGATCGATGTCACACATCACGATAGACAAAGGCATGTGTTCTCTTAAGGAAGATTTCAGCATGCGTGAAAAAACGGTTTCTGTGTAAACTTTGTTGTAAAGACGAGTAAGACCATCGGTGACAGAGTCTTTTTTCTTTTCATCGTATTTTTTCTGCAATTCACTTTCAGCAGAGACGTTACGGATAGTAATGAGACTTCCAATAACAGTTTTTTGATCTTCAGAGAAGATGGGGATTCCACCCAAAATCATAGCGATGGAAGGGAAGGCTTTGGAAGCGCCTTTGATCTCATCCAGTCTTAATGAATGTTGTGAAGTGACGATTTGTTTTGCCGGGCACTGACCTGGGCAATGTTCGGTTTGTATCAGTTCGCAAAAGTTGCCAATCTTTTTAATTTTTCTGTAGGATTCGCCGCAAATTTCTTCGAAAGCAGTATTGAACTCGATCACTTTATTTGTCACATCCACAACGCAATAGGCATCCAGAAACACTGTTAACAGTGCTTTGTTGGATTGGATCCAGTTATCCAGTTGTTTCTGGATTTCTAGTGCCGACTTTTCAAGTTCTTCACTTGATGAAGGCGAAGTATTGTTGCGGATTGCCGTCAAGTTCCATCTCTCCTTCCTTACAGGATTCACAGGGGATTGATTCTGCCACCTGCAGCGTTTGTCTACTTTTAAACTTATCGGATGTCGCGAGTACCACTTTTTCTGCTTCGCAGTTGTCACAGACATACGGAATATATACGGAATTAACAGTCGCGTTACCAGCGAAACTGGGTACCATATTCAATTGTCTGACAATAAGCGGTGGACATTCTTCGTAAGTAATTTTTGTTGTTCCTAAATCTTTCAAAAAATTCACCCAGCTTCTAATTCCGCAAGAATTAATGCTAGATACATCTTTGAAGTTTAAAACCAAAGGCGCTCCAAGTTTAACGAGGCCATCGAAGGTACTGTCTTCGTCCACTACGCCTTTTAAAAGGACTTTTTTTGATGGTCCTTGATCGACTACGTCGTATTTGAATTTATCAGATGGGATCATGCTTTCCTCTTTTCAAAGTAATTAAATGAAAATGTGTCAGAGTGTTGTGAAGTTGGTCTGTCGGATATCCAACAAGATACGGTGGTAGATACGCCAGGATCGACCACCACTTTTAAATGCGATACCGCTTCCAGAATAAAATAGGTTCCTAGTCCTGCGCCGCTATCTTTCTGTTCGATTTGTGTTTCGCCTTTTTCATAGCAACGGGTCAGTGCTGAAGCGATTTCACTGAATGTCAGTGTGCCGCCTTGATCTTTTACGCAAATCAGAATTCCATCGTTTGATATCGCATATTCGATATGGATTTTTTCGTTCGTGGTTAGTTGAACGTGGTCTGTGCGGTGGTACTTGCTTAAACCGCGATCATTCAAATAGGCGTGGTAAAATCCGTTTGTGACGAGTTCTTCGAGTACGATTTTTACTCTGTCAGTAAGACGTTTTTTTCCTTGGAGAGCTGATTGTTCAACAATTTTTTCTATGGCTTTAATTCTAAGATGGCTGTCTTCTACAACCAGACTGTCGAGTTTCTCTTGTCTCTCCCATGAGTAGACGGGAATTTTATCGGTATTTAAAGCTTGCTTTGTTTCCTGGACACACACATCTCTAGAACCGAACAGTGTGGAATGCACGTGCGCGATCCCCGAAGAGATAAACTGCGCACCGTGCTTACGCGAAAATAACCCGCAGAGAAGACGTTCTTCTCTTAAGTTAGAATCCGATTTTTTCTGTTCCTTCTTCATGCAGCATTGTTACCAGTGTTTTTCTTTTCATCCCTGTTGATTTCGACAGTGTTTGAAAAATCTCTGGTGTCTTTCAGCTCCAGTGTTTTTTGTTGATCTGTTTTGGTGCTTTCCAGAGGTTTTATCCAACTGAGAAGCACAAAAGTGATGTCATCATCTTGTACGGCTTCTTTGACATGGTTTTTCAAAGAAGAAACCAGTTCATCGCGCATCACTGACAAATCTCTTACTCCAGTGCCTGCGAATGCTTTTTTCAATGCGCGCTCACCAAATTCTTTTCCTTCGGCATTGTGCGCTTCAGAAATACCATCTGTATAAAGAAGGATCGTATCTCCAGGTCCCAGCTGTTCTTTGATGGATGTATATTTTGCATCTGCACTGAAACCCAACCGTTCTCCTCTGGAGAAAAGTACTTCGGATTTTGGTTTCTTGCCGGAATCAGGTGTACCTGTTTTTAAAAGCAATGGTGATTCGTGGCCTGCGTTTGCGATTTGCACTTCGCCTGTCACCAGATCCAATTGGATCAGGCACATAGTCATGAGAAGTCTGCCTTTACATGCCGCTAGAATAATGCGGTTTAGGCTCGTGAGAAACTGCTCTGGTGTTAAAATTGTTTTCGCATAGATGGAATTCAAGGTGTACAGGCAACTCTTCGCGACCGCAGTTACGATTGCTGCAGGCGCTCCGTGTCCAGTCGCATCGCCGATTAAAATAGTCAGCTTGTTATTATGAATGTAGGCATCCCAGAAATCGCCCCCGCACTCAGAAGCGGGAAGGTAATGAGGAAGAAGTTCGATGGCATCGCACTTGATCGTTGGGGTCGCAAGTACGGTGGATTGAACCAGTCTGGCAGTTTCCAATTCTTCTTCCATTCGGGCTTTTTCTGCTGATTCTTTGATTAATTCCACAAGGCGTTTGGACATCCATTGAAAACTGTCTGCCACACTTTCGACTTCATCGCTTGATTTGATATCAAGTTGTACGTCCAGTTTTCCACGTCCAATTTCTTCTGCAGCAAATTTCAACTTTTGAATGTTCGAGGTCAGTCCAGCAGCAAACAAGACGCTAAAAATGATAGAGAAGGCGAGTACTAAAATACTAATCCATAAAGTTCTTTGGTTTAATTCTTTTAACGCAGACAGGGCCTGACTTTCCTTCACCTGAGTTACTGCGTAAATATCTCCTATATTTGCTTCGGCTATGGCGACGTAATATTTTTCATCCCCGATTGTTTCCACTGAAACATAGTTCGTGGCAGATTCAGTGTTTGCGCTTTTGTCTTTGGCTATTAATTTTTCTGATAGCGGGTGCGCAAACGGTTTACCTGCATTTGCCAGCAATAATGCTTTATTGGGATGGGAAACAAGTTGTCCTTTACTGGACAGTACGAATGCTTCAGAAATTTGCGAGAGTTTATCCAGTTGGTCTACGAGAAAGTTCTGTAGCACGTCCACAACAATAATCACGTCTTTCAATGTTTCGGAAGATTGACTGGTGTTAGGAAAGATTGCAGTCAATATAGGCAGTGGGCCTGAAGCATCCACCGTTCTATTCAGTAGTTCCATGTCAAAGCCTGGTTTTAAATCTGCAAAGTCAGGCAGAGGTTGGTCTTTTTCGAGCTGTTTGCCAAAGGTTTCACCGAGGTTCAACTTCTTGTAGAGCGCCAGGTTTTCCCACTTTTTGATGGGTTCATATTTTTTGGTGTCGCTTGAACGTTTGTAAAAACCTACGCTTAATACTTCTTCTGGAATGCGAGAGGTGAAACCCAGCATCAGTTCTTTTGTGATTTCTTCAGTATTTAAATTGCTTTCATTTTTCTGAATGATTCTTTGGCAAAGTAGTCCGATTTCTTCCATTCTTACTTTAAGAGAAGATCTCAGTTCGGACTGCATCACCTGAGTCGTAAGCTTGTTCATCTCTTTCAAGAAATCTTTTTTATCTCTAGTAAAAGTAGAGCGGGCGAAAATTAAAAATGTACCAATTCCCGAGCTTGTGATCAAAAGCAACACGGCAAGAAACTTGTACTTTAATGGTATACGTATCTTTGTTCGCATAGCTAACGCTACACTCCTTCAACTCACGTATCGGCCACAACTTGAAATGTATTGATTACTTGGTGCTGAGGTGCGTTAAGTCGTTAAGGAGCAAGTACTACTGGCTCCCAATCTTTGAAGTTCCCAAAAGCATCGTAAGTTATTTGAAGTACATCGTAATAATCGTATGGAGAGAGGTCAGGAAAGCCTTCTGCCTTTTGCAAATGGACTGGGATATTTTCATTGTGTGATTTTGTGGTGCGGTATTCGCAGACTTCATTATCGCCTTCTGGTTTACAAAATGTTGGAGCACCCAATTTCTTATTAATCGCAATTTTTTTACTGTTTCCAACCATGGGGTTCAGCAAGGTTTCATATTTTTTGATGCGTTTTTCTGTGCAAGAAACCCAAAACAAAGATAGAAAGATGATAAATGTGGATATCTTTTTCATTTCATCCATTTAAAGAGCAATGAGTATGCCAGTGGAATACATCTTTAATATCAACTCCTCTGAGTTCATTGAAATGTAGAACCCTTTTGCATCTGCACAACAATTATACAGCGATTTATATCGAATAAAGTACTCCAGTTACTGGAATATTCTTAAAGAATGCAAGCTTAGCTGGCGCAACTGAAGACAAACTGTGTGGCTTGTAAGCTGCAGAACAGGCATTGTCAGATCTCCCTTTGTTGGGGAGACATTGAGGTAGTACGTGTGGTGTAAAAAACTCATTTTAGCGACGGCACTTTGCTTTAGTCTCATCACTTGGGGTGAGACTTTCTCTTTGTCCCAAATTCCCAATGGCTATCCAGATGGACGGCCTGATGCGCCGTATGGCTCTTATTCTACTCCTTATAAGGAATTACGCGGATTTTCGGATGCAGTACTAGAGCTCGAAAGAAAAATTTACGGATTATCTCAGAACAGCAACTTGGATGAGATAGAACGGGCAAAACAAGCCTACTATTTGGAGCATTTGACTGTTGGCTTACTCAAGAAACTCTCAGACCAAAATACACAAAACTCATTTGAGCAGGAATCTCTTCAAACCAAGTTAAGAGATCTGTATACGAAAATAAGATTTCATCAGGAAAATTTGTATGAAACGATGGTGCGGAAGATTGATGTGGCACTTCCTGGTCCTAATGGAATGCAATTGAGAAGAAAAGCTTTAGATGCACTCTCCTCGCTATATGATTGCAATTGCCGAAAAGACTCCGTTCCAACAACACAAGAACAGAAAGATTATTACGCAAAAAAATTAAAAGATTTTCTAGATGGTGGCGGTAACTTAAACGAACTGCACATAATGGATGCGAGCTACATAAATACTATTAAAAGCTATGTGCATCTTGAGTATGTTGAAAGAGAAAATGGAGAAATCTGGGTAACAGAAGGCAAAGCCGGTCATGTAGTTTTAGCAGAGGGCCGCGCCGTAAAAGCAGCAGGGCAGATGGTGTTAGTTAAAGGAGAAAATAATAAGCTGAGCCTTTTTGTTTCTTCCAATGCCTCTGGCTCCTATAAGCCAGATTTGTTAAGCGTAAAGCTCATGGTAAGTAAGCTTGCTCGACAAAACAGCATCGACATGGACATAATGCGAACAACAACAGGGGATCCCATGGGCACTCAGACGATTTCAGTACTGATGAAAGCAAAAGGGATGGATAGCGCAAAAATTAAATCCGAAATGAAAGTAGTGGAAGCAGAAGCAAAACGGATCCTGAACTTGCCTGAAAATTATATTGAATTAAAAGCGCCAAGAGAAGGTTGCAAAAGCGCACTTGCTAAAGCTTCTGAAAGTTCCCCCATGCTGCGTTTGACCTATTCCCCTAAATAAAATAGCCTTAAAAAGTGAATAAAATAGAAAGCCTTTTTCCAACAGTCATTTATCGCGGTTCATTTCCTTCGTCCAAGTCTCAAAAATTAAACTCGGAACTTTTAAAGGAAATCGAATATTTTTCAAAAGAAGACCGCATGGGTATCGAATGGTCGAAAAAGAACTATTGGGGTGGGTATACTTCCTATGCATCGCTTTCTGATATGCACCACCGCGCCCCCGCCTTTGCGAAGCTAGAAACTCTTCTTTTAAAACCGCTCGAAGAATATGCAAAGAGATTGAGGTGGGAAAGAAGAGGTCTCAAATTTGAAATGACTTCTTGTTGGATCAACATCATGCCCAAAGGGACTTACCATACATTACATACGCACCCACAGTCTGTAATTAGCGGCACATATTATGTACAAACTCCCACGGGAAGTGTTTCCTTAAAAATCGAAGATCCCAGAATGACTTCTTTCATGAATAGCCCTGCACGAAAGAGCACTGCTCCCAAATCAGAGCAACTCTATTATCCAGTAGATGCGAAAGCCGGTACATTCGTGTTGTTTGAAAGCTGGTTGCGCCATGAAGTACCACCCAATCAGTCGAAGAAACCAAGAATCAGTGTTAGTTTCAATTTTGAGCTGTCTAAATAAATACCATCACGACAAATAGTACGCATTTTCTTTAAGCAGACATTTTCCCTGACTTTTTTAATCGTATACAACCCATACTCACCACAATCTAAACATTGTGACATTTTTTGCCTCTGAAAACTGGGCTTGCGAGTGAGTGAAAAAACTGGATGTTAACTTGCAATTGTAAGCATCAATAGTAGGGAATGAATTATTGCTGAGGTTGAAGATGCGGAAGTGGATTTATATCTTCCTGAACATTTCTGTTTGTATACATGCTAACACAATAGAACTGGGCCTTCCTTTGCCCAGTCAATGCCGTAAAGAAATCACAAGTTTTGTTAAGAGCCTCTCTCAAGTGCAACATTGGCGACGTCAATCTTATGCCGGTGTGGGAAGTGCCGCGATTTATAGAACTCCTTCTCAAGATGTCAGCAGATGGTTGGAAGCAAGAGTCTTTAATAACAAGATCGTTCATATTCTGGAACTTTTGCCAGAAAAAACTACCAAATATTCCTGGGATTCAAATCATTGCGGCATTCAAAAACAAGAGACTACGAGAAAATACAATGCAGCACGACTCGAAAAGGAATTTTCAGATAAAGCGCTTATAAATAAAATAGATTCCAAAGTAAGTGGAGTCATATATGCCTGGTCACCTCATATGCCACTCTCTATGGCAGGCATCAAACCGCTCAAAGAAGCTACAGAGCAGCTGGGTATTGAACTGATTCTTGTTTTAGATCCTCACGCAGATAAGAAAATATCCAATGAGATGGCAGTCAAGTTTTCCTTAAATGATGCCGCTTTAAAAAAACTGGAATCAGTAGACTTGATGCTTCGCGGTCTGGGGTTTCATTACCCGGCACTTGTCGTATTTAAAAATGGAAAAATGAACGACTTTGCCATCCCAGGAGTAAAAACAAGCAGTGAATACCAAAAATTAATTGCTCGTCAATTGTCTTCTCTGAAGGAGGCAAAATGAAACCTGTACTAGCACTATTACTATTATTTAACGTCCTCGCTTACTCCAGAGAAGAATCCGTTCACAATACTGCACCTACTGAAACGCAGACACGTGAGGAAGCAGACTCTTCTCCAAAAGCTCAAATATCCAATGAAGAACAAAAAATAAAATTGATCGATTTGGTTTCTGAATTATTTTATGTCCGAAAAGAAAATGCGACTCTCCACACAGAGAGCATGCTCGCATCCATCCAATCTGAAAATGAGGATACGCTGGTTCAAAAAATGGCAGAGCTTGTCAATAGTGTGGATGAAAAGCAAAAATCAGATGCACTTATAAAAATAAACAAGGAACTCGAAAGCATTAAAGGACGCGCGCCGGAGTTGGAAGAAGTATTAAGACGATTAAAATGGGCATTTGAGGACAAACTTAATAAAAAACGTACCGATTCTGCGGTTGAAAATAAATTCAAAGATTTGTATGCGGTAGCTGATGAAAAAGCAGTGGAAAGAGCACGCAAATTCCGCTCTCTTGTAGAAAAAGCAAACCAAGGTGATAAAGCCGCACGGGAAGAGTTGTTAGCAAACTATAAAAACGAAGAATTAATGGATTTTATTGGCTCAAAACTCGATACTAAGGACGATGATATCAGCAGCAATGTATCCAAAGTTCTGGGATGGAAAGATGTAAACGGCAACACTCAGCTAGATGTTAAAAAAGAGGGAGTAGCGGATAAGACATGGACTTTAGGAAAAACCAATGACGAAATCAGAGAGTCTTTAAAAACATTTAAAACAAATTCTCACGGGTTGAACGGTGTTACATACGACAACTCCAGAAGAACTACTCCGAGAGAATTTGTGAAAGCAGATCATGGTAAAGTGGTTGCCCATGATCCCAAACTAATTGCACCTGAAGATAAAGAAGAAATTTGTGCACCTACAAATCCAGCGATAGTGAAGTCCGTCAATACGAAGCGAGTCCCTGGGTATTTCTTTAGACCTTTTCCAAAAAGCAATATGGGTTCTTATGCAGCCGATGATCATAACTATGTTTTGTCGTTGGATAACCCTGCAGGCAGTACAGAAATGATAGTTCCGGGATCTTATGATCCCGTACCGACACCTGATGAAATGTACATGACAATTCCTTCTGATAATCAGTCAGATCCTAAAAAAGGTATTACTTTTTTCTCAATGAACAAGTTACTTGCCGGTGAGACGCAGCCTTTGTTCGTAGATACGGATTTTAAAGGAGTGTATCAGTCTATCGGTACAAGAAAACAAGATGCAGTTTCACCAGTATACCGAATTTTAACGGATTATGTTTTACCTGAAGATAAAGCTACAGGCGCATCCGACGGATTATCCATTCGAGATTATAAGATAACGAGACAAAGGGGAGATGATGCAAATGTCCAACCTCAGGGCAAAGGACCATTGAGAATTTGCAGTGGTAAAAAGTTTTCTCTTCCCATGATGTCAAAAGACGGAAAGCAATTCTCAGCACTTGATTTAGATGACTACAAGACAAAAATTTTTAACATCGTGGAGGACGCAAATGGAGTTCCTACCGGCGAGTGCGAAGTCTCCATGGATTTAGGAATGTCTACGGGTAAAGTGGATTTTAATTTTAACAATGATGAAATAACCTTCCACAAATTTAACTATGATCCGGATGAAGTAAAACACGGATACAACGAGGTTCCTTCTGATGATTTTGTGGGAAATGTCTATGTGTATAAAAGAAGTACCGGTGTCATCTCCAGAATTACAAACAACACGGACTCAAACGCCATTTACCCCGCTTTTCGCCAGGACGGAAAAATCGTTTATATCAACCATCCACGAAGAGGCGAAGGCTATTCCGGCCCTTCTACTCTTGTAATCGCTGATCCGAATCAAGTCCCCAGGTTTACCTTTGATTATTTTCCCAGTGACAAGGACAAGAGCGATACAGCTCTCACACGAATGAAGCAGATGGCAGGGCTGGGACAATTGTGGAATAAATTGTGTTCTCCCTTTAGCGGTATCTCCACAATTGAATCATCCATGTTATCTCCTCTTTCGCTAACCGAAGCGGCATGCACGAAAATGGTGGACAATTACTGGGACAGCATCAAAACAGTGGTGGGTGGTAAGCAAGATAAACGCATTGCAGGCGCTGATTTGACGAAACTTACGAAAGACGAACTCAAACTGAACTGCCCCAAACCAAAAGAAAATGCTGTTATCACGCATATCGATACGGATGATGGAACAAACGTAAGACCAAGAGCGCCAATCCCCAGTTCTTGCAGACACTGTCATAGTTTTCAATGGGATGATCCAGAGTGGCTTAAAAAAGCGGTTACTCAATCACAGGCAAATCCTGGCAAACCTTTGATTGAAGAAATCATCAGAAGAATTTCGATTACGGATATAAATGATCCGGATCGTATGCCTGCACGTAATGGCGGAGTACAGTATCTCACTGATTCCGAAAAAAACGGGTTACTCAATTATTTGAATAAGCTAAAAAGCGAAAGATAAGTTTTAATTATTCCAACTTAGCTGTGAGATCCAATCCCAATGTTTTATGCTGGCGATTGAGTGTGTCACTAACTCTTTTTCTGCATTATTTATTACAATAAGCTCTGCTCTCGCGCCAGTTTGCTGTAATTGTGATGTGAAAGACTTAATGGCGGCAAGATTAGGTGAGTTTTTTGTGGAATATATTCGCGTTCGTATTCCTCTGTAACGGTTTAGGTGAATTGTATTTGGTACCGTATCAAGCAGTGTGATGCTTGTTAATATTTCAGGAAGGGATTCCACAACTCTGTTCGCAATTTCAACCGTCTCAGTCGTTGCTATAAGATTAAATTTAAGCTTATCTGCACCATGTCTATTAGAAAATTCCTCCCAGAATTTTACGAAATTTAACAAAGTTGAGTTTTGAGAGAAATCTTCCGTCAAATCGACCGGCGTGAAAACAATAAAATGCGACAAAGTATTTTGATTTGAAAATTGGCCGAGCCACTGATGCAGCTTCTCCTGTTGAATGTTCTGTTTTTTAGGCGATAGATAAATACTTAAGGGATAAGTTTGATCTTTAGGAATTCTTAAGGGTGCCTGGGGATAGGTAAATTTCTTAAATATCATTCGCTTGGAATTATAATAAAGAGGGGCATAAGTCTCAAATTTAGAAACACCCCAAAGTTTCATGCCTGAATTAGGTTTGTATTCCAGAAATATTGCATACGAAGGTAAGCAATAGAAAATGAGAATAAGTAAACAGAAGTATAACTTCATCCTTTTTAAACTATACTTAGTAAGGCAAGGTGGGTAGCTTTTTTGTGTTTCTATTTTCTATGATTATCCCAAACGGACCCATTTGGTGCTGTACGCTGTTAAAGGTGTCAGGGTAAGGGCCGTAGGCAAAATCAAAAGGTTTCTCCGCCACCTTGGGATAAGCTTTCTTATCGGGCACTCCCCAGCGTGGGTGAAGTTTCAAGTTGTTAATGTAAGCGGCAACATCCAAAGCTTCTTCTTCAGATAAGATTGTATTATCTGGCCGAGCGCCGAATGGCATATTTGTTCTGATAAATTGCGCCAGTCGGTAGTTTTGAAAAAAGGGTGAGTTTACAGAATAAGCATTTGCTCCCCAAAGTGGAGGATAAAGATAAAGTGTTTTTGTTTTGTCCATTTCACCCGTTCCGTCTATTCCGTGACAACGCAAACAATGCTGCGTGTACACCGTTTTGCCGCGAACGATGCTTGATCTTCGGCCGGGGAACGTAAGACTCGCGAAAGAAGATTTATCTTCCTCTATATGCTCGATTTTAGATTGGGAAATCCAGCGTAGATAACTTTTTATCGCATGCATTTCCTTTACAGGTATCACAGGCTTGCTAACAGAGTAATGGTCTTTGATACAAAGATGAATGCGATCTTCCAAACTCATTACATTCCCTGTTCTTGCAAAATACCCAGGAAATTTTTTATACGTATATAGGAGATTATTTCCAAAAAGCCGGGTGCCGGCATCCAGATGACAACTCTGGCATTGCACAGAATTAGAAAGAAAAGGTTTTACTACGCCTTTTTTTCCAAAGTAATAATTCGTATTTGCGATTAGTTCTCGACCATACAAAATTTCCCTGCCTGCATTTCCTGAGGGAATTTCGGGAAAGATAATCCCCGAATCGGGATCCTGAACAATGCGCAGTTTATTCGGTTCACGTAACACCGGCCCAGCGCACGACGTCATGAATAAGAAAAAGAGTATTAGTAAATGAGACACAGTAATTGATTGTATCAAGAATTCAGGGAGTGAGCTAACTGCTTGGTAATAGCCTCAATGCCTACCTGAGGTTCTTTACAAGTTTGGTTTTCGCAAATGTAAATTGTCGCTTTTTTATTGATGCTCTGCTTACCTTTTAATAGGCCGGTTTTATTTAAGAGTGCGCCGGGGTAAACGACAACGTGCGTTCCATGGTAGTTCGAATGCAAGACATGACGCACTTCTATATTTTCTTCATCGTTATCCCCAGGAATAAAGACAATTTCCTTACAAGAAGGTTTCAGATATTCACTTGCAAGTAGCATTTGCGCGAACGCAGAGGGAGTCTGTTTGATTTGCGTCTCATAAGTCAAAAGCGTTTTATCCACTATATCTAGTAGACTCTTTCGATCTGTAATACGTCCCAAGCGCGCGAGTGCTGTCAAAGCGATTGCTGTCGCTGATGGTGTTGCGCCATCATAAGACTCTTTAGGGCGGTAGATAAGATGTTCCTGCTTTTTTTCAGTGAAATAAAAATCGGATTTTCCGTCGTAAAAGCGGGTAATCATATCCTCAGAAAGAGAGAGAGCCTCGTTTAACCATTTTTCATCCATGCTGATTTCGTAAAGGGTAATAAATGCATTGCACAGTGTGCCCCAGTCATCGAGGTAGGCACTTAGGACTGCTTTTCCCTCTTGATAACTATGGAGTAAACCATCAGCGTTTTTTAACCGCTTTAAAATAAATTCGGAAGCGTGAATGGCGCTTTCCAAATACTTTTCATTTCCCAACGCAAAAGAGGCTTTTGCCATTGTTTCAACCATCATCGCGTTCCAGGAAGTAATTATTTTTTCATCTCTATTTGGACGTACGCGTCTACTTCTTTCTAAAAGAAGTTTTCTTTTGGAAAGAGAAAGCGTGTCTTCGAGTTCGCTCAACTCTACTTTTAATTCTCTCGCTAAATCTTCCATCGATTGGGACAAATGGAGAATATTGGAATGCTCCCAGTTACCTTTTTCTTTAACATTGTATGCTTTGCAAAAGACAGCCGACATGTCTGTACCGAGGAGAGTGGAAATTTCCTCTTTTGACCAAACGTAGTACTTTCCTTCTTCTCCTTCCGAGTCTGCATCTTCCGTCGAATAATAGCCTCCTTCGGTTGAAGTCATTTCGCGCACGATGTAATCAAGTGTGTGCGCGGCTACTTGAGAATAAAGCGGAGACCGAAACAGTTTGTATCCCTCTACAAAAGTTGCGGTCACAAGCGCATTGTCATAGAGCATTTTTTCAAAGTGCGGCGCAAACCATTTCTCATCCGTTGAGTAGCGGTGAAACCCGCCCCCTAACTGATCGTAAATTCCGCCCCAGGACCAGGCTTCCCACGTTTTTTTTAGACAACTTTCAGCTTTTGGATCTTTTTCTCTCGAATACTGCAAGAGCGCTGCTTGAATATCTCCCGTGTGAAAAAATTTGGGGGCACTGCCAATCCCGCCATTTGTCTCATCAAAACTCGATAGAATTTTATGCACGGACTCTTTAAAAATACTCGGAGAAAATGTTTTACTTTCCGATGCAGCCGCTAACTGCACATTGGAAAGAGACTGGAAAAGTTCTTCAGACGAAGCGACGATATCTTTGGGTTTTGTAGCCCACGCGTTTGCTATTCCTGTGAGCACTTTTGCAAAGCTCGGCAATCCATGTCTGTCCTCAGGCGGAAAATAGGTGCCACCATAAAAAGGTTTTAATTCAGGTGTGAGAAAAACGGACATAGGCCAACCGCCACGACCTGTGAGGAGTTGAACGGCAGTCATATAGATATGATCCAGATCCTGTCGTTCTTCTCGATCCACTTTGATGTTCACAAAATACTTATTCATCAGCAAAGCAGTCGCTTCGTTTTCAAAACTTTCTTTTTCCATCACATGGCACCAGTGACAGGCGGAATAACCGATGGATAAAAAGATGGGCTTGTTCTCTCGCTTTGCTTTTCCAAACGCTTCCCGCCCCCAAGGGTACCAGTCGACAGGGTTAGTCGCGTGCGCGCGCAGATATTGGCTTGTTTCGTATTGGAGTTTATTCAGCTTTTTATCCATTATAAGTAACTGATATTATAGCAAATTCTTTATATATTGCTTTATTTTTTCGCACTGTATATAAATACAGCCTATTTTCTTGAATGACGAGGGGGGAAAAGTTCTTTTTTCGTCGATTAAGATTCTTGTATCCTTTGAAAGGGGAATGCATGTTCCGTTTCACTAAAGCTTTAAGTCTTATGTTCTTTAGCGGATTGGTTTTTGCCGCTGCTACAACAACACCCAATACTACTACCACTCAAGCACCCGTTGCGCCTGCTGCTTCTGAGCAAACAGGTTCCATTATTGGTGAATTTGAAATCAGACCATCTTGGGGATCTCAAGTTGGAGAAGTCCATACGGAAAACACCGCCTCTTTGGGATACAAATTCAACAAGAATTTGCTTATCGATTACACACAATATTTTAACAACAACATCAGCAATCCAGACAACACTGTAGGCGCTCTTAAAATTTCCGGTGAAGACTCTATGATTCGCTTGAAAGCTTCTGATGTTTATAAAAATAACGATACATCTTTAGGCTTACAAACCCGTGTTCTTCCTCCAACAGAAAGCGGTAAACGTGATGCGGGAATGCTCTTTGTATGGAGAAATCAAGCGACTGTAGCTCAAAAATTAAACAACACTGTCAGTGTAGATTTCACAGCTGCTCCTATGTTGCATGCTTACAATCGTTCTGGAAATCTCAAATCTGCAAACCCATGGTTCCAACAAAGATTTGTTTTGAACACAGACATCACTTTGACAGACAAACTGACATTCTCTGTTCCAGTCATTTTGGATGCTACTCGCACACGTGATTATTCTGCTACCGCTGCAAACAACAATCGTTGGAATTACGTATTGTGGGCATGGCCAGAATTGGATTATCAATTAACAAGCAATCTGAAAATCGGTACAGCTTGGTACAGCGATAACTTCATGACAGACGATGCAACTACTTTCACACTTGCAAACGGATTCGAAAAAGGAATCTTTCAAGTACTAGTTAATTACACACTGTAATTTAACTGCATCCAGACCCATTATTCTTGAAAAGCCTCAGGTTTCCTGAGGCTTTTCTATTTGTATACATGCGGCAACACCGCGCACTACTTGTACACAGCGAAAATTACCTCATTTCCTGTTACAATTTAGCTATGCATACACCCATTCTAATATTGAGTTTATTTTGCTTTTCTCTTTTCGCAGCGGACACGACGGATAAAGATACCGTGCCGATTGGTAATAAAAAAAATGCCACGGTAAAAAAAGAATTTGATCCCACTGAAGACACAAGCTTCATGGGAAAAAAAGAAGTAAAAGCCAAGGATGCCGATGCACCAGCTCCCAATTTGCCTTACGTCGCAAGTCTTTCCACATTCGGAAGTACACGCATCAATGAGGTGATTTTAAAAGAAACTCTGGGCAAGGAATTGGATGAGTGGCTGGATAAAGGAATTAAGGGAGATGATTCTTCCGTTATTTTAGAGCAAAAACTAGCTGACAAAATTAAGAAAAAATTCGGGTTCGCATTTTCGGAATTCAGCGTTGTGCAGTTTTTCGAACCGGGAGATATGGCAATCCACATTACGCTTGATGTAGTGGAAAAAGCGGACGAAGCCAAACGAATGGCGTTTAATTCCAATTTTACAAATGAATTTAAAGATCCCGACAATCTGATACGGGCATGGGCAGAGTATGAAAACACAGCACTCGACTTAGTGGAAGCAGGCCAATTGCAACCTGAAAAAGAGAGTTGTCCCGCTTTGCATTGCCCTTTTGGCCATAAACACGAGAAATTAAAAAAATACGAAAGCATGTTTGTTCAAGGGGTGAAGAAAAATCAAAAGGCGCTTTTAGAAATACAAAGCAAAGACAAGCGCGCAGAGTACCGTGCGGCTGCTACTTACTTACTTCCTTACTTGAATGATGGAAAAGCGGTCATTCCAGGACTGATGGAAAGAGTAAAAGATGCTGATCCGCTTGTGAGAAACAACGCTTTACGCGTTTTGGGAGACATCGCAGAGAAGCACAAAGAATATGACATCCCCATCAAGCCGCTACTCACGGCTTTGAATTATCCAAAAACTTCGGACAGGTCTAAAGCCATTTATGCAGTTTTTCATTTGGCCTCCAATTCCCAAGCAGCCCGCGAAGAAATTTTGAAATCAGCGGTACCAATTCTTGTGGATTTACTCGATACCAAACAGCCCGATCAAAAAGAGTTTGCCTATGCAATCTTAAGAAAAATCTCGGGTAAGGATTATACGATCTCTGACGTACAATCCTGGAAGAACTGGAACACGCGTTTAACCAAAGAGCGCGGTCTTTCGACGAAGTAATTTCCTCTAAATAGTTCTCTATATCCCCATCAATAGCAGGTATTTCCCTATTTTAAACGGTGCGTCGTGTATTTGTGTGACATAGATATGACAAACCGTTTCGAATCTTGGATAAACTTAAAAAAAGTTGAACACGTATGAAACTACACGTTTGGGGAATTGATTTTAAAAGGTCTACTTCGGAAGAACGACGGCCTCTTTTTATCCCGATAGAGCTGCGCGAGGAAACGCTCAAAAACTTTATCGCGCTGGGTTTCCACGATCTCGTTTATCTTTGGACCTGTAACCGTGTGGAATTTTACACAAGCGCAGAGGATTATTTTGTTGATCTCGCGCCTCAATTTCTAAAATTGCTCTCAAGCTTAGGTCTCGAAGAATGGTTTTACTACAAAGGTTACCACTTTGAAGGAAAAGCAGCGCTGAGACACTTAATCCGAGTGGCATCTTCCTTAGAGTCTTTGGTAATTGGGGAGCCGCAAATTCTGGGGCAACTAAAAGAAAGTATTTCGTTTTCGAAAGAGTCTCAGATTCCAGTGCAAAAAAGCATGGAACGTTCGTTTCATCTGGCTTTTGAAACGGCGAAGAAAATTCGTTCCACTACTGCCATTGCAGAAAAATCCGTATCTGTTGCCAGTTTGGGGTTAGAACGTTTAAAAGCTCGACTAGACACTGTTCCTCTTAAAGAAGCGGTGCTTGTAGGCAGAAGCCCGATGAATCTTCTTATCTTGCAGTGGCTTGAGAAAAACCACCCTGAAGTAAAAAAAGTTTGGGTAAACCGCCGCCCTGAAATTTTAAAAGATTATTCTGAAGCATCGAACTGCGAAATCAGATCTCTGTCGGATTTCATTTCTGCGCCCGGTGATTTTTCCCATCTGTTTACTGCGACATCCAGTTCCCAGGCAATTTTTGACCAGCAGTTTATTGAAAAAGTGGATGGTAAGCACCGGTTGATTTTTGATTTTGCAGAGCCGCCCGATTTTATTCCCTTTACGTCGAAGCACTTAGAAATGTGCCATGTAGAAGATTTAAGAAAAGAAGCGATGGTCAATACCGAGTCGCGAAAAAGCGCTACGAAAGATGCGGAATGTCTCACGGAAGCAGCACTAAAGGAATTCTTACTCGAACAGAAAGAAGCCCCTCTTTTAAGAGACTTCAATGCAGTTGAACCAAAGTTCGAGGAAGAAAGACTTTCTGCATTTGATTACATTGAGAAAGAATACCCTGTCGAAATGCAGGTTCGTCTCAAAAAGTTTGTAGAAAAAATAATCAGTAAAAACCTCCATGTGTCCCGCGAACATCTGAAGTCTGTTTTACGCAAAGTTGTATCGAGTGAAGTAAGAGTATGATTTACCGTTTGGGGACTAGAAAAAGTGATTTAGCTGTTACCCAGTCACGTTTTATTCAAAGCAAATTACTCGAAAAAGGCATCCAGTCAGAATTAATCTATATCGAAGGACAAGGCGATCAGGATAGAAAAACTCCTCTTTACGAAATAGAAGCTGCCACGCCCGGGCTTTTTACCAAACAACTAGAAGTTGCATTACAAAATAAAGAAATTGATTTTGCGGTCCATTCCTTAAAAGATTTACCGACTAAACAACCCGAAGGGCTGACTGTCGCGGCAATTCCTTTAAGAGAAGACGCCTGTGATGTACTCGTGTTGAAAGAAAACAACTCGCTTGTGACAAACAATGTGGTGGGTACAAGTTCATTAAGGCGCGAAGCCTTAGTGCGCGAAAATTTTCCACAAGTAAAAGTCGCTTCTTTAAGAGGCAATGTTCCTACTCGAATCAAAGCCGTACGAGAAGGTAAGTTTGATGCTGTGATTTTGGCGGGAGCGGGACTGAACAGGTTGAAGTTGGATTTAACGGGGCTCGAAGTAAAAAAATTAGATCCGGCCCACTTTGTACCCGCACCTGCGCAAGGAGCGCTTGCGGTAGAAACCCGTACCGACTGCGCGCAGGAGCTTTTTCAAGCCATACACAGTCTTGAAGATGCAAATACGGCACTTTCTGTGCGCATCGAACGTCAGATATTAGCAGGGCTTTTTGGTGGTTGTACGCTACCCCTTGGAGTCTGGGTAAGGCGAGAAGCTAAGATATTGAAATTAAATGCATTCTTAGGAGTTTTAGAGGATCGAAAAAGCCCCAGTAGAGTTTGGAAAAGTTACCGCCGTTTTGACATATCTGACGCGTCGGAACAAACTCTGGTCGAAAAGAGCATCGCGCATTTTAGGGAGTATGTTTGATACCTAAAAAACAAGTTTATGTAACAGGACAACACGAAGGTTGGATTCCTCCAGAAGGGGTGGAGTTTAACTTTTTAGATGTGCTCGAATTTAAAAGTATTCCAGTGCCTGAAGAAAAATGGAAACTTGTTACGGAAAAACCTTTTGATTGGATTGTATTTACAAGTCCCCGTGCCGTTCGGTTTTGGACCGAAGGCCTTCTTTCTCAAGGCCTGGATTTTCCCATAGAAACCCGCGTTGCCTGTATCGGTGAAAAAACGGCTGAGGCTGCACAGATGGATGGGTACTCACCTGATTTTTATCCCAGCGAGCCGGGGAGCGAAACTTTCGTTCTCGAATTTAAAGCATTGTTAAAAGCTTCAGAAAAAACACGCGTGTTAATTCCTGGAAGCTCCATTGCGCGTCCCCTGTTGAAAGAAGAACTCAAACAGAGCGGTTGTGAAGTCGAATCCATCGCTGTTTATGAAACTGTGGCGAAAGAAGATTTAAAAACAAATCTCGATGTCACAAAGCTTGAAAATGCGCATTTGTTTTTATTCACAAGCCCCTCGTCGGTAGAAGCAGTTTGTACTGCAGTTACGCTGCCTTTAAGTACAAAAGTAGGAGCTATCGGAAGTTTTACTAAAGAATCGCTTTTAAAAAGGGGTTTTGAAAACGTACAGGTATTTAAAGAGGGCTTATGTTAAATCAAAGACCAAGACGCTTACGCAGCAGCGAAAATATCAGAAACCTCGTCTCTGAAACAAAACTGAGCGCTTCCAACCTGATTCAGCCTTATTTTTTAGCACAAGGTGCTGAGGCAGAAGAACCCATTTTGAATTTTACCGGCATCAATCGCTACGGCATTGAAAAGTTATACAAGCAAATCGAAGCCGATTTGGAATGCGGTGTAAAAAACTTTTTGCTGTTTGGTGGTACCGAAACAACCAAAAAAGATGAAGTAGGAAGCGATGCCACGCACTTTGAATCGCTTGTACCCACTTCAGTGCGCGCTTTAAAAAAGAAGTTCGGCAGCGACATGACGCTTTTTACCGACGTTTGTCTTTGTCCTTACACTTCACATGGGCACTGTGGACTGATTACGGGGAGCAAAGTGGAAAACGACAGCTCACTCGATGTCCTTGCTGAAATGGCAAGAGTACACGCAGAAGCAGGTGCTGATTTCATTGCACCATCTGACATGATGGACGGAAGAGTGGGAAAAATTCGCGAAGTGCTCGATTCCTCAGGCCACAGTGATGTAGGAATTCTTTCCTACACGGCAAAGTACGCGTCTAGTTACTATGGCCCTTTTCGAGAAGCGCTGGGCTCTGCACCCAAAGGGACAGATCGCGCGACTTACCAGATGGATTTTAGAAATTCCAAAGAGGCGCTTGTCGAATTGGAACTGGATTTGAAAGAAGGCGCAGACATGGTGATGGTAAAGCCTGCTCTTGCTTACCTCGATATTATTCAACTTTTTAAAGAGCAGTCTACAAAGCCTGTTGTCGCCTACAGTGTTTCTGCAGAGTACGAAATGGTGAAGCAGCTTGCGAAGTGCGGACTTGTAGATGAGAAGAAAATGGCTTTGGAAAATTTAACGGCGATAAAAAGAGCCGGTGCAGACATTATTATTACTTATTTTGCCAATATTGGCGCAAGAAACGGGTGGTTCCTATGAGATCCTTTACAAAATCCAATGAACTTTTTGAAAAAGCAAAAAAAGTAATTCCTGGTGGAGTCAATAGCCCTGTACGTTCCTTCAGAGGCGTTGGTGGAACTCCTGTTTATTTTCAAAGCGCAAAAGGACCTTATCTTTATGACGTCGATGGAAATGAATATGTCGATTTCTGCCTTTCTTTCGGTCCTCATATTTTGGGCCACTGCCATCCGGCTGTAATGGCCGCAGTTTCAGAACAGCTGCGAGACGCTACAAGTTTTGGTGCTTGCCATCCCAAAGAAGTGGAACTGGCCGAGTGGATTTTAAAAGGCTACCCGTTTTTGGGTTCTGTGAGACTGGTGAACAGCGGTACCGAAGCCGTGATGACTGCGATTCGTGTTGCTCGAGGTAAAACGAAGCGCAATAAAATTTTAAAATTCGAAGGCTGTTACCACGGGCATAGCGACGGACTGCTCGCAAAAGCGGGGAGCAGTGTTGCCGAACTTTCTGAGAGCTCTTCAAGCGGTGTTCCTCACAGCGTAGTGGAAGACACCATTTCTGTGCGCCTGGATTCCCAAGACGAAATACAAAAAGCATTTCAACTCTATGGAAAAGAAATTGCTGCAGTAATTATCGAGCCTATTCCTGCAAACTACGGGTTGAGAATTCCCCTTCCTGCAGAACTAGAAAATATTTGCATGCTTGCACGACAAAACGGCAGTCTTATTATTTTCGACGAAGTGATTTCAGGTTTTAGAGTGGGACTATCGGGTGCTTGTGGCATCTACGATCTGCAACCAGACATTGTAACGCTAGGTAAGATTATCGGCGGCGGATTGCCCCTTGCTGCAATCGTTGGCAAAAAAGAAGTGATGGAAGTGTTGGCGCCGCTAGGTGAAGTATACCAAGCGGGAACGTTGTCGGGAAATCCGCTTGCTGTGGCCGCAGGGATTGCCACCTTAAAAGTACTTTTTTCAAACGCGCCTTATCAGGCTTTGGAAAGAACCACTAAGAAATTTACAAATGAACTTCAAAAATTGCTAGGCAGTAAGGCTGAGCTTTTACAAATGGGTTCACTCTTTTGGTTTAACTTTGAAAGAAGTTCCAATGCATTTCCACCGGAGTTAACAACGAATGGTAAGGAAAAGTATTCGCAACTCTTCCACAGACTTTTGAATGAAGGGGTGTATTTGCCGCCTTCACCGTTCGAAGTTTGTTTCACATCCATTCAACACGATGAATCGGTATTAGAGAAAGTATTAGAGAAGTTTGAGAGATGCTTGAACTAAAAAGAAATAAAAAATGGGTGGTATTATTTATCGCCGTATCTGTTTTGATTCTCATGCAGGTACTGTGGTGGACCACCGTATTTTTGCGTACAGTCGATAAAGTCGCAGACTTGGAAAGAACAGTCATCAAGCTTTCTCCTGGGCTTGGGAATTTAAAGGCGATTGAAGAGCATCTTTTTCATAGTAAATTCATGTTTCTTTCTGAAGGGATTACTTTTTCTGTTTTAATCTGCTTTGGACTGTATCTTCTTTTTCGTTCGTTAAAAGCAGAGCAAAAAACACTCGAAATGCAGAGAAATTTTACAGAAATTCTCACGCATGAATCTAAAACACCTCTTACTGCACTAAAGTTGCGATTGGAAAATCTTTTGGAAATCCAAGGTGGCAATGAAGTACTCACCAAAGAAACGAAGCTTTCGCTAGATGAAGTAAGAAGGCTTTCTTCGATAATTGAAAAAGCAATCAGCTTAAACCGTATCGAAGCAAATCATTTCGTGTTTGATGAAGTCTCTGTAGAAGAAGTGGTACAGCAAGTTGTAAAGAGGCTTGATCCTCTTTTTAAATCGAGAAATGTTAAATTGCATGTGGAACTCAAAGAAGAAATTTTAGTGCGAGCAGATTTTCTAGCATTACAGAACTCCATTCAAAGTTTGATAGAAAACGCTGTTTATTATAATGATAAGGAAGCTAAAACGGTCACTGTCGCAGCTTCCAAACACGAAAATGGCGTGCGTCTTACTGTTTCTGACAATGGCCCCGGTATCCAATTTAAAGAACAAGAGAAAATATTTGAAAGATTTTACAGAGGAGCCTCGGGACGTCGAGTTCCAGGCACTGGGCTTGGATTGTATCTCACAAGACTGATTGTAGAAGCCCATAAGGGTGCTATCAGACTTGTCGATTCGAGTGCTCAAGGAAGCCGCTTTGAGATGTTTATTCCTTCATTAAAAGGAGCTGAGTAGAGATGGCACGCATTTGTCTCATCGAAGATGATCCTACCATTCGGGAATTTGTCTCTGGAAAGTTGCGTTCTTTGGATCACGAAGTCGAAGAATTTGCCTCTGCGGAAAGTGTGCCTGAGCGCCACTGGGATTTGTATGTGGTAGACGTCATGTTGTCGGGAGAAGAAACTGGCCTCGATTTTTGCAAACGCATTCGCACGCAAATGCCGACTGTACCTGTATTGATTTTGTCGGCACTTTCAGAACCACCTCAGCGAGTAGAAGGATTAAGAGCAGGAGCGGATGATTATTTAGGTAAACCGTTCGAAATGGATGAACTTGTTCTACGTGTGGAAGGAATGCTTAAGCGCAGCAAGTGGTACGACCGCATGCCCAGTAACCACACCTTATTCGAGTGGGAAGACAGGGGTGTTGATTTCGCCCGCTTTGAAGCCAAAGTAAAAGATCAAACGATTCCGCTTTCCCAAAAAGAAGCGATGTTAATGAAGTTGCTCGTTGAAAAAGAGGGCGAAGTCGTAAGCCGTGATGAAATTCTGGACAAGGTCTGGGGCTACAACGCATTTCCCTCGACCAGAACAGTAGACAACTTCATTGTAAAACTTCGCAAAGTATTTGAAGAAGATACGATAGCTCCAAAATACATCCATTCCATCCGCGGGATGGGTTACAAATTTACCTCGAGGCCTCAATGATACCTTTTCTCATTCAACATATTAAAAACGAAAAAACAAACCGCTTTCCTGTGTGGATGATGCGTCAGGCAGGCAGGTATTTGCCAAGCTATCAAGCGATACGAAAAAGCCATTCATTTTGGGAAATGGTTTCGACTCCTTCACTTGCCTCTGAAGTAAGTCTTTTACCATTGAACGAATTGGATGTGGACGCGGTTATTTTCTTTTCCGATATTCTTACTCTTCCCTATGGGATGAAAGTGCCCGTGCGGATGGAAGAGAAAGTCGGTCCCGTGGTGGAAACTCCGCTTACGACGACAAAGGCTTTTGAAATTTTTCAAAGTTTCGATTTTTTGAAAAACACAGGATTTGTCGGAGAAGCTTTGTCCATGTGCCGTAAGCAAATGGCTCCCGACAAGACGCTGATTGGATTTGCCGGAGCCCCCTGGACGGTAGCGACTTATCTTGTCGAAGGCAGAGGGAAAAATGATTTCTCAAAAATTAAAACCTGGATGCATACGGATCCATCAGGTTTTGCAGCGGCACTTTCGATGCTTGGCAAAGCGACTACTCAGTATCTGGTTGGCCAAAGAAAAAGTGGCGCGGATATGGTGCAACTTTTTGACACATGGATATCTGAAATGCCCGAGTGGTTTTTCAAACAATATTATTTGGATATTTTAAATGAGACTTTCGAGACAATGAAAAACCTCGATACTCCTGCGATTTATTTTGGCAAAGGGGCAAGCCATCTCATGCATCTTTTACCTGAAGTAAAAAGCGCCGGCATGGGCGTGGATGCAGTCAGTTCACTTACACAAGTGGCAAAACAACTTCCTAAGCATTTTTTACAGGGGAATTTAGAGCCTTTGCTTTTAAGAGATGCCTCAGAAGCTACAGTGCGTGCTCAGGCAAAGCGAGTCTGGACCGAAGCCAAAGCATTAAACAGACCCGTTGTCATGAACTTGGGCCATGGGCTTGTGCCGACAACCCCAGTTTCGAATGTAAAAGCATACTTGGAAGAAGTTAGAAGAGAATGGAATTAAATTCTAAAATTTTAGATCTGGTAAAAAAATATTCCGTATCTGGGCCTCGTTATACGTCCTATCCCACAGCGCCTCAGTGGGTGGAGAGTGTTGGGGGAGATAACTACCGCGCGCAATTGAAAAAAACCTATGCAGATCCAAAATTGCCCGTTGCCTTGTACGTGCACGTGCCCTTTTGTGAATCTCTTTGTTATTACTGCGGTTGCAATATCCAGATAACAAAAGATCACGGCCGCAGCCAAAGTTACGTCGATTCTTTGCTTTCAGAAATGAAGGCAACTTATGAAGTGTTGGGCCATAAGCAACTTTTATCTCATGTAGCTTGGGGCGGAGGCACACCGACATTTTTATCTTTAAGTGAAATCGAACAACTGCAAAAAGGCACGTTCGAGTATTTTACGCTCGATGAAAATGCCGAAGTGAGCATCGAAATCGACCCGCGTGTGACTACTTTCAAGCAGCTGGAACTTTTGCGCGAGCTGGGATTTAACCGCGTTAGCCTTGGTGTACAAGATTTTGAGAAAGCCGTGCAAGAGGCCGTGAACCGCGTACAGCCTCTCGAACAAACTGAAAGCATGCTTAACTACTGCAGAGAGCTCGGTTTTAAGGGGATCAATTTTGATTTGATCTACGGTTTACCTCACCAAACTTCAGAAACTTTTAAAAAGACTATCGAATCCGTGATTCGCATTCGGCCTGATCGCATTGCCTTATATAATTACGCGCATCTGCCGCACATGCTGCCGCACCAAAAAATTCTGGATGCGATGAATCGGCCTGAAGCAGATGAAAGACTAAACATTTTTACTCTCGCATTTGAAAACCTGACAAAAGCGGGCTACCGCACGGTCGGTATGGATCATTTTGCTGTCGAAGAAGATGAACTCTTTAAAGCACTTGATAAAGGAACGCTCTACCGAAATTTCCAAGGGTACACCATTAAACATGGCGCTGGGATGATTGGGATCGGCGCTTCAGCAATTGGCGAAGTAGGGGATGCGTACTTTCAGAACGAAAAAAATCCCAAAGCGTACGAAGAAAAACTTTTAAAAGATGGTTTGGCAACCTTTAGAGGAGTGTTGTTTACAGAAGACGACAGGCGCCGAAAGTGGGCTATCTTGTCTCTCATGTGCCGCTTTGAATTGAATTTTGAAGAGTACAATACGAAATTTGGAGGCGATTTCGCGTCTCTGTTTTCGAGTGAGCTTGAAAGCTTAAGCGAGTTTGTAAGTGATGGACTTCTGATTAAATCCGAAAAAGAACTCAAAGTGACAGAGCGAGGGCGTCTGTTTGTCAGAAATATTGCCATGGTTTTTGATGCTTATTTAAAACAAAGCAAGATTACGTATTCTAAGACAGTTTAAACCCCCCAGTTACGAGCTCATCAAATAGCCGTAATCACAGAATAATTATTACCAATCTAAGCTTCTGTCTTAACAAATGTCTCAAACTTGTTAACCAGAAATCAAATGCAATTGAATTTAGCTCTTACACTAAAAGTATAGCAACAAAACTTATTTTCTAATTCATACCAGGAGAAATTATGAATAAATATCTCGTGTCGGGCATGCTTTTGTCTCAATTAGTTTTTGCAAATCAAACATTAAATTATTCAGTGGAGTTTGGCTCCTCAGCTAGAGGACTGTCCTCCAGTTCTGAATGGGAAGAAGTGCCTGGAATGCCCATTGTCCCTAGACTTACAAAAAGAATTCTCCTCCCTTTCAAGAAAAAATTGAAACGAGTTACCTTCAGTGAAGAGATGAGGGGGAGAAGCTTTCAAAAAATGATTTTACCCAGAGCTTCTATCCCTCGTCCTTTGTGTGATGTGAAATATGAGGTCGTAAAAGATAAAGTATTTAATGCGACTGAATCCTATCCGGGAAGAAATGTAGGGGATATTCAAATTATAAATAAACACGGTTTTAATATTGCGTATATTCCTTTGTATCCTGTGCAGTACTTCCCCGAAAGCAGTGAGGCAATAGTTAGTATTAGAGGGAATTTGGAACTGGAATTGGAAGATACGGTTGAAAGTGGAATTTATCGTGGATTAGAGGAAGATAAACGTGAAGTACTGCGCCTGACTGATACGGATGAGTTTCTAGAAAGCTATCCTGAAAGAAGAGTGAACGAGCTTGCTCAGTATTTGGTTATCGGTCCAAAAGCTTTACTTGATAATGGTGAGTCTACGGGCTTATCTGCTTTTCTAAATGAGAAAAATGCACGCGGTATTACTACACTAACTCTTAGTACTGAAGAAATCTCAGCTAATACTGCCGGCAGTTCTATTCAGGAGAAAATTCGAAATGCGATTATTAAATCTTACAAGGAAAATGCAACAAAATATGTTTTGCTCTTAGGTAATGGCTACTCCAGCACCCCATCTAAAACACTTAGTAGCAGTCAAGGTTCGGTTTTAGCAGATTATTACTATGCCTGCTTGAGTGGTACTTTTAGAGCTGCTGCAAAAGATTCTGCTTGTGAAGTGGCAGTGGGTAGATTTCCAGCGACTACACCAGATGATCTCAAAGTTCTAATAGAGAAAACTAAAAAACTTGCAAACTTAGACGCCAATGATCCCAGAATAAAAAATGGATTATTGTTTGGGGAAAAATTGGATTCTAGCACTTATGGAGGTAAAACTTTGGAACAATTGGCAGTGGGAGGAAAAACAGGAAGCATAAAAACCCAGGGGTATCCTGCTGACAATAAATTTGCACGCTTATACGAAAGTTCAAACAAAACTTTTGCGGCTGATGAGGTGATAAAAACGATTAATAGCGGTGATTTTTATACTATCAATCATTTCGGTCATGCAAACCAAACATACTGCATGCGTTTTAAGTCTACAGCGATAAGTGGATTGACAAATAGTCTGCCTTTTTTTGGCATTACACAGGGTTGTCATCCGGGAGATCTTCATGGTGCAAATTGGACTGCATCCCTGATGACTTTTGCTGGCGGTGGGGCTGGAGCTATGATTTCCAACTCAGGCTTTGGGTGGTACCAGCCTGGAAGCACAGATGGACCTTCGACCAAACAACAACTGCTATTTTACGACACAGCTTTTAAAGAGGGTATTAGAGAGCTTGGCAAAATCCATTACCGCACTAAAGAGCGTATGATTCCGGATATGTCGCAGGGAATAATTCGCTATGTCGTCTATGAAACAAATCTGTTTGGTGATCCAGAATTGAGATTGAAGTTTTAATTGGTGCACGCATTAGTGTACTCCGTTAGTATTAAGCTAAAGGGGGCTCTATGCGTCCAATCTTCTTTCTAATACTTACTCAATTCTTAATTTCATGCGGTAGTAATTCGGGAAACAATAATTCTACCCAAACTGGTGCAATAAATTTTACTGGTACTTGGTCACTCTCAAATTTAAAGCACACGGCAACGGGAGGAATCAATTCGGATTGCACAGCGGATGATTTTACGATTATTCAAGATGCTGCTAAATTTTCCATAAGTACGCGCACATTTAAGTGCGAATCCTTCGGGTATGGAGACGGTGGATTGCAATTGACCATCCAGGGAGGAAAACTCATGGCAGGAACTATCTCTGCTGGAGAAATCGGTCCGAACTATGTGCACATCCGAGTGGATTTTACTTCGTCTACTGGATCCAAGTCGCATTATATTATAAACATCGATCCATCAGGAGACGATTACACCTACAGTGAAGATTTTTCGTACAGTGAAAACTCTGATTCTGTTTTCGCAGGAACTCTAAAGAGAAAATAAAATAGTTTTTACCAAACTCTTACGCGGGCTTCTGGGGCAAGATACATTTTGTCTCCCGCTTTGCAATCGAATGCCTCGTAAAAACCGTTTTGGTGCACGACTTGTTGATTGATGCGGGCATAGCCCATTGCATGCGGATCTGTTTTGATAAAACGCTTTTCCAAATCAGGTCGTATCACTGAACACCAGTTTTTTGCGTAAGCGACAAAGAATTTTCTTTTGTCGCTTTGTGGAACATTTGCTTTTCCTTCAAATGCCGTTGAATAGGCCGTAGTTACACCCACTAAATCACCGATGTTTTCACCTAGAGTGAGTTTCCCATCGTGCCCAGCCGCATTGAACTGCGTAACGAGTGGTTCTGTAAGCTTCTTAAACATTTCGAGATCTTTTTTCGACATCCACTGTCTTAAGCTACCTTTAGAATCGTATTTTGATCCGTTATCATCCACTGCATGGCCTAATTCATGTCCTACGACTGAACCAATTGCTGCCAGGTTTTCGACAAGAGTTGCGTTCGAATCAAACATAGGCGGTTGTAGGATGCCTAAGAGAAGCACAAATTTATTATCGGAAGGACTATAGTAGGCATTTACATTTAACGGCGCTGTTCCCCAACGGTTTTTTAACCTTGGCTCGGAAAGTTCACGTATGTCTCTCTCTATCATCGCCTTTTGGAAAGTTTTACTGTTTTGGATGGGCTTGTCCGACGCAAAAGTCAAAGTAGGATTGAAGTACCACTCGACGTCATTTTTCGGTTTTACCAGATAGAGACTAGCTACTTTAATTTTGTTAATAGCTTCCTTCTTGGCTTTTTTGGACAACCAAGTATTTTTTTCTAGACTCGCTAGTAGATTTTTACGCACACTTTCTGCGGTTTCTACCATTGCCGCTTCGTCTATTTTGGGAAATAAAACGGGAATGAGCTCTTGATCTAGCTCTCTATTATAACGTTTCATGACTTGCTTTGTACAACGTTCCTGGCGAGGAGGTCTGACAGCTTCTCCGCCAAGAAATTTTTTATTAAATTCAAATGAAGCATTAAAGTATTCGGGATAACCATCATCCATATAGGATTCTAGTGCGTGAAAGAGATAAACGCTTTTTAATTGTTCGAGAGGAAGTTTTTGAAGAGTAGCATTCAGCCAGATTAAGGTTTCTGGACTTAAGTCCCTCAGTACTACGCGCTCTGGCACCCTTTTTAAAATAACTTCGAGATTGAGATTGGGGTATTTTTTTAGCAGATCTTTTCTTTTAATAGAAGTATCTGTGGAAAAGCGGTGACGAAATTCAGCGGGTAAGGGAAAGCGGTTTGCCACTTCGCGTTCGAAGTCTATCACCCATCCTGCGCGTTTCTCCGCATCGTCTACTTTAAGAGTCGTAAAGAAAAGGGTGAGAAGTTTCTGGTAGTCTTGTATTAAGTCTTTTTTCTCATAGTAGGAACGCTCGGGTAGGGACATGATTTTAGACATGAATAGCGCATCCAAACGGCTTGAGTCTTTGCTGTTGGCTATCGTGTCAAAGTTAACGAGGGTAAATTCGGCTTGATCCATTCGACTTGCGGAAAGATCGATCAATTCCTTATGCGATGCTACTTTAAGAAGTCTTTCTTTTTCTGTTTCTACGACGAATTTTTCGTCTGTTTGTGAAGCTTTTTCATTCATGCATGCCATAAAGAAGTTCTTCATTGGCTTTGCGCGATCGGTAACAGGTTCGTAGCCGTTTTCGATTAATTTAAAATAATTTTTCTTCGCAGTCAGAAGCCTCTCGGAATTATCTACAAAGGCAAAATTCCAGTAAGAGCGGTCTTCAGGCATTTTGAACGACTTTTCCACTTCAGAACAGACATAAGCGTGAAAGTCTTCGCAGGGCTTGATTGTTTTACTTTCAGGGAACTCCCGTTTGTCCGGCACAGGAGAATTTTTAAGCAACAATTCTCGTGTAAGCGTCTGATTGGCAAAGCAGGGGATAAAAATAAACAAAGGGAGGATGAATAGTTTTTTCATCCTCCCTTTATAAGGAGTATTAGAATTGATGGCAACCACGGAGCATTACAGATCAATTCTTAGAAATTGTCGGTGCTACTTTCATATGCTGTAGTACTTTTTCCGCGATTTCTCGGAAAACGGGAGCGCCATGACTAGAACCATGGGCAGAGTGATCTTTAAGATCTTTTGGTTCATAGATTCCGACGTAGATTAGCACTTTCGCATCTTCTACCGGACCAAAACCCACAAAACTACCTACATTGTTTTCTCCACCTTGTTCATTGCTATCCCATAACCATGGGCTAGAAGCGGTCGCAGTTTTGCCGGCAAGATTATAGATTTTACTTTCTTGTTCCTGTGCAGTTCCACGAGTCATTACTTCTCTTAAGACATCTTGAGTTTCCTTGGCAGTTTTTTCACTGAGTACCCTGCGCACAATAGAAATTTTTGAGTCGGGGTCATTCGCCATAATTGGTCTCATAAGGTTTCCGCCATTAGCGATTGCACCAAATGCTTGAACCATTTCTAGTGGTGTGGCATGGATGACGTAACCAGTACCAACATTGCCAAGCATATGTGAATTGTTAATATCCTCAAAACTAAAAGACTGCCCGAATCTTGCTTCTGGGAAATTCTCAGTGCTGCCCCCACTGCCGAAACCGAAATCATTCAGCATGGCAAAAGTATTTTTTGCGCCCAGACGTTGTACTACTTCCATTGCACAAATATTGCTTGAGTAAACAACCATGTCGCGAGTAGAAAGTTTGTCAAAAGCTTTCCAGTCTTTGTATATATTTCCACCATATTCTAATTTGCCGTTATGGCAGTCGAACTTTTCATCAAAGGTTGTGAGTTTTAAGTCCACTGTTTTAGCAGCTACTAATGCCTTCATCGCGGATGCCGGCTCTAGTCTTAGTTTTAGCGCCCAGTGCGGCGGCGTATGTGACTCTGGCGTCGTAATTGTATTTGCTACAGCTAGTAGACGACCAGATTTTGGTTCTGAAACTAAAGCGAATCCAGAGGTGGCCTTGAATCGTTTGACTGCATTTTTCAACACATTCTCTGCAATTTTTTGTATTTCGGGATCCAGTATCAAGGTTCCTGGATGCATTTCTTCTTTTGGCTTCTGCTCTAACTTTGCAGTCGCTCCGTAGGCGATTGCCAAAGTAAATAACATTGTTGTGATACCGACGGCCATGAATCGTCCCCATTGCAAGCGGGACGACAAGTGTTGTTTGAACATTTTGATTCTCCTGATGAGTATTGAGTTGATTTTTTTCGGGTTCCCGAACATCAAAGTCAGGCTTGCGGTACCAACGAGCCGACTTCGATTTTCGAGTGCTGCTTCCGCCACCCGCACTAAGCAGTCTCCATAGTCATGCAACGAGATCCTTTGGCCATTAATCAGAGCTTCGTCACATGAAAATTCCTGTAGCTCTGAAAATAATTGTTTCCAGAGATAAAATGCGGGGTTGATGAATAATACAATCCCCGTAAGTTCCATAAAAAGAATCCAAGCTGTATCTTTTTGTTTGTGGTGCTGTAATTCGTGGTTTAAGGCAATAAAGAAATCTTTTCTATCGAATAACATCGAAGAAGGTATTACAACCCATGCGGTTCTTCCCGCTAATACGGAAAAGGGAACTGCAATTTCCTCAGATAAGGCAATACGTACGTTTTTATATTTTTTAATTATCTGAGAATTTTTAAGAAACTGTTTTATCCGAAAAATATTCAAAAAAAATCGGAAGAATCCGAAGCATATTAATATTGCATATGCTGTGATGATTAGTTGGTTTACGGAAAGATCAGGCGTGGCGAAAGTGGAAGCTGCATGCACGTTTTCGTGAACAGTAGCAGCTTGTGATTGATTTAGAGGGGCGAACGTCAGTTTCTTATCCAGTCGGCTATTAATCTCTTCCGCAGGAAATGTATAGCGGCTTGGTATAAGTGGGTGGTGCTGATCGGGGAGTAAATTGAAAACAACGGGCCCTAGTATCGAAAGTACGAAGAGCACTTGTGCTAGTCTCAGTAGGGATTTCGCAGAACGAATGAAATCAACCTTCGAGTTGATTTTTACCAGAAAGAGTAAAATCAACGATGTGGCTGCTAGAATTAAATGAACAGAAATCATGTTTTTAACCTTTCATTCAACATGCGTTTGATTTCTGAAAGTTCTTCCTTGGATATTTTGGATTCATCCAGCAGTCGCATGACAATCGAAGATGGGTTAGCCTTGAAGATCTTTTCGGTAAGATGCTTCAGGGCCTTGTTCTCATATTCTTTTCTTTGGATGAGTGGACTATAGAGATGGACACTGTCTTTTTTTTCGCTCTTAAGCACCTTCTTGCTTTCAAGTATTTTCATCATGGTAGCGATAGAGGTATAAGCAAGCGGTCTATGAGACGCGAGTTTGTCCACAATATCTCTGACCGTGCAGGGAGACATTTCCCAGACTACCTGCATAATTTCTAATTCGAGTTCTGTAAGAAGTTTTTCTACTTTGATTTCTTTTGCCATAAAAGAATTCTACTAAAGTTTTAGTAGATGTCTACTAATTTTTTAGTAGGTGAATAATTTGGGGCCTTTTGGAACCCAAACGTCAGATGTGAAGCGTACTGTTCACTAAGACTGTAGCGCTTTTTCCACATCTTTCTTAATGAGTGCTATCTCGGTAGCACCTGTCTGAAATGAAGGGTAAGCCCAGCTATCTTGCTCGACGAAAAAGACTTTGTCTTTAAAAGGCATCCGCAATCGATCGATTGTGCCATCTGTGTAGATCCCTTTCTCACAAAGTGGCAACGCATGTCCCCAGCGAGTTAAACGTAAATCTACGATGTCAGACTCTTTTGCATCAATCAATGGCAGTATTTCATCCGTAATTTGTTTTTCGAATAGCTTTTTGTACGTGCCATGAGAGTCAGGCTGAATGAGTTCTTGTCGGATGCCGTCGCAGGGAAAAGCCCGGTAAAAAGTGAGAACAGAATGCTTGTCACTGGGAGAGGCAAAATTTGCGAGAACAAAATCTGTCGCGTTTCTTTCTGCTTGTGCTTTTTTGATGTCGGAAAAATCCAGATTATCTTTTCCTACCATAAACAAGTCGTAGTAATTGCCTTTTACCCGTTTATTCACAAGTAAGTTTGCCGTCATATAGGAACGGTACTTAAGCTTAGCTATCGCTTTTTGGCGTTCAGGTTCAATGCCGGTTAATATCTTTGAGGCAATAAACTTGGGACAGGACATAATAGCCGCTTTTGCTTTAATCTGGCGCAATTTGCCTTCGAAATCCTCATAGAGAACATGCACAAAATTATTTTCTACTTTTACCTGAACTACTACGCACTTGGGACGCAAGTTTTGCGCAGGCACTTCTTTGATGATTCTCTGCAGAAGTCTTTCTGCAATGCGTGCATTTCCACCAGGGGGAACGTAAATCGGACGGCTTTCTTGCGCGAGAAAGTTTAGTGTGGCGCCACTGGACAATTCTTTCATGCAGCCTGCATAAGTAGACCAACAATAATATTCAAATGCTGCTTCTAAACGGTGCGGGAGTTTTCCCCCTGCCACTTTTGTGAGCAGCTCTAATAAATCAAACTTGTCGTAATACTTCACAGAATCCATTTGCTTGGAATTCAGCGAAGGAATGAGAGGGAAAGCCCGCTCTTTTTGATCGCAAACATCAGAAAAGAATTTGGAAATTTTTTTGTATTTATGAGCTTCTTTGGGATCTGTTTCGCCTTCCCAAAAGTTATTATAAAGTTTCCCCTTGTATTCCACCGGATCGGAAGAGGCACGTGGAACTAGAAAATCCATTAAATTGAGTTCGTTAAAATAATCATGCATCGGTGTGCCGGGTGTTGGCTCGTCGATATAAGCAGATCCAAGCGCATAATCCATTCCACGCCACGATTCTCCTTTTGCATTGCCACCAAAGCGCGCGGCTTGTTCCAGAAGAACGGGCTTATGCTTACGTAAAGAATAAGTAGAAAATAGTCCACTTGCTCCTCCGCCTATTATGACAAGTGGTACTTCTTCTACGCCGCCTTCTGTTTTGTGTGTCGAAAAATAGTTGGGTAGATCCCATAGAATTCCATGAGGACGTTCAAATTGATCCCCTGTGAATGTCTCAGGAGCTTTGTCTCCTTTAGTGCGATCGATGGGGCTATGGTATTTTAAAAAATCATCCGGGCTTTCCGTAACGGGGGCTGATTCGGTAGAAGTTACTGTTTGTTTGCCCGCGCATGCTCCGAGTAAAACAGCCAATCCACTAGCCGTACTTAATGAAACAAACTGGCGCCGGTTTAAAAGTTCTTCCCACTTTTTCATGTCTTCCCCCTCGATGCAAAAAAAGAAAATTAGCATGGATTCTTTGATCCGAACAGGGTAATGAGTAGGGATGCTTTTTGGTCCAGGTAATTCCCTTATTCTCGTCAATGACTTTCTAGAGAGAGAAAAGCTTGATGCATTCGAATTGGAATTAAAAGAAGCTAAAAAATTCTACAAAGCGGTACAGCTCTCTGAACTCATAGAGAAACAGAAAAAAGGAAAGTCTGGCTATTTTGCGCTGTGTTTCAAACAGGCGCGAAAGAATTTTCAATTATCCGCATTGCCCGTGATTCAAGAGCAAGAATTACCTTGTACGTTGTTTCTCCAACCTGAGTGTGTGGGGACTAACAGACTGCCGCTACTTGAAGAGATCGCTTGGTTTAAAAAAGAATTTCCGAGTCAAATTTCCGAATCCCAAGTAGTCGAATGGGAAAAACTGATTCTAGCTGATCATGCAAAAGCAGAAGAGATGCTTGCTGGTTTAAGAAAGCAAATGGGCTCTCTACCCATTCAAAAGATTGGACCTGAGCATTTTTATCTTAAATGGGGAGATCTTCTGGATTTAAACCCGAAGCAATTTGAATTCGGTTTAAATCTTTCTTCACACTCTATCTCTTGGATTACAGATTCGAAAAATTACGCAGAATCCCAGTTGAGCAGAAAACTCAGTGTCGCCTATACTGCGCATCAACCGTCCATTACCGAGGATATAATGATGCAACTGGGCTTTATTGGGCTTGTGACCGAGTGCGTGGGAGCCGTCGACAGACAAAAAAGCGCGTTTAACCTGCCGCAATGGAAGTTTTAACGTATTTCGACTTGAATTATTGTATTTCCCTCGTAGAATCTAATTTCTGTTTAAAATTTTGGAGGAAAAATGGCACAAAAAGTAGCTAAGCTAGGAATCAAAAAAGAAGCAGGCTGGTTGTATTATTTGGATAAAAAAGGAAATGTCGGACGCGCTAAAATGGGCCGTGGCAGAAAACCTTCCAAGGTAAAGCCTCAAACGGTCGCTAAAGCTGCGATTAAAAAAGTGGCAGGCTTCCTCTATTTTATCGACAAACAGGGAGATGTTTCTTGCGCAAAGCTGTCCCGTAAAGGCCGCAGCAAAAAGAAGAAATAAATACAGATTTTGTTGTTTATTAAGCCCTGTTCCACCTATGGACAGGGCTTTTTTATTGCCTAAAATCCCGTCTGCTCGTAACATCAGTCGCGCTATATAGAAGGAGTCGTCGAATGCATAACATGATTGCCAAATCCCCCACACCCGTTAACGAGCCAATCTTAAATTATTTGCCAGACAGTCTCGAGACAAAAACGTTAAAGGCACAGCTAAAAGAAATGCTGGGAACGCAAATTGAAGTTCCCGTTATCATCAACGGCAAAGAAATACGCACAGGCAAAACGGACAATATGGTTGTGCCCCATGATCACGCGCATAAATTAGGGGTCTATCATAAAGCAGGCGAAGAAGAAGTCAGAGCAGCAATCAATGGCAGTCAGACAGCATGGAAAGAATGGTCCAATATGCGCCAAGAGGCGAGAAGTGCCATTTTCTTAAAAGCTGCAGAATTACTTGCGACGAAATACCGTCCTATTTTAAATGCGGCAACAATGTTGGGGCAAAGCAAAACCTGCTACCAAGCAGAAATTGATGCTGCTTGTGAGCTAGTCGATTTTTTTAGATTCAATGTACATTTCCAAGAGCAAATGTACGCAATGCAACCGCAGTCTGCAAAAGGCCAGTGGAATCAATTGGAGTATCGCGCGCTAGAAGGTTTTGTTTTCTGTGTGACTCCTTTTAACTTCACCTCTATTGCAGGCAATCTTCCAACCTCGGCAGCACTGATGGGAAATGTTGCTTTGTGGAAACCTGCATCTACCTCTGTTTATTCCGGATACTTCATTATGAAGCTACTCAAAGAAGCAGGGGTTCCCGATGGCGTAATCCAGTTTCTTCCCGGTAGTGGTGCGATGATTGGAAATTCTGTTTTAAAAGACAAAAATCTTGCGGGCATCCACTTCACCGGAAGCACTGAAGTTTTTCAAAATATGTGGAAAACAGTGGGCGACAATATCAAGTCGTACAGAAGTTATCCCAGAATTGTCGGCGAAACAGGCGGCAAAGATTTCGTCTTTGCGCATCCTTCCGCTGATGTAGATGTGCTTGCAACGGCTCTTATCCGTGGTGCTTTCGAATACCAGGGACAAAAATGCAGTGCTGCTTCTCGTGCTTATATTCCCAGAAGCCTGTGGAAAAACTTAAAAGAAAAACTTGTTTCTGAAGTGGGAAGTATCAAGCAGGGAGACGTCACCGACTTTAAGAACTTTATGTCTGCAGTTATTGATAAAAACTCTTTCGATAGCCTTAAAAAATACATTGATGAAGCAAAAGCGTCGTCGAATGCCGAAATCATTGTGGGAGGCAAATGCGATGACTCCAAAGGGTATTTCATTTCTCCGACAATCATCGAAGTAAAAGATCCGAAATACAAAACAATGTGCGAAGAACTTTTTGGCCCTGTGCTGACATTGTTTGTGTATGAAGACAAAGATTTTGAAGCGACGTTAAAAATTTGCGATGAAACTTCAAGCTATGCGTTAACAGGCGCGATCCTAGCGCAAGACAGAGAAGCGCTGAATACAGCCTCTCGCATTCTTTCGCACAGCGCAGGTAACTTCTATATCAATAACAAACCGACAGGAGCTGTGGTTGGGCAACAACCTTTTGGTGGTAGCCGTGCTTCTGGCACGAACGACAAAGCAGGTAGTATTTTTAACCTTCTCAGATGGGTAAGTGTCCGCACGGTGAGCGAAACTTTCGCTCCACCGACAGACTATAAATACCCGTTCATGAGCTAACAGTCATTGCGAGCATAGCGAAGCAATCTTGCTAAATCTAGCAGTGACTACAAGATTGCAGGCACGATACTGGACTCCAACCTTCTTCTCCGATATTCTACTCAACTCGGAGGATCCATGAAATTCACTCAATTCTTACTGGTTGCGTTATTAATTGCAGGTTGCACATCCAATACTGTGCAAAAGCGCGAAAAATCATCTCTAGAAACATTGCCTTTAAATTCGTGCGAGGCGATCAATGCTTTTTTCTGGAAAGATTTGGATGCTTACCAAGACAGAGTGGAAATGTCTGGACGCGACTATCAAGATGAACAATGGAAAGTAGAAGCAGCCGATCCAAAAGCAGATCCCGAAAAAATGTCCAAACTTTTTGAGGTAATGCAGAAAGTTGCTTACGATAAAGAAATCTTAAAATCTGCGCTGAACTTAAGTGAAGCTACAAAAGAACTTTCAGTTAAAGAATGTCCATTAAAAGCAAATCTTCCCCGCGCAAAGCAGCTTTTAGAAACCAGCATCTTAATTAGTGATGCAGTAGTGAAGATGGAAAAAGAAAACCAGGACAAACAAGACGCTCTGGCAAATAAAAGCAACGGTTTTAGAATCGAAATCCCAGGGGAAAAAGAACCTATCTCTAAAGCAATCTACGGTAAAAAACTTGCTTCGATTGAAGACAGAGCTGAAAGAGAAAAACTTTTCAAAGCTTATAACTCTGCACGTGCAAAGAAATGGCTCGAATGGGGATTTAAAGATCTCGTAAAAGCCAGAAACGCAGAAGGTAAAGCAGCAGGCTTCAATAACTATTACGACTACAAATTTTTTAGAACCCAATTGGATCTTGCAAACTACAGATCCCTTGTAAAAGAGATTAAAGAAAAATTGGCGCCTAAAGTAAGAACAGCCTTTGCAGAACTCGGTAAAAAATCCGGAATTTCCAAAGTTGAAGGCTGGGACATGCGCTATTTAAGAGAGAAAAATTCCAGTGGCGATATCAATGAATACTTAAAGGACATTCCTGAAACGGCAGCACTAGAAATTGCACGCAAGTTCTACAGTGCCTTAGGTGTCGATATCGATGATTACCATTTCACAATGGATCTTTACCCACGTCCGGGGAAAAACACACACGCCTTTGCGATGGGAGTGCTTCTTCCCAGAGTCGATGCAAAGGGCAATGTGCTTTCCGAACCCAAAATGGATATCCGCTTTCTTGCGAATTTAAAAAAGCCGGTTATCTGGAGTGATGTTAGTACCGTAATCCACGAATTGGGTCACGCCGTTCACTTCGGAGAAGTGAGACAGCCTCTTGCTATCTTTAGAGGTATCGGAAGTGTGGAAACAGAAGCGATTGCGATGACGATTGAAAGAATGGCAGGCAGTGAAGAATTCATGAGAGCCGTTATTCCACAGTACGCGAAAATTGAACCCAAAACTTTCGAAAAAGTTCTAAACAAAATGATCGAATCCTCAAAACTCGAACAAGCATTTGTTTTAATGCGACAAGCGTACTTTAGCGACTTCGAGTACGAAGCTTATCAGAATCCAGATCAGGATTTGGCAGCCCTTTGGTCGAAGATGCATAAAGAATGGTGGGGAATCGAAATTGCTCCGGATGTCGTTGACTGGGACGTAGATCACTTTGTGATGGCTCCCGTTTATGTGCAAAATTATGCAATCGGCATAGTAATGGTTGAGCAGTTCTTTGATGCAATAAACAAAGAATTCAAAACTGCGTACAATTCCAAAGCGCTTGGCGATAAATTGAAAAAAATCTATTTCGCGAACGGGGTACGCTGGGATTATCTTGAGCTCACCAAGCAATTTACCGGCAAACCGCTGACTGCAAAAGCGGCTTTAGGACTTATCAAAAGTACTGGTAAGAAAAAGTAAATTAATAATAAGTTGTAAATTAAGTTAAACACGGGTCCTGTCACCTGCGTGTCAATCGCTGGCGCTATTGGCGCGCCATCGACCGCCACTCCGGCGCCACCCGTTTTTGCTTTTTGCCAATTGTTGCTATTTAGACCGTTAAATCAGATTTTGAATTTAATTCAGTAACGTACTTTTTGAAAATGTCTAGAGTGAAATCTCACAAATGGCAAAAGCGGGTGGCACATGCACTTCTAGTGATGGCGCGCCAAGAGCGACAGCACTAGAAGTGCGTGTGACAGGACCCGTGTTTTATTTATAGGACTACAGGCTTAAAAAACAGGGGGATCTGTATTCTATTTGAATACAGTATTTATTTTTAACCGAAACTGCTAATGTTTATTTACGCTTTAAAAAGTAATTAGATTTCTCCTTTCGTCCCTCTTAGTGGGACCGTTCATGAATCATTCATTCTATTTTGTTGTCTCTTCATTTATTTTCTCTTGTACGCTTTTTGCCGAGCCACACATCACAAAGTTAGATAAAGAGTTAAGGCTTCCATTCATGCATATGAAAATTTCGAAAGAGTGGAACCATTTCGTTACAGATCTCGGATGGGGCTATTTTCAAAGGGAAAATGACAAAAACGAGACGTTGTTTCTGCTTACAGCTCGCATAGCAAGCGATCGAGATACTTTGCCTGTTTACAGAGAAATATTGAGTAAACCTGTAGTAGCTGAAGATGGCACCTCTTATGTAAGCTCTTCGTATCTGATGACTCAATCAGGCGTTGAGTGGGTGAAAGCAATTCACGAAGGTCTTCCTCGCAGTGGCATGGTTGCATTACTCCTAGGCACAGTAATCGGTAAGAAAAATAAAGTTGCTCTGTCCATTCAGCTAGCAATAGATAAAAAAAAGTATGAAGAAAATCCGACTTTTTTTGATGAACTCACTTCTTCTATCACGTTACATAATGCTTTTCAGGAACTCAGCGAAAAAGTTTCACCTATCTACTTTTTCTCAGCCGATATGCCATTCAATACCCGAAGATCACATGGCATTTTGGGTTATCAATAATAAACAAGTATACAAACAGCAAAAGCGGGT
>CAYNEF010000009.1:43502-84355 GCA_964396165.1 uncultured Pseudobdellovibrionaceae bacterium
TTATAAGCCGGTCAGTAAATTGAAGTCGGGGTAATGTTCAGCCACATACGTCTTTAAACGCGCTTTGATCTGCTCTTCTAATTGGCGTGCACGTTCTTTAGTCACACCATATTTCTCACCAATTTCAAGAAGAGTCATCGGATCTTCGGAAATGAGTCTTTTTTCAAAAATAATTTTATCGCGGCCTTCCAGCGTTTTGGCAAATTGGTCTAAAATAATTTTAAAGAGTTCTTTTTGTTCCGCATCGCCCATTTCTTCATCTGCAGCTTCATGCGGATCCGAAAGCATCGACATATGATCTTGCTTCCCGTCAGAGGAATCCATCGGCGCATTTAACGAAAAGTCTGCACCTGCAAGACGCTGGTCCATTTCTTCCACTTCTTTTTCTTTCACATCGAGGCGGCTCGCCAGAAGTTTCATGTCGTTGGGACGCATTCCCATTTTTTCGAGTTCTTTTTGCTCTTTTCTCAAACGGTAAAAGAGCCGCTTTTGAGCCTGAGTCGTGCCCATTTTCACAAGGGAATAATTTTTTAAAAGATAATCTTGGATATAACTTCGAATCCACCAAACCGCATAAGTCGTCAGTCTGACGTCTTTGTAGGGATTAAAATCCTGCACGGCTTTTAAAAGCCCGACATTGCCTTCTTGAATTAAATCCAAAAGTTTTAAACGGTAGTGAACATATTCATATGCCACTTTCACGACAAATCTTAAATTGTGAGTGACTAATTTTTGCAACGATTCTTTTGTTTTATTCTCGAAATAGTCTACCGCAAGGGCATGCTCTTCTTCTCTGCTTAAAAGTGGATATTTCTGAATTTCTTTGATGTAGGTACTTAAGACCGGATCGGCAACTGAGGGTAAAGAAGCGCCTTCTGATTTATTTTTAAGCGGCTTTGCTACAAGGGCTTTTGGCTCTTTGCTCGGCTTTTTTGGGGTCTTCTTTGCCATGACACATGATTTACCAAAACTTAAGGTGGATGGCTACGTTATCACAACTATCTTGTTTCTTAGCTAATTCTTGTTTGAGGGAAGGCACCAATAAGGTTAGGATGTGGGCGATGGAAAACCTCTTCCAATACCTGACAGACCTTTCCGGATCTGCTGCATATCTGATTGTATTTGGAATATTGCTAGCTTGCGGACTTGGTTTTCCGCTTCCCGAAGACATCCCTCTCATTGCCGCGGGTTATTTGATTTGGGATGAAACCATGTCTGCCTTCCCAGCATTTTTAATCTGTATTTTGGGGGTCTTGATTGGAGACAGCATCCTATTCTACGTAGGCCACAGATTGGGTCTTGCTGTTTTGAAACGTCCCCGATTTCAAAAAATATTTCCCCCGAAAAAAGTGAAACGAACCAAAGCATATTTTAGAAAATACGGGGACAAAATTGTATTTTTTGCGCGCTTCGTAGCGGGCTTTAGAGCAGTTGCTTTTTTTATGTCGGGTGCCCTGCATTTAAAGTTTAGAAGGTTTTTGTTGTTTGATTTTCTAGCTGCCCTTTTAAGCGTACCGATTTGGATTGTTCTTGGTTACTACTTGGGGCATTTTTTTGGCGATGAATTCGGTAGAATGATGCACGGTATTAAAGAAGCCAAGTATATCTTCACGATTATAGTGGGAACTGCAGTAGCGATTTTTCTCGTCAGAGTATTTCTGAATTACTCCAAAAAACAAAAAGCTCTGACAAACTCAAAGTAAAAATAGAATGCTGTTTAGGCGTGAGTTTTAGTCAGTGGGATGGCTTCGAGTTCTAAAAGATACTTTTTCACAGTTGTTCCACACGAAAAGCCGCCAATATTTTTATTGCGCTTGATGACTCTGTGGCAGGGAATAATGAGTGGCAGTTTGTTTTTACCTAAAGCGGTTCCCACAGCACGCACAGCTTTGGGTTTGTGTATCGCTTTAGCGATATCTGCATAAGAAACTGTTACGCCATAAGGAACATCTGAAAGAGATTTCCATACTTGCTTTTGAAATTCAGTTCCCATCATGGTGAAGGGAAGGGCAAGGCGTTTACGTTTTTTAGAAAAATATTCGTCCAGTTGGCGGTAAGTTTCTTTCAGAAGCGGAGTTTTATAAAGGACTTTATGTTTTTTTACAGATCTACGAAATTTGATTTGCAAGATGGTGTCTTCGGTTGAAATTACCGATAACCAGCCCATAGGGCTCTTGTAATATCCTTCGTAAACTCTCATCTCCACATGTCCTGATCAAACCGCTTTTTATGCTTTGCTAATCGACTCCTTTTTTTAAGGGAATCAATGAGTAACGGCAAGAAAAAAACTAAATAGGGAGAGAAGGCAAAGAGCAGAATTATCTTTAAGTCAACACTTCCCACAAGGAATTTGTAACCGAACAATGCTCCGAAAACCCAACCCATCCATTTCATTTTCACAGGCAAGATGAAGAAAAGCTGGAATTCATAATCGGGAAACATAGTCGCTGCAGCAAATGTGATGTTGAACATCAGGTAATACCAAATTGGGATGGGAATGAGAGTGATGAACGCGGCAGCAACAATCATGACATATCCAAACACCAAGTACACTGTCAGCGGACCAGGTCCCCATTGTTCTTCTAGCGAGTTCACAAGAAAAAACATCCACATGCATTCGAACAAGAGCCAAATCGGACTGCTGCCTCCTTGGGCTACCGGAAAAGCAAAAATGCGCCACCATTCTCCTTGAAGAATGAGGATGGGATCAAATACGAATCGTTCAAACGCAGCACCCAACATGTTTTGTCCGACAAAACCTAAAATAATCAGTCCCACAATCAGTGGGGCCAAATTAGGAATGCCCAAAAAATCAAGTTTAGCGAGGACGTATCTTAACCACTTGGGGAATCGAGAATCCATAGTGGGCTTACACTAGTAGAGTTAAGCGCACTTTTGAACAAAATATTGGTGTATTTGATTGGATTCAGTCAATTCCGGATGAAAGGTACTGGCAAGGATATTATTTTCTTCCACCATGACTGGTTCGTTATTGAATGTCAGAAGAGTTTTTGCCGGGCTATTCACATTCAAAATTTTGGGAGCGCGAATAAAAACGCCCTCTACCGGTTTGTCGTTGTACCAATCTTCGGTTGGCAGGACCTCAGAAATAAAACTTTCGTTTTGTCTACCATACGCATTGCGTTCAACATTGATGTCGATTGCTTGAAAACTAGCCTGCTCCGGATGTGAAACATGTTTGGCTAAAAGAATGGCTCCTGCGCAAATTCCCCATGTGGGTTTTTGGGAAATAAATTCGGACAAAGGTTCCCAAAGTTGATTCAGCTTTAACAAGTGAAGCATCGTGGAGCTTTCACCACCGGGTAAAATGATCCCAGACAGTCCGACCAGTTGTTCTGGTCGCCTGACTTTACAAACCTCTACCCCTAATTGTTTGAGTTTCAATTCGTGAGGTTCTACGGCTCCTTGCAGAGCCAGGATTCCAATCTTCATTACCACCCGCGATTAGAAAGTTTGTCTTCTTCTTTCATTTTGCTGATGTCCAGTCCACGCATTGGAATGCCAAGACCTTTCGAGCAGCGTGCAATGACAGAAGCGTCTTCATAGTTTGCTACCGCTTCAACAATAGCGTGCGCTAATTTTTCCGGGTTTTCGGATTTGAAAATTCCAGAACCGACAAATACAGATTCAGCGCCTAACCACATGCAAAGTGCAGCATCTGCAGGTGTGGCAATTCCACCAGCAGCAAAGTTAGGTACCGGAAGCTTTCCCGTTTTCGCAACCATTTGTACGATTGCAAGAGGAGCGCCCAATTCTTTAGACTCGTTTACCAGTTCTTCGTGACCAAGTGTCGTCAGTCTTCTCATCTGAGAGCGGATAGTGCGCAAGTGGCGAACTGCTTCGACGATATTTCCTGATCCTGCTTCGCCTTTAGTGCGCATCATCGCTGCACCTTCACCAATACGGCGTAATGCTTCTCCTAAATTTCTTGCTCCGCAAACAAACGGAGTTTTGAATTTAAATTTATCAATGTGGTATTGCTCGTCAGCGGGAGTAAGAACTTCGCTTTCATCGATGTAATCAACGCCCAAACTTTCAAGCACCATTGCTTCAACAAAGTGTCCGATGCGGGCCTTTGCCATTACAGGAATAGATACAGCTCCCATAATGTCTGCAATAATTTCAGGGGGAGACATTCTTGCGACTCCGCCTTCTTTACGAATGTCAGAAGGTACGCGTTCAAGTGCCATCACAGCGACTGCGCCTGCTTTTTCTGCAATCAAGGCTTGTTCTTTATTGACGACGTCCATAATGACGCCGCCTTTCAACATTTCAGCAAGCCCAGTTTTCAATTTCATATCAGACATTTGAGTACCTCTATCGTTCGTTACAGGAAATAAAACGGTTAGGCTGTCATATTTTAGGACTCAGCGCGAGTAAAGACTTGCAAAAAACACCTGTCATTTTAATGGGTTATAGAGGCCCTTTCCCTTGCAAATAAGAAGAAAATAGCCTAGTCTGACCATCAACTCATGAACCACTTTCAGCCTGGAAAGAATCCGCTTAACCTAAAATCACTTCTGGGCACCGAATTTTTAAGTAAAGAACAGATTCAAACCATCTTAGACACGGCTTTTTATCTGAAAGATTCTGAAAAAAAACAGAAGCTTTATCCCACCACTTTAAAAAATAAAACTGCGATTCTTTTATTTTTTGAAGCAAGTACGCGCACGCGCAGCTCGTTTGAACTTGCAGCAAAACATTTGGGTGCAAACACAGTAGTACTTACCAAACAAGGTACTTCGACGGAAAAAGGCGAAACTCTTTTAGATACAGCGCGAAATATCGAAGCCATGAATCCCGATGTGATTGTCTTAAGACATTCCTCAGCGGGTTCCCCACACCATTTAGATCAGATTTTAAAATTGCCCATCATCAATGCAGGCGACGGATTTCATGAACACCCGACGCAAGCGTTACTCGATTTGATGACGATTCTCGAGTTCAAAAAAACATTTTCGGGATTGAAAGTTTTAATCGTAGGCGACATTGCGCATTCGCGTGTAGCTAGAAGCGATATCTATGCGTTGAAAACCATGGGTGCAGAAGTTTCTGTCTGTGGACCGCCAACGCTTATTCCTCCCAAAGCAGAAAAGCTGGGTGTGAAAGTATTTTCTGTGTTGGAAGAAGCTGTGAAAGATCAAGACGTCATCATTTGCCTTCGCATCCAGTTCGAAAGGTTGAATGCCGGTCAAAGTCCTTCACTTGGGGAGTACTCCAAGTTCTACGGCGTGAACCAGCGCGTACTGACTTTTTGCAAACCCGATGTGTTGATCATGCACCCGGGTCCCGTTAACCGAGGCATTGAGTTATCGCCAGATGTCGCTGACGGAAAACACTCAGTGATATTAAATCAGGTGGGTAACGGAGTGCTTGTCCGCATGGCTGTTTTACATTTATTAACCGGTAATGAATCATTGAGGGTGATCTAATGAGCCCACTTCTGATTATTAAAGGCGGAAGAATCATCGACCCCAGTCAGAATCTCGATATTCAGGGCGATTTGTTTGTACGCGACGGAAAGATAGAAAATATTTCCACAACTACGATTCAACTTTCCAAAGATATTCCCACAAAAGTGATTGAAGCAAAGGGAATGATTGTTTCTCCCGGATGGATAGACATCCACACGCATTTAAGAGAGCCGGGCGGCACACACAAAGAAACAATCAAGACGGGAACTCAAGCCGCAGCAGCTGGCGGGTTTACTTCTATCGCGTGCATGGCAAATACAAATCCGGTGAATGACAGTGCTTATATCACTCACTACATCATGCAAAAAGTAGCGGCGGAATCTGAAGTAAATGTATTTCCTATCGGCGCAGTCACAAAAGGACTAGTAGGAGAAGAGCTGGCCGAAATCGGGAGCATGTGGGAAGCGGGGATTGCAGGTATTTCTGACGACGGAAAAACGGTGATGAATGCTTATCTCATGCGTAAGGCGATGGATTATTCCAAGCGCTTTGATTTGACCGTGATTTCTCATTGCGAAGACTCCTGTTTAAAAGGCCGCGGTGTGATGAATGAAGGATTTAATTCTGCCAAATTCGGTCTTCGTGGAATTCCCAAAGCTTCAGAAGAAATTATCGTGGCTCGTGATATTTTGCTTGCTGAACTTACGGGCGCAAAACTTCATATCGCACATACAAGTACGGCAGGAAGTGTTCGGTTGATTCGTGAAGCAAAGCGTAGAGGAGTTCGGGTCACCGCAGAAGCAACACCGCATCACGTCACTTTGACGGATGATGTGATTGGAACTTATGATACCAACACAAAAGTGGCGCCCCCTTTAAGAGAAATCGAAGATGTTGAGGCATTAAAAGAAGCTCTCGCGGATGGAACAATAGATGTACTGGCTTCCGATCATGCCCCACATTCAGTGGTGGAAAAAGAAGTGGAATACGATCAGGCAGAATTTGGGATGGTTGGACTTGAAACAGCAATGCCGCTATATCACCGTCTTGTCATCGACGGTAAAATGGCAATGTCCCGCATGATTGAAGCAATGACTGTAAAACCTGCTGAAGTGTTGGGAGTACAAAAAGGCACGTTGAAAGTCGGAAGCGATGCGGACATTACGATTTTTGATCCCAACTACAAATACACTTTTGATAAAACAAAATTTCGCTCCAAGAGCCAGAACACACCGTTTAACGGGTGGGACGTCACAGGCAAAGTTTGCTACACGATCGTTTCTGGCAAAGTGGTATTTTCAAGTGAGCATTTAAAAGCACGAGGGGATAAAGCATGAGTATCTTCTACGACGCGACACTGGCTTTAGAAAATGGTGCACTTTTTTCCGGACGCGGGTTTGGAAAAGAAACTTCTTCAGGCGGAGAAGCGATTTTTAATACCGGATTATCCGGATACCAGGAAGTGTTTACCGATCCTTCTTATTCTCACCAGTTCGTCGTGATGACTTACCCGCATATCGGAAATACCGGAATGAATTTTGAAGATGTCGAATCTGACAAAATGTATTTGAGCGGTGTCGTCGTGAGGGAATACTGTCCTGAGCCTTCCAATTGGAGATCCAAGACTTCACTGCATGAATACCTGATAAAAGCCGGAGTCTCTGCAATTTCAGATGTGGATACACGTGAAATAACAAAAATTTTACGTGATCAGGGCGCGCAAAGAGCCGTCATTTTTCCGACCAAAGAAGCAGAAGGAAAACTGGAAGCGCATGCAAAAAAACTTTTGGAAAAAGTTCCTGATATGGAAGGGCTGGATTTAGTCAGTCTGGTCAGTTGCAAAACTCCCTACCAGTTTAACGAAGGTGTAGCGAAGAATGCACCAACTATTGTCGTCTACGACTTTGGAGTGAAGACAAATATTTTAAGACTCGCAGCTAAAGAAGGCTTAAGGGTTTGGGTTGTCCCTTACAACACTCCTAGTGAAGAAGTAATGAAAGAAAAACCTGTCGCGGTGCTTTTGTCCAATGGTCCCGGGGATCCGGCAAAAGTTCCAGGAACGGTAAAAGAAATTCAAAAGTTAATCGGCAAAGTTCCCATTCTTGCGATTTGCATGGGACACCAGCTTATTTCCAGAGCGTTGGGAGCAGAAACTTACAAATTAAAATTCGGCCACCATGGTACCAATCATCCTGTAAAAGATCTCGAAACAGGGCGCATCATGATCACATCGCAGAACCACGGTTTTTGCGTGCAAGAAGACACGTTAAAAGACAAAGACGTGAAAGTGAGCCATATCAATTTGAACGACAATACAGTCGAAGGAATTACTTCCAAAAAATACGGTTTTTACAGTGTACAGTTTCACCCAGAAGCTAAACCAGGCCCAAGCGATGCTTCTGTCATCTTTGATATTTTTATGAAAGGTTACATCAAATGAGTCACGCTCCCGAGAGTCAAAAGTTGATGCATCCGGATTTTGAATCGATTGTTTCGTCTATCTTGCAGTCGGTAAAAAAAGAAGATCTTGCAGATTTGCGCAAGGACTTTCATGCGCGTTTGCGCATTACGCTGACGCAACCTGATCGCGAAGATTTAGTGGAAGATTTGTGGGATTTTTTCTATGACTGGTGCGTTTTCGAAAGAAAACTTCCGGACGATATGAAGAAAATGGAAGACTCGGTTGCAGGTCTTTGGGATAGCGTAAAGACAGACAATCAGCGTGGTCTTTATTCCGTCACTAAAATCGGGGATGACTCCATCCGTTTAAAAGAATTATTCTCTGGGAAAGTCGTGAATGTTCCTAAGAAAAGCACGTCTGATTTCATCGGTATTTCCAAAGGCGATATCATTGAAGGCCGCTTGGTAGGAAAATTAAAAACCGATGGCAAAGACAATACTGTTTTCAGTTTTGCGAGAAAACCTTCTTTTCATCCTACTGAAGTACATGAATATATTTTGAAGAAGGTGAAACAGTTTAAGAAAGACAAAGACTATGACACGTACCAGACGTGGTTATGGCTTCTTGTCGGCATGTATCTGAAACATAGAATCTACGATCACATGCCGATACAAAAGATTTACGACGATAACAGCAGAATTTGATAGTAGGGGTTTAGATGCCAAAAAGGACGGACTTAAAAAAGATAATGCTTATCGGATCTGGTCCGATAGTGATTGGCCAAGCTTGCGAATTTGATTACTCCGGCACACAAGCTTGCAAAGCGCTTCGCGAAGAAGGTTACACGGTTACTCTAGTAAACTCGAATCCCGCGACAATCATGACAGACCCTGAGTTTGCAGATCGAACATACATCGAGCCTTTAAGTCTCGATTATGTAGAAGACATTATAAAAAAAGAAAGACCCGATGCCATTCTTCCTACCATGGGAGGACAAACTGCTTTGAACGTGGCGATCGGCCTTTCAGAAAAAGGAATTTTAAAAAAATACAATGTGGAATTGATTGGTGCCAAAGAAACTGCGATTCGTTTGGCAGAAAGCCGTGAACTTTTCAAAGGCGTTCTTGATCGTGTGAATGTCGGCTACCCTAAGGGTGGCTTTGCAAAGAACATGCAGGAAGCTGAAAAAGTCGTCGAAGAAATTGGTTTTCCTGTGATTATTCGTCCCTCGTTTACACTCGGGGGCACTGGCGCCGGCATGGCGTACAATATTGAAGAATTCAAAATTGAATGTGCGAAGGGGATTGAAGCAAGTCCTGTCAGCGAAGTTTTAATTGAAGAATCTGTTTTGGGATGGAAAGAGTATGAACTCGAAGTCATCCGCGACACAAAAGACAATGTCGTTATTATTTGCTCGATCGAAAATATTGATCCCATGGGCGTACATACTGGCGACAGTATTACCGTTGCGCCTCAACAGACACTCACAGATAAAGAATACCAAGTGATGCGTGATGCTTCGATTCGTATCATTCGCGAAGTGGGCGTAGATACTGGGGGCTGTAATATCCAGTTTGCGGTTTGTCCAAACACAGGACGCCAGGTTGCTATCGAGATGAACCCACGCGTGTCGAGAAGTTCCGCACTTGCTTCCAAGGCCACTGGGTTTCCCATCGCTAAAATTGCGGCAAAACTTGCTGTCGGTTACACGCTCGATGAAATACCCAATGACATCACCAAGAAAACGCCTTCGTGTTTCGAACCCAGCATCGATTACGTGGTCACAAAAATGCCTCGCTTCGCATTTGAAAAGTTTCCTAGGAGTGACAACAGACTTTCTCCCTCGATGAAATCTGTCGGTGAGGCAATGGCGTTTGGGAGAACTTTTAAAGAGTCCTTTCAAAAAGCACTGCGGTCGCTTGAAATTAAATTGTGGGGCTTGAATCCTGTACAAGAACGAAGGAAATTACGTTCTGGCCAAACCTGGGCGGATGGAATCAAAAGTTATATCAAGGAAGCAAAGCCAGACCGTTTGCTTTGGGTAGCACAAGCTTTTCGTGAAGGTGTCAGCGTAGAAGACGTATATACAATTACAAAAATCGATCCGTGGTTTTTAAGACAAATTTCCGAAATTGTAGCCGAAGAAAAAGATATCGCTCACTGGGCAGGAAAATTAAATACTGTTCCGCAAGAAAAAATGTATTCCTGGAAGCGTCAGGGTTTTTCAGACGCAGCTATTGCACACTTTTTAAAATCTTCGGAAGATCAGGTAAGAGCTAAAAGACACCAACTGCATCTGGCACCGGCCTACAAAATGATTGATACATGTGCTGCCGAATTTCAGTCGGAAACACCGTATTTTTATTCCACTTACGAAAAGACAAGCGATCTCGTCCCGGATACAGGTAAAAAGAAAGTCATGATTTTGGGCGGTGGCCCGAACCGAATCGGACAAGGAATTGAATTTGACTACTGTTGCGTTCAGGCAGCTTTTGCGCTTCGTGAAGAAGGCTACGAGTGCATCATGGTGAATTGCAATCCTGAGACAGTGAGTACCGATTACGATATCAGCGACAAACTGTATTTCGAACCGCTTTTTCTAGAAGATATTTTAAATCTGATTGATAAAGAAAAACCGATGGGCCTAGTAGTCCATTTTGGTGGACAGACTCCTCTTAATTTGAGCAGGCAACTCGCCAAATACAATGCGCCAATCATCGGCATGGACGCAAAAGCAATCGAAGTAGCAGAAGATCGCGATAAGTTCCGTGCTCTTTGTTATGAGCTTTCCGTACGCCAGCCCGAAAGCGTGACGGTAAATCAACCCGTGCAAGCGCTAGAAGCTGCCGAGCAATTGGGTTTTCCACTTCTTGTTCGCCCTTCCTTTGTGTTGGGTGGACGTGGGATGGAAATCATTTACAACTCACGTGATTTTCAAAAGTGGATGATGAAGGGAATTGAAATTTCTCCTGAGTCGCCTCTTCTCATCGACAGGTATTTAAGAAATGCAATTGAAGTGGATGTCGACGCTATTTGCGATGGTGAAGACGTGCATATTTGTGGAATCATGGAACAGGTGCAAGAAGCCGGCGTACATTCAGGCGATTCCGGTTGTTCTGTTCCCCCGATGACTTTGTCCAAAGAAATTCAGGATGAATTAAAAACGCAAACTGCAAAACTTGCGCTCGCATTGAACGTAAAAGGTTTGTTGAATATTCAGTGGGCGATTGAAGACGGAAAAGTTTACGTGATTGAAGTGAACCCGCGTGCTTCGCGCACGGTTCCTTTTGTCAGCAAAGCCAATGGAATTCCGTACGCTAAAATCGCGATGAAAGTAATGCTTGGTAGAAAACTAAAAAGTTTTGGCGATTTAAAACCGTGCTCTGATCTATTTTACGTAAAAGAAGCAGTATTTCCCTTCAATCGATTCCCCGGCACAGACATTATTTTAGGCCCTGAAATGCGTTCGACTGGTGAAGTAATGGGGGTAGGAAAGACTTTCGCTGAGGCTTTTGGGAAATCCATTATCGCTTCAGGCTTTAAAATACCCCTCTCTGGGACGGCTTTTTTGAGTGTGAGAGACGTGGATAAAGAGGGTATTTTGCCTGTTGCACGTGAATTATCGGAGCTTGGCTTTGATTTATGCGCGACCCGTGGAACTGCACAATACTTGGAAAAACAAGGACTTAAGGTCGCATTGGCCAATAAGGTAAACGAAGGTCGTCCGCATTGCGTTGATCTCTTGAAAAATGGTGAAATTCAGCTAGTTATAAACACTTCGGCCTTAGGAATTCACGAAGTGGGAGCCGCGTATGATTTGCGGCGCACGACTCTGATGAAAAACATTTGTTATTTTACAACTGTCGCTTCCGCAAGGGCCGGGGCTCTGGCAATTAAAGAGCTAAAAAAGGTGCCGCTAGAAACACACTGCTTGCAGGAGAGATAGATGAGTCAAGTTCCGATGACGCTGAAGGGGAAGCTGAAGCTTGAAGAAGAAATCAAGCATTTGAAAACAGTAGTGCGCCCTCAAATTATAGAAGAGATTGCCGTTGCCCGTTCTCACGGGGATTTATCTGAAAATGCTGAATACGATGCCGCAAAAGAAAAACAGGCATTCTGTGAAGGCCGCATTAAAGAAATCGATGATAAACTTGCGCGCGCGCAGGTGATTGATCTTTCTACTGTTACCACGGATAAAGTTGTATTTGGTGCGACAGTTGAATTAGCAGATACCGAAACGGGCGAAAAGAAAAATTATTCCATCGTAGGTACAGACGAAGCCAATATTAAATTGGGTTTACTCTCTATTGATAGCCCGGTTGCGCGTCAGCTTGTCGGTAAAAAAGAAGGCGATGTCGTGACGATTCGAATTCCCAAAGGCGAAGTGGAATACGAAATCTTATCTGTTAAGTACGAATAATTATTTTTTCCACTCACTCGAGAAAGCTGTTTTTCCTTCAGGAATTTGGGGATAGTTCTGCTTTGCTTTCTCGGCAAAAGGTTTAAGTTGGTTCGTTTGTTCTAAATGCTTCAGGAAATCAAAGGCCTGATCGCTCGGAAATCTGCTTTCTTGCGTATTCCCGCGATCGCGACGCGCGCGGTTCATATACAGCTCCGGATCTTTATGAAACTCCGGATCGGAAAATACTCGTTGCTCTAGGAAATCTAATATTTTTTCTCTGCCCTCTCTGGAAGGAGGGTAACGTAAATCGGGTGATTTAAAATAGGCCCGGGCAGTTTTTCTCAATTCGGGGCTTTTTGCTTCAGCTTCCTCGATGGCTTTTGCTTCTTCTGCGGCTTTGCGTTCTTCCGCTTCTTTAACTTCTCTTTCTTTACGTTCTTTCTCCTCTCTGAGTTCCTTTTCTCTGGATGTTTTTATTGTATCAAGAATGTATTCGCGTACTCCATCACTTACCCTGGCAGCTTTAAGATCTGCATCCACAGCGGCTAGTATTTTTAACAGTTCAGGACAGGTCTCATCTGCGTAACTTCTTGGAGTATAAAGAGTAACAAACATTAAAAGGCTGCAGGTGATGAGTTGAAGAAGAAGACTAAAATTTTTCTTAATCATGATGCATCCTTAATTATTAGGTGCGCCGGCGTTGATCCAACTTGCGATGGCTGCAAGTTGAGCGACTGATGGCACAGTTCCATCTTTGGGCATTCTACCAGAATTGATTGCAGTATAGAGGGGACTTGTTGCGGCACTTCCACTGACCACTGCCTGCATGGTGCCGGCGTAACTCTCAAAACTATACCCACCTGAGGTGCCGTGGCAGCCGGTACAACCAGGAGTTAAAATATTTTGTGAAATCGAGCTGTAGGTTGCCGTGACCGCGACTGATTGGTCAATCGTGGAGCCGCTTTTAGAGCAAGAAGAAAGTAAGATTGCCGCAAGAAGTAAGATACAGGTCTTTGTCATAAAAAGATTATCTTAGCCCGAGTCTACTTCGTCAAACCGGGCTTGTGTAATGGGAACTTAAGATTTAGTCTGCAACTACTTATGAGTGACGTCCTCGGTAACTCGATTACATACATTAAAGGAGTGGGCCCAAAGCTTGCTCAAGTGCTGCACAAAAAGGGAATCGACACGCTTGAGGATGCACTTTATTTTGTGCCGCGTCTTTATGAAGACAGAAGGCGCATTATCCCTATCGCTTCGCTTCAGCCCAATACTACAGCCACAATTTCTGGAAAAGTTGTCAGCGCAAAAGAAGTGGGATTTACGCGTTACCAGAAACGTTTTGAAGTAACGCTAGCTGATGCGACAGGACGTACCGTTCTTACCTGGTTTAGAGCGTATCCTAGTCTGAAAGAAGAGTTCAAAGTGGGAACTTCCTTTCTCGTGAATGGAGAAGTGAAGTTGTACCGCGGGCTTTCGCAGATCACCCATCCAGATTACGAAAAAATTGAAGAGTTTGTAGACGGAAAACCAAAGGCTTCGATTAATTTTGGGCGCATTGTTCCTGTTTATAGCGAGACCGAAGGCTTGCACCAGAAAACAATTCGCAAAATCATGGGGGAAGTTGTCCGTACTTCCGTAAAAGAATTGCATGACGTCTTACCGGAAGAAATGCGTGCACGTCTGGAACTTCCCACACTCAGACAAAGTTTTGTGGATCTCCATTTTCCAAAAACATTGCCGGAAGAAGGGCTTCCGTTAGATGCCCTGAAAAGAATCATCTTTGAAGAGTTCTTCGTATTGCAACTTGGCTTAGGCTTAAGAAAAAGAGAAACGCAAAAGAAAACGGCGCCTGCGTTAGTAAATAAAAACGGTGCTTTGGAAAAGTATATTGCAGGCCTTCCTTTTTCTCTTACAGGAGATCAGAAAAAGGTAATCGAGCAGGTGAATCACGATATTGCTCGTCCGCTCATGATGACAAGACTTGTGCAAGGGGATGTGGGATCTGGAAAAACAGCCGTGGCGTTTGCAGCTGTCTCTGTCACAGCAAGTTCTGGTTACCAAACTGCGATCATGGCACCCACGGAATTACTCGCCATTCAGCACGCAAAAAGTGCTGCGGCGTTATTGCCTGACTTAAAAGTTGCACTTCTTACGCATAGTACGGCTAAGGACAAAGAGCTTCACAAGACGATTCACTCAGGCGAAGTGAGTTTGGTGATTGGAACGCATGCTCTCTTTCAAGAAAACGTAAAGTTTAAAAAATTGGGTCTTGTGATTGTGGATGAACAGCACCGCTTTGGGGTAGAGCAACGCGCGGATTTACTTAAAAAGAGCGAGAAAGAAAATGCGCATCTTTTAATGATGACGGCCACTCCGATACCGAGAACTCTTGCGCTGACACTCTATGGAGATTTGGACTTAAGTATCATCCGGGAAAAACCGCAAAACCGCAAAAAAGTGAATACGACGATTTTAAAAGATCGGGACTTGCCACGCGTTTATCAAAAGATCAACGAGACTGTCGCAAGGGGCGAACAGGTTTATATAATTTATCCTTTGATTGAGGCGTCTGAAAAATTGGAATTAAAATCAGCGACTGAGATGTACGAGAAGCTTCGAAAAGAAATATTTCCTACGCTGAAACTTGCTTTGTTGCACGGTAGGATGAAGGGACAGGAAAAAGAAGACATCTTAAAGGCATTTAAGAACCGCGAATTTGATATTTTAGTTTCTACTACGGTAATTGAAGTAGGGATCGATGTTCCCAATTCGACGTTAATGGTGATTGAACACCCTGAACGTCTGGGGTTATCGCAGTTGCACCAGTTAAGAGGACGGGTGGGTCGTGGAGACAAGCAAAGTACGTGTTTACTTGTGGTGGATAAATTCGTTTTACCTCGTTTAAGAGTAATGGAAACATCGGATGATGGCTTTGTGATCGCGGAAGAAGATTTAAAATTCCGTGGGCCAGGAGAGTTTTTGGGTACAAGACAAAGCGGTCTTCCTGGTTTCAGGGTAGGGCATATCTTAAGGGATGCATCCTTATTGGAACTAGCGCGAAGTGAAGCGGAAGCAATTCTTTTGAAAGATCCCACACTGGATTTAAAAGAAAATTCCGGCATTCGTAAAATGGTAGAAACCCGCTGGAAACAAAAAATTGAGAGACTTAGAGGAGGGTAATTAATTAGCATATTGTGGAAGAGGGGGTAAGCGCTCCAACCCCGAAGTCGCGTTACCCCCTCTTCCACAATATGCTAATTAATTACCGACAATCTAAGTATTGGGTTATTTGAGGAGTGGATGATGGAACTAGGACTTAAAGGAAAAGTGGCGTTTGTACTGGGGGGAACTTCTGGGATTGGTTTTGCGATTGCCGAAGAACTTGTGAAAGAAGGGGCTGACGTCATTATTGCCAGCCGTGACTTTAATCATGTCGATAAGGCTGTAAAGTATTTGAAGCGGATTAATCCCACTTCCAAAGTGATGGGAAAGCAGATTGATTTACTCGATAGTAAAAAAATTCAGAAGACCTTAAGTGAAACTCTTAAACAAACGGGTATTGATATCTTGATTAATAATGTGGGCGGCCCTGCCAGTGGTCTCACTCCTGATATTTCGATGGAAGATTGGGATAGGGGATACCAAAGTTTGCTTCGTTCGGTACTTTTAACGACTAAAGCAGTTCTTCCCGGGATGAAAAAGAAGAAATGGGGTCGCATTCTGACTGTTACCTCAACTGCCGCGCGAGAAATTATTCCCAAACTTCCCGTAAGCGCCACTTTTCGTGCGGGGCTATCTGCATATGCCAAAGTACTTGCTAAAGACATCGGACGTGACGGGATTCTCGTAAACAATTTATTGCCCGGTCCAACGAATACGACACGGTTATCAGAGCTAAAAAAGAAAAGCCCGGCTTTTTTTAACTCCATGGCAGCTGAAACAGCGCTTGGCCGAATTGCTGAGCCGGAAGAAATTGCACGCGTTGCTGTTTTTCTCTGCTCCCAAGCAAATTCCTACATCACAGGCACAGACGTGCTCGCTGACGGCGGTTACACCAAAGCTCTTTAAGGAATAGACACCTTAACATTTGTTGCAACTTCTGTGGCGTGACTCTTACTGCTAATGGAGATTGGTTGTATGATTAATTTATATGAAAAAACTATTCTTGGTTTTTCTACTCCCTGTGATGGTTATTGCTTATTCCGAAGGCGAGTTCTACAAGTCTCACCCCTTTAGAGGGAATACGCTCCCCCAGGAGCTGTTACTGGATGCAAGTACTCCACAAGTATTTCTCTATAATGGAAAAGGCGTATGGGATACAGGCTACGAACACCTGAAAATGTTCTTAAGCGAACACAATGTCTCCTACAAAACTGTTTATGCAAAAGATTTAATCGACGGTAAACTCCAAAGCAATTTGCCAAATACACTTATCATGCCGGGTGGTCAGTCGTGGGAGTATTTGGCGGAGCTTGGCGATCAAGGCGCTGCCAACATCAAGAATTTTGTAAGAAGCGGGGGCGGGTATATCGGTATTTGTGCAGGGGCTTTTTACGCGACGTCTAACCGAGAAGGTGGGCAGACGACTGGCTCGTACGGAATTGGATTGCTAGAGGGAACCGCCTATGACGGAACTTCTCTTCACACGACACCCTTTATAGAAGGGATGATGGACATTCCGTTGATGCCGGTGTCATTGAATGCCGGCTTTCAATCGATGAATCGTATTGTGATGTTTGGTGGACCTTCATTTAAGTACAGCGAAAAGGAAAGTACCGATAAGAAATTGGAAGTACTGGCAAGATTTCAGGTCGTAGGTGATCCCTCGATGGTTTTATTTCAATATGGCAAGGGCAAAGTGTATTTGTCTGGACCACACTTGGAAATTGAAGAAGATCGCACGGATTGGGGACAGGCTTTCTATGATCCTGAATCCGATTGGCCACTTTTAGAGCGTGTTTTAAAAACCGTAAGTAACTAACTTTTCTTTTCGTGTGAGACAAGAGCCGCGATTACCAAATCGCCACTGACATTCAATGTCGTTCTACACATATCTAAAAACCTATCTACACCGAGAATCAATCCCATCCCTTCAGCTGGCACGCCAACCGATTGCATTAAGATCATAATCAAAGGCAGTGAGCCTCCAGGTACGCCTGCAGTTCCCACGCCTGCTAAAATAGACATTAATACAACTTGTACTTGCTGGCCGAGTCCCAGTTGCACACCATAAACTTGCGCGAGGAACAAAACAGTAATGCCTTCAAAAAGCGCCGTACCGTTTTGATTTGCCGTTGCTCCGACTGTTAAAACAAAGCGCGACACTTTAGGCGGCAGTTTCAATTCTTTTTCTGCGCATTCTAATGAGCGAGGCAAAGTGGCGTTGGAAGAAGCTGTAGAAAAGGCGTAGAGGTAAACTTCCTTACAACTTCGAAAAAACTGCATGGGCGCGTAGTTAGTAAATGCTTTTAAAAGAAACGAGTACACAACAAATTGCTGGATGAGTAACCCTACTACCACCACTGCTACATAAAAGATAAGAGATGCGAATATCGTGTAACCGAATTTAAAAGCAGTATTGAATACGATGACAAATACGGCAAAAGGGGCAAGCTTCATGGCTATTTCAACTACTTTCATCGAGGCTGCAAGAATTTGCTCGAGAACTTTTATCAAAGCATTCTCGTCGTGTTCCTCGGAAGCGTAGACGAGCCCTATTCCAAACAGCAATGCAAAGAACATGAACGCGAGCATTTCACCGTCGAGAGCGCGAAGTGCGCTGTCTAATGGATTTTTTGTTATCAGTTCTACAATAGACTGAGAAGCAGGCTTTGCTTGAGAAGCATTGCCTTGAACTTTTTCCAAAGCTTTTGTTTGTTCGGTAATAATATTGCGATCTATTTGAAAGCCGACACCTGGTTTTAAAACGTTTACTAATGTGATTCCGATGATGACAGACGCGCTACTTGCTAAAATTGTATAAAATAATGTCTTGCCCGCTACCTTACCTAAACCCCTCCCTTTGCCGAGCTCATATACGCCTAAAACAAGTGCAGAAAATACTAGCGGCACCACCATCATAAAGATCATTCGTAAAAAGATCTGTCCGATGGGTTGCAGCATGTGCGTATTAAAATCGACTAGCCATATCAAATCTGCGTGCGGGTGAAAAACCGTTCCCAGAGCGGCTCCCAGAGTTAATGCGATTAGTAATTTTGTATGGACTTTCATTTCATCTCCTAATGCAACCCAACATTTATATAAGGGCTACCAGAAAAAAAAGTGACATCAAGTTTAATGTTGCACAGTTTCAAAATTAAAATGCGCGTCGCAGAAAAATGATTGGATGAGTGCACCATTTTTCAGATCCTATGATGCGGTGTGGATTACTCTAATGAATTAAATACTTAACATTCCGCCATAAGTTCGGTAATCTTTTATTAATTCGTTCTTAGTTTTAAAAAGTAGTTGAGTAAACATTAACAAACCGTCACCTACACTAGATGTATCGTAGGTGAATTAACGTAAGTGAGGAAACATGAAAAACAATAATCCAAGTGGGTTACTGAAAAGTGTAGGCTTGTTTGTGGCGGCAATCGCTTTTTGCGCTGCTCAAACAAATACAATGGCGGGTGTCGGCGGATTCGTTGATGCTCAAATCTCTGGCGGTACAAATGCTACTGCTGGAACAACTGCATCCAATACGATTGGTTTTGGAGTAGCTGATGGTGCTGTTTATTTGTCCAAGGAATTGGGCAAAGGTAAGGTCATGGTAGATCTTCCATTCAAAATGAACACATTAGGAGCTACATCTTTAGGTCTAGCTGCTGCTGCTAAAGCTCAAGCCTATGTCAATTTCGGTTACGATTTTGGCATGGATTGGACACTAGGTCGTTTCGACAGTCCATTTGCTAATGAATCAAATGACTCTGTTGATTTGGCATATGCATTCCAATCTGGATTGTATGCATACGTTCCACACATCCACCAAGGGTTGATGTTGAATTATGCAAACAGTGGCTTCGCTGTTAAAGCGCTCGTATCTAATAGTGCTGGTGCTGCAACTCGTGAAACTGCTGAAGGCGCTGGTTCTTATGCAGACAATTACGAATACGGCGTATTAGCAAAATACACACACGAATCCTTCTGGGTTGGTGCAGGTTACTACATGCACAAGCCAGCTGGTGGTGACAACACAGGTTCTCTCATCGATGTAAACTTAGGAACAAAGATGAACGATCTGTCTTTAGCACTTGATGTGATTTCCACAAAAGCTGCTGCAGCAGGTATCGATAGCGGTTTTGCTGTAGCTGCAAACGTTTGGTACGCAGTTAACAAAACTTGGGGAGTTGGATTACGCCCTGAATACGCCAGCAAAGCGCTTGGATACATGGCAACAACTACAACTGGCGCAAACTACAGCCAGTTCCAAGTAACTGCCGGTTCCACATGTGCACTTACGGATGATCTTAAAGTACGTATGAACTACGTATTTGCATCTTCCAAAGCAAATGGTGGCACAGGAACAACATGGACAGAAGCTGCCACAAGCACTTCTTCTCATGGTGGTGTTCTTTCCGCTGTGTACAAGTTCTAATTTAGTAATCGTTTAATAAGAAGGCGATCTGGGAAACCAGATCGCCTTTTTTATTTTGCCCTCTCGTTTATCTCATCCATTTTCCGCTCTTGGGGCACAACCTACGACAAAACATTCTATCGTGGCCAGAGCGTCCTACTAGGGTGCTTTCTACACAAGCATAGATTCTGTAAATTGCTTTGATAATAGGAGTTCCGAATAGCAAAAACGGGTGGCACATGCATTTCTAGTGATGGCGCGCCAAGAGCGACAGCACTAGAAATGCGTGTGACAGGACCCGTGTTTCTCGCTCATACACTAATTACGCGCAGCAGTATAACGCGATACTCCATTGTGAAAAAACAATCATTTTTTATTCTAGTAAATATGCCGATAAGCCTTAGAGGTAATACGGCCCATGTCCTTGTCACACGACGTACATTCCAGACATACATTAGTGGTCTTTAAACAGACACCAGACTTGAAAAAAGTCGAAATCTCGCACGACTGGAATACAGCTGTCATTCAATCTCACGATCAACTCCTTGCTTGCGTAGATCGCGCATACAAAAACGCACAAAGAATCGTCGTAATCGTATCCGAACTGGATTACGAAAAAACCCGCGTACTACTTAACTTAAGAATGCAGCGGGAAAACTCTGTTGCCTACGGCCTTCTTGTCGTCGCAAAAGATCCTACTAAATTCATGGAAAAAGAAGGCGGCCCCGCCGAGCTTCTCGATGCAGTAGGGGATAAAGAAGCCAGAAAAAATATTCAGATATCCCTTCTACGTGCCGTGCGATTTCTTTCACTTTCTGAATCAAAAGGAATGCAAAAAATCGGACAACGCACACTGGAGAGAATGAACGAAATATTTATCGATCTCTCTGCCGAAAGAAACTCAGAAAAACTACTCGGAAAAATTTTAACGAAAACGATGGAAGTCACCAATGCGAAATCCGGTGCGCTTTTCATGGTGCAGGAAACAGATGGCGAAATGTATTTCCGCCTGAAAATCACAGCAGAACAAACTAAAGAACCTGTCTTTCAAAACACAACGTTAAGAGTTGTAGAAAACAGTGTATGTGGTTATGTCGCGTTGACAGGAAAAATCCATAATATTTCCGACATCAGCAATATGCGGGCAGGTTCCATCCCACAAATGCACCGTCAGTATGATTATGATTACAACGGCACAGCTGTTTGCATGGTTACGGTTCCCTTAAAAAATAGCAGACACGAAGTAATCGGCGTGTTGCAACTTGTAAATAAAAAAGACGAACGAGATGTTTCTGGAAATGGAATATGCCCATTCGAGGGAGAAGACGAAAGTATTTTGATGTCTTTCGGAACACAAGCTGCCATCTGTTTGGAAAATGTGGATTTGTATGCGGACATCCAAAGACTGTTCGAAGGTTTTGTGAGAGCTTCCATTACGGCCATCGAATCCAGAGATCCCAGCACGGGTGGTCACTCAGAACGTGTCGCTAAAATGTCTGTAGCTCTAGCACGCGCAACCACAGAAGTGGATATCGGCATTTACCGCTCTGTAAAATTTAAAGAAGAAGAAGTTCGAGAGCTCGAATACGCAGCGATGTTGCATGATTTCGGAAAAATCGGTGTACGTGAAGAAGTTCTCGTGAAAGCAAAAAAACTCTACGCCCACCAGCTCGAAGGAATTCAAGAGCGTATTAAAATTTGTAAAGCGGCTGCGAAAATCAATTATCTCGAAAAAAGATTGAGACAATCGGGAAATGATTTGGATTTAGAAAAAGACTACTTAAATAGAGTTGCTCAGATTGAAGGATATAAAGATATTATCTTGCAGGCAAATGAACCAACTATCCTCATGAATGAAAATATTCAGGTTCTGGATAAGATAAGATCTGAGCAATTGCTGCTGCCTGATGGATCTAATATCGCTCTTCTTACAGAAGAGGAATTTAAAGCTCTATCTGTAACTAAGGGCTCGTTGACTGAGAATGAACGTGTGGAAATCGAATCACATGTTCGACATACGTATCAATTCTTAAAAATGATTCCTTGGACTAAGGATTTTAAACACCTGACTGAAATTGCTTACTGCCATCATGAGAAGTTGGATGGCACCGGGTATCCACGCGGTTTAGTTGCGCATGAAATTCCTTTGCAGTCTAAGATCATGACTATTGCAGATATATTTGATGCTTTAACGGCATCTGATCGTTGGTACAAAGAAGCTGTACCTACTGAACGTGCGATTGAGATTCTTTTTAAAGAAGTAGAAAAAGGTAAGATTGATCCTGTCCTCTTTGAGCTGTTCGTAGCTAAGAAAATATTTGAAATTGCCCAGCCGAAAACTCTTCACCAAGTCGCCTAAAAATAATTTTTAAGGATGAGATTTTAAGATGAACACGGGTCCTGTCACCTGCGAATGGGATGCTGTCGCTCTTGGCGCGCCATCACCCCATCCACAGGCGCCACCCGTTCCCCGTTTTTTTCAATCCATAGTTCTAACGGAAAAAAAACAGTTCTATAAAGTCAGCGGAATGTAGCAGAGTGGTTCTATTAAACTGATTTATAAAATTTGTAAGTGAGATCCTTTCAGGAAGAGGAGTGTGGGTGGCGCCTTCGTTAAAACCAGTGGCCCCGGGTAGTGATAAGCAAACTAGCAATGAAAACGAAACTTGCAGAAAGATCTCACAGCGAAGATCCAGTCCAAGGGGAGCATCTGGTTACCACGCAGGTGACAGGACCCGCACTCCTCTTCCTGAAAGGTTTGCAATAATCAATACCCTATACAATTTTTTTCTCACACAAGTACTCTACGCAATGAGCAATCAAGTACTTAAAATATTCCCAAGCACACCTGGCATTTTTTTCCCGCACGAGAGGGAAATTCTTGCCGATCTTTCTGTCAATACATTGACAAGATTTAGGAACAATCATACAATTAAAGAGTAATATCCTTCTGTAAAAAATTAATTCCATAAAAAAAGTAGAATAGAAAAAAGCCACAAAGAGTAAGTTATTCCTTACTGTATTGTGAGTTTGTGTTTAAGGAGCCGAATGAATCGCGTTCTTATTTATGAACCTGACGTTGAATTAGGTACCAGATGCAAAGAATTACTGGAACAAAACAATCTGTGGGTCATACACGAGTGGGACCTTAATAACGCCTTATCGTTATACGCAAAACAGTTATTTCATGTTTGTGTTTGGCGCTGCGATACAGAAGACGATTTGAAAATAATTCCCACGTTGAGAAATACGCGTATCGAAGCGGGAATTATTATCAGCAGCAATAAAACCGATTCTGATTTCATCGTGAAGACAATGCGCGAAGGCGGTTCTCACTATTGGAATAGACAGAGTGAGCTAACGAAACTTCAATCAGCTGTAAAAGAAACTCTTTCTAAAATCGTGGATGATACGGAAACCATCGATTTTACCTTTCCGTTTCAGGAATTTATTGGAAGACATCCCAAAATCATCGATATTTTTCAAACTATCAATAGCATTAAAGATACGGATTCTACCGTACTCATTACGGGTGAAAGCGGAACAGGGAAAGAAGTTGTTGCTTCTGCAATCCACAAGCTAAGCCCTCGTGGTAGATCGCAAATGGTGGCAATCAATTGCGGCGCCATTCCCGGAAGTTTGATTGAAAGTGAACTATTCGGTCATATGAAGGGCGCTTTTACAGGCGCAACTCATAATAGAATGGGACGATTTCAGATGGCAGGAAGTGGAACGTTGTTTCTGGATGAAATAACGGATCTTCCTCTTGATTTGCAGGCTAAATTACTACGCGCCATACAAAACAAAACATTTGAGCCCGTTGGCAGTGCTGTCAGTCTCAATCTCGAAGCTCGCATTATTGCAGCGACAAACAAAGACTTGGAAATCGCTGTCGAAGACAAAAAATTCCGTGAAGATCTGTTCTACCGACTGAATGTAATTCCCATTTATATTCCGCCTTTGAGAAATAGAAAATCGGATATTCCGCTTCTTGTGAAATCATTCATGGATAAGTTCAGCAAAGAACATAACAAGGTCTGTGAAGGAATATCCCAGGACGCCATGAGAACCTTAATGGAATACCAATGGCCGGGTAACGTAAGAGAGTTAGAAAACCTCATCGAACGAGTCATTGTACTGAAGAGAAGCGTCGGTGCAATCGAATTGAAAGACTTGCCCGTGCATTACTTTAAAAACGTCAGAATGGATCGGTATGTCGCAAATGTGGAGCTTCCAGACGAAGGTTTGGATTTCAACAATGCGGTAGATGAATTCGAAAACGAATTGATCATTCAGGCTTTACAGAAAACGGATGGCAACCGCAATAAAGCCGCATCCTTGTTGAATTTGAATAGAACAACGCTTGTGGAGAAATTGAAGAGAAAGGGAATCAGATTGGCTGCTTAAGCTAGGCGGTTACTCTTTTTCTTTGTCTTTATCTTTTTTGCCATCTTTGCCTGTATCGATGAAGGAACGCATGAAGTATTTGAGAATACTGCTGCGTTTAGCACCACCCATCATCGATTTTAAGTCTTCATAGACGCTGGGATCGTTTACCAGTGCACCTAAAGTGCCTTCCCCGTTATCTACCTTTGCCAAAATACTTTCCAGATGTTCCATCGACTGGCTAAGTTTCTCAGCGCTTTTTCCTTTTTGTAAGCTGGCAGTCAAAGCGGCAAGATTCTGGGAAGTTTGGTTTAAGCCAGAAAGCAGTTTGTCTACATTCCCATCTTTTGCAAATTGCTGGGAGAGTTCATCTACAAAGTTTCCACCTTTAGAAAATAAATCAGGAGCGGAATCGGTTGGAATAAATACGCCGTCTTTTAGTGGCTCGCCCACGCTACCTATGGATAGCTCGATATATTTATCTCCCAATACCCCTTGCGTGCGCACTACTGCCAAGGTGTCTTGCTTGATTTGATTGGCGTTGGATTTATCTACCGACATCGTTACCACAAGCTCGCGAGTGTCTTTATCTACGTTGATTTGCTTTACAACCCCCACTCTTAAACCATTCAGCGATACTTCAGAGCCCTGGTGCAATCCTTTTACTTCGTGAAATCTGCCGTAAAAAGTCATTTGGCTGCTGAATATGCCTTTGCCATCTCCGATGCTAAATACAATGAAGATAAAGACTGCGAATCCGACTGTGACGAATGCGCCCACCACCAGATTGTTTGCCAGTTTCTTGTCCATAATTACCAGGCCTCTCCGTGAATAAAATTGGATACTTCTTTGTTCTCGCTATTTTGCATTTTACTTGCGTCATCGATAGCGGCTATTTTGCCATTTTTTAAAAAGGCGACTCTGTCGCTGACTTTAAAAATTGTCGGCATATCGTGTGTCACTAAAATGGAAGTTGCGCCTTGAGATTTCAGCTGGCGAATAATTTTTACAATTTGAGAAGTGTTGTAGGGATCGAGTCCCGTTGTGGGTTCATCATAGAGAATCACTTCCGGATCCATGATAATACTTCTGGCAACACCCACTCTGCGTTGCATCCCGCCGCTTAAACTCGAAGGTAAAAGATATTCGCTTCCCTCAAGCCCCAGCTTGCTTAAAGTGAGCATTACTTTTTCATGAATTTCTTTTTCTGAAAGATCAGTATGTTCTCTTAACGGGTACGCAAGGTTTTCATGTACAGTGATACTGTCAAAAAGTGCTCCGTATTGAAATACATACGCGATCTTTTTTCTGATAGGAACGAGCTCTTCTTCATTCAATTTTACGATATCCGTACCGTTAAATAAAATTTTACCTTTATCCGGTTTCTCTAGTCCAATGATAGAACGAAGTAGAACGCTCTTTCCCGAACCGCTTCCCCCCATCAGAGTCAAAACTTCTCCAGGGTACACTTCGAGTTCAATTCCTGAATGCACAACTTTCTTGCCGTAGCTTTTACAGATCCCTTCGAATTTAATGATAGGCTCTCTCATTGAATTCCCTTTTCCCAAATCCAAAATAGTTTGGTCAAAACAAAGTCAAAAATAACAATCAGAACACTTGAAGTGACGACCGCTTTGGTCGTCGAATGGCCTACACCTTGAGTCCCGCCACTTGTTCTTAATCCGTAATAGCAACCTGTTACGGCTATAAAGAAACCAAAGAAAATCGTTTTTACTATTCCCACAAGAAAATCTGAGGAGCGTAGACTAATAAGCGCCTGGTGAAAGTAATAATCCGGGTGGATGTAGAGTTCCGTACTCGAAATCACCATTCCGCCCACAATGCCTAAGAGATCTGCCATTGCAGTAAGCAAGGGTGCCATTAGCAACATGGCTAAGATTCGAGGAATCACAATTCTTTTAATTGGATCGGTACCTAGCGCGCGTATCGCATCGATCTGTTGAGTGACATTCATCGAGCCTATTTCTGCGGCAATTCCAGAACCCACTCGGCCTGCAAGCATCAAGCAACTTAATACTGGTCCCAATTCTCTTAAAATGGAAAGGCCGACTACCTTTGGCACATACAACTTTCCGCCAAATCGCTCTAGGCCGTAGCCAAATTGAATGGACATAACAAACCCGGTAGAAACTGCTGTGATAAGTACGATAGAGAGTGATTTAAATCCCAGAATAAAACATTGCTCTACGAAAAGTGCGAAGTAAAAAGGGCGCGAAAACAAGCCACGAATCGCGGCATACACCATGTTCACACTGCCGCCAAAGAATTCCAACTGTTCCAGTACTGCTTCCCAGATGCGGGCAAGAGAAAATGAAATAAATTTTTTAGTTTGTTCCATACTTAAAGCTTGAATAAAATAAATTAAATTCTTTTTGTTCGTTTGCATCAATTGGTTGCTGGCTTACGAGCGTGAAATCAAAGACGCAATTGTTTTTGGTTAAAACAAAAATCAAAAGATTAAAGGGATTATTATCGAGTGTGGCCTGAACGTTCGAATATTGACCATTCTGTCCGTCTACACTCACTTTTTTCTTTTCCTTATATTTGATTTTTCTCGCACCCATCAGCAATTGCTTAGTGAGTACTTCCAAACTGAATTTTGAATCGTTATTACAGCTAGACGTCAAAGTGATCACGCTGCCTTTTGAATTCTTGTACGCATAATCACTTTCGCCATTTGTGGATTGCTGTTTCCATTCTGTAACAGGGATTACTTGATAGCCTTTAGCGCGCGGAAGATCTGGCGTACTGCCACCACCCATAAGCGCACACGCACTTATGTAGAATTGAATTACACCCAAACATAAAATGAAAAGTATTTGCCTCATGACTTACTAAACTTATCGGAATATTTGGGCTTTTCTTTTATTTTCAGTAAAGGATTTAAACAGGTTTTAATGTGGTGCGGTATCGTCGTTACTAGAAGGCTTGAGTGGGTGACGCACATAGCTAGCACAGCGAGTAAAAGACAAGTATTTGACGCTCTGACAGTTTTCTTGGTGCTTGGTAGGAAAAAATGGCCATACTTATGCCGTTTAATGACCTATTTTTCGGCATGAAGATTGCTCTCTCTAGATGACTCATCCATGAAAAATAGATTAATCAGAAAAATTTTCGCACTCGGCGTTATATCCTACAGCTGTTTTTTAGTTGCTGATCACAAGTTTGTGCAATTACCCGACTTGTTAAAGCCGGCGCCTTACTGTGATGGGAAGATTCGATTTGATGTGGCAAAAGATAGTTTTGTGGAAATAGCAAATGAATTGCCAGGAGTCCAAGACTATAACGAGCTCGTAAAGTTCTATCAGAAAAAAGAATGGGCCAAATTTAAAACGGCTTTAACTCAATACAAAAAAATATATGAAACTACTCCTCTCTTAGAAGCGGTGCAGTTTTTAGAAGTTCAAGCGATGTTTGAACAGATAGATAGAACGGACTATAACGACTCCGCTGAGGCGGAAAAATTATTTAAACAAGTTGTTCTTCTCTATCCGAAGTCAGAACTTGTACCTGTTCTTTATGCTTCAGTCGCATCTCTTTGGCTTACTGATGGTCTTGTCCAAAAAGCGCTAGGCTACTTTGAGAAATTGAAAAAAGATTATCCCTTTCATCCACTCTATTGCTATTTTCAATTGGGCAGTGGAGAAGCTAGCTTTTTAATGCACGATTATGAAACGGCAAAAAGAGACTTAACCCAACTCATGCAAAAGTGTACAGAGCGAAAGTATGCAGTAGGTGCGCAAACAAGGCTGAATGATATTGAGTTAAGAAAAAAAGGGGATGCGTACTTAAGTGAATACGAAAAACCTTTTTACTCAGATATTAACTTGGTAAACAGATTTTACCCGCATGTTCTCTTCAACCTAGGGGAAGTAAAGTTTCACAAAAAAGAATACGAAAGCAGCAAACTGTTTTTTACCGAATTTGCCAAGTATGGGGGCAAAGATCCTGTCTGTGGACCGATGACATTAAAGCGGTTGGCTGACATTGCTTTACTGCAAAATGAAAATATTTCCATTGTCACAGGTAAGTACCTATCTGTAAGAGATCAGGCTCCGTTAACGGATATCGGAAGATATAGTTACGTTCATGCCATGCTCCTTGAATTCAGCGATGTGGGAGAAATTGAGCAAACAAGAAGAATAAAATTAATAGACGAAGAAATCGAAAAGATCTCTGCCTATGACTTGCGCTCTCTGTCTTTCTTGGAAAAAGGACTGGCTTTGCTTAGCGCCGGCCGATCTGAGGCACTGGATTACCTATTACATTTAGAAGATAGAACGAATTATGATTTAAAGAAGGGTCCATTGGCTGATTTTGTAAGAGATGAAGTAGTGGCGTTCTTAGAGAGGGAAGCCAATGATAAAGTCGTCAAAACCAAGAGAATCGACACACTCGCAGATGATTCTATCTTACAGCCATATGAAAAAGTTTATGAACAATGGCTAAAAGGCACAAAATACGAAGAAAGATCCAAAAACTTTTACGAGAAGATTGTTCTGCAAAGATTTGATAAGTCCCTTCAGAAAAAAAATGGACTTGCGGCAGTTGCGAAACTTGCCAGATGGAAAAAATCAAACCTTTGGAGTCCTAAAAAGCTTACAAAAAGCACAAAGAAAAAAATCGGTGATTCCCTGGCCTTATACATGAAGGGATTAAGCGAGGAAGACTTAAGGGAACTCTCAGGAAATCTGAAAAGGTATCGTCCAGAACTGGAAGTCGTGTTAAATCCAGAATACCACATGCTTCTGGTTGCACTGGATCTTCCAAATGTGAATAAAGAAGAGATTCAGAACCACTACAAAGAGATGCAAAAGAATAGATCTCTAGCCTCCTTTAATAATGACATAGATAAAAAGGCTGTAAGCTACCTCTATAGAGTCAAAGGGCAAATGTTTATGGCGATGGAAAAGTACCCCAGTGCAGAAGAAAGCCTTTTAAAGGCGGTAAATGATAAAGAACAAAAAATTACTGTGGAAAAAGAACTCGTGACTCTTTATGAAAAGAGTAAGCAATATAAAAAGCTTTATAAATACAGCTTGGATGTTTTTGACTCTAAACCAACGGATGAATCCATTCGTTATCTGGAAACTGCAAAGTCTGCGATAAATATTGGAAAACTTTGGGAAGAGCCGAAAGCAGTTTTGAAACGTGCCGAAAAATTAGGCCTGACGGATAAAGATATCACTCCGTACAAATTGCTTCAGGCTAGAGGCAGTTTTGAAACTGGCAAATGTAAAGTCGCAATTGAAATCTACGAAAATTTAATGAAGGAAGAACTACCAGCTGAAGAGATTCCAGGATCAAAGTTCCGTCTAGCTAAATGTCTCACTTCTACCAAGCAGACACCAAAAGCACTGAAGCTTTTTGAAGAGGTCATCGCTTTAAATGATTCATTCTGGAGTCCTCTTGCGAGCACAGAAAAAAACCTATTGGAGATTAAATGACAAATTTGTATTTTCAAAACAGGCTTTTAGTAGTTGCTGACGAGAGCATGCAAAAGACCCTGAATCTTGCCCTAAAAGCTGCGCAAAGCGCGCTGCCTGTTTTGATTTCGGGTGAAAGTGGAACGGGGAAAGAACTGATAGCACGTTTCATCCACGAAAAAGGCGCCCGCTCTGGTGGTCCATTTGTTTCGGTGAACTGTGCGGCCCTGCCTGAAACGCTAATTGAGTCAGAACTTTTTGGATATGAACGAGGCGCTTTCACTGGTGCTATAGGACAACGAATTGGTAAGTTTGAACGTGCAAATGGTGGAACATTGTTAATGGATGAAGTCAGCGAAATGCCCTATGGACTTCAAGCAAAGCTTTTGCGCGTTTTGCAAGAAGGCGAGATAGACAGACTAGGCTCGCGCGACACAATAGGAATAGATTGTAGAATTATAGCCACTACAAATCGCGATCCCATTCAGATGATTGTGGAAGAGAGATTTAGAGAAGATTTGTACTATCGGTTGAATGTGATACGTATTGAATGCGTTCCGTTAAGAAAAAGGCCTATTGCCATTATTAAGCTAGCCCACGAATTTATCAAGCAAGCGTGTTTAAGAGACAGAAAAGACGAAGTTTACTTGTCCGAACAGTCCATTAAAAAATTGGTGGAATATGATTGGCCAGGCAATATCCGGGAGCTTCAGAATGTAATGGAGCGAGCGATTTTACTTACAGATGGCAATTTAATCGAACAGGATAACCTGCAATTCATGGATCAGTTAAGAAGAAGACCAGAGGCAGTCGAGTCGTCTCTTCTCTCAGACTTAGAACAGACACATATTTTGAAAGTTCTCGAAATGAGTCAGGGAAACAGATCCAATGCGGCAAAAACTTTAGGAATTAGCGTGCGAACTTTACGTAATAAACTAAAAGAATATAGCGCGGCAGGTTAGGAATAATTTTCCCCTAACAAGCAAAAGTTTCCCTTTTCCTGCTTGTTAGTGTGAATTTTAGTCTTGTGAGATCTGGCCCGCGGTTTGCACTTATATTTACCAAGTCGTCTCTTATATAAATACCCTTATGCCTTTATTTGATAAAACAATAGATACTTTGTCTCGATCTCTGGATCTGCATTTGATGAGACATTCCGTAATTTCTGACAATATTGCAAATGCGGAAACCCCGGGTTTTAAAGCTAAGCGCTTGGACTTTGAAACGGCTTTGCAAAATGCGGTCGAAGCCAGTGAGTCTAATCCAGAAAGCCGCAGCATCGCTTCGGTGAATCCAGTAATCTACGAAGATTTCCAGGCTGAAACTGGTCAGGATTTAAACGGTGTAGACATGGATAGAGAAATGTCAGCTCTAACTAAAAATGACATCCAGTATTCTGCGGCTACACAGGCGATTTCAAAAAAGTTTTCTTTATTAAAGTATGCAATCGGTAGTGAGGAAAGGTAGGCAATTAATTTATGGCTGATTTCTTTTCTAGTCTTGATGTAAGTGCCTCAGCACTTAGTGCCGAACGTCAACGAATGAATGTGACCTCAAGTAATTTGGCAAATGCCCAAACTACGAGAACTCCTGAAGGAGGTCCCTACAGACGTAAAGACGTTATTTTCGAATCTCAGCCACAGAGATCCTTTGCCTCAGTATTGGATGGTGAATTAAACGACGTTCCATCTCACCAGGTAAAAGTGGTGGATGTTGTAAGTGATACGAATGCGCCGAAGATGGTGTACCAACCGGATCACCCGGATGCAAATGCGGAAGGGATGGTTGCATATCCCAATATCAACTCGATGGAAGAAATGGTGAATTTAATCACCGCTTCCAGAACGTACGAGTCGAACGTGACCGCAATTAACGTGACAAAAAATATGATGAATAAAGCTTTGGAAATAGGGAGGAAATAGTAAATGAAAATTGATTCCATAGATTTACTCCAAAAGATAAATCCCAGTCCTACGATGGACGGTGCGGATAAACAGGTTAGTGGAGGTGAAAGTTTTTCCTCTTATCTGGGCAGATCCATTAACGACGTAAATGATTTGTTAAAGGCGTCTGATTCTGTCACCAATGATTTGGCAACGGGAAAAGTAGAAAATTTACATGATGCGATGATCGGTTTTGAAAAAGCCGAAACAGCTTTTAAGCTCCTCGTGCAAGTAAGAAATAAAGCACTAGAGGCTTACCACGAAGTCATGCGTATGCAAGTGTGATAACACATAAATAACTTCTGAATAAAATCGGTTAAACAAGAACAACAAATAATTGCGATTAAGAATTTAATAGCAATTAAAAGGTGGGGATTCCAGGCGGAGTAGTTAATGCGACTGGGGTTCGGAGCACTTAACTACTCCGCCTGGAATCTCCGCCTTTTAATTCTCAATATTAACTCGAAAGGGTTTTGACTATGAATGACAAGTTAAGCCAGTACTGGCGAGATCTTAAAGATTATCTCGCTAAGTTTTCCTATAGGAAGAAAGTCCTTATGGGATCCTTGGCTGGTCTTGTCGTGGTTGCGGGTATCGCACTCGTCGTAGCCTTGCAACACGATCCCCAACAAGTCCTTTATTCGGGTTTACAAAACGAAGATGCTAAAGCAGTAGCAAAAAAACTAGGCGAATTAAATATTCCCTACACGATTACCGAAGATCACTCCACCATTTCTGTTCCTGCGAGCCAAGTACACCGTTCCCGTATGGAATTGGCTAAAGACGGATTGCCAGGTCAGGATGTAGTGGGGTTTGAAAAATTCGATGGCTCTACTCTAGGGATGTCGAGCTATGTGCAACGCATTCAGTACGTCCGCGCCGTACAAGGGGAATTAACTAGAAGTATTCAGCGTATCAGTGCAGTTAAAACAGCCCGAGTACACATCAGCGTACCACCTAAGAAAAATTTCATGGAAGAAGAAGATCCGCCAAAGGCTTCTGTGATATTGGAACTGAAACCCGGACAAACATTGGCAAAATCAGAGACAACCGGGATCGCGCATTTGGTTGCAAGTGCAGTAGAAGGATTAAAAGTAAATCAGATTACGATTGTCGATACCAAAGGAAATTTTTTACACCGTCCTGAAGACGGTTCGTCTCAAGCGGCATTAACAGGAGCTCTTCTAGAGCAACAACGCGGGCTGGAAAAAGAGTACGAAAGAAGCATTGAAGATATATTGTCTCCGGTTGTAGGTTTTGGAAAAGTACGCGCTAAAGTAACCGTAGAAATAGATCCCTCCAGAAGCAATACCACGGAAGAAACATTTGAAGGAGACAAAGCTGTTCCCAGAAGCGTTGTGAAGAACGACGAACAGGTTGTCGGCCAAAGACCCAATCCTATCGGAATTCCTGGTAGCAGGTCTAATTTGCCGGGTACGGAAGTCAATAATCCCGGCATACCGATGGCTACTAACAATAGTGAAAAGAATACCAGTACGACTAATTTCGCTATCCCCAGAAAAGTACAAGTCACAGACAAACCGTCCGGCAGTATCAAGCGTTTAACTGTTGCTGTAGTGGTTGATGGACATTATGCCAAAGCACAAGGCGCAGATAAAGAAACGTTTACTCCACGTAGCGAAGAAGAATTAAAACGATTGCAGGACTTAGTAGCAAATGCAGTTGGTTACGATACCCAGAGACGTGACAGTATTACTGTCAGCTCATTGCCCTTCCAGATACCAGAAGTCATACCTGAAGAAGAAGTTCCAAAAAGTCCGTGGGATCTCAAAGAACTCCAGAAACACGGCGTAAGAAATGGATTTATCGCAATCACTATTCTTCTCTTCTTCTTCCTTGTCTTGCGTCCATTCTTGAAATGGCTCACGCAGACAGAAATCAGAAAAACAGTTAGCGTTGTACCCGATGCTCTTCCACGCAAAGTAACTGAAGTGGAACAATTGGTACAGGCTGAAAAAATAGCGGACAAGATGGAGTCCGAAAGAAAGATAAGCGAGCTCACGAAAGCACATGAGCAAGCACAGAGTGAACTTATGGCATTAACCAAAGCAAATGAAGAGGCACTGCTTTCTGAAAATCCGGAAAAAGTAGAAGGCGAAAAACTGAAGAATAAGATTATTGAGCTCATCAATAATTCACCCAAAAAGGGTTTCCGGGTCATTCAAGATTGGCTGGATCAAGAAGACACCGTGCCACTACCTCAAACAGGAGAGGGTTCGTAAATGGATAATAAAAAAATGGTTCTCTCCGGCATGGAGAAAATTGCAATCTTGATGAATGTGATTGGCAAAGACAAGAGCATGGAAATCTTGAAAGAGATGAAGGACATTGAAGTCCGTCGTTTACTCGGGGTAATGAACAGTATGAAAAAAGCCCCGATGACACTGATCAACAGTGTTCTCAGGGAGTATCTGGACAAGATATCGGAAAAAGACGAAATAATTTTCGAAGAAAATCTGACCGAACCTGAATTAATCACCAAGGCACTTGGCGAATCCCGTGCGAAACATATTTTCGGTTCTTCTAAAACGATCAACTTGATCGAACGCAGAAACTTAACGGTTCTCGACTCTGTAGATCCAAAAACGCTCGCAGAATTCCTGGTAGAAGAACACCCACAAACGATCGCGCTTGTAGTGGCGCATATGGAAGTGGAAAAACAAATCGCGATGATTAAAAACTTCCCCGACTCGCTTCGTCCAGAAATTGTCTTAAGAATGGCAAGTCTCGATTATGTCGCGCCTGATAAGGTCGAAGAGCTGGATGAAGTGTTGAAAAGAGAATTGTTGGGTAAAGGTGTAAAAGGCAAGAGCAACATGGGTGGTGTGCCCGTCGTGGCTGAACTTATCAACATGCTCGATAAAAAGACCATGAACAGTCTGATGACCCGACTGGAAGATAAAGATCCCATTTTGGCTGAAGAAATCAGACAACATATCTTCTCATTCACTGACATTATCAAGATTGATAATAGAGGCATCCAGTTAATCTTGAGAGAAGTACCGAACGAGAAGTTGCTGCTGGCACTAAAGAGTGCTCCCGAAGAACTCTGCGAAAAAATATTCGCAGCGATGTCGGAACGTGCGGCAACCATGTTGAAAGATGACTTAGGAGCAATGGGTGCACAAAAAATCTCGGATGTGGAAAAAGCACAGAGAGATATTTGCGCTCTTGTACAGCGCTTAGAAACGGAAGGTAAAATTGTCATCGGCATTGGAGCAGAATCAGACATGGTCGCCTGAGGAGTTTGAACCGCTAGTTCCTCCTACAGTACGCTTAGAGGAAGTAAAATTCCCTGAGCCACCTGAGAAGGATTTAGAAAGTTCATTCTCGCTCCCGGCTGCCTTTTGGGAAGATCTATGGAAGGACCCTGTCCTTTCCGTGGAATTTGAAAAGTATATTGCCGATCGTGTGCACCAGCAGGTCAAAACAACGCTGGATAGCGAGAGAGAAAAATCCTACGCGCTTGGATTCCAAGAAGGCAAGACGGCTGGTTTTGAAGTGGGAAAACAAGAGGGGCTTGAAGCTGGTTATCAAGAAGTTAGAGCGGCGCAACCACTATTACAAAATATCGTTCAAGAAATAATTTCTGAAAAGGAAAGCTTGATAAGAGAGCATGAAAAGGAATGGGCTCAGGCGCTTGTGCACACAATACAAAAACTCCAGGTAAAAGAACCTGAATTATTCTCTAATGGAATAAAAAAATGGGTCAGCGATAGATTAATAGATTTTCCAAGTTATACAAAGCTCAGAATTTTCGTCTCAAAAGTGGATTATGAACGGATTGATTTGATTATAAAAAAAGAAGATGTCCAAAATTGCGAAATCATCGTTGATATTGGGCTCGAAAAGGGCCAGATCCGCTGTGATTGCGGTGAAGGGGGCGTTTTCTTCTCAAAATCAAATGGCTTTAAGATGTTGGACACTTACTTAGAGGAAAATTTTAATTAAACATGTCTCTTGAAAACTTTATAAATAAAATAGAGGCCGAAAGTTTCAGCCAATATTACGGTAGAGTACAGAGAGTACGGCATGATTCCGTTCGCTTTTTTCTTCCCAATGTACGCGTGGGTGCGCTTTGTGAAGTAGAAACAAAAGAAGGACGCATTCCTGTAGAGATAGTCAGCCTCGATCCCGAGGGACACGTAGGGATGCCTTTAAACGAACTGGGAAGTGTGCGCTTGGGCGATAGAATCTATCTGACGGAAGAACAATCGGTCATCAATGTCGGTGACGATCTTCTCGGCCGCGTAGTGGATTCCACCTGTAATTCGTACGATGGGGCAAAGTTGGTTTTAAAAGAACAGATTCCCCTCTATGGAAGCATGTTAAACCCCATGGATCGTGCACTTATCCATGAACCCTTGGATGTAGGAGTACGCGCCGTGAACGCTTGTCTCACTACGGGTAAAGGACAACGACAGGGTGTGTTTGCAGGATCTGGTGTCGGAAAAAGCGTGCTGCTAGGAATGATGGCGCGCATGACAGAAGCCGATGTTGTAGTAATCGGATTAATTGGTGAGCGTGGCAGAGAAGTAAGAGAATTTATTGCGAAGGAACTCGGCGAAGCAGGACTTAAGAAAAGTGTTTTAGTAGTGGAGACTGCAGATAAGTCCGCAGTACGAAGAGTACGAGGTGCTTTTACTGCCACTGCGATTGCAGAATATTTTAGAAACAAAAAGAAAAACGTACTTTTGTTGATGGATTCCTTAACCCGTTTCGCAATGGCGCAAAGAGAAATTGGTATTGCCGCTGGAGAGCCGCCCACCACTAAAGGGTACACTCCTTCGGTATTTAGTCTTTTGTCAAAACTGGTAGAGCGCGCTGGAAATTGGGGAGAAAACGGTTCCATCACGGGTTTATATACCGTACTTGTTGAAGGGGATGATTTGGAAGATCCAGTAGCAGATGCCGCGCGTGCAATTTTAGACGGTCACATAGTACTCGCTCGCCGGTTAGCGAATCGTGGACATTATCCAGCGATAGATATTTTAACGAGCATTAGCCGTGTGATGGATCAGGTAATTTCCAAAGAGCATAGAATTCAGGCACGAAAAATTAAAGAATTATCGGCGCGTTTTCAAGAAAATGAGGATGCTATCCATTATGGGATGTACCAACGAGGTACCGATCCTATGATCGATGAGGCGATCGAAAAAGAACAAAAAATTATAAAACTTTTAAGACAAGGCAGAGATGATACTGCGAATTTCATGGATTCAGAAAATTCTCTCGCAGAAGTCTTTGGTAATTAATGAAATTTCAGTTCCGTCTGGAAAAAATGCTTCACTTCGTGCAGATGCGCGAAGACATGAAGAAAGCGGAAATAGCGCATCTACAAAGTGACTTGAAGATCTTAAGTGAGAGAAAGTTGAAGCTATCAAATGATGCAAGAGACTTACTGGATAAACAATACCAGACTCTCGAGTTAGGTGTTCAGTCCTTGCATTACTCGACACAGAAAGTTCTTTTAAATATCAGGGAGTCCGAGCGTATCGATGGATTGATTATCAACGCCAAGGAACGGCTGGAATTCAGAATAAACGAATTGCAGAATCTGATGCGTAGAAGAACCGGGCTTGAGAAGCTGAAAGAAAAAAGATTCGCAGAATTTAAACTGGTCAAAAATCGCAAAGAGCAGCACGCGATGGATGAACTGTACACATTATCAAAAGGAAAAAGAACATGAGATGGCACTATTGGGTTTCTGGATTGTTCTTGGGATTAACCATACTTGTGGTCGTATGGCTTTGTGTTGAGATGAATATCCTCGGCGCTACTAATGTTATTGCAGCCGATGGCGCACCTCCTGCCCAAGAAGCTGAGCAAGCGAACGAATACAGCGCACGAGAACAGATTATCCAGCAAAAAGAACGCGGGCTTCAGGATCGAGAAGGCGTATTAAAAGAACACGCAGGCCAATATGAGAAATCGCTGGCTGAGCTGAATAGAAAATTTAAAGCCCAAGAGCAAACCAATAAACAAAAGCTGGATGCAAAAGAAGCTGAATACAAACAAAAACTCGTCACAAAAGACGAAGAAATAAAAAAACTTAAAAATGAATTGGCAAAAGTGAAAGACGCAAGAGCCGAATCTTTTAAAGCTATGTATGAGAAAATGGATTCTAAAAAAGCCGCAAAAGTACTTGAAGAAATGGATGTGAATCTTGCCAATCAAATTCTTACCGGAATGAAGCAGGATAAAGCCGCTGAAATTATGAGCAAGATGAGCACGGCAACTGCAAAAGCCATCACTGAAAAAACTTTAGCTAAACGACAAGTAGCTTCTAAGGATTCTTCTAAAGAAGAAGGTCAATGAAGTAAGAAGTGCAAATGAAGTAAACGAAAGGGGGTGAAATATGAAATGGTTAATCCTACAGCTATAAACACGCGTGCAATACAGCATTCGTCCATGCAAGGGATGTTGGGCAATGACGTTAACGCACCTGGGACAGGAGAAGGAGATTTTGATTTCCTTAACTACCTCTTGGGCCTCCAGGTCGCCCCAACGGATGTGGCCACTGATCTAAATGTCTTGTCTCTCAAATCGGGTGAACAAACCCAAACTCAGGATGAACCTGTTTTGTCTTTATTTGACAAAAAAGGTTCGGAACTCGTCAATCCAATGATTGTCGGGACTCCGCAAATCACTGAAAACAAGACGGCAAAACCCATTGTAGTTCCAGGCAGTGAAATACTGACTGAGACTAAAACCGGGGATGTGAAAGAGGACCGCAGCACAGAAAAGACAACCTCTCTGTATGACTTTGAAAAAAGAATGTTGTTGGAGTCGAATGTTAAAACTTCCGAGCAACCTGAAGTTAAGGTAACTGAAGGGCCGAAACAGCAAAACGTTGAAGCTAGTACTGGTGACAAAAAAGACATCAATGCTGGTTACGACAAAGTGCAAAAAGCCGCTTTAGAAAATGCGAAGCAGTTGAAACAAGATTCCAATGCTACGACAAAATCCCAAGTGGATTTGTCGGATAACAAACAAAATATATCCAATGTGATTCACAATACTGCTTTCACAAAGGAAACGGTGGAATCCACTGGAACAGAAAAGAAACGCTCCAAGGATGATGAGATGGATATGTTCTCAGCGTCGATGGACGGTTCTGCACCTGTGCCCCAGGGGATCCAAGCAGATTTAGGCGTAGATAAGCACAAGCCAACGCAAAAACCAGCGAGCGTACCTGAGATGTTTTCGAAGGTAGAATCGATGGTGCACAATGGCGGCGGTAAGATGACAATCACTTTGAATCCCCCTTCATTGGGTCATGTCGAAGTGCAAGTTACAACCAAAGGCAAGAACGTGGAGATTCAAATGAAGTCTTCCAATGATTTTGCCAAAGCTGCAATTGAAAGCCACGTGGCTGAGCTTAAATCGTCGATGCAATCTCAGGATTTAGTGCTGCAAAAACTGGATGTTCACGTGAATCATGATTTAGGAAGAAACTTTTCTGGTGCTGAGTTTTCTCAGAGCCAGCAAGGCGGAAATCCTTATCAACAGAATCAATCTGGATTCAGAGAATTCCAGGGCGGCGCAAGATCTTCATTCGGAAATTCCAATCACTCCCAAACTGTAGCCCCAGTTTCTCCTCGTCAAGAGTGGAAATCGGCAAGCATCGGAACGGGTAGAGTGGATATCCGAGTTTAAATAAAGGTGAAGCCATGAAAGAAATCTCAGCAACGGTACCTCAACATCTGATGTTGGATGATAAGGCACCGCCAACGAAAGCAAAAAACAGTCTCGGCAAGGACGATTTTATGAAATTGCTGATGACTCAGCTCACTCACCAGGATCCTATGAAGCCGATGGATCACGAGCAATTTTCTGCTCAGTTAGCTCAATTTGGTTCTTTAGAGCAGCTGCAGAACATTGGAAAAGGGATCGAAGGCCTGAAGGGCGGGATCGGGGACGGAGCAAAACTTTCGGCGCTTACCTTGATTGGAAAAAAAGTCCAGACTATAGGGAATGAGGTTCAGCTTGTCGAAGGACAATCGGTTTCCTTAAAATATCAACCCAAAGATGGACTCACACCAATCAAAGCATCAGTCTACGGCGAAAATGGAAGTAAACTCGTTCGAGAAATTTCCATCGACGCTCGTAAGGAGGGTGCTGAGATAGTATGGGATGGCAAAGACACTGAAGGAAAAACATTACCAGCCGGTAACTACACGTTCAGAGTGCAAGGTACTGACAAGCAGGGACAGTCCGCAGAAATGGGAACTGAGCTCTCTGGACGTGTTACCGGTGTGGATATGGAAGGGGCAGATACCGTTCTTCTCGTTCAAACACCTAGTGGTTCGACAAGGGTAGACATGGCAAAAATAAGAAATGTAAGCGTGGATGACACGTCATCCGTGCCTGCAGCCGTACCCGCGACCGTTCCAAAAGTTGCAGCAAACGAAAAGAGTGATAAACTAAAAGTACCCATCCAGAAATCTATTCCTTCAGCAGTGGAAGAAAACGCAGAAGTTGTTGGAGCTAAGGAAGTTGAAGAAACCGGTGATGAGCCGGATCCTTTCAGCGAACGTAGTGCAAGTAGAACATGGAATGGTGTACCGTCCCACTTTCTATCTAGATTAGGAGATTGAATCTTTTGAGTATCTCGGAAATATACAGAGGCATAGTAACAGTACCGGGTGTAGATCCGGCGCTGCCTACTGGTCAAAATGGAATTTCCAAGCCCGAAAAACAAAACGGGTCGTCGGAGTTCCACGAGATACTACAAAAAGAGTCGAGAGCTCTTAATTTATCACAACACGCTGAAACGAGAATCAAGTCGCGAGAAATTCCGTGGAATGATGCTCTAGAACAGAGAATCAGTAACGGAATCGATCAGGCAAACAGTAAGGGAAGTCGCGAAACGCTGATTATCGCCGATAATGTCGCGGTAATTGCCAACGTGAAGTCCCGTACAATTGTCACAGCGATGGATAAGTCTCAACTGAAAGAGCGCGTTTTCACCAATATCGACAGTGCAGTTCTAGTGTAAGTAAAAACAATTTGTAATTACTAGTTTGATCTGAAGCTGACACTTCAGATTACGTCAATTAACCCCAAAGCTGGCCCGTGGAAAACGGAGGCTTTGGTTTTCAGGACTTTATTTCGCGTAGAGTCCGAACCAAGGAGAAAAACATGGGTGTAGTCTCGTCAATGGCAACGTCTATTTCTGGCCTGGAAACAAACGGCCAGGCATTAGCCGTAATCTCAGATAACATCGTAAACGCACA
>CAYNEF010000010.1:0-83674 GCA_964396165.1 uncultured Pseudobdellovibrionaceae bacterium
AAAATTTCATGAGAAGAGTGGTCGTCACAGGCATTGGGGCGATTACGCCAGTCGGATTTTCTGCAAAAGAAAACTGGGAATCCGTAACAGCTGGTAAGTCGGGTATTCGCCCAATCACTCTATTCGATGCGTCTCAATACACGTGTCGTATTGCGGGCGAAATTACGTCTTACAAACCAGAAGAACATTTTCCAAAAAGCGAATTGAAGAAAATCGAAAGATTCATTCAGTTCGCCATGATGTCTGGTGAAGAAGCACTTAAAGATTCCGAACTCGATCTCACCAAAACCAATATGGAACGTATTGGTGCTTGTATCGGTGTGGGGATGGGTGGTCTCATCGAAATCCAAAACACCTATAAAGATCTCATGGAAAAAGGACCAAGACGTATCAGTCCGTTCTTTATTCCCATGGTGATTACCAATCTTGCAGCCGGACAACTGTCTATTAAATATGGTTTAAAAGGACCGAACACCTGTATTACTACGGCTTGTTCATCTAGTGCACATGCGATTGGTGAATCTGCAAGACTCATCCGCGATGATGAAGTCGATGTGATGCTAGCGGGTGGTGCTGAGGCAGTGATTTGTGAACTGGGTGTCGGCGGATTTTGTGCCTTAAGAGCGTTATCTACACGTAATGATGATCCGACAAAAGCTTCTCGTCCATTTGATAAAGGCCGTGATGGATTTGTCATGGGCGAAGGCGCTGCTGTTCTTATTTTAGAAGAATTAGAACACGCCAAAAAACGTGGCGCGACTATTCTTGCTGAACTTGTCGGTTACGGAATCAATTCTGACGCTTACCACATGACTCAGCCGAGTCCTGAAGGAGAAGGCGCTCAACGTTGCATGAAGCTTGCTTTTGAAGATGCGAAAGTGAATCCCGATGTGATTGACTATGTAAACGCGCACGGTACTTCCACTCCGATTGGAGATTTAAATGAAGTGCTTGCTGCCCGCGCTGTCTTTGGCGATCATGTGAAAAAAATCGCCATCAGTTCGACAAAATCGATGACTGGCCACTTGCTAGGTGCTGCAGGTGCGGTAGAAGCAATGTACTGCGTACAGGCGATTCAAAACCAAGTAGCTCCACCCACAATCAATTTAGAAGATTCCGATGTAGGCGCTGACATCAACCTTGTGCCGAATACGGCGCAAGAAAGAAAAATTGAATACGCTATTTCCAACTCGTTTGGTTTCGGCGGTACAAACGCAAGTCTGATATTCAAGAGATTCTCATGAGTGCAAACACAAATAAAATTTTCGTAGGTTCGGACCATGCCGGGTTCGGACTGAAGATGGCTTTGCTTGAAGAATTAAAAAAATCTTGTCCTGATCTTCAATTCGAAGACTTGGGTTGCCATGATACTACTTCTGTCCACTATCCTGATTACGCAAAAAAAGTAGGGGAAGCTGTCGCAAAAAATAATGCTCGCGGTATTTTAGTTTGCGGATCCGGCATTGGAGTCGCAATTGCTGCCAATAAAGTAAATGGAGTCAGAGCCGCAACGGTGTGGGACACGACTTCCGCAAGACTTTCCAAAGAGCACAATAATGCGAATGTTATTTGTTGGGGCGCTCGTTTGATTGGTCCTGAAGTTGTTTTTGAAGCAAGTAAAGTCTGGTTAAAAACAAAATTTTTGGAAGGACGGCATGCAGAACGTGTCGAGCTTATCCGAAAGATGGAGGAAGCGTGAGCTACATTTCTCAAACGGATCCCGATTTGTTTAAAAGCATTCAAGGTGAATTAAACAGGCAGCGCACATCTTTAGAACTGATTCCAAGTGAAAACACAGTGTCTAGAGCCGTGATGGAAGCACAGGGAACTGTACTGACAAACAAGTACGCTGAAGGCTATCCGACAAAACGCTACTACGGTGGTTGTGAATTTGTAGATCAGGTAGAACAACTGGCGCTTGATAGATTGCAAAAACTTTTTGGTGCCGAGTACGGAAACGTACAGCCCCATTCTGGTTCTCAGGCAAATATGGCGGCGTATTTAGCAGCTTTGACCCCTGGAGATACAGTGCTCGGGATGAATTTGTCTCACGGGGGACATTTAACTCACGGCCATCCGATCAATTTTTCGGGCATGCTATTTAAAATCATTGCGTATGGAGTCAGACAGGACAACCACCGCATTGACTATGACGAAGTAAGAAAGCTTGCTCTAGAACACAGACCTAAAATGATTATTGCAGGCGCGAGTGCTTACCCAAGAACGATTGATTTCGAAGCCTTTGGCCAAATTGCAAAAGAAGCGGGCAGCGTTCTCATGGTAGACATGGCGCACATTGCTGGTCTTGTTGCAGCAGGAGTTCATCCCAGTCCGATTCCTCATGCCGATATTGTGACAAGCACAACGCACAAAACCCTCAGAGGACCAAGAGGCGGAATCATTATGGCGAAAGAAGCTCATCGCCAAAAATTAAATTCCCGTATTTTCCCAGGGATTCAAGGTGGGCCGTTGATGCATGTGATTGCGGCAAAAGCAGTTGCATTCAAAGAAGCGCTCGAACCAGAATTTAAAACCTATGCTGCTCAGGTAGTAAAAAACAGCAAGACTTTGGCAGAAGAATTAATGGCAAATGGTTTTGACCTGGTAAGCAAAGGTACAGACAACCATCTTTGTTTAATTGATTTACGTAATAAAAAAATGACCGGAAAAGATGCGGAAATCAGACTCGATAAAGCAGGTTTGACGGTAAATAAAAACACGGTGCCGTTCGAAACAGAATCCGCGTTTGTGACGAGCGGAATCCGCTTGGGCACTCCTTCCATTACGACACGCGGGATGAAAGAAACGGAAATGAAGTGGCTGGCAAGCGCTATCTCAAGAACGCTTTTGAATAATGATGATTCCACGTTGGAAAAGGTAAAAGGAGAAGTCTTGGAAGTTTGCAAAAAATTTCCAATCTACAGTGACTTATGAAAGTTCCCAGACGCCAATCCCGACAAGATGCCTTACAGATTCTCTATCAACTGGATATGAATGCTGAGATGAGTGTGCCTCAGGCAATTTCCAATTACGAAAAACTTTACACCAAAGAAGGCAGCCGCATCGATGAGTATGCGGAAAAATTGGTGAATGGCGTACGAGAACACTTACAAGAATTGGACGACGAAGTAGCAAAACAATCTGAAAATTGGCGCATGGATCGCATGGCAACAGTAGATAGAAACTTGCTGAGACTTGGCGTTTATGAACTGAAATATTGTGACGATGTCCCAGCGACAGTCACTATCAATGAAATGGTCGAGATTGCAAAAGACTTCGGATCGGATGCAACCCCATCTTTTATCAATGCCATTTTGGACAAATTAAAAAGCAAGGTTGTCCCTCCCAACAAAGCTCCCTAGATTTAAAAATGAACGTAGAGCAAAGAAAGATTCACCCACAGGATTTATCTCGACTCGAAGAAACTTGTCTCTGGTTAGTACATACAGAGGGCAACGTACTTCCTTCTTTTACTCAGCTTGACTGGAATATGTGTGGCGCGCTGACGCGTACGTTAAAACACCACACTTCTCACCAAAGCAGTCTTGTGCCTACTTTGAAAAGAATTCCTTCTGAATATATTCTTTTGCAAGACAAGTTTGACCCGCATGAGTTTGCTAAGACATGCAGTGGGATGAAGTTTGAAACCGTTGCTATAGTTTGTGGTAATGTTAAAAATGCGGAAAGCATTACTGCCGAGTTGCAGGGCCAAAAAAATGCCGAGTACCCGAAAAAAGTCATGGTGTGTGTAGAGGAGTTAAGCAGCCTGTGAGCGAAAAAATCCGAGTCGTCAAAAAGGAACGGACTATCCCGACAGAACGCCGCGAGACAGGTGTAATGGTAGGGGTGCAGTTTCCTGATGTGACGGCACAAGATCTGGAAATTTCGCTTGAGGAACTGCAAAGACTTGTTTCTACGCTCGGCGGTACTGTTATTGAAAAAGTGATCCAAAAACGCGCTCGTCCTGAGCCCTCTACTTATATCGGCACTGGCAAAGCCGAAGAAATCGGTCTAAAAGCAAAAGAACTTGGTTGCGAATTTGTTGCTTTCGATGATGAGCTGTCTGGAACGCAGCTGAAAAATTTAGAAAAAATCATGAAATGCAAAGTGATGGACAGAACTAGCATCATTTTGGATATTTTTTCCCGTCACGCAAGAACAAAAGAAGCAAAAGTACAAGTGGAACTTGCGATGCTTAATTATCATTTGACGCATTTGACAAGACTTTGGACTCATTTGGAAAGGCAAAAAGGCGGTATTGGTCTAAAAGGGGTAGGGGAAAAGCAAATCGAACTCGATCGCCGTATGATTCGCTCTAAGATTTCACTTCTAAAAAAAGATCTCGAGCATATGGCTAAAGAGCGCGCGACTCAAAGACAGCACCGCGATAAATTTTTGCGAGTGGCGATCGTAGGTTATACGAACGCAGGTAAGTCGACTTTGATGAACGCACTCACCGATGCCGAAGTATTTGTGGATGATCGAGTTTTTGCTACGTTAGATCCCACGGTACGCATTATTGATCCCCGCACTCGACCTCCCATTTTATTGTCGGATACTGTAGGTTTTATTTCAAAATTGCCTCATGATCTGGTGGCATCCTTTCGTTCCACATTGCAGGAAGTGTTAGAAGCTGAAATGTTATTACATGTCGTAGACGTATCGGCCGTCAACTTCATGGAGCAAATGGAAGTTACGAAAGCTGTGCTCGATGAAATTGGAGCTGGCGAAAAGCCGAGTGTGCTTGTATTCAACAAAGCAGATTTGGTGAAGGAAGTATATCTGCCCAAGATTTTGGAACGCCGTTATTTTGATAGCGCTGTCGTTTCTTCTTTTAATCCCAAAGATATGAAACGTCTGAGAGATTTGATTTATGGTTTTTTTGAAAGAGGGATGATCGATCTCGAAGTAACCATTCCCTACAGCAATACCTATCTCCAATCTCAGATTCATGAGTATTCCAAAGTGTTAAAAAAAGAATATATGGAAGAGGGAACCCGTTTTCAGATCCGCATCATGAAGGCTAGTGCTGACTGGCTTAAGTTGATGGAGTCTGCAAAGGTTTTGGAGTAGGATACAAGCATGACTGAACCCCGTGGGCTTACGATATTTATTCTCTCAGACGGTACGGGAGAAACTGCAGATCAGATGATTAAGGCTGCGATCGTTCAATACGTACGATCAGGCTTAAGAATTATTCGCTACAAAAATGTAAGAACGGAATCTCAAGTAGCCGCCATTTTTGAAGAAGCGCATCATGTAAACGCACTGATTGTTTATACGGTAGTGACGGAAAATATCCGTCTCTTTATTCATAAAATGTCTGAGCAGTCCGGGATTTCCTCGGTAGATTTACTCGGGCCTTTACTGGAGCTACTTTCTACATTTTTGGCAAAAGATCCAAAATCTGAGCCCGGTATTTTCCACCAGGTGAACGAAAATTATTTTAAACGCATTGAAGCGATCGAATTTACCGTGAAGCATGATGACGGTAAGTACCCAGACAACCTGGAGGCTGCAGATATCATTCTTGTAGGCCTTTCCAGAACGAGTAAAACACCTTTAAGCATTTACCTGTCGTATAAAGGTTGGAAAGTCGCCAACGTTCCTGTGGTAAAAGACATTCCCTTACCAGAGAAATTATTTTTAACGGATCAGAGAAAGGTAGTCGGCCTTATCATTGATCCCGATCATCTTGTTTCCATCCGCAAAGAGCGTCTTTTAAAAATGGGAGATCACCCTGACGGCGCGTATGCGAATCTGGATCATGTGATTGAAGAAATTGAATACTGCAAAGAACTTTTCAAAAAGAACAGACGCTGGCCTGTTTTCGACGTCTCGGGTAAGGCGCTTGAAGAAACAGCTGCAGAAGTAGAACGCGTGATCCGTACGAGCATGCCTGAAAAATACGCTCTTACTTAAAATTTATTTATTTTTCTGAAACAAAATGTAGGCAGACGTGCCAGCAATAGTTTTGGGCAAGAGTACTGCTTCGAGAGAAAAACAATATCCCATCATTTTGTGCGCGAACTTAGAAAGTGTCGACTGTGGGGCCTTGAGGGTCGTTTCGCGTTTGGATTTGGCAAGAAGCAACAGTCTTGCAATGGGGTAGAGTAAATGAAAAAAATAAGACTTACTTTTTATACGCCAATTACCAGAGAAACTTTTCGTAAGCTCTTGTAAGGCGCCAAGATCGTATCGCTTGTAGTGTCCATATTGTTCATCGTAATTTGACCACAGTTCTTGCCTTGCCGGCACGGTAATTAAAACCGCATTTAAATTGGGAAATTTGCTTTCACATTGAGCCAGAAAGACTTTTGGATTTTCAATGTGTTCCAGCACGTCCAGAAGAAGTACTGTTTTTACATTGCGTCTAAAGGCCTCGGAAAGTTCAAAGGCATTTTGTTTTTGGAATAATCTGTCTTTCAGTTCAGGCGTAATCGGAGTAGCAGAAGAAAGTTCGCATCCCCAAATATCAAAACCCGATTGCATCAGAAATTGAACGACAATCCCTCTGCCTGCACCAATTTCAAGGATCTTCCCTGAGTCTGTGGGGGTTTTTAGAAGGTGTTTTAAAATGAGATTGCGGCCATAGTTCCAATAATGCTTTTCAATCCCGTCGGGATAGGCTTCTAAGAACTGATTTTCAGCAAATGCTGTGGAGGGAACCGTCATGCTTTTTCGCCCACCATTACCATGTTCCAGGAAAGTCTTCTTAAGAGCGGAAGGCGTGTGAGAATACTGTCTAATGCTTTTAGGGGATACCACCACCAGAGAGAAAGGCGAGTCTCATTAAATATTTTTTTCCAGTAACGCTCCTGATTCGGATGTACGCGTCCGACTAAATAATATTTTACAAAGAGAACGAGTGTGGAAAGCCAGAATTCTCTGTGTGTGACATTTTTAAAATATTTAGCGAATAATCTGACGTCCTCAAAACTTAAAGGCGCTTCATCTTCTGTTCTGACCTCAGTGGCCATGTTGCGGTAGACGTTAATGACAGGGTTGTAGCAAAGCGGATCAAACGTATAGACTTTTCCGCCTTTCACTAGAGCTTTTTCAATCTGCTGGTAGAAAGAATCTTTGTTTGTCACATGGTGAAGAATATTTGCTGCATACACGATATCGAATTGTTCTCGGCCCACATTCAAACTTTCTGCTGCAGCTACTACACCTTCGATTTCGACTCCAAATCTTGTGGCAAGCTGTTTAGAGAGTCTCACCATCTCCGGCGAAAGATCCACTGCGGTAACCTTTGCACCCTTTAGGGCGAAGTAAACAGACGACTCACCAAGGCCCGCTCCAATATCGAGCAGGCGTTTTCCTTTTAAGTCTCCCATCTGTTCCAAAATAAATTTGTTTTCCATCGCGACAGGAGAATCGAAAAGTTCTTTTACTTTTATTTTTTCGAAGTCTTCTTGCTTTGCCCAGCCATCATGGAATTCTTTTTCTTTTACTAGAGTGCTTGTGTTCATAGAGTCACGCTGCTTTAGAGTTATTGTTGAAATTTACGTTCGATACATTCATCGAGTGAGACACGATATAAAGTGGACGGCCTTTTACTTCTTCAAAAATCTTTGCGATGTATTCGCCCACGATCCCAAGTACGATCTGGATGCTGCCGCCAATGAGACAAAGAAGTACGATCATCGACATCCAACCCGCAACAAGTGGCGTGCCCCGCATCCAACATACAAGCGAGTATGCGGCGTACAGTACTCCTACGCTTGTCATCAGGGTGCCCATCCAAAAACTTAAGCGTAAAGGAAAGGCAGAAAAAGACATTGCTGCCGACCAGGCAAACGCTACCATTTTATGAAGGGGGTATTTTGTAGTGCCTGCGACACGTGCTGGGCGTTTGTATTTCACACACGTTTGAGAAAAATCGACCCACGCTACCATCCCGCGCATAAAGCGGTGGTGTTCGCGCATTTGTTTAATAGCATCCAGGCACGGTCTTGAGACCAGTCTAAAGTCACCCACATCTTCCGGTAACTCCTTGTATACAAAATATTTCATTACACGGTAAAAAGCCCAGGCAGTGAATTTTTTAAACACTGTTTCGCTTTCACGTTCTGTGCGTTGGCCATAGACAATTTCAAATCCTTGTCTGTATTTTGCAAGCATCTCCAAAATAACTTCAGGAGGATCTTGCAAATCGGCATCCATTACGACGGTTGCGTCTCCTTCGGCTACATCCATTCCCACAGTAATCGCAATCTGGTGGCCAAAATTTCTTGCAAGTCGGATCAGTTTTACGGAACTGTCGTGAGCGGCCCAGGAAGAAAGAAGGGAATAGCTCTTATCTTTACTTCCATCATCCACAAAAATAATTTCTATAGGGAGTTCTACCTTCTTTTGAAACTTTTCAAGCTCTGCTTTTAAAAAAGGAACGCTTTCTTCTTCATTGAAAACGGGAATGACAAGCGATAGTAAGCGGGGATTTTTACGTACACTAAACGGCAGTGGATGGTTTTCAGTCAATGGATTAACCTCCGAGCAATGCTGCTCTGCAAAAACTTAAAATTTGATTGGAATATTCATTCGTAATCAGAGTGAAATCAGGAAGAAGTACTTAGGTAATTTTAACATGAGATGGCTTAATTTCTGTAATCCAAATACTCAGAAAATTTAAACAGTATGTTATACTTTTATTCTGATACAAGATGGCACAGCTAAACACCCAATTTCTTAAGCAAAGAAGTCACTTTAACTCTGCTGCATTCTTCGTTGCGTCATTTATATTCGCGCTTATACTTGTCGCTTTATTTCCGCCCTTTTTTAGTGTCAATGATGATCCCTACCGTTCGATGATTTTGTCAGGTACCGGAATCGCCTCTCACCCGGATGCGCATTTGTCTTACAGCAATTTTCTCTTGGGATATTTTTTAAAAAGCCTTTACGAGTTTGCTCCAAACATACAGTGGTATGAATATTTTTTGATTTTTTGCCATGCGTTTTCTTTTTCTCTTCTTTTCCATCTGCTCTTAAATGGCAAAAAAAAGGCTCTCTCTGTTCTATTTGTCTTTCTTCTGCTTACCGATATTTTTCTTCTTTACTTAAGCATGTTCAATTACACAACGACTGCTTTTTTACTGAGCTTATCTGCAAGTCTTCTGTGGATGAGAAACAGTTTTAATCACTCAGGTAAAATGCTTCCTGTTTTTTTGCTGTTCTTGCTTTGTTTTTTAGTCAGAAAGGAAGTGTTTTATTTGACTCTGCTCATCGTACTGCCGCTTTTTGTATTAAATGCCTTTTTGCAAAAACGGGAACGAAAATTCTATCTCTCGTCTTTGTATAAAGTTGTACTCTTGCTCCTTCTTACGACATCCCTAAATGTGATGGATAAGCGCGAGAATGACTTACGCGGAGGAAAACACTGGAATGGCGTGCACCAGGTTCTCGTGGAATGGTTCAATTATGGCAAAGTAGAATTCAACGCTAATACAGAACCCTATTTTCGAGAAGTGGGTTGGGATATTGTAGATTACAGAATTCTGATGAGTCCCTTTTTGTTATGGAATGTGTTTGATCTTAAATCGCTCAAACAAGTGGAATCAAAATCTTTTCAAAGTACTGGATTTGATTTTGCTCTAGGTGTGGAGCATGTAACTACAGCACTAACGAGTAAAAATTCTCTTTTGGTTTTATTCTGGGCGTGTCTTTCGCTTCTTTATTTTAAATCGATAAAAAAACAAGACTATGTATTTGCAGGGCTCAGTTTCACCTGGATACTCTTTGTTCTTGTACTGGTCGGAGCGCGCCTCAAAATGGTGCCCTATGTGTATATCCCGGTTCTCACTTTTTTTGTTCTTCTCTGCCTTTTAAATAGTGAGAAGGAAGAGATTACTTGGCTTAAAAAAATCTCGACACTAATTCTTGTTCTCGCAACTGTGTGGAGTTTTAAAGCCCACGCGGGAGTCAATCAGTCGAGAAAAGAATCGGAGAAAGTATATCTAGAGGCTATTGAGAAATTGAACCCGAAAGAAAATCAATTGTACGTTGTGTGGGGAGCAGATCTACTAGTCCATTTCCCACGCGTTTTAAGCGGCACTCTTTATGAGAAAATGAAACTCATCTGCACAGGATGGCCACTTTACACAAAAGTGACTGAAGATCGTTTAAATGAATTTCACATCGATAATCTGTATACCGCGTTGTATGAAAGAGAAGACGTGTTTCTGATTGCGGATGCGGGACGTGAAAGTGATTATGTAAAATTCATCAAGTCACACTATGGGGCAGACGTTTATTTTGAACAGCGTTTTTCCGATCCCATCTTAAGCGTTTTTAAAGTACGAAAGCGCTAGTCTTAAGCCGCTTTTTTAAGAAGTGCACTAATGCAGGCTGGTTTTTTTGCTTCCAGGCAGACAGAATCGCTTACTTTATACCAGTGTTCGATTTCATCCAGATGCGCAATGGAAGTTTCCAGAAACTTTTTCGTTTGGATCCCATCAAATCCTGCTTTTGTTAAATAATGCAGCATTGATTCATCATCGTAGAACCACTTATGTGTGTTCTTATCGTAGAGACGTTTAATCAATTTGTACCACCAGGGGCCTTGTACAGGTGCCGGAAAGATTTCTAAAATTTGAGAAAGCTTGCTTGCAGCAAGCAGATCGCCTTTAGCTTTTAGGGCGAGATACTTGTCTATTTCTGCTTTGATACTGGGCACGACAAGACGCAGTTTTCCTTCAGGCTTTAAGACACGAAAAGCTTCTTGTAAAAAATGTAACCCGTCTTCGTGATTCAAATGTTCGTATACGTGGGAGGAGTAGATCGCATCGACAGAACTGTCTTCGAACTTCCACTTTCCTCGTAAGTCCATATACACACAGCCAACAAAATTGTCCTTTTTGGAAGATGCAGGAAGAAAAGGGTAGAGCAGTTTTTTTAGCACCGGCATGTTATCTAAGATTACATTCGGTGAGCCATCGATGTTGATCCAATGGCTGCCCTGACACATGCCGCAACCTAAGTTCAAATTTAGGGGAGTCATTTAAAAATTTTAACAGATTAATGGGATTTCCGGTAACGAGGGTAGTTAGATATTCTGCTGGAAGAAGACAATTGCTTATCTTCTTCCAGCAAAACCATCCAGATCTTGTCTCCAAGATCACTTGGGGGTAGGGGACGAGGCAAACCGAACTAAATCACAAAAACACCTCAGGAGCACAACAACAAAAATCCACAGTCACAACACAACAGCATCCGCTTTCAGCAAGAGGAAGCACCGCTTTTCACTTGTGGTCTAACCAATCCGTCCGTGATTCTTGATAGATTGCAAGCAGAAGGCCAAGCGCTTTAAGCTTAATTTTCACAATGTACACAAAGGGAGGGTGTCAGCTTTAAAAGCGCACACGAAGTGCTTTCACAATTCCTGCATAATTTTCATTATTTACAAGAATGTAGGTTTTTCAAGTAGTTGTACTAGTATTCGACGACAACAAAAGGTCTACATCGAAACTTTAAACAAACCGAGATTTTCCGAGGTAGTCGTTGTGAGTCGCGATAAAAAATTTCAACGCGCGGGTCACTAATTCATCCACGGGGATCTTTGTATTTTTTTCCATGGCGCTTAAGTCTTTGACTATGTGTGATTCCACGGAAACGGTCAGTTTGGTTTGTGCTAAATCTTCGGAATTGTGTTGTTTCTTCATAATGTGGTAAGAATATTCACGAAACGTTGGTGGTCAAGAGATGCTGCGGCAAGCTGCATGATTTTGGTGTCATCTGGTATACTAGATGTATCTTTTTTCCCACCCACAGATGAGTTCTAAAGATGTTTTCTAAACCAAAAAAAATGTTCAAACTTACTTTAAAAAGTGTGTCGCTCTGTATTCTGTTGGTTGCGCCTATTATAGCCGGCGGAATCGGCATCTATCTGTATTTTGTGATTAGCTCACTACCCGAAGTGACTTCCCTTAAAACCTACCAGCATTCGCATGCTACCGAGGTCTATTCAGACGAAGGCCGTAAAATCGGTGAGTTTACAACGGAAAGACGCTACCCGGTCAAATTTGAAAGTATTCCCAAGCATGTCTTGCAAGCCTTTGTTGCCGCTGAAGACGCTCATTTTTACGAGCATTCCGGCATCGATTATAACGGCATTTTACGTGCGATTTATTCCAACTTGGCTCGAGGCAAGTTCGCCCAAGGCGGAAGTACCATTACCCAGCAGGTAGCCCGCGCCATTGTTCTAGAAACAAAGAAGAAAGAAATTACCCGTAAAGTACGCGAGATGGTACTCGCGCACCGGATGGAACAACAGCTTTCCAAAAGCGAAATTTTAAATCTCTATTTGCAGGAAATTTATTTAGGGCATGGGGCGTACGGGATTGGCGCTGCGGCTCGAAACTATTTCAATAAAAAAGTGGAAGATTTAGATGTCGCTGAAGGCGCCTTACTCGCAGGCCTTCCCCAACGTCCAAACGACTGGAACCCTTTTCATAACCCTGATAGAGCAAAAAGCCGACAAGCCTATGTTTTAAAACGCATGCAGGAAGAAAACTTCATCACTGCAAAAGTGGCGGAAAAAGCGTTGGCAGAACCTATTCGCTTGTACCCGCTTGAAGAATTTAACAACAGCGCTGCTCCTTATTTTACTGAGTACGTAAGACAGTATTTAATGTCGAAATATGGTTCTGAAAACGTCTTAAGCTCGGGGTATATTGTTCACACGACTGTTCGTTACGAAGCACAAAAGGCCGCAGAAAAGTCTGTCGAAGACGGGTTAAGAGACGTAGACAAACGCCTTGGCTGGAGAGGTGTATTACAAAATCTGCAGGGCGAAAAAGCAGATGCGTTCTTAAAAGAAGTGCACGATAACGTGATTGCCGAATTAAACCCGCCCCGCATTCTTCCCCTTGCTGCGCTTAACGGTATGAAAATTCTTGAATACGATTTGTCCTTGTTAAAACAAGGCGCGTATTTCGGTAACACTCCTGTTGCGGAAGGAAAGTATTACAAAGCACTGGTAAAAGAAGTGTCAGATGCAAAGGCCAACGCGACTATCCGAATCGGCCAAACCACGGCAGTTCTTCCTCTTAGCACAATGAATTGGGTAAAAGTGGATGGGGCTTCATTAAAAGCTATCTCGCAAGTATTAAAAGCGGGAGACTACATCTATGTGCGTGTCGATAAAATCGATCGCAGATCAAACTATATTGCCGTTTCATTAGAACAAGAACCCGAAGTCCAAGGAGCGCTTCTTTCTTACGACGTACAAACAGGTTTTGTGCGTGCGATGGTCGGCGGGCGAGATTTTAACCGTTCGAAATTTAACTGCGCCTTACAGGCAAAACGACAGGTCGGCTCTACTTTTAAACCGCTCATTTATGCAGCTGCTGTAGATAAAGGTTATTCTCCTTCGTCGATGGTTACCGACTCACCTCTTGTTTTTAAATACGAAGGTAAACTGGATGCGGATGCAAGTCCAAGTAGCGCTTCTGAAGACTGGAAACCGCACAATTATGGAAATAAATATATCGGTGATGTTCCTTTAAGATTGGCTCTCATTCGTTCGATGAATATTCCTACGGTAAAAGTATTAAATGAAATTGGCATTGATTACGGCATTCAATACGCAAGACAACTGGGGATTACTTCTTCTCTGCCACGTGATCTCACAATTGGTTTAGGATCTTGGTCCAGTTCTTTGGAAGAACTCATGCGCGCTTATTCTATTTTCCCTCGTTATGGAAAACCCATTGGTTTGGTTTATATTAAAAAAATTGTAGATGAGCAGGGCAATATTTTAGAGGAATGGAAAGAACCTGTTCCGGTCCCCAAAGTAGAAGGGCCTGTAAAAAATGAAACACAAAGCGCGAGCGCCTCTCCCACACCGTCCCCTGGATTAGAAGACGGCAGAGTGATTTCCGAGCAAACAGCCTATGTCATTACCGATATGCTTAAAGGAGTGATCGGGGACAGAGAAGGCACGGGCCACGCTGCAGGTATTAATTTTCCCGTTGCCGGTAAAACAGGAACCTCTAATGATCATAGAGATGCCTGGTTTGTTGGTTATAGCCCTCAAGTCGTGACAGGCGTTTGGGTTGGCTATGAAAAAGACAAGCCTCTCGATCCCTCTGAAACGGGTGGGAAAGCTTCTGCCCCTATTTGGGCTAATTATATGAAAAGTGTCCTTCCCGGATACCCGGCAGGAGATTTTCGTGTTCCGGATGATGTTGTGTTTGCTTATGTCGACAGGCATACGGGCAGGGTCACCGGAAGTGCAAACCCCCAACGTGTAAAAGTTGCTTTTAAGCTCGGCACAGTTCCCAACGAAAATGGCGACAATATCAAGCAGATTGGCGAGCCGGGTGTAAGAGCCACTGCTGCTGGAAAAGAAGAAGCCTCTCCGTTTCAACCCGCTGATACTCCAACTGAAAACGATACCGAAACCTCCGACTTTATGCGTCAAGGATATCAATAACTCCTTTAAGTCTTTAAAGTTTTGGTTGAACCCCTATGCAGACAAAGCAGGGGGAATGCGACTCGGTTTTGGAGCACTTCCCGCTGCTTTGTCTGCATAGGGGTTCTTACCAATTACTTGTTTTCTTAATACTTTACTGATAAAAGTAGGCGTCTCTTTTAGGAGTATTTCCAAAGCGGGCATGAGCCCGCTTTTTGTTTATATGGTAAGTTCGATTCGAAAATCTGAATTGGAAGATAAAGTTCTGTCACTTTGTGCAGTCACTTTGGAACCACATGGCTTGCGTCCCGTAGATGCAGATGTACGCATAGGCGCAAAGTCGCTTGTCAGAATTTTTGTCGAGCGCGTCTCTGAAAAGAACGAGCCTACATCTATGGACGATTGCAGAAAAGCCAATGAATTAATTGGACCTGTTATCGAAGCCGAAGATTTGACTGAAGGCACTTATGATTTGGAAGTGTCGTCTCCGGGGCTCGATTGTCGTCTCAGGCTGATAACGGATTTTAACAAAGTTTTAAATGAAGAGATCAAACTAGAGTTGCACGAATCTCAAGTCGGAGTAGGTGCGAATGTACGCGGAGTTTTAAAAGAGATTAATTCAGACGGTACGATAAAAGTTTTAACGTCGGGGAAAGACGTACTGTTTTCCCTGGGTAATATTAAAAAAGCCAACAGAATTTGGAATTTTGAAGGAAAGAAGTAAGAGGAGTCTATGGCATCAGAACTGGGTAGAGTAATTGAAGCAGTAGAAAAAGAAAAAGGCATCAGCCGCGAAGTGCTCGTAGAAGCGCTGGAATCAGCCTTGCTCACTGCTGCGAAGAAGAAATACGGTTTAGAAATGGAAATTGAAGCGCATTTCAACGATGATCTCGGTGAAATCGAATTGTTCCAGTTTAAAACTGTCGTAGACGCTTTGTCTGACAAAAACACTCAAATTACTCAAGATCAAGCCATCAAATTGGATCCAGATGTCGCTGTCGGCGATAGTATCGGTATCAAGATGGACTCTTCCGAATTCGGAAGAATTGCAGCCCAGACTGCAAAGCAAGTCATTATTCAAAAAGTACGCGATGCTGAGCGCGATTTGATTTACAACGAATTTAATATCCGTAAAGGCGAAGTCGTCAGCGGTACTTGCCGTCGTGTAGAACGCGGATGCGTGATCGTAGACTTGGGTAGAACCGACGCGATTTTGCCCACACGTGAGCAAATCCCTGGCGAAAATATCAAGCAAAACGATCGCGTACTAGGTTACTTAATCGACGTACAACAGACCCCCAGAGGTCCAAAGATTGTTCTTTCTAGAACTTGCCCAGAACTTTTAATTCAATTGTTCCAGCAGGAAGTTCCAGAAGTGGCTGAAGGCATTGTTCAAATTAAGAGTTGTGCAAGAGAACCTGGAATCCGCGCTAAAATTGCCGTGCACTCTACCGATTCCGATGTGGATCCAGTAGGCGCATGCGTTGGTGTGAAGGGCGCACGTGTTCAAAACGTGGTGCAAGAACTCCGCGGCGAAAAAATTGATATCGTGCCTTGGGATGAAGACGAAACACGCTTTGTCTGTAATGCACTTGCTCCTGCCGAAGTCATTAAAGTTTTAATTGATGAAGACAACCACTCGATGGAAATCGTAGTGGCTGACAATCAATTGTCATTGGCAATTGGTAAACGTGGTCAGAACGTGAAACTTGCAAGCATCTTGACTGGATGGAAGCTTGATATCGTTTCTGAAACACGTCAGGTACAAAAACAAGATCACGCAAAAGCATTGCTGAACGCGATCGAAGGCATGACGGATACATTGACACAAAGCTTGTACCACTTCGGTTTCTCGACTGTAGAACAACTTGCTCAAGCAGATGTTACTGTTCTTTCTACTGTCCCTGGTTTTACAGAAGACAAAGCAAAAGAAATTAAAGCGAATGCAGCAACGTTCATTTCTTCCGGCAAATTTGCTGAGATGAAACAACGTCATGCAGACATTGTGAAGAGTACTCAGGGAGACAGAAAAATGTCTTCTGACGCTCTGTTTGAGAAGTTGAAAGCAGAAGTAAAAGCGCATCAGATGAAAGAACGCGACAACAAGCCTGCTGAAACACAAGAGGGGAACTCGAAAGAATAATGGCACCAAAACTCAAAGTGTATGAATTAGCAAAAGAAGTGGGTGTGGATTCCCACGTCCTGATCGAGACCATGCAAAAGCTTGGAGTCGACGGGAAAAACACGATGAGTCTTTTAGGGATAGAAGAAGTCAGAACTGTTCGGGAGTATTACAAAAAAAATAAGCCTCTTGGTAAAACAGTAGCTCCTAAAAAAGAAGTGACAGAAAAACCTGTTACTGAAAAACGTGTTGGTGCAACCGTTATTCGTAGACGCGTTTCTGCAACTAAAGCTGTAGAACCACCGAAAGAAGAACCGGTAGTTGAAGCTGCTCCTGAAGAAGTAGAACCACAAGCGCAACAAGAAGAAGTACAAGCGGAACAGTTGGATGTTCAAGCTACCCAGGAAACAGAAGCTCCGACAGCTGAAGTACCTGCGCAAGCATCCACCACTGAAGAAACTCCTAAGGTGGAATTAAGCGCTCCTGAATCAACTCAGGCTGCTGCTCCTGTGGCACCAGAACCTCCAAAAGCGCCTCGTAAGTTTTATCCCTCTATCATCAAAAAGGTGACGACTGAGCAACATCTGACAGACAAAGTCGGACCTAAAGTCATCCGCGAGAAAAAGATTGAAAAACCTGCTGAAAAACCAAAAACAGGTGGACCAAGCAGAAGCGGTACAGCGTCTGGCACAGGGATTCTTGGACCTAGAAAAGTAAAAGAAGTCGATTTAACTCCTCAAACAGAAACGGCTCAAGAAGCAACACGCCGCCGTTTGATGGAAAGACAAAACACCGTATTTAAATCGTCTGATTATTTGCGCCGCGAGCTTGTGCATTCGACAAAGAAAAAGAAAAGTGCAATGTCCCGTCCTGTTTTAAAAACACAGATTACAACACCCGCAGAACACAAGCGCGTTGTTGAAATGAGTGACAAAATCACTGTTTCCGACTTAGCAAAACAACTTAATGTCAAAGCCGCTCAAGTCATTGCTAAATTAATGGCGATGGGTGTGACTGCGACAATGAACCAAACGGTAGATTTTGATACTGCCTCTTTGGTCGCCCATGAATTCAAATTTGATATCAAGCAAAAGATGTTCAAAGAAGAAGACTATGTTCCTGTTATGGACTCTTCTCCTGAAAACATGAAACCACGCCCTCCAGTCGTCACGATCATGGGGCATGTGGATCATGGTAAAACCTCTTTGTTAGATGCTATCCGTAAAACAAATGTAGCTTCCGGTGAAGCGGGTGGAATTACCCAGCACATTGGCGCTTACCAAGTGGAAACGGGTAAAGGAAAAGTCACTTTCATCGATACTCCAGGCCATGAAGCATTTACAGCAATGCGTTCTCGCGGTGCTAAAGTTACCGATATTGTGATTCTTGTAGTTTCTGCAGTGGATGGCGTGATGCCACAAACGTTGGAATCTGTTGCGCATGCAAAAGCCGCAAAAGTTCCTTTGATTGTTGCTATCAATAAGAGCGATTTACCAGATGGAACACCTGATCGTGTAAAGCAAACTTTGGCTGGATACGAACTTACTCCTGAAGAATGGGGTGGGGATACGATTTATGTACCTGTCTCTGCAAAAACAGGAAAAGGAATCTCGGAACTTTTAGAATCCATCTTGCTTCAGGCAGAAATGCTGGATCTTAAAGCAAACTATGATGTAAACGCCAGAGGCGCCGTCGTAGAATCTCGCTTGGATAAAAACCGCGGTGCGGTTGCGACAGTTCTGATACAGCAAGGGAAATTGGTCACAGGCAATATCGTTGTGAGCGGACTTTTCTATGGAAAAGTAAAAGCAATGACCGATTCTTATGGTAAACGTATCGAAGAAGCGCTTCCAGGGATGCCGGTCGAAATCTTAGGGTTGCCTCACGTTCCTAATGTCGGCGATGACTTCTTTGTTGCGACCGATGAGAAGCAGGCAAAAGAGCTTACTTCTGAACGCGAAAATAAAATTAAAGCGAAAATTCAAGAAGCTTCCAAACCAAAAACTTTGGAAGAAATGTTCGCAGCTACCGGCAACGGCGATGAAAAAGAATTGCGCATTATTTTAAAGGCAGACGTACAGGGAAGTGCAGAAGCATTGAGAGAAGCACTTAATAAACTTCCTCAAGAAAAAACCAAAGTTAAAATACTGCATGTGGGTTCTGGAGGCGTCACCGAAAGTGATGTCATGCTAGCAGAAGCCAGCAGTGCTGTGATTTTAGGGTTTAACGTCCGTCCGGATTTAAAATCCATCAAGCTTGCTGATGCACAGAAAGTACAAATCCGTACCTATACAATCATTTACGACTTACTCGAAGAAGTGAAGAAAATGATGTTGGGTCTTTTGGATGCTGAAATTAAAGAAAAAGTTATCGGACGCGCAGAAGTCAGAAACGTCTTTACCGTACCGAAGTTTGGTACGATTGCAGGTAGCTCTGTCATCGATGGAAAAGTGATTCGCGGTTGCTATTTAAGACTGCTCAGAGACAACCGAGTCATTTACGAAGGAAAGATTTCTTCGCTAAGACGCTTTAAAGATGACGTAAAAGAAGTCGCTCAGGGTTTTGAGTGCGGTATTGGTCTTGAAAACTTCAATGACTTAAAGCTTGGCGATCAGTTTGAAGCTTTCATTAAAGAAGAAATCCGTTCTGAGGTACTAGTTTGAACAGACGTTCACAAAAAGCAAAGTCTATGGTTCAAGGCGAAATTTCGCGCCTTTTCATCCAGGACGTCTCTGACCCGAATTTGCGCAATGTCGTTGTGACTGAAGTAGAGCTCAGCCCTGATTTCAGATACGCGAAAGTGTATTACACAACGGGAATGATGGATAAATCGGCTTCTCCAAAAGAATTCAAGAAGTCGATTGATAAGGTATCTCCTTTTTTAAGAAGAAAACTAGGACAAAACCTTGTCATGCGTTATGTACCTGAATTGCAGTTTATTGAAGATCACCATACGGAAAATGTGAATCGGTTGATGCATGTTTTTCATGATATTGAAAACCCCTAATTGAGTTGATGTTGTTATGAATGCTGGCGTGTTGATAGTGGATAAAACAGCGGGACCGACGAGTTTCGATGTAGTGAGAGATGTAAAGCGTATTTATAAAGGCGCTAAAGTAGGCCATGCAGGCAGTCTCGATCCCTTTGCGACCGGAGTCTTGGTCGTTCTTCTGGGAAAAGCCACCAAACTTTCCAATCTTCTTTTGAATGCAGATAAATCCTACCGTGCAAAACTCAAGCTGGGTGTCGCAACCGACAGCATGGATGTGACAGGCAACGTAACGCAAGAGTTGCCTGTTCCGGAATTGACCGAAGCACAGGTTCGAACTGTTTTAAATTCTTTTGTGGGTGAGTGGTTACAAACCCCTCCCATGTACTCCGCTAAAAAAATTGATGGGGTCAGGCTTTATACTTTAGCCCGCCAGAATATAGAGGTAGAGCGCGAGCAGATTCCCGTAGACCTTTTTTCCGTAGAGCTTGTTTCGATGGATCTTCCTTATATAGAGTTTGATGTTTCTTGCTCTAAAGGAACGTATATTCGTGCTCTTGCAGGCGATATTGGCAAAAGACTGGGCAGTGTGGCGCATTTGACAGAGTTGAGACGCCTTTCCTGCGGCCAGTTTCAGTTGTCGGAAAGCAAGACCGTAGAAGGTTTAAAACAAGATATTGATGGTTCTTACCGGAGCGCATATGAGTTTTACGTAAGGCTTTTGTCGCAGGAGGCGTTAGTACACCGCCACCCCCAACAAAAGACTTTTTCACCAAACTCCCATTTGCCTTCTGGAAAAAGGGATGATAAGAGTCTTCGTTAAGTTATTTGACGTGTAAAAAAAGGGAATGAAATTGAATAGTGAGAAGTTAAAAAAGGCAGAGATTATCACTGGTTATAGAAAACATGAACGTGATACGGGTTCGCCCGAAGTTCAGATTGCGCTTTTGACAGAGAGAATTAACTCTTTGACACCGCATTTTAAGAGTCACCTGAAAGATCACCACTCACGTCGTGGTTTATTAAAACTCGTAGGGACTCGTCGTCGTCTTCTAGATTACATTAAGAAAAATGATGAGAAGCGATACCAATCAGTGATCGAGCGCCTGAACATTAGAAAATAAGCTCCCATACAAAAAGTGAGGCCCGACATGAGTGTTGTCGAAGTAAGTACAGAGTACGGCGGTAGACGTCTATCATTACAAACCGGTAAATTAGCAAAACAAGCAGACAGTTCAGTCCTGGCAACATACGGAGAGACAATGGTTCTAGTAACCGTCGTTTCCGCCAGAAAATTGGGGGCAAATACAGATTTCTTCCCCTTAACTGTAGATTTCCAAGAAAAATATTACTCCGCCGGAAAAATTCCTGGTGGGTTCTTTAAAAGAGAAGCAAAACCTTCTGACAAGGCAACTCTTTCGGCCCGTCTCATCGACAGACCGATTCGTCCTTTGTTCCCAGAAGATTACATGTACGACACCATCGTCACGGCTCTTCTACTCTCTAATGACGGAGTGAATGAACCTGAAGTTGTCGCTTCTATCGCAGCCAGCGCTGCGCTTCATATTTCTGATATTCCATGGGCAGGACCAGTCGCTTCTATCCGCGTTGGCCAGCTCGATGGTAAATTTGTGACAAACGTTCCTCCGCAAGATCAGCCTAATAGCCGCATCGACTTGCTCGTGGCTGGTGTAAAAACCGGTATCATCATGGTGGAAGGTAGCTCCAAAGAAGTCAGCGAAACAGAACTTTGCGATGCTTTGGATTACGCACAGAATGAAATGAAGGCGATTTTTGACCTTCAAGACGAATTAAGAAGTAAATGCGGAAAAGAAAAACGTACTTACGAAGCTCCTCCAAAAGACGAAAAATTAAAAGCTGACATCCGTAAGTTTGCTTGGGGAGATCTTGAAAAAGGTTTCGCTATTCGCGAAAAGCTTGCAAGATATGGCGCTTTGGATGAAGTGAAATCCAAAGTAAAAGAAAAATTTGCCGTAGCCGAACCAAAAACAGCAGACGATGCTGTTCGTAACAAATTAGTCGGTCTTTATTTCGAAGATGCAAAAGCATCTTATGCCCGTGAAAAAACGGTAAATACCAAAGTACGTATCGATGGACGTCCGTTTACGGAAATCCGTCCGATCACATGTGAAACAACTCTTCTTCCTCGTGTACACGGATCTTCTTTGTTCACACGCGGAGAAACACAAGTGCTTGCAGCAGTAACTTTGGGAACTTCTGATGATGCGCAGATGATTGATGGCGTCACAGGTTCTTACGACAAAACATTTTTACTCCATTATAACTTCCCCCCGTTTTCTGTTGGGGAAGCAAGAAGCGCACGTCCTCCCGGCCGTCGTGAAATTGGACACGGATTTTTGGCAGAGCGCGCTCTGTCTTATGTAATCCCTCCAAAAGATAAATTCCCATATACCATCAGACTTGTATCTGAAGTGCTTGAATCTAACGGTTCCTCTTCCATGGCAACAGTCTGCAGTGGATCCATGGCGATGATGGATGCCGGTGTTCCTTTATTAAAACCAGTTGCCGGTGTGGCGATGGGTTTAATTAAAGAAGGTGAAAAGTTTGCTGTTCTTTCTGACATCCTGGGTGATGAAGATCACTTAGGGGATATGGACTTTAAAGTTTGCGGTACCCAGGAAGGTGTGACTGCATTCCAGATGGATTTGAAAATCGGCGGAGTAAGCCGAGAAATCATGGAACAAGCTCTTTCTCAAGCGAAAGATGGAAGACTTCATATCTTAGGAAAAATGAACGAAGCTATCACGACAAACCGTGAACAAGTTTCTCAGTACGCACCTCGCACTTTCACAATGAAAGTACGTCCTGAAAAAGTACGTGAAGTCATTGGTAGCGGCGGTAAAGTTATCCGCAGTATCATTGAAAGAACTGGCGTTAAGATTGATATCGAAGACGATGGTAAAATCAATATTGCCTCTGCAAATGGCGAAAGTGCTCAAAAAGCAATCGACATCATCAACCAGATTGTTGCTGAAGCTGAACCTGGAAAAATTTACGAAGGTAAGATTACGCGCATAGCGGACTTCGGAGCTTTCGTAGAAATTATTCCGGGCACAGAAGGTCTTTGCCATATTTCTGAATTGGAACACTTCCGTGTTCGTAGAGTCGAAGACGTTGTCCAAATGGGAGACGTCATCAAGGTAAAATGCCTTGAAGTAGATCCAAGCGGAAAAATCAGACTTTCTAGAAAAGTTTTATTACCCAAAGAAGCCCCTAAGGAAAGACCTCCTCAGGAACCTTCTGCCGATGCGCCAGCTGCAGCTACTGCAACTGCTGACACCCCGGTGTTACCCCAAATAGGCGGTAGAATTCCGCCTCCTGAATTAAGACACGATGATCCAGATGAAGATGCACGTAGAGAGCAAAAACGTCTGGATGATTTAGAACCAGGCGATGATGTTGGAAACCGTGGTGGTGCACCAGGTGGTTTCGACAGACAAAGAGAATTTAGACCAAGAGACGACAGACCGCGTGAAGGCGGACGTGGCGGTTACGGTGGCGGCGGCGGTGGAGATCGCGGCGGACGTGGCGGCGGCGGACGCGGTGGTTACGGTGGCGGCGGTGGAGATCGCGGCGGACGTGGTGGCCAAGGCGGAGGCCGTGGTGGTTACGGCGGTCAAGGCGGCGGTGATCGTGGTGGACGCGGCGGCGGCGGAGGCAGAAACTTCGGCGGCGGTGGCGGAGATCGCGGTGGATACGGCGGTCAAGGCGGCGGCGGTGATCGTGGTGGATACCGTGATCAAGGAGATCGTGGTGGTTACGGCGGCCAAGGTGGCGGCGGTGATCGTGGCGGACGCGGTGGTTACGGCGGCGGCGGTGGAGATCGCGGCGGACGTGGTGGCCAAGGCGGAGGCCGTGGCGGTTACGGTGGTCAAGGCGGCGGAGATCGCGGACCCAGAAATTTTGATAGACCAGACAATCGTCCAAGCTTCAAAGAACGTGAACCTGCTCCAAGAGGAGAAGCTCCGATCAAAGATCAAGCACGTTATGAAGGATTCACCCGTGAACGTGAGGATGAAGGACCAGCACGCGTAGATTACGACAGTGATGACATGGGTCCACGTTTTTCACGAAACGATGACGACAATAATGAATCTTGAGTCAGGCACCTAAATTCCATAAAAAAGTACTTTCGAATGGGATGACTATCGTTTGCGAAGAATATTCGCATGTACGAAGCGTATCGCTTGGCGTTTGGGTTAAAGTCGGAAGCTCAGTCGAAAACTTCAAACAAAATGGGATCAGTCACTTTATCGAACACATGGTGTTCAAAGGGACAAAAACGCGTAACGCGCTTGAAATTTCTACGGCCATCGAATCACTGGGGGGAGAACTCAATGCTTTCACAGAGCGTGAGCTCACCTGCTTTCATGCGACTGTATTAAGCGAAAATATTGATACTGCGCTGGATGTCTTAAGTGAACTGGTTACTTCACCCAATTTTGATAAAAAAGAAATCGATAAAGAACGTGGCGTTCTCCTTCAAGAGCTAGCCATGACATTGGATAGCCCTGAAGAATGTTTAATGGATGGGTACCTGAAGTCTGTCTGGGGAAAAGAGGGACTGGGTCAACCCATTATTGGTACTAAAAAAAATATATCGACTATCACGAGAAAAAATCTTCTCACTTTTTTCCATGAGCACTATGCGCCTGAAAATATCGTACTGAGTGTCGCCGGAAATGTGGAATTCAAACATCTGGTAGAAACCTGTGAAAAATATTTTCAATTTCCTGCGAACGTTGACTGGGTGCCTTTTGCGGCGCAAAGCCCCAATTACAAGGCCAAGAAAAAAGTAATCATTTCTGAAACAGAACAAGTTTACTTAGTCAGTGGTTTTGAATCCTGCGGGATGAATGATCCCCTCCGGTTTGCGGCACTCTTATTAAGTTTTGTAATGGGGGGAGGGATGTCTAGCCGCCTCTTTCAAAAGGTTAGGGAAAACGCGGGGCTTGCGTATTCCATTGATTGCGATTTTTCTCCGTATTTAAAAGCAGGGCTGTTCTCCATCTTTGTAAATTTAAACCCGCGATCTTTAAAAGAGTGCCTGAAGATTTTAGGAACCGAATTAAAAAAAGTAAAAGACGAGCCCGTAGAGCAAAAAGAATTGGAGCAGGTAAAAGGACAGTTGAGAGGGGCGATTTTATTGTCGTCTGATCAGATGGAAGTCCGCCAGGAAGCACTTGCGCGAAATGAAATTTATTTTAAGACCTATTTTGCTGCTATGGATATTTTATCGTCGTTAGAAAAAGTAACAATTAAGCAAATTCAGGAAGTCGCCCAAAGAATGTTTACGGAAGAACAAGAGTCCCTCATTATTTTATCCAGAAAGGAACTGAATCTGAAAAAGATGTCGGTGTTTTAATATGATTGAAGTAAAAGTAAATAAAGTAAAAATGAACGCAACGCTTCCTGTCTATATGACCCCTGGCTCTGCCGGTTGCGATGTGATTGCGTGTCTGGATAAACCGATGCTTGTCGAAAAAGGACAGCGCGTGATGGTGCCTACCGGTCTTATCATGGAAATTCCACTTGGCTATGAAGTTCAAGTACGCCCCAGAAGCGGGCTGGCATTTAAAAAAGGTCTTACGGTCGTCAATGCTCCTGGAACCATCGATAGCGATTTTCGTGGAGAAGTCATGGTGCTTTTGATTAATCTAGGTGAAGCGCCGATTGAAATTCACCACGGGGAAAGAATTGCGCAATTTGTTTTAAACAAAGTGGAACAAATTCGTTGGAGTGAAATAGACAAAACCAACGAAACTTCTCGCGGTGCGGGCGGATTTGGTTCTACCGGAGTTTAACATGCGTAAAGTGATTGCAAGGGTATCATCTTCTTCCTCTCTCTTTTTAATCCCCATTTTTTTGTATGCGATGAAACTGCGCCACGCGGTTTTTTCTTCCTATAAAGGCCTTTATTGTAAGGGGACGGATTGTGATATTGATGGTTATCTGGCGATGTCCAAGCAGATATTCAGTGGCAATTGGGAGCAAATACTGCGTTATCGTCCCACCCAACTTTTATACCCAATTTTGCTTTCGCCGATACACCTCTTTCACTTAAAAGAACAAAAGTACGTTTATCTTCTGCACTCGGCATTAACGTTAGGCACACTTGTTTTTGTATATCTATCAGGCAAACGTCTTCATTCTAAAGCGGCAGGCCTGCTTGCAGCGCTACTCATTGCTAATCATAACGATATGGTTTTTTGGTTTGTGTGGATGTTTACTGAATATTTGTACTATTTTTTGATTTCTCTTTTTGTTTATTTAGTTATATGTGTCTTTCAGTCCTTTAGTCTGAAAAAATTTTTAGGACTGACTGCCTACTTTGTTTTACTCTTTGGCACTAAGCCTGAAGCTATTGCTCCTTTTTTCCCGGTATTTCTCACAGGCGTGTATCTGATTCTCTTATCGAAAAATTTTACTCCAAAAAAAGCACGAAATTACATTGCCTCTTCTCTTGTAATTGGAGCTGCGCTTTTCTTTGTTACCCTCGGTGTATCAAACGGGTTTAGGCATAAAGTGTTTTCACATTTACATATTGCGCACGGTTTGTGGTTAAGCACGCATACGGGTGAAAAATTAAACGAAGCAGAGCAGGGTGTTGCCTATACCGCGCTTTCTCAGTGGGTAGAGAATAAAAGTTTTGTAACATTGCAGGATATGCAAGAAGCAATGAGCTACGAAGGTATCAGACTGATTCAACAGGATCCGGTTAAGCATTTAAAACACATTGGAAATAGATTTTTGGCTACATTGTATACTTGGAAATTTAGTTCTGGCTGGTCAAAGGAAATGAAGCTTAATGATGCGATTTATACTCTATTCATTACCTCTGGCTCACTTCTTTTGGTTTTGCTTTACAGTATGAACCGTTTAGAAGTGAAGGTGTTGTTCTCGTCTACATTTTGTATGTTGCTATTTGTGGCAATTTATCACTTGGACGGGGATTATAAATTCCGTCTTCCGATACATATACTTTTAACTATCTTAGGCGTAGCTGGCTGGGGAAGTGTTTTGCAAAGCATTTACGCAGTTACTTATGAGCGCCTAACCACGCGTAAAGTAAATATCGCTTAGTTTTAAATTGGGAAATGCATCCCGGTATTTCTTAAGTAAAGTCTGCTTGAGTAGCATCAATTGTTGCATCCATAAGCCATCGGCTACGCGAACAATTAAAACTCCGCTATTTATTTTTAAAGCCTTAGACGACTGTGCTGCGGCGCTCCCAACAAGTTTCTCCCACGCAGAGAGAGCTCTGGATTCTTCAATCTTTTTAGAAATTTCCGAGTTGTCCTTAAAGATAGAGTTTAAGACGCCTTCGACTTTTTCGGGGCCTCGTTGAAAGAACGCTCGACGCTTTTTCAGCTCCTGCATGTCTTTACGACGGGCGCGGATGAGATCTTGTAATTTCTTTATATCGTCCACGTACACAACATAACTTTTTAAAAGGCGCGTGGGTAGTTCCTTCTTTGTCACAGAATTTAAAGTGGACACGTCTCATAAGGTAAGAAGGAACGAATTTCCCCCCTTCAAACCTCCCGAGGGACCGGCGCTTTATAGCGCCGGTTTTCCTTTTTAAAGACACTATGATAGTTTCTCCTATAAATTTAAGCCTCTAAGATGGCTATTACACGGAGAGTTAAATGGATCGTAACCTGGCCTTAGAATTTGTTCGAGTCACTGAAGCAGCAGCCTTGGCTGTAGGAAGATGGATTGGAAGAGGCAATGAAAAAGCTGCGGATCACGCGGCAGTAGAATCCATGAGAAAAGCTTTTGATTCCATCAATTTTGATGGAACGATTAAAATCGGTGAAGGCGAGCGCGACGAAGCTCCGATGCTTTATATCGGTGAAAAAGTGGGCGGCGGTTCCGGTCCTAAAATTGATATCGCCTGTGATCCACTCGAAGGTACTACCATCACGGCACTCGGCAGAAGCGAAGCGCTTTCTGTGATTGCAGCTGCGGAAGAAGGAAATTTTTTACACGCACCAGATACGTATATGGATAAGATCGCTGTAGGCCCAGGTGCAAAGGGCGCGATTGATATTACAAAGCCACCGACTTGGAATATTCAGCAGGTCGCTAAAGCTAAAGGGAAAAGCATCGAAGACATGATGGTCATTATTTTGGATCGTCCTCGCCACGCAGATTTAATTGCGGAAGCCCGTGCAACTGGCGCGCGCATTCGTTTGATCGGGGACGGAGACGTTTCTGCAGCGATTGCAACTGCACAAGAAGAAACGGGAATTGATTTATTGATGGGTATCGGCGGCGCTCCAGAAGGTGTGATTGCGGCAGCCGCATTACGCTGTCTCGATGGGGACATTCAGGGAATTTTAAAATTCAGAACAGATTCTGAAAAAGATCGCGCCCGCAAAATGGGAATCACGGATTTCGATAAAGTGTACACAATCAATGAACTTGCAAAAGGCAATGTGATGTTCATTGCGACTGGCGTGACAAACGGCAGTTACCTGCAGGGTGTGCGATACTTTGGCGGAGGTGCACATACGCATTCCATCGTGATGCGCTCTGAAACAAAAACAATCCGTGAAGTACACTCGAAACATTATTTTGAAACAAAACCAAGATACGGCTGGTAAGAAACTATGGCAAAAGTAGTCCGTGATAAAGAAATGAACGTTCCCATGACCTTGCTGTTAAAAGCAATCGTGGAAGCAGAAAACTATCCGAAGTTTTTGCCTGAAGTGGTGAGTGCAAAAAAAGTATCGGGTACAAATGACAAATACCAAATCAAATTTGAAATTGAAGTCGTAAAGCGTTTTCAGTACACGCTGGAATTTCAAAGCAACGGTGCGGATAAGGTCAGTTGGAAGCTTGTCGATAGTGATTTTTTCAAGAAAAACGAAGGCAGTTGGAATTTAAAGTCGGTATCAGACAAAAAAACAGCAGTGCATTACGAACTGGATGTGGATTTTGGCTTTCTGGTACCGGGTTTTATTTCCAAGAAACTTACGGAAGTCAGTCTTCCCAAAATGTTCGATGCCTTTGAGTCTCGAGCGAAAGAGTTAGAATAATGGCTGATAACGATCAAAACGATTCCAAAGATGCTTCCGATAAACCCTGGTGGGCGGAAGCGATTAAAGACATTTCCCTGACTGGGCTTGCTACAGTCTTTATGACGGAAGATTCCATCCGAAATTACTTAAAAGAGAAGAAGCTTCCTAAAGAAATTGCAGCGCTCATACTAGACAGCGTGGGAAAGAAAAAAGACGATTTCTACGGGTTACTTGCCAAGGAATTCGGGAAAATGCTTTCCAAAACTAATTTGACCGAAGAATGGGCGAAGTTTTTACAAACAAATAAAGTCCACATCAACGCAACGCTCACTTTCGAAAAGAAGGAAAACACATGAATAAGGAAGTCGTTTCCACTAAAAATGCTCCAGCAGCCATTGGCCCATACTCGCAAGCAGTAAAAACGGGGAACCTTTTATTTTGTTCCGGCCAAATTGCGCTGGACCCTTCTACAGGACAAGTCAGTGGCAGCAATGTGCAGGAGCAGACAGAGCGCGTGATGAAAAATCTTTTGGGAATCCTCGAATCCCAGTCCTTAAACTTTTCGCATGTCGTTAAGACCACTGTTTTTTTAAAAAACATGAGTGATTTTCCTGTTTTTAATGAAGTGTATCAAAAATTTTTGACAGCCCCGTTTCCTGCGCGTGCTACTATTGAAGTATCGAGACTTCCAAAGGATGTGCTTGTTGAAATTGAAGCAATCGCTACTCTTAATTAATTTAGCGTTTTTAATTTATCAGGCACCTCTTTTGGGTGCGTTACTAAACGGCACTGCTGCCGTTGTGGGTAAAACCTTACTTACTGTGCAAGACGTGTATCTTTACAGAAGTATCCTGCGCTTTAAAGAAGGCGAATCTCCCGCCGTCTTAAAAGAAACAGACGATCTCTTAAAGAAAACGGTGCAAAAACTCATTTTTGAAGAAATGGTTTTTAACGAGTTAAAAAGTTTTCAATACGAGGGTGTCTCAAAGAGTGATGCCGAAAAACTGGCAAGCCAAAATCGGGCAAAACACCCACAAGACTGGAAGGCGATTCAATCCACCTTTCAAATCAGTGAAAAAGAACTGACCGATAGGCTCATGCGGGCGTTACTCGTTGAAAAGTTTCTTCAAAAAAAGGTGGATACGCTTACACCTGTTATTACCGATAGCGAAATCCAGGCTTATTACAAGCAGAACGAGAGCAAGTTCAAAGGCAATAATTTTGAGGAATTAAAACCAAGTATTGTGGTACTACTCAAAAAACAGAAGATGCAAAAGGGATTAGAAGATTGGATCAAGTTTTTGAAAGAGAAGTACGCAGTAGTCAACCACCTGGATACCTTTTGAAATTCCAAAAACTTTCAAGCGCACACCTGCCAGAGATTATAGAAATTGCAAAAGAGAGTTTTGATGTTTTGTGGGCGCCTTCTGAATTTCTCTATTTTATCGAAAGTAAAAGCGGTGTTTGCCAGGGATTGTTTTTTGAAGACAAAATGATTTGCTATTGTTTGGGGCTAGATATTCAAGGGGACTTAGATATTGTCTCGATTGCGACTGCCAGTAAATTTCGAAGACAAGGACTTGCGGCAATCCTTCTTAAAAATATTTTAGAAAATATTTCGGGTGAAGCTTTTTTAGAAGTCGATGTCAGAAACACAGCTGCTCGCGCTTTTTACAAGAAAATGGGCTTCAATGAAGGCCGTATGAGAAAGTCCTACTATCAAGGTAAATACGACGCTATTTGCATGGCTCTGCCCTCGCAGTCTTTGCGAGGAACGAAGTGACGAAGCAATCCCACGTCACGAGGATGTATTTTTTTGCAACGAGATTGCTTCGCTTGCGCTCGCAATGACTAGAGTTTTTTGATCCAGCTTCGGATTCGGGGATCTGTATTTCCTTGTTTTCTGTAACTGGGAAGACTGGGCGAGCTGCACATGGTGCAAATAGCCTCGTCGAGATGCCTATTCTTTTTAGGGATTAGGTTTAAGTCCGTTTCCAGGGCAAATCGTAGTAAATCGAATTTCCAGTTTCTTAAGTAGGGTTGAGGGTTTCTTCCTGCTTTTTTAAATTCGGCTAAAAAGTCTTCCTTCACTTCGAAACAGCAACTTTTGATGTGAGGTCCTATCCAGACGTGTAATTCTTCTACAATAGCCAGCGTGCTTACCGCTTTTTGTAAAATACCGTCTTTGGTGCCTCTCCATCCGGAATGTACAGCCGCGATGGGATCCGCCTTGTCTTCCCCAAAAAATAATACAGGCATGCAATCTGCGGAGAAAACGTACAATTCCAAATCACTTTTAAATGTAAATGCGCCGTCTGCTTCAGGCGTGGGTGTTACAGAATTGGGAAATTCTAATATTTTTGTCCCGTGGACCTGCTGAAAAAGCGAAGGTGTCTTTCCCTTTGCTTCGATTTCCATTCCTAATTCGATATGGTGTAGTTTCATAAATCGTATTTTTCTAAGAGTGCCATAAAATCTTCAAATATTTTAGGCCGCGGAGCCTGAAACGTTAAGACTTCCTTAGTATGCGGGTGCGTGAATGTAAGAGCTTTCGCATGCAAGAAGGTATCTTCGAGAGGTGATAAGAACGTCGAAATATGTTCGTCCATTTTGGGAAAACGGTTGTGTTTGTTTGTCCCGCCGTAAGTTGCGTCTCCAACAATCGAATGGCCCACTTCTGTTAAATGCACACGCAACTGGTGAGTGCGCCCTGTATGCGGAAAAAGCGCTACATGCGTAAAGTGTTTGTAGTGTTTTACTGTTTTCCAAAGAGTAAGAGCCGAGCGCGTTTTTTCGGAACGCGAACTCATTTTCTGGCGGTTATTTTTGTCGCGCCCTATGGGAGAGTTTACGCGACCCTCAAGGAGCATCTTGCCCCATGCCACGGCCTCGTATTCTTTTTTTGTTTCGCGGTTTTTAAATTGGTCCGAAAGAAGTTCTTGTGTTTGTCTATCTTTGGCGACAAGAATGACGCCGCTAGTACCTTTATCCAGCCGGTGCACGATCCCCGGGCGTTCGCCATGTAGAAGAGAAAAATTTTTATTTTTTGATAAATGCGAGAGAAGATAATGTACGAGCGTCTCGCCCCGATGCCCGACAGCAGGGTGTGTGACGACCCCTTGCGGTTTGTTAATCACAAGAAGATGTTCGTCTTCAAACAGGATATCTAAGGGAAATGAAATCGGTTCTAAAACGGAAGGGAGATTTTCCTGGAAAGTGATGCTTACGGTATTGCCGGCTTTCAATTTCTGGGAGGCTTTTTCGCAAACACTGTTATCGATGAGAACATTCCCCCTATCGATTTCTTCTTTGATGAGCGCGCGGCTTTTACCCGTTACACGTGCGAGGTAGGCGTCCAGTCTTTCTTCTGGAGCTTCTAAAGTAAAACTTAATGAAGAGTTCAAAGCGGGTTAGTCTTAATCTTCGAATCGACTGATTGCAAGTAGGCTTTCGCAGTCTCATTGGGCTCGAGCTTGTACGTGCTGGCAAGATTTTTCACAAAGCCTTGAATATAAACACGGGCAGGCATTTTTGTTGCATTTTCTTCTTCGAGAGCCTGAATGAATTTTTGAGGGATTTTGGTGATGCGAGCGACATCTTCCAAGCTCATATTTCTACTTTCGCGGATGCTTTTTAACCGTGCCCCATTAATGCCGACGGGAGGTAAATTATCCTGCGTACTCACTGCTTCAATAATGGCGTGGGGAGGAGGTGTTTGGGAAAGCGCTTCGGCTACTTGTGACGGGGTTTCCATCTTTTGATCTCCTTGAGACGTGTGTCTTAATTTATTGTCGTATTTTTTTCGACGTTTTGGATCGGATAGTACCTTGTATGCTTCTTCCAAAGTAGTGTTAAAACTTCTTTGGGTCGATTCTTCCATCAGTGAGTAAGAAGCGACGCTGTCTGTGGAATAAGCTTGCTTTGCCGCGTGGTAAGCTGCCGTGATTTCAGTCGTAGAGGCAGTCTCGGGGACACGCAATACTTGGTAATAGCTTTCTGTAGATTCACTCATTTGTAATAGTTATTTTACCTTGATTAGGTTTCTTAAGCACTCTTCAAGTTGAGTAACAGCAGAGGAATTGGGCGAATCCATGATAAAAGGCACGCGTTTTCTAATAGACTGCCACACAGCATTGTCGTATGCCAAAAACCCTGCATAATTTACCGGGATGCCGAAGTAACGCGAGGCTACCAATTCCACGTTTTTGCCGATCGTGGCTTCTGTCATGTTTCGAGCCTGATTTAAAATGATGGAAATTTTAAATTGCTGCATTTTGGCTCGGATAATATTGCCTTCCTCAGGAGAAAGGCGCGCAATTTCAGCAATCAAATCCTTCGGGCTATCGATTCCTTTTTTGTTAATCGCCTGCTCAATTGTCTGGCGGACAAAGGGCGAGGGAGCAGCACTTCGTAGCATGCGGTAGAAAGCGGCTTTAATAAAGCGGTAGGCGTTTTCAATGCTTGTGGGATCGGGAGTAATGACTACAATTTTTTTGTCGGCGAGTAAGAAGAAATCAAGCGTGTTGTTGGCCGTGCCTGCTCCCAAATCCAGAAGGACAATGTCGGATTCCGATTCTTTAAATTTTCTAATCAGTCGTGCTTTTTCGATGTGCGGGACGTTTGCGATTCCTACCGGATCGTGTGCGCCGCTGATGATTTGTAAGTTTTTATAGGGAGTAGGGTGAAGCAGTTCAGAGACTTCCTCTACGCGTCCCAAAAGAAAATCGCTGAGCGTTTTACTTGGAGTGTCTACTCCCAAAGTCGTGTGGAGATTTGCACCACCTAAATCCAAATCCACTACGATGACTCTTTGTTTGTACCAGGTAAGCAGTATGGCGAGGTTTGTGGACAGGAGCGTTTTTCCAATCCCGCCTTTTCCTCCACCCACAGCCCAGATTTCATGGCGTGAAGCCTCGGGAAGTTCGCGTCTATTGGGTACATTGCTTTCGGGAAAATGCTTGGACGCTGCGTTATAATTGAATTTAAATAGTGCCATGGGTTTTAGGGGATTGGTAAAGCTTGTGATCTTATTATGAGGGATTTGGCTTGTGGTAGCAACAGGGGAAGGGGCCTGGTTGGACAATGCACGCATCCCTTGGTAGTAAGGGGGAAGACGTATTTGAAAGATGTTTGGAAAGGAATAAAAAGCTTTGGATATACAGCTAGTTAGCGTGATTATCTCTGCCTTCGTTTCGGCATCTCTTTTTATCGCTTCACTGCTTCGAAACTTTAGAAGTCGCCTCTCTTTAAGCATGGCATTTTTATGCCTTGTTTTGTTTACCCATGACGTAGTTGTTTTGTGGCAGGGCTTTCGGGACGAGTCAGGATCTGCAGCCCTTTATTCTGTTGTGACTTGGATGATAGGACCAGCGATTTTCTGGCTCTTATCTGAAATCACGCACCAGAAAAAATGGTTTAGAAAAGTAATTTTTCTCTATTCTGTTTTGACTGCTTTTTTAGTCGGTTTTTTTACCTTAAGTTCCCAAACCAAATGGGGAAACATTCAGGTCGCACTCAGCCATTTTTCCATATTAATTCCTGCGTTTTTTAGTGTTTTGATTTTTAGCCGAGCCGAAAAAGCAAAAGAGTTGACTCGCGAAAGATTGCGACTGAGAAATGCCAAGTGGGGTGCTCTCATTTCCATCGCGTTTTTTCTGACCGATGCTTTAAGAATGAGCGGTGTGATAGACGTCCCGCCACTAGGAACTTTGGGAAGAACGCTTTATCTGTTTTTTATCTTCCAGACGTTTATTCAACGCGAACTTCTGACTGTCGATGAAATCTTAACAAAGATGGTTCAGTTTAGCGGTGTAGCACTCATGTTGTCCTCCATCTATCTCTTACTCCTGTCTTGGGTGGGAGATCAGAAGGGCTTATTCTTTTTTAATACGTTTATCGCTTCCTTTGTGGTGATTGTTCTTTTTGATCCGATTCGCACACAGGCAACGTGGCTGACACGCAAAATTCTTCTTAAGCGCAATTTTTTGCTGGAAAGTGAACTGACAAAGCTGAGTAACGAATTGTTGGGGGTTGTCGATCCCTTGGAAATTTCTAGACGCCTGGCCGTGACATTGAAAAAAACTTTGGGCGTAAAAGAAGCAAATCTTTATTTGTTAGATCGCGATCAGTTAAGTTATGTGGGATTTGGCTCACTGACTGAGTCGCTTGATGAATTGTCTGTCTCAAGCCCGCTGGTTGAGTATACGAGTTTACGAAGAGGCAGACCCTTTGTTGTCGAAACTATTGAAAACGATCGCGATACTTTTCGCGAAGCACAGTCTAGAAAGTTTTGTGAGAAGTGCGTCGATACGATGCGAAATTTATCGGCTGACTTGCTTATCCCCTTTCAACACGAATCCAAACTGATTGGATTTTGTGCGGTACTTGCTACCGATAAAAACGTGTTCAGCAATGAACAACTAAGGCTCTTTATTCCCATTGCCCGTCAGGTGGCGGTGCTCTTGAAAAGTTCGCAAAACTTTCTCCACTTAAGAGATCGGGACAAGTTAGCTGCGATTGGAGAAATGGCTGCAGGGCTTGCGCACGAAATCAAAAATCCACTGGGTGCGATACGGGGCGCGGCAGAGCTTTTAGAAGATCACCAACCAGAATCTAAAGAACTCCTAAAAATTATCAAAGATGAAACGGATAGACTAGCAGGAGTGCTCTCTGACTTTTTAGATTACGCAAAGCCTCGCAGAAACACTCCGGAAGTAGTGTGTGATCCAGTAAAAGTGATCGAGCACGTTTCGCAAATGGTGATCCGAGATACCAAAGTACAATTCCATTTGAATATCGAAAAAAATGTGAGGATCAAAGCCGATCCGGAAATTTTAAAACAAATTCTACTCAATCTGTTTCTAAACGCGATTCAGGCAGTGGCAGAGGCGGAAAATCCTTCTCTCTCGGTCACAGTGCGTGAAGTGGGCCCGAAACCTTTGTTCTGGTTTTCCAATAAAATTCCGCTTCATAAAGTTATCGAGGGTTGGGAAGTGCTCGAAGAAAAATCCCGCCCCCCATTTGCTGAAATCGAAGTGAAAGACAATGGTGTGGGCATTAACCAAGAAGATGCTTCACGTCTTTTTATCCCTTTTTATACGACTAAACCGCAAGGCACAGGCCTGGGACTTCCCATCTCCCAGCGCCTTGTCGAGTCTTTGGGCGGATCTATTCAGGTTAAACCCAATAAACCAAAGGGTACGATTTTTACCGTACATATCCCATTATCTAGTTTTAAGGAGAAAGAAACCATAGAATGGAAAGCACTACTCAAAACAAAAGAGTTACCGGCTTAAGCCTTAAAGTACTCGTTTTGGATGATGAAGAGAATTTAAGAAAAATTCTCTCCAGCATGCTTACTATTTCCGGCCATATGGCATTTCCATGTTCAAAAATTGCAGAGGCAAAAAGTATTATTTTATCGGAAGAGTTAGATGTCATTCTTTCAGATTTACGTTTGGAAAATGAAGATGGACTGCAACTTTTAAAATGGGTGAAAGAAAAACATATTTCTGTTCCCGTTATTCTTTTAACAGCGCATGCATCCGTCGACTCGGCAGTAGACGCGATGAAGCAGGGAGCATTTGATTATTTAAGTAAACCCTTTGAAAGAAGCGAACTTTTAAAAGTAGTCGAAAAAGCCGGGCTAACCCACCGCTACCAAAAGCATTCTGTACTGGGAGCTGTTGCAAGCGGATCTCTTGCCCCCCGGGTAGGCGAATCGGTAGTGATGAAAAAAGTTTATTCTATCGTCGAAAAAGTGGCTCCTTCTGATACAAACGTGCTCATTACAGGCGAAAGCGGTACGGGCAAGGAACTGATTGCCCAGGCGTTGCATGATTTAAGTCCTCGAAAGAAAGATGCCTTAATCAAAATTAACTGCGCTGCTATTCCAGAAAATTTAATGGAATCAGAATTATTTGGTTATGAAAAAGGCGCTTTTACCGGTGCAGTCGGATCAAAGCCTGGAAGATTTGAACTCGCAGATGGGGGAACTCTCTTTTTAGATGAAATTGCAGAGATGTCTACCGAGATGCAAGTTAAGTTGTTGCGCGTCTTGCAGGAAAAGACGTTTGAAAGAGTAGGGGGTATCAGAACCATCAAGGTAAATGTGCGGTTAATTGCCGCTACAAATAAAAATCTCGATGAAGCTGTTGCAAACGGAACTTTCAGAAAAGATTTATTTTACCGCTTAAACGTCGTCCCCATTGTCTTGCCTGCCTTAAGAGAACGGCCGGAGGATATTCCACAGCTCGTCGCTACCTTCGTTCATAAATTTTCTGAAGACATGCAAAAACAAGCGCCTCTTGTATCGCCCGAAGCGCTCGAGTTACTGGTGCAGTTCCACTGGCCCGGTAATATCAGACAACTTGAAAACGCCATTGAGCGCTTAATGGTTTTAAATGAATCCGGTGTCATCACACCCGATCAATTGCCTGAAGAGATTTTAGAGTTTGAAGAAGAAAGATTCTTAAGCTCGCAGCTTGCTACTGGTTCTCTTAAAGAAATTGTAAAAGATGCGACTAAGCGAATTGAAAAGAAGGCCATCGAAGATGCCCTTGTTGAAACAGAAAACAATGTGACTCAGGCTGCTCGCAAATTAAATATCAGTCGCAAAGGCTTGCAATTAAAAATGAAAGAATTAGGCCTAAGATAACTATTTTAAACGGGTGATAGTGACCGAACCTGTGGTGTCGGGTACGGGCGTAATTTCAAATAATCTTTGTTTATCATGCGTACTAAATGCCCCTTGGTAATAGGGAAGTACGGCATACTTGATTTTCCCTTCAGTTTTAAGAGCGTCGAGAATGGCAAAAACCTGAGATTGTTCTACGGGGTTGATACGGATTTCGCCGTTTACTTTTACTACGCGCAACATTTCGTTGAGTGCTTTTTTCCCGCCTTCAGGATCATTAAATACTTTGGGAGAAAAAAAATGATCCATGAGCCAGATAGAAACAACTTTATCGAATTCACCTTCTTTAAAAGGCAATGCTTGTGCAAGTCCGATGTGGCTGCGTTCAGGGGCATGCGGGTTTTTGATCACGGCATCCAACGCTTGCCCGTCGATACCACGTTTGGAAATTTCTGCGATGAAATCCGATTTGCCTTCACCTACGCTAAGCCATCTTTGTCCTTTTGCGTTTAGTACATCTTTTTCGTTCATCCCCAGACGTCGCAAGCAATCGTAAAAACCGTGGCCTGTGAATTCCACTTTTCCCTTGATGTAATCAGGAGTGTATCTCTTGTCGGTCTTTGCTTGATCCGCAGCAAAGAAAGGGGGAGAAATGAGAATAGATAACGCACTCAAAAAGAAAAATTTATTTTTCATGTAGGTAATAATTTAGACCCAAATACAGGCAAATTCATCAAGAATATAGAGGAGAAATTCAAGAAAACTGGTGTCAGTTTGGGTTTCTTTGATTGACGTAGGATGTGCAATTGAGATAAAACTATTATATTCCAAAGAATGTAAAACAATAACGTACGCGTGAAGAAAACGACCTTCATTTTGCTTGGTGTTGTACTTATCGCCGTCGGCGTTTATGGCTTTAGTGGCAAAAAAGTAGAATCCAAATCCTCCTCTCTCAATAAGTACGGTATTTCCAAATATAATATTGCACAAAGCTTGGAAAAATTTGTCCAGACAAATACATTTCCGGCTGACTTAGAAGTGACTAAAGACGGTGTGAGTCGAGTTCTTCAGCCCGTCTACACGCTCAATGATGAGCTCCAAACGAAAATGCAGAAAATGTTGCAGCAGTACAAGCCAGATTTTGGCGCTTTCATTGCGATAGACGCGAAAACTGGGCGCATTTTGACCGCAACCAGTTTTTCGAGAGAACAAACGGAATTTGGGAATATTTTGATGCGGGCTACCTTTCCTGCCGCCAGTGTTTTTAAAGTCGTGACGGCGGCGGCTGCAATCGATCAAAAAGTAGCCGAGCCCTCGACCATTGTTCCGTTTAACGGCGCTAACCACACTTTGTACCGGCGTAACGTTTTAAAAAACGATTTAAACAAGTGGACGCGACACATTTCATTGCGTGAAGCTTTTGCCAAATCCATCAATACAGTTTTTGGAAAAGTGGGAATCTTCTTTTTGAAACCAGATATTCTCGAAGAATATGCAGTGCGCTTTCAATTCAATAGGGAAGTTCCTGTTGATTTGCCCGTGCAACCAGGTTCATTTGTTTTGGAAAGAGACGATAATTGGAAAATTGCAGAAGCCGCCTCTGGATACAACAGGGTGGCGCTCATGAGCCCCGTACAAGGCGCGCTTATCGCTGCCAGCATCGCAAATGACGGGATTATGATGGAGCCCTATATCGTCGACTCTTTAAACGAAAAAGAGAAGGGACAGATTTATAAGGTGGATCCAAGCGTGCTTTCGATGGTGGTTTCACCGATAGCTGCGGAAAAATTGCGTTCGATGATGAATGACACGGTAAAAATGGGCACCTCTGCCAAAACATTCCGCGGATTTAATAAAAGACACAAAATTGTGGATGTCGAAGTGGGGGGGAAGACCGGCCATTTGACAGGAAATTATCCTAAAGGCGGGTATGACTGGTTTGTGGGCTACGGGCGGACAGAGGAAGACAGCATTGCGGTCGCGGCTCTTACCATTAACGAAGAAAATTGGCGCGTAAAGTCAGGCTATTTAGCTCGCGTGTTTTTTGAAAATTACTTTCAAAAGCCCCATCTCCAGGCTCAGAAATAGGGGAACACAAGTTATTGAATCGACTGGGTAAATATTCTACAGACTTGACTCATACAGTAATAAGGCCAAACTATAAGAAGGAGGGTATTCATGTCTGAAAAACATGATTTAGAAGAACAAGGCAATGCGAAAACCCTCGTACGACCAGACGAGTCAACTAAGACGCCTTCCTTCTATAAAGTGGTTATTTTAAACGACGACTTTACCCCGCAAGATTACGTCATCTTTGTTTTGCAAAAGTTTTTTAAAAAGTCAGAGCAAGAGGCAACGCAATTGATGTTGCAGGTGCATTTAAAAGGCATGGGAGTAGCTGGTGTGTACACGTATGAAATCGCTGAGACAAAAGCATTTCAGGTCAACGAAAATTCACGCCAGCAGAAATATCCCTTAAAATGCATCGTCGAAAAAGCTTGAGATTTAAGAGAGGAGTTCCAGATGAGATTAACCCCTGAAGTAGAAGTGCTGATGAATTCCGCCATGAAATACGCCATGGATCACAAACACGAGTATGTGAGTCTCGAACACGTTTTATTTGCGATGACTGAAGATCCAGAAGGCGCAGACATCATTGAAGGCTGTGGGGGGAATTTAGCTCAGTTGAAACTACGCCTGGAGCAATTTTTAAAAGAACACTGTCCTCAGGTAGATGACGAAGTTATAAAATCCGAGGGCGAAAAGTGGAAGCCTTCACTGACTCTAGCGTTTCACAGAGTGATCCAGCGCGCAATTTTACAAGTAGAAAGTGCCGGACGCGAACTTGTTACCAGTGGAAATCTTCTCATCTCGCTCATGAAAGAAGATGAGTCCCACGCGGTTTCTTTTTTGCACCACCAGGGGATCGAATCGTACGATATCATGAATTATTTTTCTCATGGGCTTCCCAAAACAGGTGCGGACGCAGAGGACGCAGAAGATTCTGATGAAGAAGAGCTTGCGTCTAATGATGGAAAAAATCCACAGCAGGAAAAAGTAAAAGGAAATCCGTTAAAGAGTTTTACGACTAACTTAAATGAGCGCGCTAAAAAAGGAAAAATCGATCCTCTTATCGGCCGCGAAGATATTATTGAAAGAGTCTTGCAAGTTTTATCCCGACGTACGAAAAACAATGTGATTTTAGTCGGCGAACCCGGTGTTGGAAAAACAGCGATTGCAGACGGGCTGGCAAAAAAGATTGTCGAAGAACAGGTTCCTCCAGCATTAAAAGATGCCGTGATTTATTCACTCGACATGGGAGCATTAGTTTCAGGCACAAAGTACCGTGGTGACTTTGAAGCGCGGTTAAAAGGGGTAATGAAAGCTCTTCAAAAACAACCGCACGCGATTTTATTTATTGATGAATTGCACACGATTATCGGCGCGGGGGCTACGGGCGGTGGATCGATGGACGCGTCTAACTTACTAAAACCGGCGCTCGCAAACAGAAGCCTCACGTGCATCGGATCTACAACCTACAAAGAATACCGCACGTACATTGAAAAAGATCAGGCCTTTGCCAGACGCTTTCAAAAAGTAGATTTAAAGCCACCGTCGACAGAAGAGACATTTAAAATTTTACAGGGTTTAAAAAGCCGTTACGAAGAGTTTCACAATGTGGAATATTCTGATGCAGCACTTACTGCTGCAGTCGATCTTTCTAACCGTTACGTACATTCACGCCCCTTGCCTGACAAAGCCATTGATGTGATGGACGAAGCGGGTGCCAGATTGCGCCTGCATGCAAAAGATAGTGCGGTGTTAAAAGTCGGTGTGACTGACATGGAAAAAGTGGTGTCTTCCATTGCGCAGGTACCTGCAAAGACTGTTTCTTCCGATGACAAATCGAAACTAAAAGATCTCGATAAAGAATTAAAGAAAGTTATTTTTGGCCAGGATCAAGCTATCGACGCACTTGTGCATTCGATTAAAATGTCACGAGCAGGTTTGTCCAATCCGAGAAAACCCACCGGCTGTTACATGTTCACAGGTCCTACGGGTGTGGGAAAAACGGAAGTCTGCCGCCAACTCTCTAAAATATTGGGCACGGAACTTTTGCGGTTTGACATGAGTGAGTACATGGAAAAACACGCCGTCTCTCGCCTTGTCGGAGCGCCCCCAGGCTATGTCGGGTATGATGAAGGCGGATTGCTTACCGAGGCGATCGCAAAAAGCCCGTATTCTGTCGTTCTGTTTGATGAAATGGAAAAAGCGCATCCAGATATCGCGAATATTTTATTGCAAGTCATGGATAACGGAAAACTCACTGACTCCAACGGCAAAGTGGTTGATTTTAGAAGCGCCATTCTGATTATGACGTCCAATGCAGGCGCGCGCGAAATGTCCAAGCGAGGCATGGGAATTGTCCTCGATGCGCAGAAGCGAAAAGCGAATGAGGCTTTAAAACAATCTTTTAGTCCAGAGTTCATCAATCGTCTGGACGCGGTTATCAATTTTACGGAGCTTCCAAAAGACGTCTTATTAAAAGTCATTGAAAAATGCGTCTTGGAATTAAATGAACAGTTAACGGAAAAAGCAATTGAAGTGACTGTGACTGAAGCTGCCAAACTCTGGCTCTTTGATAAAGCTTACGATCCAGCTTTCGGCGCACGTCCCTTTGCGCGAGCAATTGATGAGCATGTAAAAAAGAAACTGGTAGATGAGATCTTGTTTGGAAATCTCATGACAGGTGGAAAAGTCATTATCGATGTCGCAAATAATGAACTCAGCTTTCATTTGGGAACTGAAAAAGCTCTGCCAAAAGGGTAAGGCAGTTTTAAAAATTAAAAAAAGCCTGCCAAAATAAATTAGCAGGCTTTTTAAATTTGTTATCTAGGCAATTCGCTATTAATCACTTCTTTGAAGTGAAACAGTGCTGTTCTAAAGTCACGGAACGTTTTTTCCTTCATTTCTAAATCTCCAGTTTGAAGATCAAAAAGAGATTTTTCCAAATCTGCTTTTAACTTATCGAGCTTTTCAAGCTTAAGAGGGAAGAAACCAGAAGCTTTAGCCGACACTTTGCTTGTTTTAATTTGGATCTGGGTACTTTCAGGAATTACTTGGAGGTATTTAGAGGGTTCTACCATTCCTTCCAACTGAGCATTTTCGATTAGAATCGTGTCAACTTTAGTTGTGGAAGGTTGAACTGTAATTTTTGTCGTTTTGTTACTCGCAATGATTTTTTCGAGCGTTTCTACACGTCTTTCCAAGTAGGTAGCTTGTTCTGGATAGGATGGTGTGCAACTGCCTGATTTTAAGCATAATAAAAGTTGCTTACGATCGTTTAATTCATTGGACATAATTGCAATTGCAAGTTCCTGGGAATCAAGAAGAATAGGATATAGTTCTTCCAAGGAAGCAACTTGAGCTGTCCTTCTTAAGTTTTCCTTAATCTTCGCTTCAAACTTTTCTGGAAGGGAGTGTACTTTCTTAAGAGCTGTAATTGCCCCTTGTCTAAACAACGCTAACACATCTGTCTCCACTTCACCTTCTGATGTAGCTACTATTCCCAAATGCACAGGATTTCTATCCGTTCGCATAATACAAGAAGAACGAATGTCGGATTTTGTTCCAGTAAGCCATGGTGTGTTTTTAAGATGGCCTGAGAGATAGTATTTAATCTTCTCCGTTTTTAAGTCACTGAACTGTTCGTCAAACTGCGGTTTTGCATATTCGACCTGATCATCGCCAAATACTACGGCATCAGCAATCACTTGCAGAGCAGTGTTTACTCTGTCGTATTGTACTTCTTCTGCTCTTGCGGCTACTACCGAGAGCATTGCGATTAGAGACATTAATAATTTTTTCATTTCTTCCTCTTTGAGTTAAGAGCAACTTCATTGTCGCCAGTAACTTTAGAATAGTTTCTTCTTGCAAAGAGATATAGCTAAACTTAATTAAATATACAAGTATTAGTTGAGTTTTACTTAATTTTAGACTATTTTGCTTTGCAGTCATGAAAAAGAACTTATTCCATTACAAGGATTACAAGGCCTATCTCTCAGATAAAATTGAGGAAATGCCTAACAAGGGCAGAGGCGAACGCTCCAAAATAGCAGAAGTATTGCGTTGTCATATTGCCTACATTTCACAGGTTTTAAATGGAAATGCGCAATTGAGTATCGAACAAGCGGATGTTTTAAACCATTATCTTTCCCATACATCAGAAGAAGCGGATTTCTTTTTATTGTTAGTGCAGGCGGCAAGGGCGGGAACAAAATCCTTAGAAGATTACTATAAGAAAAAAATTGCAGAGATAATTCAAAAACGTGAATTATTAAAAAATAGACTAGAGTATGAAAAGGAATTGGCGGTAACTGTACAGCCTATCTATTACAGCGCCTGGTATTATTCTGCCGTTCACTTTCTGTGTGCTATTCCGGATTTTCAAAAGAAAGAAGCCATTGCGGAACACTTAGGGTTGTCGCTTCAGCTTGTTGGAAAAGTTTTAGAGTTTTTACTAGCAGCGGGACTTGTTGTGCAAAAAGGGGATCGTTTTGAACTGGGAACAGTTCGAATACATCTCGGTAGTGATTCTCCCATGATTTCAAAACACCACACAAACTGGAGAATGCAAGCCCTGCAATCCCTTGAACGTGCCGAGTCGACCGATCTCCATTATTCCTCGGTGATTGCTCTTGAGGAATCACTCGTGCCTTATGTAAGAGAAGCTTTGGTAAAAGCGATCGAGGAAGTTAGAAAAGTTATGAAGCCGACTTCAAAATACGAAGCACTTTATTGCTATTCGCTGGATTTATTTGAAATCGGAAAAAGAAAAGAACATAAAAAAAATAAAGAACGTTTTGAAAAGAGGAGTAAGTATGTCGAAAACACTCTGGATAATTAGCAGCCTACTGGCGTTAGTTTTAGGTTCACCGGTTGCTAAGGCAGGAGGCGCCGAAGGTAGTGGCGGATCAGATTATTTTAGGCCTCTGCGTGCGTGGTTTTTAAGCCTAGACTCTTCCAAACGCATTCAAGGTTGCTATGAAGTGGCTCCTAATTTCGGTGTTTCGGAGCAGGAACTACACGGCATGGTTCTTCAGGCTTTTAAAACCTGGGGACAGTATATTGAAAGGAAACAAATCTCATCACATCTTGCACCCAATAGCATGCGTATTATTTCTGCATTGGATCTGACACCAGTTTGTGATGGAAATGAAGATCTTAAAGTCTACTTTGGTACGGATGACATGAAAGTAGTGAAGGCAAAAGTACAGTACTATAAGCCTTTTGGATTCGTAGAGTTAAATAGTGACGAACAGCCCCAAAAGCACTGGAGCCCGGGTTTTATTTGGATCGCCAATAACGGTTCGGTCTTCAGTCAAAATCAAGTGCCGAAATGGCAAGTATCTAAAGAAGCACTTTACTCTTTGATACTGCATGAAGTCGGACACGTATTTGGAAATGGACATGCAGACGACACAGTAATGACCGTACATTTAGGTGAATTTCTGACAGCAGATACGGATCCTAAAAATCCCCTTAAATATATTTCCTCCTATAATCGTATAGACAGTGTACTTGAGCTCATGCCGTGCCAGGAATGTTCTCTTTCTTACCAAGCACCCCGGCAATTTGACGGCACGCCCTTCATTCCAGGAAATGACGATCTGTCGAATTCCTATAGACTGTTAACAGGGCATGATCCGATTGAACCGCTATCTGCAACGTTTACCCGTAACGAAGCAGGACAAAGCGAAATTGTTTTCAACGATGGAAGTGGAATACAACGATTCCCGCTGAAAGTAACAACGCTTCTTGGAACTAAACAGGACAGCGCAAGAATGTTCAATGGTCACGGGGGTAAGTACTTTACTTCTTACGGTGTCTCCTATTTTGGCGAGATTCAGCCGATGATTGGTTCTCCAATCCCCATCGCGATTAACTATAATATGGACCGACGAAAGCTTGCGATTATCCCGCTGGGAATTGAAATGAAACCAAAACCTTTATTTATCGCCGTTCCATGACAAACTCACTTCCCAAAACATACCGAATTTTATCGGTTCTACTTCCTCTTTGCTTGGGAGTTTGGCTTTTGTTGTTTTCAGAAAAAAAATCTCCACCTATTGAAAATGTTATTGTCAGTATCGAATCAAAAGACCGCGCAAAGAACCAACATTATGTAGAGGAACTGGCTAAAAAACTAATTTCAGAATCCACAGGCAAAATCTCGCGTGTCGATTATCATCATCAAGAGGAATCTCGCTTCTTTGCGAAGCACATGCCTCTTTTTGTAAGCGTAGAAGATTTGAAAAAGATCCGGAATTTTGTGAAGGAAAGCATCCAGTTTGAGAAAGATTTATTTGATCCTTTCAGCCATTTTAAGGGAAAGCGTTTAAAAGAGCCCTTTTTGGATTTCGAAGGGCTATTTGAAAAATACATTGTCTTAAAACCTCTGAAGAAATTGCCCGGAGGATACTTTGCCAATCCGGAAGGGACAAAGTGGGTTGCAATTATCCATAGAGGTAATGCTAAACCAAAAGAATTCACGGATCTAGTCGAATCCGCCATAAGGGAAGTAAAAAAGAATGCATTTGCCTATGAAGTAGAGATCTCATTAGAAAAGGAAAAAGTGAATGAAGCATCGATTGAGATTTGGGGATCGTTGCCACCCAAATTAGTAGAGAAAAAAACACAGGAAGAAGCGCGGATACTCAAAGACACGCTTCAAAAGCAAAGCAAGATAGCCGCGGTCAAAGTACTGTCTGATTTTGTCCCAGAAGATCAAGATTCGAAAGTGGCAGTCTTAAAAGAAATTCAAAGTCTATTATCGCCAACGGTAGTAAAATTCTTAAGTGAGGAAGAAAGAAAAAGCGTGGAAAAATTTCTATCGTTGGATGTCTTCAAGCCTTTTACGGCCGCAGAACTGCCTATTTCGTTGCAGCTCAAAGAAAATGCGGTTTTGGTTTACGCAAAAGAACCTCTTACCCCAAAGGATTTAGAGATTCGTTAGAAGGCGGTTCTCAACCGTTCGAATAAATCCGGTAGGCTCTAAAATTATTATATGAGTGAGTTTTCGAATGGTGAGTGCCTCTTCCGCGCTCTTGTGGGTACTGTGGCTTAGCGGTTTGGATGACATTCGCTTGGAAGCCCACCAGATTTCTTCTTAGCGTTCCTTAGTTTTTATTCGCTGCCGATTTAGTATTCTTTTTCTCGGCGTATAGGGGATGACGCCTTTAGCTTCGTGTTCGTTTTGTAGAATGTAGGCCAGCACGCCTTTAAAATCCCGTCCCCATTGCACGATTCTTGAGTAGACTCGTTCCGTCCAAAACTTCTTTATCTTCAAATTTGAATGTGAAAGTACCTTCTTTGCGAGAATTCCCGCGAAGACCTTCAAAAAAGAAGCGATTTGTAGTTTATCCTTTCCCTGAATACATAAATGGAGGTGGTTTCTATTGATAGCGAACTTGTACACTTTGATGTGAAATTTTAGAGCGTAAAGGGAAAGTCTTGCCTTAATAAGATGTTCAAAGCGTATGAGAGATAACTTTCCAATCGCTACATCACTTCGCATCACAAGATGAAGCGGTTTTGAAAGAACAATGGGTCTCTTACCTTTTCTTTTCCCATGTAAAAGACTCCCACCAAATTCGAGGGAAGTTTTCTTCTCGTTAAAAAGTAACTGCTGTTTCATTATGCAGTCGTAAAAGGAAAGGTTAAGAATAACAAGAGAAAAAAAGGATTAAAATATGAACGTTAAATCCAAAGTAATATCTTTTTTGCGTCCGACCTTACTTTATAAGAATGAAACGTGGGGCGCTCCAATTTGACTGTTGAAAACTGCGAATAGGCAGTATTTAAAAAAGAGTTAAAAGAAACTAACTTGAAAGGCCATGAAAAAGTCACGAACACTTAGACAAAGGCTGAGAAAAAAGTCTGGAAAGATCTCCAATGAGATACAAATATAGAAAAAATCTGTTGGGCAGTCTGAGGTATTTAGTTCACAGCTGCGATTTCTTCCGAATCATTCAAATAAGAAGTGGGTGCGTAGGGGCGGATTTTATCGTGGATATATTTTTCAAGTTCTACATTTTTTTTTGCTGATTCATCTTTAAATCCATTTTTTATAAGATGCTGGTTTGCTAGTACGGCTGCTGCCCAGCCATGTAATGTGCCGTGATCAAAAACGGGCGCGAGATCTCCCACAGAATAAATACAGTTTGTTGAACCTTTTCCGTTTTTTCCAATCGCGTTGTTATGAATGACTGGAACAAGCGCCTGGTATTTTACATTTCCAGAACTTAAAAGTTCGTATCTTTCTTTTGCCAGATCAAAGTGTTTTTTTGTAGTGGGGATCACTTCTCCGCATTTCACACGCGAGCCGGCGCGTCTGGCAAATGCCAGTGTATCTTCGAAAGAAAAACTTTTTCCCGGGTAAGAAAATGCCCAGACACCGAGAGAAAGCGTTTTTGAAAAATTGTCCGGAAGCCAGCTGATATCAATGTTGTTTATGCCTTCTCCCGTAGCGGCATTTGCTTTTTCCCCTAATTCCATAAAGCGGGCAAAGACATGAGAGTTGCCAACCGTGTTATAAGCATCTTCGTAACCACAGACTACATAGTGGTATTGTGACGCTGCGCAGACGCGTGCTAAAATAAAGAACACCCAGAGGACGGACAGTTTGTAGGATTGCATCTCTCTATTTTCGTATATTAATTCGATTTTTGAAAAACAATTCACAGTCCGCCCACCGCTTTTAACCGATAAAGCCTAAGAGCGTTGCGTAAAACGCTTCATTCCTAAATTTCGGAGTCCTTTATGAAAAAGAGTTATCTATTCTTTCTATTATTCTGTGCGGCTGTTTTTTCCGCTAGCCCTGACATTACAGCCATCATGAGTGGATCCCAGGTACTTTGGCAAAAAGGACAATTCACTCCCTGTAGTCTGGTTGAGGGACAAGAAATTACTATACTCGGAAGTGGGTTCGGTAGTGGCGTGGATGTGGACTACTCGAAAGTTCTCTTTGGAAAAATACGCGCCTTAGAAAGAGATTTGCCCATGTATGAAGGCAAGATTGATTATTTAAATGCTTTATTTTTTGAATTAGACAATCAAGTGGATAGTTGGAAGAAAGATATTCTTTCCTGGAACGACAATCAAATTACTTTAAGAGTTCCCTCAATAGCGTATCAAGGCCCGTTAAAAATCAGTGTTGCCAATAGAACAGGTAGCGTTGCCTCCCTTGTGGATCCGTCTAAGCCTTTTATGGCAAGAGATCCACTTACAGAAAGAATCGCAGGATTTAATTATGTCTACGGTGTTGTTTCAAGACTCGGAGATTTTTTTGAGAGCAACGAAGTCCCTTTAACGATTGAAAACTCGAGATACGAACAAATGCTGAAAGAAGGGGAATCAATTTTCTGGAATTATAGTTTTAACATTGGGATCGTACACCACATCAAGGGCCTGGACTGGTCAAAGATAGTCACTAAAAAAACAATAGATCCTGTAACAAACAAAACAGCGGATCCCGAAACTTTGTTTGGAGCCATTCCGCTTCGTGCGGGCGAAGTCCCTCTTGTTGCGTCCACTAAAGTACATTTTGATTCTTATCCGTCGCAAAATCCTGTGAAACCGATTGCGCCAGGGGTGAACGAACTGACTTCTGGATACGCTACTCCGAGTCCTTACGTCGGTTATCCGTATAACGATTACAAAAGTATCTCTGGGCATAAAGCAAAGTGGATTGGAATGACTTGTGCTTCTTGTCACAGCCAAAAAGTAACTTATGAAGCAGAGCCTGGCGTTCGCATCTCTAAAGTGTTCCCTGGACTTCCCAATGGCAAATGGAGCATGCGTTGGTCCATTCTTGGAATGAAGGGAATTAAAGGTAAAGAAAAAATAAACGGTGTTGATGTTGAAACAGATAGAAGTTTGATTTTGTATGCAGTCCCCAATGGCACAGGCGAACATACGCTCGTCCGTCCGGCAGGAGAGAGCAGCATTTATGATAACGACTTTCTTTTCTCACCAAGTGCCATTCCGATTATTACTCGCCACACACCCATGCGACGCGCGCTTTCTCGCACTGAAATGATCGCAGGCTTTGAAGGCAGTTACTTGCATGCAGAAGAACCAGATGGTGCGGTGGGAGCTTTAAACAATAACGGGATTAAAGCATTCACAGTCTATATGGATTCTTTAGATAAAGACGATGCGACATTAAAGAGAATCGCTGTGTACCGAACGCTCGGGAAAAAAGGTCTTTTATCCCTTGTGGAAAATGCCAGTGAAGGAAAAATTGTGAAAGAAGGATATAGTAATTATCCAGCACTCGAAAAACGTCTGGAAGCTGGAAAAAGTATTTTTAACCGCGATTGCAGGCAATGCCATACTCCAAACTTTGGAACGCACTCTGATGAACGCATGTATGGATTTGATGAAGTGGGAACTTATTTTGCGCCGACGTTATTTCAACAGCAAGTACAGAGCGTGCGTACCGCGATAGTCAGAAATTTATATTTCAGCGAAGAACGCGGACTTTTGCATGATGCCCATGTAAAAAGTGTAGAAGATTTAATCCACCCTGACAGGTGCATAGAAGGTACAGCACTTTATAACAAGTATTACACGTTAAACGCACAGACATTTAAAATCGCGAAAGGCAATGCGGCCCAAGAACGCGCTTTAAGAGCAATTGCGAATTTCGTGGATGTAGAGTGGGATAAGGCAAACCTTTATTACGATTACCAGGGAATGAGAAAAAACTTTGGCGTAAGAGAGTTTAAAACGAAGTCACCCGTACAAATTCCCGTGGCACCGCACCCCTGGTGTGTTAAACAGGTAAATGAAGTAGAAGATTTAACGCTGTACTTAATGACACTGTAAATGGAACTAAAACCGATTCAGATACTTTTTGAAGATAACGAGCTCATTGTTGTCTTTAAACCACACCGTACTCCAATTCAAAAAGACAAAACCGGACACCCAAATCTGTTTGAACAAGTTTGCCTTTATCTAAAAGAAAAACACCAGGTCTCAGAAAAAATTTATCTGGGTATGGTGCACAGAATCGATCGCGCGGCTTCTGGAATAATCGTTTTTGCCAAAACTAGTCAGGCAGCAAATCATCTCTCCGAGCAATTTCGTAATCGTACGGTCGAAAAATTCTATGAAGCACTTGTGGAAAATAAACCGAACGAACAATCGGGGAAATTGATTTCTTATCTTAGTTCACCCGATGAGGGCCCTAGCTTAGTTTACGCTGTTGAGACTCAAGGAACAAAAAAAGCGGAACTAAATTTCGAAGTAATCGGCACGAAAAGTCAGTTGAGTTTAGTGCGGATAAAGTTACTCACCGGAAGAAGACACCAGATTCGCGCACAGCTTGCCGCTATCGGTTGCCCGCTTTTAGGAGATGGCAAATATGGAAGTAAAACTCCTTTTTTGACTGGTTCGATAGCACTTGTTGCAAGAGAACTTTCTTTTCTGCACCCAACTACAAATAAAGTGCAGCAATTTCAAATCCCATCTTCTCTTTCCTCTGTGAATCAATTCTATCACCACAACTAACACGAGTAAGATTAGAGTTAATAGCTCTAACCTATTGAAAATACAATATTATTGCTGTAGCTTGTGAGGAGTTATTATTTACGACACGCTTCCCAGTGCCATTTGACCACAACTCAGCCTAAAGTTATGAATAGACAGTGATTAACAGATTAGAAATTTCAGGTCTCGCCATTATCGATTCCTTATCGATTGATTTCTCAAGTGGTTTTAATGTCATTACAGGGGAAACGGGTGCAGGAAAATCGATTCTCATCCGTGCCTTAAATTTTTTAACCGGTGCAAAAGCCAGCAAAGAACAAGTCAGACAAGGAGTTGAAGTCGCAAAAGTCTTGGGTGAATTTTTAATTCCCAAAGATCATGTGGCTAGACGCGCTCTTGAAACTTTCGGAATTCCATTCGAAGAAGAGGGCGAAGATATTTCGCTTCTTATCCGACGCAATTTGAATTCAACCGGGCGTGCGCAGTCGTGGATTAACGACACTCTCGTTACGTCTCAAGTGTTACGCGAAGTGGGCGGCACTCTTGTGGATGTATTCGGGCAACACGAAAACCAACGCCTTTTAAAGTCGACGGAACATCTTTCTTACTTAGATTTATTTATTTCCGATAAGTCCGCATCTGTAAAAGTAGTGGAGCTATCAAAAGGCTGCCAGGAGATCGTAGCAAAGATCCGCGAGCATCTTGTTTCTTACGAGACCAAAACACGCGACAAAGATTATATTGAGTTTCGTCTTGCAGAACTAAAAAAGTTTGGTCCTTCGCTTGAAGATTACAACCGTGTCGAAACGCTTGTCAGAAGTTCCGACAAAGTGGTTCAGGTGCGAGAAACATTTTCTAAAGCAGTACAATGTTTGGACGGTGAAGACGGCAATATCTCGCAACGCCTAAAAGAGTGTGCCCGTATCTTAGAAAAAACAGGTGGTAAGGGAGAATTTGATTTAGATCCCATCATCGAAACAGCCAGACGCCTTGCGAGTGAAGCAGAAGATTTAAGCTTTACGCTAGAAAAGAAATTTCAAGAATACGATATCGATGAAAATGAACTCGAAGAGTCGCAAAAACGCCTCTATGGTTATCAAGATCTTATGCGAAAGCATTCGACAAGAGACATCGGTCTTTTGGTCGCCGAAAAAGAAAAGCTCGAATCAGAGTTGGAATCGATTGAATCTTTTGAGACAAATTTAAAAAAGTGGCTTTCTGAACTGGACAAGCTATCGCAGGAGTTTGAAAAAGCCTCTGGCCAACTTTCTCAGTTACGTGAAAAAGCTGGGTTAAACATCAAAAAGAGAGTAGAGGCAGAACTCCAAGAGCTTTCCATGAAGGGTGCTCGTTTTGATGTGGTTTTTGAGAAAGTAGCACATGCGGTAGAAGCTCTCGACTTTACCAATTTCAGTCCAGAGCTATCTAAAATTTGGGACTCGTGCAAAAAACGACTTGAAAAGCTTTCTTCCCATGGGGCAGAGAAGGTTGAATTTTTACTAGCTTCCAATCCCGGTGAATCGATGTTGCCACTGAACCGCATTGCTTCAGGTGGTGAACTTTCCCGTATCATGCTGGCTTTGAAAAAAACATTGGCCGTCGATGCAGAGACCTGTGTGCTCGTTTTTGATGAAATCGATACCGGAATTTCAGGGCGTGTGGCGGACGTAGTCGGGTTAAAAATGAAGGAGTTGAGTCTTTCCTTCCAGGTCATTTGTATCTCTCACTTGTCCCAAGTCGCTGTATTCGCCGACACCCACTACCTTGTACAAAAAGTGGGCAAAAAGTCCCGCACGGAAACGGAAATTATCCTTCTTTCCAAAGAAGAAAGTGCCAAAGAAATTGCCCGCCTTATTTCAGGGGCCGAAGTAAGTAAAAGTAGTCTTGTACATGCAAAAGGCCTGATTATTGCTGCTCAATCTCGCATCGCATCAAGCAAGAAATCGTCTAAAAGCGAAGCACGTACACATTAGTTAACGCCCCCCATAATAAATCTTGTCGCATTCCTAATATTACGGTTAGTCTTTCTTAAAAATACATTCACCAGGAGAAACTTAACATGCGAGTTACCTTAACCTTTATCGGCCTTCTTCTAACGGCAAATTTGTTTGCCAAAGGGTTGACCATTAATGCTGCTGAAATCGGGATTGGAAAATTCCATCGCCACGACAACAAACAGCACATGTACGAAAACCAAAACGCATGGTCTCCTTACATTCTTCCTGAAGGGGAAATCAAAAATCTTCCTTATGTAAAAGAAGTTTCCAGCGATACCGTCACAATCTTCTTCGACACACTTGAAGGTTTGTTGAAACAGATGGTGAAAATTGCGAACGACAGAAACGAAAAAGTCGTCGTAATGAACATTAATGCTCATGGTCTTCCAGGCGGAATGTGGTTTCCTGCAACGGAAAAAATCATGAACAGCTGGTCTTGCATGCAGTGGAAACAAGCGGCACAAGGCGGCGACGAAGGCAATTACAACCAATATTATTCTGCTGTTTCCAAAGAAGACATCATGCAATTGCGTGAGTATTCCAAAACGGGTGGTAACATGCCTTGCGTAACTTCCGGCACTCAATGGAAAACAGTGGTCGCAACAATTCCTGGGATGAAAGAAGTCTTTGCTGATGGCGCTAGAGTGAATCTTTTGTCCTGTTTAGTCGGTCTTGGCCCTGTCGGAGACAAGTTCACCAAAGAATTGGCTCAAATTCTTTTTGGAGAAACAAAAGGATCTGTCCGCACTTCCATCAAATTGGGTCTTGGCGACTGGTCGATGCCTGAAGGAATGGGATTTTGGGACTACATTGACGACGAACAACTTGCAAAAGACAACGCAGTTTACCCTGTGAATAAAAAAGATCGCGATATCATGCAAAAAGGACCGGTGCGTGTCGCTTCTTTGGATAAAGGACAATGGGGCACAAAAGTAGTCGAAGGTTTGGACTTCATGTCTTTAGATGGCGCTTTTGACTCGGGCTTTGTCGTTCCTGAACCAGTATTGAATGTGAAAGGAATCAAACCAAGCCGGTTGAGAATTCCTGGTACTTCTCAATACGTAGAAGTTCAGTAAATTTAATTTTACTTAAATGTTTGAATAGAGCTGGTAGTGAAAACTACCGGCTCTTTTTTTTACTTAAAAGAGATAACCGACAGAAAGAGAGCCGTACGGTTGAAGGGAAGAGTAGTCGAATAGTCTGTCCATCACTTCAGGTAGGGGAAGATACTTTGCACCGAGTGAGCCAATCAAAGACAATTGCGGATTAATTTTGTACAAGTAGCCAGCCGACAAACTTGCGCCAACAGTGAGCTCACTGTCTGAGTACGTCCCGGCACTGAGCAAATAGTAATTGGGGCCAAAGGAAAAAGTTCCGAAAAAACCTTTGAGACTTGCTTTCTCATAATAAGATGCGGAAATGCCGAGCCCAAATGCTTTGTAATCCAAACCTGATCCCGAGCCCATAAAGATAAATGGCTCTACACCAATTCCCACATGATCGATGAGCTTGTACTCCGCTTTTACGAAAGGGATAAGGTAATACAAACTAAATTCGGTACCGCCAGAAAGTTCTACGATGCGATTGGGTTTGGATTTAAAGGACTCTTCAGATCCTGTGGATGCCGGTAAACGAGAAGTTTTTAAAACAACCATTCCATTACTTATCTCTCCTTTTTTATAGGTGACAGAAACGAAATAGCCTTTAGGTGTGATTTTTACAATTTTTCCGCAGCCACCGATTCCGATGCTGCCTTTAGCGCAAAGCGCGTCTCCTACTTTCCATGTTTTTGAAGCGTCTGGGCTTGCCAGAAATGCTTTCTGCGATTTTGCGACGATTAAAACTTCGGACGCGAAAAGAGAAGACGTTAAAATAACGCAGAGAGAAATATAAATTTTTAGCATGCGTTTATTTTAGCATTTGCCAAGAGCGTAATGCCATCAATAACTTATTTTAGAAGCGCGTTAACGGCACTGTCGCCACCCGTTCGCCAGGCATTATAGAGGGGGATTTCTCCGTGCTTGGAGAGCTGCGAGAGCATTTTCCAACGCTCTGTCGCGTTTGTTACCTTTGAGGCCCCAACGAGTTCTAACGCTTTTTTCTGAGCAGGTACGGAAATAGCCCAGTCGGCATCGCCCAAATTGTTTAAATAATGGGAAAGCCGGGGAAGGATAATCAGTTTCATTCCCTGTTTTTGTTCGAGGCCAACTTGCGCGAGACTTTTTCCAGATATCAAAGAAGCAGCAAGCAAATAACCGATGACTTTTTTTTCCGACGGTTGCCCTTCGATGACTGCATCATGTGCGCCTGCGACAGCGACGATAAAGTCAGGAGAGATTTCTCGCATGGCGAGTTCAGAAAGTATCCAGATGTGGTGCGCTGAAGTCCCTGCAATTTTTCCTTCCTTGTTTGTAAGTGTTCCATCCTCATTCCATTTTAAAACCCAGGGTTTGGCAGCGTCATGCCAGAGTGCTGCAAGCATTGCTAGGTTTTTTTCAGTTTGGCTTATTTTTACTTGATACGTTTTTTCGTAAGTCTCTGCAAGTCTAGTAGCGCTTAAGATATTGGCATAAGTATGATGGACTAATCCACCTGGATAAACGTGGTGCCCGCCCGAGGCACTTCCAGGAGCCGCAATAAAAGACATAGGTACATTTTTCGGAAAAAGCGGATTTTTCTCAGTGTTGTACTCGGATAATTCAATAACAGGTTTTCCATCCATGTAAGAGTCGAGTCGGGAATTCAGCTCTTTCACTATTTCTTGTTCGTTCCATTGTCTAGAAAGAACAGTAAACTTAAACGTGTTGCTTCCTTTGGTATTTAGAAGCGACGCTGATGCGTTTTTCAGTGTTTCAGAAAGATCTTTGTCGGTGCGGATATTTGCAATCATTTTAGCAATATCTTCTACCGCAGCTTTTACGGAAGCAGATTCAAACGCGACCTTTTCAGCAGTGGGATTTCCCTCTTCTGCATGGAGTGTAGTGAAAAAAAATAAAACAAAAAATAGAGTTTTCATAAGCCCCGTTTTTACTAAAGAGAGAGGAAGAAGGCTAGGCAAATGCTGCCTATTAAAATGTTGTTGAATTTCTTATCCTTATTGCGTGACACGGCCCGTCTATTAATTTTGCAACACAGCTAACTTCTCTGTGCATAAATACCGATAAATATAAGAGAAAAGTAAGATTATTTGCCTAATAAGATGAGCACAGAAAATTTAAATTATATTTTGTTGATTTCCATATTCGTCGGCCTGGTTTTTATCGGAGCTATTGTTTACGAATTTAAGCGAGATCAAACTTTGTTTCTGGAACTGCAGAACAAGTATTTGAGAAAGCGTGCGCGTCTTTTTAAAAATGTAGGTAGAGTCTCGGCATTCTTGCTCTTAATTTCCATCCTTGCGGGTGTAACTTATACTTCGGTCAGCTGCTATTGGGCGCTGTCGGACTCTTGGGTAGCTCCCTACCATTTAACGTCGGATGCAAATGAAGTAATTGAAGCGCACTTAAAAGTGCAACAGCATATGGATAAAATCCAATCGCTTAAATCTAGGGTCTCCGTAATAAAAGATACTTTAAATTCCAAAAGAGTACTTTTTGGAGAACTGACCAAATTACAAAATAAATTGGTGCAAAGTTTGAATTGGAGTGTTCCGCGTTTTTTGGATTACAAAGAGCTTTTGACAAAACATACGGAGCTTTTGCGAAAGAATGAAAAACTGAGCTCCGCAGTAAACAGCATTCAGGAATTGGTACAAAAGGAATTAAACGCGGAGTTTCAGGCGGGTATGCTTAGCCGTGCGGAGTTTGAGAAACAAAAACTAGCCATAAACCAACTAAAGATCTTGCAAAACGACAACGAAATAAAAAGAAGCATGACCGAATTCAATGCTCTGGAAGCAAGCGCTTCCTTTGAAGGATGGACACAGGAAAAAAGAGAAGTAGAAAAATTCACGCAAAATACCTTCGCGCCCGGGAAGTTCGCCAGAGAATTAGGAAGTCTTTCCCAGCAGCTAGTGGAAGCGAAACCGAATGAAAAAATACTTCCTCCTCAAATCTTAAAAGATGAAACTGAAATTTTAAATGTAAGTTCCAATCTAGTAAATGTTTATAGTGAAATTCGCTCTTTAGAAGAAGAACTTAAAAACGCCGATGACAATATCAAGAGCTTAGAAGTGCTTGCACTGCAAATTAAAAAACAGCCAGCGTACCAAGCGCTCTTTAAAACAGCGGATGTCGCATTCGTTCCCTACACTCAGTTAAAAGCCATCCAATCTGGAGATCGAGTCTTGCAATGCGCTTACGGAGTATTTTTCTGTAAAGATGTGGGCAGTGTAGTGGAAATTTTACCAGGGGAAGTAAAAGCTATCGATACCTGGGGAGAATATGATCGTGGTCAATACGCGCTATTGCAGCTGAATGACGAACAAGCCTTCAAAAAACATGTCTTAAGGATCCGAAGAAACTAAAAGGGTGATTCTTGGAAAATATAATTTGGTTTATCAAAACCGATAAAATTGTTTTTCATCTTCGCTTCCTCTTAGTTGTGCTTTTGCCGATTTTTATCATCAATTATTCAAACCATTTTATCGCTCTCATCCGTAACCTTATTCTGAAAGTAATGGGACTAGAAAAACGTCCCATGCTCAGAATAGAAAATAGGCTAGAGGCGATGGTGGCAATTCCCACACTTCTTAAAACCGAAGACGAACTAGAGGGCCTGAAAAAAGCTATTTTGAGTCTTTCTCAAAATGAATACCCGGGAAAACTCTACATTTTTCCAGCCATTGACGGACGGGCGCATTATCCGGCTCTTTACAAAAATTTAGAAGATTGGTGTACAACGGTTTCGCTCCCAGAAAGTATCAAAATATTTGTGACTGGAAACGATGACAGAGAAGGCAAAGCAGTCGCGATTGATTCCACTATTGAAAAAATGAAGGAACTGCACCATAGCCGAGAGGTGGCTCGACTGCCTAAGATATTTTTCTGTCTCGATGCGGACAGTTTAATTGCGCCAGATGCTATTCGAAGAATGGTTTACAAACTTACTTCCAAATCGCGCTTCACCGGAAAACGTCCGATGATTGTTGCAGGTAACGTCAAAATTATGCGAGAGCAGTATTGGGAGGGGTGGAAGAAGCTCTTTACGGAAAGAGGGTTTCTGGCCTTATCGATCGCAACGGAATACATGACCAAGATCAGTGTTACAAAGCACAATTTTTCTTTGAAACCGGTAACCGTCGCTTCTGGAGCTTTTTACTGTACCTGGTTTAAAATCTTAGAGGAAAGTGCTCGGTATGCAGGCTTTATTCATTCTTTAGAAATCAAAGATTGTCTAAGATGGTGGTTAGGTGCGCCACCTCCTAAGTTCTCACAATCTAATCCGGAACCTCTACCGCATGCTTTGGCGGGGGAAGGGGATGATACCTGGATAACGTTTCTGGCTTATTTTGCAAGATGGCATCGAGGCAGAATCACCTTTGACTTTGAGCGAACACCATTGCACGCCTTAAGAACTCTCGTAATGAAATATTTATTTCGGCCCCTGGTTTACGATCCCAAAGCCATTGTTTACACGAAAACTCCTACCACAGCGCTTGTACTCTTCAAACAGAGAATGCGCTGGAATAATTCTTGTTATACTTTGAAACGCTGGTTAAACGTGAATATGTACTTAGGTAATTTCGAAATTTTTCTTTGTCTGGTTTACAATATCAGCCGCTTCTTTCTGGTAATGCCGATGCCGTTTTTGCTTCCTTATCTGTATCATCATAGCCTCGCTTTATCCGTGGTACTTTTTCTGTATCTGGTAGGAGTTTTAAATAGTACGGCTACGGTTTTACTTGCGATGTTTTTCGAGAGGGATTTTAAGGCTCAATGGCATAAGTTACTTCTCATTCCATTGCAAAATTTCTATGGCTACTTTTTCAATATTGTTCCTGGTTTTATCTCAAATTTTCAAGATCTCTTTTTGTTCGGCACGAATCGCCGTTTCGCACCCGAGAAGACGCTTATCAGGGGAAAAACTAGTCGCATCGCTTTAGGATTCCGTTTTAGAAGATTTGTCATTTTATCGGTCCGCACGTTACTGGGGGAACCTATTCCGTTCGGCTGGTTTTGGTTAGGATGGCATGCGACTCCCTGGACCAGTAATGGGTATGAGGGATGGGATCAACAAAAACGTCCTACTTTTTGGGGAGAGTTTTTTAAAAACTCAACATTGAAAGTGAACGAGGCGAATGAAAAAATGCGGTAAAATATTTGCTCTAGCAGCATTAAGTTTCAGTCTTCTCCTCCATGCAGATGAGTCGAGTGATTACTGCCAGTGGCTCGAAGGCAAGGCCCGATCCGAGAAAGCAGTATTGCAGTGGCCTTCATTAGGAGCTTCTTATAGTCATCGTATCCGGGGAGACTCGATCCTGGATGAACAAATCTATACTTCTCAGGCGACTTTGGGATTACAGTTTTCTCCCGTGGGCTTCTATCAAGGTTGGCTTATTTCGGATCTTTCCAAGAGCGAATGCCAACGTTATGCGAGCAGTCTGAAAATCGACACGATTTTGAAGTATGCAGACCATTTAGATGGTGGTGCAGGGCTTACCGAAGAGATTAAAATTTTAAAAGAAGCACAAGCCAAAGCCTCTGAGATTTTACTCAGTTACGAAAAACTCTTTCAAGATAAAGTCATTACTCTGCCTGAACTGTATGAGATTAAGTCGCGGGTAGAGGCGATGGCAGGAAACCTGTTTACGGCAGAAAATGAAATGGCAAAGCTGAGTGCACTGCCGGCTTTTCCGAAAGAATCTGCTGCGACTCTTATTTCGTCGTATTTAAAAGCGGATGAGGAAACGGAATCCCTAGAAGCGGCCCAAAGAAAAACGTCAGCCTGGATTTTCAACTTAAGAGCAGATGCGGAGAGATATGTCGCAGTAAATGAGAGCACTAATTTTGTGGGAACTATCAATCTCGGCTTTAAACTGGGCGGGCTTTTTCAGGGCGGGGCGGACAGTGACGCTTTAGAAGCCAGAAAGAGGCTAGCAAAAAAAAGTGTGAGTCTGAGCCCGGCGGTAAAGCTATCAAGTTTACGGAATAATATTTCTAAAAATCTGGAAACAGAGAAGAAACGTCTAGTGGAAATTACCTCTCTCACTAATTTCTTAAAGGGAAGAATAGCAGCGCTAAAAAATGCGGGCACCTTACATTCTAAGCGCATGGCTGATTCGTATTGGCTGGATATGCTGCGGTATGATGCGCAAGCAGCAAATTTAAAGTCTCGAATCGAGGCCATGTCAGTTTTTCTTAATGGTAATTCTACTTCTCCATAATTCGATCGATGGATTGAATATCTATCCCAGTTCCAGTGAGCTTCTCAATTTGTTTTATCGCGTTTTCCATCTCATCTTTATTTTTCCATTCCATTCCTAAGTTTACCCGCAAGGAGATAATCGCTTTTTCTTTAAGCTCTGCGCGTTCCCAAGAAACTTGACGCATGAGATGGTCAATTTTCGGGATTTCAAACGCCATCAAGCTAATAAAATTCAAATTATGCGCTAGTTTTTCAAAGAACTGGTCCCTTTTGCGTTGATTTTCCCAGCCAATGGAACCTTCTCCTCCAAGTGATGGCGGTAAGGAATCGTACCAAGTGGTGAGTGTAGAAGATAGAAGCAAATTCTTTCCGCCATTCTGATCAAGGTAATTTCGGGTCAACTGATAAACTTCAGCCAACTCTTCTAAAGCGTCGGCTTTGGCTTTGGGAGATTTTTGTTTCCAATCCATTTCTATATGGTGCTCGAGATCAAAAGAAATTCCTACAAAAAGTTCCTCTTTTACTTTGCGGCTCTTGTTAAACTTCAAAACGGTATCGTTTAAGTATTGGAAGAGCTTGGGAGCATTTTTTGAGGAATTCCAGGTTTGATCGGAAATAAGATAGTGGACCCGGATTCCTTCTTTTGAAAGTGCCTGGTTGAAGCGGGCAGTTTTTTCCAACGTAGCATCTGTAAGATCGCAGCTAAGATAGAGCCGCTTTATTTGCCATTTTTTCAGCATTTGAAGGAGAGCGGCCTGTTTTTTGGGGTCCCCGATCACTTTGACTGAGCCGTACTCATTTTGGGGGCTCTTCCAAAGCCATCCGCCGCGTTCAATAACTTGGGCATTTAAAAGAGGAGGAAAACTGCAAATGAGGAGAAAAAGAAAGGTGAGGGTTAAACCGCTTTTTTGCTTTTTGATTTGGATACGCATAGCTGTATTTTTTCAAATAGTATCCCACGTTCTTTTGGATGCAAACCTTGAATCAGTAACCCATGAAGATAGGTACCTGCTTCAGTGCGCCGTGCCCATCTTACTTCGCAAAGAATAGGCAGAAGCGACTCTGCACTCAATTTTTCTGCGAGTGCAGTATTTTTTTCGTTCAAAGTGATATTCAGATAAGCGCCAACGGCGAGATACGAGTCAAGTTCTGCCGCAAAACCACCGTCCGAGAAGTCGAGGACTTTTCCACGAATATTTTTCGCTTCAATTTCAACCTTGATGTCTGCAGGGATTTCAAAGCGCTCGTGCACTCGTACCGCTTTGGTGAAACTGCGGTGTGCTGTCATTGCTTTATCTCTGAGTTTATCTGTATCAGCCAGAGGATCGCATTCGTAGGCTTCGAGAAATTCGCCGACCTTTTCTGTAGGAATTTGCCGTGCCCTTAAGGTCTGTTTGTTCCAGTTACTCGCTTTCAAAATAAGCTGGCACTCGGCGCTAATCATTATCGCGTGTTTTTCGCAAGCTTTAGCAAGTTTTGCTGCGTACTGGACTGAGCTTCCCAAAACTGCGATTTGCTTCGTGTAGGCGTCGCGGTTTCCGATGCACACTATACCTGTGTGGATTCCAGTTCTAATGGGAAGTACGCTTTTGCCTAGCTCGTGGGCAGCAACGTTTTGCCGGGCATTTTCAAGCTGAATTTTACTTGCGCAGTAGATTGCTTGTTCGATTGCTAGAGGTGCATTTAATTCGTCTTTATGGTTAAAAAAACAAAGAAGCTCCTCTTGGGAGTGGGACGCAATCACTCCATGAAAGGAATGGACTGTTTTGATAAGTTGTTGTGTCAAGTCTTTGCTTTGAGCAAATGCTGCGTCTGCCGTGTCGGTGTCAGCGGTTGCGGCAAGGCCCATGATTTCCACGGCCAACAGAGTTACTTCTGTTTTGAATGGCTTAAACGTCAGGTTTTCTGGCTTACTTACTAAAGAGGCCAAAACTTGAGGCGGGTAAGTGAGTTTTAAACTGTTCTCTAATTGTTTTTTTTCAATGGCTCGCAAATTTTTCTTATAGAAATAGACGCAACTGAAAATTGTTCCTAATACCAATAAAAAACTTAAATAGTTTAGTTCCATCTTATAGCCTAATGAGTTTTAATCCCAGTCCTTCGGCTTCCTTTTGTTGCAACATTTCTTTGATATCTAATACGACGTAAGGAGCTTTCAATCGGGTTTTAAGTTTTTTCGGCGAGAAGTTTTTAATAAAGCTGTCGTGCCTTACTGAAATAATCAGAGCATGGCATTCGGGAAGGCTTTCGAAAGTCTGTAATTTTCTGCCATATTCGTGAGAAAATGTTTCTGCATCTGCATGTTCGTCGACAATATGCACTTTGCAACCAAACCATTCGAGTTCTTCCGCAAGAGCGATAACTTTCGTGTTACGGGTGTCTGGAACATTTTCTTTGAAAGCTGCGCCTAAAATTCCAACCGTTAGAGGAATATCAGTTTTGTTACTGGATTTTAGTACTTCTGCTATTGCTCTTTGGGCCAAGTACCTTGGCATTCCTTCGTTTACGGTTCTGCTGGTAGAAACTAAAAATGCAGATGTTTTTAGTTTTTCTGCGACATGGGTTAAATAATAGGGATCTACTCCAATACAGTGTCCTCCCACTAACCCAGGGTAAAAATTTAAAAAGTTCCATTTGGTGCGTGCAGCATCCAGAACATCGCTAATGGAAAGACCGAGAGAACCGTAAATTACAGTCAGCTCATTGATAAGCGCGATATTTACATCTCGTTGGATGTTTTCGGAAAGTTTTGCAGCTTCAGCTACTTTTATCGAGGGCGCCCGGTGGATTCCGCCGGTAGTTAACTTGCCATAGACTTTGCAGAGAAGATCCGCAGTTTCTGGCGTGGAACCTGAGACTACTTTGATAATTTTATCGATAGTATGGACCTTGTCTCCAGGATTAATTCTTTCGGGAGAGTAACCTAGATAAAAATCACGATCGCATTTTAGTCCGCTCACTGTTTCTAGGGTTTTCTTACAGACATCTTCTGTGACACCAGGGTAAACAGTGGATTCAAAAACCACAACACTTCCTGGTTGTAAAACTTTACCGATGGTAGTGGATGCACTGACCAATGGGGAAAGATCCGGGCGGTTGAAAGAATCCACAGGAGTTGGCACAGCGACGATGATTACGCGACAGTCTTCCAGTGCGTTTGCTTGATCTGTAAATGTTAAGGTGTCTTGTCTTAAGAGCTTTCGATCGGCGATTTCATTTGTAGAATCTTCTTGCTGGTGTAATTCTTTAATTCGGGATTTATTGATATCAAATCCAATGACTTTAAAGGTACGCGCTAAAAAGCAGGCTAGTGGCAAACCGACGTATCCCAAACCTAATACGGCGATAGGCGTTTTCTTCGATATAAGATCCTCGAATTTTACTAGTTCCGTAGTATGAGCGGATAACGCAGGTGTAATCTTAAGAGCTTGATTTCTTTTGGAATGCATAAGTTTTTACCTAGTAACTTTTCGGTACTATTGAGCCAGGACTATAACGAGACTTCGCTTATAAATGGCTGCTGCTATGCTATTGATATCAAATAACTTCCATTCGAAATGATGCGGAGCGTAAGATAGGGTGAATGGCATTTAAATTTGCTATAGCAATTCTGTTGAAAGCTAGGCAAATCGTTCGATGTACTGACAGCGTTTGCAAAGTTCTTCTTGTAAAATATTATTTTTAAACCCGAGTACAATTTTCTGCGCACGTTCACTGTTTAATATCGTTTTTAAATCTGTGTCCTTCAAATTCCCTAGCTGAATGTCGCCTTCTTTATCTAGACAACAGGGGACAACTGTACCGTCGGCTAATATGCCAAAATGAGAGGAAAGCCCATAACAAGTGCCAGAGTTACCCAGTACAGGCAAATCTCTGCCGGGCCAAACAAACTCAGTATCAAAATGCAGATAAAGCCTGTTTTTTACAAGGACGTTTTTTCTTTTTCTCTCGGTGATTTTTTGCTCGAGAGGGACATTAAAACGTTCTTCAATTTTCCTTAAAGAGAAGAGGTTGCTTTCTTTCTTGCCAAGCAGTTCTTCTAAATTCCAAAGGCGGTAATTTATATATAACGAGGCACGTTTTTCAAAAGCAAGATCGGTAAACTCAAATATTCTATTTAAGTACGGCGTAGGATCTTTTTCTCCAAAGTTATCTGCAAAACTATGAAGTGAGAAATTCACTTGATGAAAGGTAGGGTGAAGTAAAGTCTCAAAATGCGACTCTTTTAACAAAAGCCCGTTTGTGACAAAAAATATTTTGATATCTTTTTTTGCGCAAATTTCGACAATCTCCGGAAGTTTCGGGTGTACGAGCGGATCCCCCATTAAGTGGAGAGCGACCATATCCGTATAAGGAGCTATTTCGTCTATCACACGCGAGAAAAGTTCCAGTGACATCACGTTTTTTGGGCGAATCACTTCAGGGCAAAAACTACACTGCAGATTGCAGATATTGGTAATCTCGATATTGATTTTAGTGAACTTCTTTGTCACGCCGTATTATGCTTTAGCAGAGTCTATAGCGTAATGGAAGTAGAAGTAGGCTTAAGGGGATACGGTTCTTAAGTCTAGAGTGGGATCCCCGAACAAGTTGTACCACTTTAAATTATCAATCGCATTTTTCTTTGCGCCAATTTGCTTTTGTAGATGCAGTTGTCCCGCAATAACGAGTGCTCCGATGGAAGTGATTTTATTTTCTCCATATGCTTTTGATATCCCCACGCTCATTACAGCGGGAGGATCCCAGCTGATGGAAACACTTCCTCCATAATAAGTGAGAGCTCCGGCAGGTTTGCCATTCGCTTCTTGCACCATCCACGCTTTTCCAAAGGGGGTAGTTTCATTCACCCAAGAAGCATTATCGCAAGCAACATCGATGATGGCGGGAAGTCGAGTGTTTGTGAGCTGGGCAATGTTAGAGTTACTAAAAGAACCGTTTGTCGAGCCCCAGGAAGTTCCCGATCCGTGTCCAATGTAACTCAGCCAACTTCTGCCTTCATTCAGTGCTTCTTTGATATTTTGAGGCGTCGCTGTTCCTTTGCCTTGAAAGAACTCATCTACCTTAGTGTAGTTTCCTTTTTTCAAATAGCCGCCGATTTGCTGGGCATATTGAACATCAGACGGGCTAGAACCTTCGCTGCTAGCAATGGTGGTTGCGTAACTCCAAAAGTTTCCGGATTCGGGAGCTTTTTCGTGTGCTATCCATTTGTCGACTTGAGTCTTTGCCTCTTGAACGCTACTGGCAAGCAGTCGTCCGTAAAGAACATCAGGGACGTAATCATTTCCTTCAAGTAGAGCATAACGCATATCGCTTGCTGCATTCCCGCTACTGGTCGATTCCATAAAACCAGGGTTTGTATTTTTGTCGCCCACCATCAGAAGATGAGAAAAGGATCCTCTGTTACGTTTATAAAACGATTTGATAAATGCCAAAGTTTTTTCTTTAGTTCCTCCCAGTTCACCGAATGTTTTCACTGTTACTGTAAAACCTTTGTCTTGTTTTACTTGTACGAGTGGAAGGATTGTCTCTTTCAAACTGTCTGCAGTTACTACCAGCAAGCGGTTAGTGCTTGCTGAGATTTGCTTTGTAAAATCTGTTTTTGAAACACTTTCAATCAAATTTAAAATACTTTTGGGCAATTCGCGTACTAAGCGGGCAGTACCTGATGTGGTTACTTTTAGTCTTAATCTATGCGTGACAAGAAGAGATTTATTTTTGAAATTCATTTGAACAGGCTGAACTGCAATTCGCCAAAGTGCGATGCCGTGAAGAACTCCTAATTTTTCCGTGCTGACATTATTTTTAGGAAAAAGTGTTTTGGAATCATACAGAGCTTGATTGAAACTAAAGCTACGTCCATTTACATGACAGCGAAAACGCTCTTGGGAAGGGCGAATTAAAATATTTTCAATTTCTGTTTTTTCTTCCTCTAAAGTCGTCACGTGAGGAGTAATGCCAATAGGTAAGGCAACGATTTCTCCAATCGAGACTAATGCTGGAGCTCCGAAATCACTTTGTGGATCTAACCCTGCGCTATTCACTTCTGAAAAACCGTCAGGTCCTTCGTTTAACTCTAATTCAGGCAATTCAAAGAAAAAGTCCAGTGTTGTATCAGAGGCGTTTCTCTTTTCCTCTCGCTCTAAAGTGGCGTTAAATCCCGGGTGAAAACGGTAGTTGGATCCAAACACGTTCAAACAAAGTAAAGCGATTAGTGTAAGTTTTTTCATTTTGTGCTCCTGTTTATAGTGTCGGTTAATTTAAAAAAAGTTTGGGAGTAGAAGGGGAATGTCTTTAACAGAAGTTTTGTGTTGATCTTAAGCAGGTCTCCTGAGAAGGTGTGTGGACTCATGACACAACGTTTCGATGCCATCATAATAGGTTCTGGTTTAGGCGGCTTAACTGCTGCTGCTTTGCTAGCAAAAGAGGGTAAAAAAGTTGCGGTTTATGAAAAACATTATGTCTTGGGTGGGTTCACTCATGTCTTTAAACGAAACGGATACGAGTGGGATGTGGGCGTGCATTATGTGGGCGAAGTACACAACCCGGAGTCTCCTTTAAGAAAAGCTTTTGATTATGTCACAGAAGGACAGATGCAGTGGGATTCGGTAGGCAGTGTTTATGACAGAGCTATCATTGCCGGTGATACCTACGACTTTGTTTCGGGACTAGAGAATCAAAAAGAACAGTTAATAAAGTATTTTCCGAACGAGAATAAAGCAATTGAACGCTATTTCGCGTTAATTAAAAAAATGCAATTTCACACCGCCACTTTTTTTGGCGAAAAATCCATGCCGTTTCTTTTAAGTAAATACGCGGGCTGGGTGTTACGAAGAGGTTTTAATAAATATTCGGATAAAACAACGTATCAAGTGCTCAGTGAACTGACGAAAAATGAAAAACTCATTTCCGTTCTGACAAGCCAGTGTGGTGACTATGGGCTTCCTCCCAAACAAAGTAGCTTTGCCATTCACGCGCTTGTCGTAGGACACTACTTAAATGGCGCGAGCTATCCTCGGGGGGGCGCTTCCGAAATTGCCGTAAAAATTGCTGAAGTAATTAAAAAATATGGTGGTGAACTTCATGTAAAAACTGCAGTACAATCTCTTTTGATTAAAAACGGCACAGCAATCGGTGTGCGCTTGGAAAGTGGCAAGGAAGTATTCGCAGATAAAATTATCAGCAATGTGGGCGCGCGAAATACATACACGCATCTTATTCAAGGCGAGTTTAAAAATCGTGAAGAAATTTTAAAGGATTTAAATGAAGTTTCTCCTTCCTCATCGCATATTTGTTTGTATCTTGGGTTAGAGGGAACAGCAGAAGAATTAAAGCTTCCCAAGTTAAATTACTGGCTGCATGACGATTACAATTTAGACACTTCTTTCGAAAAATACCGCAAAGAACCACACGGGGCTCCCCCGTTTGCCTATATTTCTTTTCCCTCAGCAAAAGATTCAGAGTGGGCAGAAAAGCACCCTGGTAAGTCTACTATCCAGATCGTGGGAATGGGCCCATTTGAGTGGTTTAAAGCTTGGGAGAAAAGTGCGTGGAAAAAAAGAGGCGAAGATTACGAAGCTTATAAACTCGAATTAAAAGAACTGCTCCTCGAAAAATTATACCGTGTAGCGCCGCATTTAAAAGCGCATGTCAAACATGTCGAAGTTTCCACACCCCTTAGTACCAAGCATTTTTCTAGCTACGGACACGGGGAAATTTACGGTTTGGAACATACGCCCAAAAGATTCAGACTCCGTTGGTTGCGTTCGCACACGCCCATAAAAAATCTTTATCTAACAGGACAGGATGTGATTACCGTGGGAGTAGGGGGCGCCTTTTTCTCAGGAGTAGTGACTGCAAGTACACTTCTTAAGAAAAACCTCTTTTCTAAGGCTACTCGTTACGTAGCGCCGGATTTACTTCCCTCGACTTCGCACTAAGAGAAAATATATTTACGAAGGATGCAGTGCGGTAATCTAAATGCAAAAACAATAAGACCTTAGAATTTTTTACTTCGCATAGTCATGTAGACGTGTATTAGAGTAAGATAAGTTTTTACGGAGGTTACTCTGACAGCTCTTCCTCTTCTCATCATGGTTCTTTGTTGTCTTGCACTCGCTTACAGGTATTACAGCGCTTTTCTGGCGGCAAAAGTTTGCGTTCTTGATGATTCGAGAGTGACGCCAGCGTATTTGCATGAGGATGGACATAACTATCACCCGACTAATAAATGGGTTTTATTCGGCCACCATTTTGCTGCAATCTCGGGCGCGGGCCCTTTGATTGGTCCTGTGCTCGCATTACAATTTGGTTATCTGCCAGGTCTTTTGTGGCTTGTCGTCGGTGTTGTACTCGCAGGAGCAGTTCAGGATTTTATCGTGCTAGTAGCTTCCATGAGACGAGACGGTAAATCACTTGCTGAGATAGTAAAAAGAGAAATCAGTCCAACCGCTGGTTTTGCCGCAGGCATTGCTATTTTATTTGTTCTTGTCATTGCACTTGCCGGATTAGGAATTGTCGTTGTCAACGCTCTGTCGGAAAGTAGTTGGGGAACTTTTACAATTTCCATGACAATTCCGATTGCCTTATTCATGGGGCTCTATGCGTATAAGTTTCGAATTGGAAAGCTAGGAGAAGCAACTACATTGGGTGTTATTGCGCTTTTTGCGGCTGTGATTCTCGGCAGGTTTATTCCTGGATCATCGTTAGAAGGTTATTTTAAACTGAGTAAGGAACAAATCACTATAGCAATTGCGGCATACGGTTTTATCGCATCTGTTCTTCCCGTGTGGCTCTTACTTTGTCCTCGCGATTATCTATCTTCCTTTATGAAAATCGGAACGATACTTCTTCTTATCGTGGGAGTTTTGTTTGTAAACCCAGAAATCAAAATGCCTGCACTTACTAATTTTGTACATGGGGGCGGACCGATTGTGCCCGGCAAGGTTTTCCCTTTTGTTTTTATCACGATTATGTGTGGTGCGGTGTCGGGATTTCATGCACTTGTCAGCAGTGGCACGACTCCTAAAATGATCACCAAAGAATCTCACGCTAGAACCATAGGCTACGGCTGTATGCTTATCGAAGGGCTTGTGGGAATTGTCGCTTTAATTGCAGTCGCAAGTCTTAACCCAGGAGATTACTTTGCCATCAATGTCAGTCCTCAGAAATTTGAAACCTTAAAAATTGCGGGCTACCACATTGAAGAACTGCCCGTACTCGAACAGGAAGTGGAAGAAAAAGTCGCAGGCAGAACGGGGGGTGCAGTCTCGCTTGCTGTTGGTATGGCAAAAATCTTTTCTCAGATCCCCGGGATGTCGGGACTTATGTCCTATTGGTACCATTTTGCGATTATGTTCGAGGCACTTTTTATTTTAACGACGATTGATACGGGCACTCGCATCGCACGTTTTGTTTTTCAGGAATTTTTAGGAAAGTTGATACCTGCGTTTGAAAAAACTGACTGGGTTCCAGGGACGGTGATTACGTCCCTTCTTACAGTCGTTGCGTGGGGCTATCTGATCTATACGGGCAGTGTGAGTACTATCTGGCCCATGTTTGGGATTGCAAACCAGCTGCTTGCTGCGATCGCACTTTGTGTAGGAAGCATTATTATAATCAATACAGGAAAAAGAAAATACCTGGCTGTGACATTAGTCCCTATGTTGTTTGTCGTGATGACGACCACGACGGCAGCGTATCAGTTGATTACAGATCAGTTTATGCCCTGGACGAAATCAGATGACACTTCTATCGTATTTAGGGGCGTAATGGATATTTCCGCTACAGTAATTTTATTGTTTTGTCTTGCAGTGGTACTTTTTGAAGCACTCAAAAAAGGGAGAAAATATTATGGCGCTCACTCCGTCCGCAATGCCTGAATTGGGTAGAAAAGCATCAGCCTTCCAGTTAAAAGATACTGAAGGGAACTGGGTGGATTCGCGAGACTTGATTGGCCAAGAGCCCACACTTGTGATGTTTATCTGCAACCATTGTCCGTATGTGAAACACATCCGAAAAGAATTGGGAACATTGACTAAAGAACTCATGGACAAGGGACTAAAGGTGGTTGGGATAAACTCTAACGATGCCGAGAAATACCCTGAAGATTCGCCAGCGAAAATGAAGATAGAGAAAAAAAATGCTGGTTGGCATTTTCCCTATCTCTTTGATGAAACGCAAAGTGTGGCTAAAGCGTACAGAGCCGCCTGTACTCCCGATTTTTTCCTTTATGATTTGGAAGGGAAACTCGTTTACCGCGGACAATTCGATGACAGCCGTCCGGAAAATGGAAAGCCGGTTACGGGACAGGATTTAAAAGCGGCATGTGAGAGCGTACTTGCTGGTAAAAAAATATTTGCTGATCAAAAACCGAGCATAGGTTGCAATATCAAGTGGAAGTAAAAAAGATAATCAGGTTTGCTTTACGGCTTAAGTGCCCACGGTGCGGAAAGACACCTATCTTTAAGAAGTGGGCGACCTTACATGAAAAATGCGCGGCTTGTGGCCTTGTCATTGCGGCACGTGAGTCCGATACGTATTTTTTTATGTATATGAGTGCTGGGGCCATTACTGCGACCTTTATCATTTCAACTTATATGATGACTCCACCTGAGAATATAATGTTAGGCAGAATTTGTGTCGCTGCTTTTGCGCTTATTTTATTTTTTATCACCATGCCGGTAAGAAAAAGTCTTGCGATAGCTATCGAGTATTACACAGATGCGAAAAGTGAGTTTCCTAGATTTAAATAAAAAAGCCCCGGGGTTAATTCCCGAGGCTTTCTTTCAAAGTAATTTTTAAAAATTTTAGTAGCCGTAACCGCCGTAATAAGGAGTTGGGTATGCGCTGCCGTATCCAGCACCATATCCGCCACCGTAAGATCCGCCGTACGAAGAACCGTAGCCGTAACCGGCGCCATAACCGCCACCGTAAGAACCACCGTAGCTAGATCCATAACCGTAGCCGGCACCGTATCCGCTGTTCATGTAAGGATTGTATGCTTGGCCGTATCCGCCGTACATGCTGTAAGGGTCAGAGTAACCGTAACCAGCGCCAGCACCATAACCGCCGCCGTAAGATCCACCGTAGGAAGAACCATAACCGTAGCCGGCACCATAACCGCCGCCGTAAGAACCACCGTAGCTAGATCCATATCCGTAACCAGCGCCGTATCCGCTGTTCATGTAGGGATTGTATCCTTGGCCGTATCCACCAGTGGAATAAGGGTTGTAACCATATCCGTAATTACTCAATTGTGGAGAGTAATAACCCGTTTGATTGTACGGAGAATAATTGTAATTTCCGTATTGATAATTGTTGTAAGGATTATAGTAGCTCGAACCGTAGTAATTTAAAGAAGGCGAGCTGTATCCGTAATTATAGTTTTGTCCGTACAATGAAGGGGAAGTCTGATTGTAAGGATAACTTGAGTAATAGTACGGATATGTTCCGTAGTAACTAGAAGGATAAGAACCGTATCCATAACCTTGTTGGTAACCGTAAGGATTGTAGGTGTAGGGAGAAGTTCCGTATCCACTGCCGTAACCTGAACCGCCATAATAAGATGTTCCGTAATTTTGACTTGGGTAAGAAGTATTGGAGTAACCAAACTGGAAGTTAGGTGTTCCTACGTATACGTCGGAAACCGCACTTCGACGTGAGTTACTCACAGAACTTGTTGTTCCATGGCTTTCCGCGAATAATAAACAAGAACTCAATAAAGCAAAGCCCACCATTAATTTTTTCATCTGTACTACTCCAGCAAACATGCAGCAATCAGCTACGTACAACCAAGAGGAACCCTCTTGAGGCTCGTTGAGCCACACTGAGAGAGAGCAGGATGTGTACCAGCTGTAAGCATCTGAAAATGTATTGCTAAAATGAAGTGACAAAAAAGGCAGGTGTTCAATTGTTAGACTGCTGTATTTTTGTTAAACAGGAAAAAAAATGAGGGGGCGAATGCCTTCGTCCCCCCTCATACGGATGGTTGTTGTTGTAAAAAACTTTATTGGATTCGCCCCACTACTTGTAAGCAGGATTTGTTTTTTGCCGCGGCTTTCAAATACGGTGCAAAACTGTAAGTAGAATCTTCGGCAATCAGGTATTCAATCTTGTCTGTGAGTAAACGAAATAAGTGCGCGCCGTTATCATATTCGATACGTCCTCTCACGCTAATAATATTGGATTCTGTTTGCTGACTTGCCTCATCGGATAAAATAAGATTTCCAGCTGATTTGATAATATAGAGTGTGATCTCTTTTGTTGTATTCTTCATATCGCCCCCAATCACATCACTATAAAGAAAATCGAAACTGCATTAAATTTATAATTTTGGCGCGATCTAGCATGGTAAGTAATCGAAATGAGGAGTGTTTGTAAATTTACAACAAGGCAATCAATGCGCGTGTTTCTTCCAGCTGCCTTCTCCGATACCCCATTCAAGAATAGCGATGGGTTTTTCAGGGGAGACCTGAATAATTTCTGGATATGCTTTTGATAGCATTGTTTCGAAACTTTGGTACCCGTCTGTTGAGGTGTGCGGACCGTACACGCTTAGACCTAGCCAATCGATAATTTCATCGCCCGGGTAATAATTCTTAAAAGTATTCCATGCAGTTTCGGGGCTGCTGCCGGCATTTAAGTGGAAAAACCAAGTGAGATTATTTGCTCCTGCTTCTTTTAAAATCTTTGCCACTTGTCTGTGCGCAAGGACATATAACTCGGGTGTCACTTTCACGCCACTCCAAGCAAACCAGTCGCCGTTCATCTCTGGACAAAATTCTATGAGTAGGGGGGAGGCAAGGGCTTTTGCTTTTTTCCCCCACTCCCTAATTTGTTCATCCATTTTTCCAGAAACAATGTTGTTTAAATCCACGATGCCAAATTGTGTGGGATTAGTTGTATTTCTTAACATGATGCGAACAAACGGAATCCGTTTTGTTTTTTTGATGGCTTCGATTTCTTTTGTGGGAAAAAGAATTTGATCTCCCCAGTTGTTCGAAAAATAGGCCCAAGTAATTTTTCTGAAGGCCAGTTGTTCGAAATTATAAATTTGCTGTGTGGACACGTGATCTTCCAGCGGACCAAAATTGGGGTAGGCGGCATGGTATCTGCCTTTTAAAGGAGGTAGCAGTTTTTGATTAGAATCTATTCGTGCAAGGGTGACAAAGTCCGAGCCTTTTACCCCAGAGCGGTAGGCATTTAATGCACTCCAAGAGCTATCGATTTTTAACTGGTTCCATCTGCCGCTTTCATCTCGCCAGCTTTCGTGCCAGTAACTCATGGCCTTGATGCGATTGTATTTGGGATTTTGCACAGTTTTGATCGCACTTTTAATCCATTCGGCTTTTTTTAAAGCAAAGGGACTGGCAAATAGCGTAGAGAGTAAAAGTGTGGCGAGAAAATAAAATTTCATACTGAACTCCGAAATGTGGGGTGTACTTTAAGATAGAATGTGGGCGCGGTTTTCGGGGCATTTCTGTAGAGTTCGCGTTAGCGCCTGTTGAGGGAAATCTTAAAAAAGTTTTACCGCATTCTGACATTGAAGTGGGGGGGGCGGTTTGCTATTGTCCCCGCCACGATGGACACAAAAGAAAAAATTTATATCATTGATGGAAGCTCTTATTTTTTTAGGGCATTTTACGCGATAACGCGCCTGTCCAATTCCAAAGGCTTTCCGACTAATGCGATCTTTGGTTTTATCAATATGCTTTTACGCGTGTTAGAAAATGAAAAACCGAAATATCTCGCTATCGCTTTTGACACTGCGAAACCGACTTTTAGAAAAGAGCGTTACAAAGAATACAAAGCTAACCGTGAAGCGCCACCCGAAGAACTTATTGTACAAATCCCCCGTATTTTGGAATCGGTCGACTGTTTTGGAATCGTAAGGCTTGAAAAAGAAGGTTTTGAAGCAGACGACGTGATTGGAACCTTAGCCAAAGAAGCAACTGCGAAGGGTTTCGATGTAGAAGTCATCACGGGGGACAAAGATCTCATGCAGCTTGTGAATGAACACGTCACCATTTACGACAGCATGAAGGATAAACGTTTTGGAATTAATGACGTTAAGGAAAAGTTCGGCGTATTTCCCCATCAGGTTGTCGATTATTTAGCGTTAATGGGAGATGCGTCTGACAATATTCCCGGTGTGACGGGAATAGGTGAGAAAACTGCAGCTTCACTTATCAATGAATTTGGTTCTTTAGATGGCATTTACGCTAACCTCGATAAAATCAAACAAGAAAAACGGCGCGAAACATTGCGTGCTGAAAAAGAAAACGCTTACTTAAGTCAAGAACTGGCGACAGTCCATAAAGAAGTACCTGTTCCATTCTCTTTACCTTTGATGGAATACAAAGGGCCTGTGAAAGAGAAGCTTTTGGGCTTTTTAAAAGAGATGGAATTTTCAGGACTGATTAAGAGAATGAATCTCGAGGAAGTGGAAGAGAAAAAGCCCAATAATAAAAGTTATACGACAATCAAGGACGCGGCCACTTTAAAAGAAGTTCTTAAAAAACTTTCTCACGCAAATACGGTGGCTGTAGATACCGAAACAACCGGATTAGATCCGCAAACTGTGCAGATTGTGGGCGTGTCACTCTCCGGAGAAACGAACGTAGCCTATTACATACCGATTCACCACGTTGACCCTCTGACAAAAGAATTGGTCGCGGGCCAAATACCCGAAGAAGAAACTAAAGAGCTTCTGAAGCCCTTTTTAGAAGACGAATCGATTAAAAAAGTTGGACAGAATTTAAAGTTCGACATGCAGATCTTTCGCACCTGGGGAGTCGAGCTTAAAGGTATTGCAGGCGATACAATGCTTGAAAGTTATTTATTAAGCCCGGAAGAACCGCATAATCTCGATGCGCTCGCCTTAAGACATCTTGCCCACGAAAATATCAAATACGAAGATTTAACAGGTAAGGGCAAAGGACAGATTTCTTTTTCAGAAGTGGCAATTGAGAAAGCAAGTGATTACGCCGCTGAAGATGCGGATGTAGCGTTTCGTTTGCACGAAAAATTTTATCCTGATGTAAAAAAACAGGGATTATTCCCCTTATATTCAGAAATTGAACTTCCTTTAGTCCCGGTGCTCGCAGACATGGAATATACGGGCATTGGTGTTAATGCACAGTACTTAGAAAAACTCGCAAGTGAGCTGACAGAAGAATTGGGCGGCATCGAAACAGATGTGTATAAGCAAGCAGGCGAGACTTTTAATTTAAATTCTCCCAAGCAATTATCAGAAGTTCTTTTTACGAAATTAAAATTGCCTGTTGTAAAGAAAACGAAAACGGGAATTTCAACTGATGAAAGCGTATTGCAAGAACTTGCTCCCGAGCATCCTATTTGCCGATCGCTTTTACGTTACCGTGAATTGATGAAGTTAAAAGGCACCTATGTAGAGGGGCTTCTGCATGTGGTGAACCCAAAAACACATAAAATCCATACGAATTACAATCAAACAATTGCCGCTACGGGAAGGCTTTCCAGCACGAATCCTAATTTGCAAAACATTCCGGACGTAAGTGATCCCAAATACGATATTCGTACGGCTTTTATTCCAGACGAGGGGTGTGTGCTCTTTTCGGCAGATTATTCCCAAGTGGAATTAAGAGTACTAGCCGATATGAGTGGTGACAAAGAACTCTCCCGCGCTTTTCATAACGACGAAGATGTGCACGAATATACTGCGCGCCTTATTTTTCAATCAGAAAAAATTTCGCCTGAGCAAAGAAAAATTGCAAAGACGATTAATTTCGGAGTTGTGTACGGCCAAACTGCTTTTGGGCTATCTAAAACTTTAAAAATTTCTCCTAAAGAAGCAAAAGAATTTATTGATAAGTACTTTGATAGATACAGCGGCATCAAAAAGTTTTTAGACAGTGTGGTTGAAGAGTCCAGACAAAAAGGTCTTGTCACTACAAAGCTTGGACGCAGAAGATTCCTTCCCCAGATAAATTCTTCGAACCGAATGGTGAGAGAAATGGAAGAAAGAGCCGCGATTAATACGCCAGTCCAGGGAACGGCAGCTGACATGATTAAGATAGCGATGGTCAATATCTATCGTCGATTAAAGGAAGAAAAACTCAAATCTAAAATGATTCTCCAGGTACACGATGAACTTGTCTTCAATGTCGCTATTAAAGAAGAAGAAGTGATCAAAAAACTTGTAAAAACTGAGATGGAAGGCGCGTTAAAACTCTCAGTGCCGCTAAAAGTCGATACCGGAAGTGGTAAAAACTGGCGAGAATGCAGTTAGTCGAATTATTTTCTTTTACTTTGATGCAACACGAATTGTGAATGTTATTCAGCAACTAACGCAAGTTGTTCAATGACGCAAAAAAATGGCACGACGTTCTCATTTTGGGTCGGTTGACACCATACCTATGGCAAGTACTATACTTTATATATATGGTGATTTGACCTTTTAGGGGAATTTAAGGCAACAAGGTCAGCACAAATCAAATAAAACACTGAGTGATTCGATACATAGGGAGTGGTTTTTTCAAAAAAGATCAGACTCTCTGGGATACCTATCACTCAAAAATTTAAAACATCTCTTGGAGGCCTCATGAAGATTACCCGCCGCTTCACAAAAAATCTAAAAACACCTTACGCTGATCAAACCTTTGAATCCCGTAAGTCTGAAATTAGAGAGCCGGATGGAAGGGTAGTTTTTTCGCAAGAGAATGTCAGCGTTCCCAAAGAGTGGTCACAAGTAGCAACCGATGTGCTTGCCCAAAAATACTTTAGAAGAAGAGGAGTCCCTCTTTCTCCAGAAAGCACTAAAACCGGTGGAGAACACGATGCACGCCAGGTGTTTCACCGTCTTGCTGGTTGCTGGACAGACTGGGGAAAACGCTATGGGTATTTTTCTTCCGATGAGGATGCAAACCATTTCTATGATGAAGTCTGTTACATGCTTTCGCACCAGATGGCAGCACCCAATAGCCCTCAATGGTTTAATACCGGGCTTTTCTATGCGTATGGAATAGACGGCCCGGCTCAAGGGCATTTCTATGTAGATCCTAAAACAAAGCAGCTTGTGACTTCACAAAGTGCATACGAACACCCACAACCGCATGCGTGCTTCATCCAAAGTGTGGATGATGATCTCGTAAATGAAAACGGCATTATGGATTTGTGGATCCGTGAAGCCCGTCTTTTTAAATACGGCTCAGGCACAGGAACCAATTTCAGTAACTTAAGAGGAGAGGGCGAGCGCTTAGGGGGTGGCGGTAGATCCAGCGGTCTAATGTCTTTTCTTAAAATCGGGGACAAAGCAGCAGGCGCTATCAAAAGCGGCGGTACCACACGCCGTGCCGCAAAAATGGTTTGTTTAAATCTGGATCATCCAGAAATTGAAGATTTCATTCAGTGGAAAGTTGTTGAAGAGCAAAAAGTTTCTGCGCTAGTCGCGGGCTCTCGCTTGCACAAAGAAAAGCTGATGTGGGTGTTAAACGCTTGTCGCCTGGACGATGGACATTTGCAGACGGATCCTATGAAAAACAAGCGTCTTGCAAAAGCATTGCGCGAAGCAAGAAACGCCCGCATCCCAGAGTCTTACATGGTGAAAGTGCTGCAACTAGCAGAGCAGGGAATAGAAGAATTTGATTTTCCTGAGTTCGATGTAGATTGGCAAAGTGAAGCTTATGGAACAGTGAGCGGACAAAATTCCAATAACTCAGTCCGTGTCAGCAACGAGTTTTTTAAAGCGCTTGCAAACGACGAGGCTTGGCAACTGGTAAACCGTACGGACGGAAGCACTGCAAAAGAGATCTCTGCCAAAAAACTTTGGGAAGACATGGCGTATGCCACATGGGCATCTGCGGATCCGGGCATTCAATACGATACAACGATTAATGAATGGCATACGTGCCCTGAAGGCGGAAGAATCAACGCTTCCAATCCTTGCAGCGAATACATGTTTTTAGATGATACGGCCTGCAACCTTGCCAGTTTAAACTTACTGAAATTTTACGATGAAAAAACAGGCGAGTTTCAGGTGGAGAGTTTCAACCATGCGGTAAGACTATGGACTGTGGTCTTGGAAATCAGTGTTCTGATGGCACAGTTTCCCAGCCGTTCGATTGCGCAAAAGAGTTTCGAATACCGCACACTCGGACTCGGCTACGCAAATCTCGGCGCTCTTTTAATGTCGATGGGAGTTTCTTATGGAAGTGAAAAAGCTCAAGCTATCTGTGGCGCAATCTCTGCCATCATGACGGGTGAGTCTTATGCGACCTCAAGTGAAATGGCGCGCGAAATGGGAAGCTTTGAAAAATTTCCCGAAAACCGTGAAGCCATGTTGCGAGTTATCCGAAACCACAGAAGAGCAGCGTATAACCACGAGCATAGTGAATACGAAACACTGACTGTGTTTCCGAAAGGAATCGATTCTCGTTATGCTCCAGAAAATTTAATCACTGCCGCTCAAAAAGCATGGGATAAAGCTCTTGAAATGGGTGTGGAGTATGGTTATCGAAATGCTCAGGTATCAGTCGTTGCCCCTACAGGCACGATTGGTCTTATCATGGACTGTGATACGACTGGAATTGAGCCTGACTTCTCGCTTGTGAAATTTAAAAAACTTGCAGGTGGCGGATACTTTAAAATCATTAACCAAAGTGTACCGAGCGCATTGAGAAACCTGGGCTACGCAAAAAAAGAAATCGAAGAAATTGTTCTTTATTGTGTCGGCCATGGTTCGTTAAAAAATGCGCCCCACATCAACCCTCAGAAATTAAAATCACTGGGTTTCTCTGACGAGGTACTGCAAAAACTCGAATCTCAAGCGAAAGAAGCTTTTGACGTACGTTTTTTGATTAACCCGTTCAGTGTAGGACAGGATTTCTGTAAAGAGACCTTGAAAATTACGGACAAGCAACTGGCAGATCAGGATTTTGATTTGTTAGAGTACTTGGGTTTTTCTGATGAGGAAGTGGAAGAAGCCAACCGCTTTGTCGCAGGTACGATGACAGTAGAGGGAGCACCTCATTTAAAACCTGAACACTATGAAGTCTTTGATTGTGCTAACAAGTGCGGAAAATACGGCAAGCGTTATCTGCATTATAAAACGCATATCGATATGATGGCAGCGGCTCAGGGTTTTATCAGTGGCGCGATTAGCAAAACCATCAATATGCCCAATGAAGCGACGATTGAAGAAGTCAAAGAAGCCTTCTTCTCTTCCTGGCAGAAAGCACTAAAAGCAATTTCCGTATATCGAGACGGTTCAAAACTTTCACAACCTCTCAATGCTACGATGATGAGTTCACTCTTCGATGCGTTGGAAGAAGAGGAAGAAGAACAACCAGAAATTGCCCAGAAAGTACCTGAAGTCGCAAAGCAACTGGCTCGTATGGCGATGCGGCGGGAACTACCTAAGCGCAGAAAAGGGTATACGGTAAAAGCAACAATTGCAGGACAAAGACTTTATCTTCGCACCGGAGAATATGATGATGGTTCTCTCGGTGAAATCTTTGTCGATATGTACAAAGAGGGTGCCGCGTACAGGAGTCTCATGAATGCGTTTGCGATAGCCGTCTCCATGGGGATGCAGTACGGAGTGCCTTTAGAAGAGTACGTTAACAAGTTTCATATGTTCCGTTTTGAACCTAACGGACATGTGATGGATCACGACAACATCAAATTCTGTAGCTCAGTTGTCGATTTTATTTTCCGTGATTTAGCGATGAACTACCTAGGAAGGACAGATCTCGTTCACGTTCCACCCAAAGAACAAACAGCTGGGGAACCCTTAGCCCCTCAGCTGTCCCAACCCCAACTCGTTATGGGTGGAATGGAAATGGGATCTGTCTCTTCCGAAGGTACAACGCACACATCGTATCAAATGCAGATCCACTCCGAAACTGACATCGCCATTTCCAAAGAAGAATGGAATGACGATTCCGTACTAGCGATGCGGCTTGCAAAAACCAAAGGCTACGAAGGCGATGCTTGCGGAGATTGCGGACAATTCACTCTTGTTCGGGGCGGAACTTGTTTAAGATGCGTCAGTTGTGGTGCAACCTCGGGATGCTCTTAACGGCAATACTGGTACGGAAAATCAAGACTTAATTCTGCACACGGCGCCACTCGAAAGAGTGGCGCACCAAACGAAGTAGTGCTTTCGAAAGAATAACAAAAATCGCGATTGCGTCGTATAATTGTAATACTGTGATCGTTCTTAGTTAAGATGCAACCTGATTTTAATTCATTGTAACTACCCGCCTGCACCTGTTTGAATCCTGCGTCTCTCAGTTTTTTCGCCCAGCACTTAACACACATGCCATCAATCAAGGTAAAGGTAGAGGCTTCATTCTCGCGGCAAGATCGGATTGTTTCAGTCGCGGTACCACAGTCATCTTCACCGCACATTTCATACTTCATGTTTACAATAACGCCGCCATTTGGGTTTAAATTCCCGATAGTGTGGTCAAGTGTACTATTCCATTTATTTTCTACTGTTGAGTAACAAGCGCTCTTCAAATTGATATTCCAATTTTTGATGGATGTTAATTCAACATCTTTTAAGAACGAGCCTGCAAGATAGTCAGCTGTGCCATGGCAATTCATTGCGGTAAATTCTACATTGGGCTGCAGTCTTCCACTTGTGATGTAATTTAAAAAAGGATTTTGAATCGTAAGAGTAGTCTTGGTAGGATCTTTTTTCTGAAATAACTGCATGAGTGTGGGATCGCAGTAGGGACCAGGCAGTAAACAGCCCCTCGTGTCCATCTCAGTCCAGGGCTCCTCAAGTACACCGTTTGCGAGTTGAGAGAGTATAGTGTCTTTACTTGGATTGCTTTTAAGTCTCGTTACTAAATCGACATAGCGTTCAGCAAAAAGCGTTTTCGCGCAAGATCCTTTTTGTGCGAGTAGAGGTAAGTATGGTTCAATTTGCTGAAAAGTACTTTCTAATTGTATTTTTTCATGAGGAGAAAGTCTTTGAGTAAACTCCACGTACTCGCTTTCAGTGTAATCCCGACACACTTCCTGCCAGGAGCTAGCGAATGCAGAGAGGGATATTAAAAGAAGGAATAAAATAGGCATAAGAATTTAAAAAAAATTATTTCGACTTGTTTGCTTTTGAAGCAGTCTTTTTCATGATGAAAAGGTAATTAAAACCTCTTAAGAAGTAATTGCCTTCTTCTGCCGATGTATGCCAATGGTTGCGCTTTAACGTGCGGTTGTTTCTGACGACCGAAACGATATCTACCGGTTCAAAATATTTTCTCATGATGGAGAAAAGCTCAAACCCAATCGGCATGAAAGGCTTTCCTTTTTTAAACGAGTCTGAAACGTAAAGCGCCATGTAGCGGTTATCTTTTAATACGCGGTGGATTTCTTTAATCACTTCTTCCATCGCCTCGTAATACTCTTTACTTGAGGCATCGAGTTTGCCGATGCAGTGGATATGATCGGAATACTCAATATGTGTTGAGTAGGGGGGATCAATAAATACGAAATCGACTGTGTCTTTTTTGATGGGCAAGTGCCGGGCATTCGATTGCTTGATGTCTTCGCGGTAAGGAGCCAGATCAAAACCCATTCCGACGCGGTTTAAATCTTTAGCCACATCGATGGTAGTGCCACTGCCACACATCGGATCGAGAACCGTATCGCCTTCATTCGTGTAACGCTTAAGTAGATTCCAGATAATGTACGAAGGAGTCGCCCCAGCGTAGTTCTTATCCCCTTGCATGCCGCCACCATAGTGTTGAGAAGGGTATTCCCAAAGGGTAGTGGTTAAAAGTTCTACCTTGGGTTTAGGACGATAAGGCTGGTGTTTGTCGTGTGGCATCGCGGTGCATATACCACAAAGTGCCCTGATGAGGGTAGGCTGTTCCCTATGGCCAGCACTTTTTCCTATGAACTTACAATCTTAGAACACCATCTGGATACTTTTGGGCATGTAAATAACGCCAAATATATCGAGATTTTCGAACAGGCGAGGTGGGATCTCATTACAAAAAATGGGTTTGGACTGAAAGAAGTGGTAGCTAAAAAAATAGGTCCTGTGATTTTGGAATTGCAGTGCCGTTTCAAAAAAGAGCTGCGCCTGCGTGAAAAGATCCGCGTAGAAACTACCGTTCTTTCTTATGAGAAGAAAATCGGAAAACTTTCGCAGAAGATCTTCAATTCAAATAATGAACTTTCCTGCGAGGCCGAGTTTACCATTGCGTTATGGGATACGGCCGAGCGCAAACTCATCGCTCCTACGCCTGAATGGCAAAAAGCGATTGGGATTTAGTATTTAATACTAGCCCCAATCGCTTCCCCTGAAAGTATATTTACATATTCATTGCAGTAGAAATAAATTGATTGAAGTAATAAACATTTACATGTGTGTTGTATGCTCCTTTTACACAGCTGATTTGATTACTTGGCGTACTGCCAGTTGAATACAAAGTGGACGCCACACCTACAATAGTTCTCTTCCCGTTAATTATAGCTATTGCTGGTCCTCCACTGTCACCCGAACAAGCAAGTTGCTTTGTGGCAGTACCTGGCACCAAATAGAGTTCTGCATCGTTAAAACTGCTGTAGCTTATTGTACCGCGTCTTCCACCCATATAAGCCAAATCACCCGATCGTTTAGTGCCAGAACTATTTGCAAGATCGTTAAACATGCCATAGCCGATTGCCTGTACTAAACTCCTGATAGGAAGTTTAAGTGGTGCATTGTTCACCGGTAAAAATGTATTTACTCCCGGATATGGTCTACTCAGCTTTATAATTGCGATGTCTTCTAAAATTACATCACTTGTTACGACTGGTACTGCAAAAGGTTGAGTAACGCCTTTTGAGAGAACAAAATTATTCACATTAATCTCTGCATTATTTCGAGCAGTGGTAAAGCCAAAGTCCGATGTTAAATTATATGGCAGTTGTCCACTCTGGTACCCTGTTGTTCTGTAATTCAAAACACAATGTTTAGCTGTCAGTATTGTTGTAGGGTTTAGTAAAGTCCCAGAACAATGGAAGAAATATGTCTTTCGTACGGAATCATACTTGTAGATGGCTCCTACACTGGGTTCTTCGGAATTGATACCATTTCTAATTCCCCTATTTTGGAATTCTATATTTGAGTTTGAAGAAGTTCTGTTTGCATTATCGTCGCTTTGTGAACAGGATATTAAGGAAAAGAGTGCAATCGAACATATGAAGTATTTCACTGATTTCATTTTTTTATCTCCAGCCTTGATTGTTTTTTAGAAAGTTAGCTGCAGTTCAGAGGTGAGTGACTGTATTCAAGATTAGTTCAACTCATATTATGAATATATGGATAAATTTGTCGGGATAATAAATTGAATAAAATTGAGAAGGGCTAGGTTAGTGATCAGCTGGAGGCGCGCGCATTTCATTGCAATATTCTTGCACTGACTGATTAATTAAAAAAAGTGATTTACAAAAAATGACGAGAGAGAAAACTTTCGTTTTTTTGTTTCCGAGTTGGGCAAAGTAAAGCCGTACCTTTGCCCCTTTGCCTCTTGGCAAAGTAAAGCCGTACCTTTGCCTCTTTCTTTTCTCGTTTCATTTTCTGCAACAGTAAGTCTTTTATACAGCGCTCTTCTAAT
>CAYNEF010000011.1:0-39847 GCA_964396165.1 uncultured Pseudobdellovibrionaceae bacterium
CTGGAACGGGATTTCTTTCCGGAGCAATGGTGACTTTAGGCGGACAGGTGTGTTCTTCTGTATCTGTCGTTTCTGCAACACAACTTACCTGTATCACAGCAGCGCATGCAATTGGCGTTGTAGACATCGCAGTTACCAATTCGGATGGCCAGTACGGAAACCTTTTAAGCGCGTACACGTATTACAATATCCCTGCAATTTCTTTGATCTCACCCGAGGAGGGAACCCAGGATGGTGGGACGACTCTCACTATTTCTGGAAGTGAGTTTATTGCGGGTGCCAGTGTGACAATCGGCGGATATAGCTGCAACTCTGTTTCTGTAAATTCTTCTACTCAAATTACTTGCACCACACCAGCGCAAAGTGTCGGCATTTATAGTGTCGTTGTGACCAATACAAATAATTATTCGGGGAGCGTGACCAGTGGGTTTGAGTACACGCCAAGAAGTGACAGTTGGCAGGCACTTACCACTTTAAATGGCCCTGGGTGGAGAGATCTTTCTCAAACGCATTGGACTGGCTCAAAGATTGTCTTGTACGGCGGTAACGATTCAGGTGGAAGCTTTTCTAATCGTGGACAGTTATATGATCCTGTTTCTGCGAGCACCACTTTAACTTCTACAACAAATGCGCCTCCTGGCTCTCGTATCTTAGGACAAGTCTGGACTGGTGCGAAATTAATCGTATGGGGAGGATACAACGGGGTAAATATCAATACGGGTGGTGTGTATGATCTCAATGCAAACACTTGGACGCTAACGACAACTACAGGGGCACCGAGTAACAGACAGGGAGCCTCTACTGTTTGGACAGGTTCAAAAATGTTTGTATTTGCTGGTGTGGGCGATACCACTGATATGAATGTTGGTGCATTGTACGATCCAGAAGCGAACAGCTGGTCAGCTATTACAACAACAAATGCGCCGTCGTCGGTATTTAAGGAAATTCCGTCAGTATGGACAGGTAAATATGTTCTTATCTATAAGAAAAAATATAATCCTGACACAAACACTTGGACGGATATGAGTTCTACGAATGCTGTGGATTCAGGTTGGAGAACAAAAGTTGCTTGGACGGGAAGTAAGTATTTAGTCTGGGGTACTGTTTCCAATGAGGGAGGAGTCTATGATTTAGAGACCAATGTCTGGACACCTATGTCAACGACAGGTGCTCCTTCACCAAGATCCCTTTTTATCGGTGATTGGACTGGGAGTAAGTTAATAATTTGGGGAGGGCAGGAAAATTCGAGCGGGCTTTTTGTAAATTCAGGCGCGTTATTTGATCCACTAACAAACACTTGGTCTGCAATGACTACGGTAGGTGGCGCCACGGGCAGAAGAAATAGTGTGGATGGGTTATGGGCAGGAAAACAATTTTTTGTCTGGGGAGGGACGGACTATGCCGGAGGACCAGCTTCACTGACAGGTGGACTTTATACCCCTGCAGGGGATTCGCAATCCAACACATGGGCCACAATGACAACGACAGGTGCGCCTTCACGGCGCCGCGATGCCAGTGTCGTCTACACAGGTTCAAAACTCATTGTGTATGGAGGATGGAATTGCGGAGGCGCGTGCGATGCTGGCGGTATTTTTGATCCTGCCACAAATTCCTGGACTGCCATTCCCCTTTCTACGACGCGGATGAAGCACACAGCTGTTTGGACTGGAAACAAAATGCTCACGTGGGGCGGAACAAGTGGAGGTGGCGATTACAACACGGGTGACTTTTATGATCCCACGACCAATGCTTGGACAAGTATTACAACTACGGGTGCACCAACTACAAGACAAGGGCAAGTCGGTGTTTGGACCGGGGCAAAGTTAATTATTTTTGGAGGGACCTCAGGTGCAACCTGTTTGAATGATGGCGGCGCGTACGATCTTCAAACAACAACATGGTCTTCTCTGTCGACGATAGGCGCACCTATCGGACGTGGTGAAAGCGCTTATGCTTTTAATGGAAGAAAACTTCTCATCTTCGGTGGCTACAAAGGCTTTGTCGGCCCTCAAAATACTGGAGGCGTATACGATACGGTCACGGATACTTGGAGTACTATGACAACAATCGGAGCCCCCACTTGGAGGGTGTACTTCGCGTATGTTTGGTCCGGTTCAAAACTCATTGTGTGGGGAGGCACTCCCGATTTTGTAGAGTATTTAAATACGGGGGGTAAGTATGATTTGGATAATAACTCGTGGACAGCGACTACAACGCTCTATGCACCGAGCGCACGAGTAGAGATGCACTCTGCCTGGACCGGATCAGAAATGATTATCTGGGGAGGAAATACGGGAACGACTGCCGCCTCTGTAACCAATACGGGCGGCATTTATAATCCGTACACAGATGCTTGGAGACTTCTATCAACCACAAGTGCGCCAGCAGGGGCAAACCGCGCGAGTACCGTGTGGACAGGTAGCAAACTATTTATCTTCGGCGGCAATACTGATCCTCAAAACTCAACCGCAAATTTAAATACGGCTGGTTTCTACACACCGTAATCAAATTGTGAAGCCATCATCATAATCCTCGCAAATCATAATTCCTACACGCTTAAAAGTTACTATCTTAAGGAAGAGGGACGTACTTGCTCCGCACGTATAAATTCATCCGTTTGTTTATTTTTGTATTCGTATGTCTTGTACTACCCGCTTGTTTTGAAGCACCTCCTGGCGGGTCTTCCGAGGGTAATTCCTCCTCGAGTTCTACCACCAAATCCGCGACTTTAGTTTTACTCAGTAGCGAACTCCAAAGAGGAGCTTTTGCAGATATTGATTCGGACAGTGACAGCTACACGTTTCCTGATACTGCAATAGAAACTTCGAATAAAATTATATTTACTCTTTCTAATACGGGTGATTTGCCTGCGAAAATCACATCAGCCCCCCAACTGGATTTGCCTTTTTCCTATGCGAGTGGCAGCTACCCTGGAAATGGGGGCACATGTAAAAGAACCATCACGCCAAAAGAAGAATGCACGATTGCCGTTAGCTTTAATCCTACGTCGATGGGAAATGCTCAAGTGACCTACAAGTTAATTTACAATAACGGAAAACTGAGCCGCACATTAGAAAAAACCTTTATCGGAAAAGGGTATTCCACTCCCACGCTAGATTCTGTGTATCCCCACATTGGTGCTATCAGCGGGGGAAATACGATTACACTTTCGGGCAGTCAATTGTATCCCGGTGCAACTGTGAAACTGGATGGAAAGACGTGCGATGTGACTGCATCGACTACAAGTATTATCACTTGCGCTACCCCTGCACATGCGTTGGGACCAGTAGATATCGTCGTCAGAAATACGGATGGAAAATCTACTTCACTTGTCGGTAATTTTTCTTATGTCGCAGCACCGACCGTCACAAGTTGCTCGCTTGATGCGGGCGCCTTAGCTGGGGGTACTACGGTCACGTTAACAGGGAGTGGTTTTTATGCTGGCGCGACAGTCACTATCGGTGGAGTGAGTTGTTCTTCACCGACGGTTAACTCTCTTACATCACTGAGTTGTGTTACGGGAGCACATAGTGCTGGCGTCACAAGTGCGATAGTCACAAATGTCGACGGACAATCAGGAACAGGAAGTAATTTATACACCTACCAACCTGCGCCAACTGTGAGCAGCGTTGCCCTGACTGCAGGTGCTTTAGCGGGAGGGACTCTCATCACTATTACAGGCACTGGGTTTATTTCGGGAGCAACGGCTACAGTGGGAGGCGTTACTTGTACCACTCCCAACGTAAGTTCGAGTACGACGATGACTTGTACGACGGGCGCGCATGCAGCAGCTGTGACAAGTATCATCGTTACAAATAGCGATACACAAAGCGGGACGGGAACAAACTTGTACACGTATCAACCGGCACCTACTGTGACAGGTATCTCTCCCTCGTCAGGGTTTTCCAGCGGATTGACCGCTGTTACTTTAACCGGAACAGGTTTTTTGTCAGGAGCAACAGTAAGTATCGGTGGCTCTACTTGTAACACGCCAGTTGTTGTGTCAGCGACGTCTATCACTTGTACGACGAGCGCCCATGCGGGAGCAACATCCGATGTCGTTGTTACTAATTCAGATTTGCAAGCAGGAACGCTTGCGAGTGGTTATACCTATGTGCCCCCTCCCACGATTAGTTCTCTTGGGACCACAGTGGGTTCAACGGACGGATTTACAACGGTGCTTGTAAACGGAACGGGATTTTTAAGTGGTGTCACTGTTCTTTTCGGTGGAATTGATGCGACTGTCACTTCTGTTTCAGCGACACAGATTTCTGTCCTCACACCTGCGCATCCCACAGGTACGGTAGATGTAGTAGTGACTAATGCAGACACTCAGAGCGTCACTTCATCGAATGCATACACTTACAATACAACTGCGAATGAGGGTTGGGTTTCCATGTCGACGGTAGGAGTTCCTACTACTCGCGTTTTGTATCTGGAAGAAAAAATCTGGACAGGAAGCTCCATGATTATTTGGGGTGCTTCTAAAAATACCGGAGCGAGTTATGATCCCACAACCGACAGTTGGACTACACTTGCGACTGTGAATTATCCTCTTGCTTACGATCATGTGGGTTTGTGGACTGGAAGCAAAATGCTTGTGTGGGGAGGTGCCTCAGGAGCAACTCTATTTAATACAGGATTAAAATTTGATCCAGTTTCTAACACATGGGCCACCATTACAACAGTTGGAGCGCCTACTCCAAGGACACGAGTTGTTTCTGTTTGGACTGGAAGTAATATGCTTGTTTGGGGTGGGGTAAATGGCGGTTATTACAATGATGGCGGAAGTTATAATGAGGAATCGGATACGTGGACGACCATTACTACAACAGGTGCACCCAGCGGTCGAAACCCAGCAGCGTGGACTTGGACAGGAAGTAAACTCATTCTTTGGAGTGGTTATGACGGCGTTTATGTGAGCTCCGGCGGAGTTTACGATCCTAGTAATGATAGCTGGCATGCGACCTCGACGACAAATGCTCCTGTTCAGAGGTGGTATCATCCGGTTACTTGTTGGACCGGAAGCAAAATGCTTGTGTGGGGTGGATATGGACCTGCCTCTTATATAAATACGGGCGGCGCATATGATCCAGAAACAAATTCGTGGACGATTATGTCGACAACAGGTGCCCCTTCACCTCGCTATTATGTACCGGGGACTTGTCAGGGAACAAAACTTTTCGTTTGGGGTGGAGGTAACGGCGTTTATTTAAATGACGGCGGCATTTATGATTACGATACTAATTCCTGGTCAGCGATCACAACAACGGGTGCACCGTCAGCACGCTTAAGTGCATTTGCTGTCTCGACAGGAAACAAAATGCTTGTGTGGGGGGGAGGAAATGCAACTCTCACCAATACCGGTGGTGTATATACTCCACCGTCGAATGCAGCTGCGAACTCGTGGACGACGATGACAACGACAGGAGCGCCACTACGTAGAATGCAACAACCGGCAATTTGGACAGGTTCTAAAATGGTCATTTGGGGAGGAGCTTGGTCACCCTTCTATAATGATGGCGGTTCCTATGATCCTGTCACCAATAGTTGGACAAGTTTGAGTGCTGTTTCATTAGTTCCCAGATATAGGGTGAGTGCTGTTTGGACAGGTTCTAAGATGATCGTCTGGGGTGGCGCAAATGATGACGGCTATTACAATGACGGAGCAGTGTATGATCTCCTATTAAACAGCTGGACTTTGATTACTACCACAAATGCTCCTTCACAGCGCGCTTCCCATAACAGTGCGTGGACAGGTTCGAAAATGTTTATTTGGGGGGGAGGAAATGGAGCAATGCCAATACAGAATAATGGTGCACTCTATAATCCCAATACCGACACTTGGTCCCCCATTGCTACAACTAATTCTCCAACTAATACATCTGCAACAAGGGAAGTATGGACTGGTTCTAAAGTAATTATCCTCACAGGGGCACAATTAGCAAAGTATGATCCAATTGCAAATTCCTGGACATATGGTTCCTCTACAAATACTGCAGTCAGTTCAACTTGGAGTGCTGTTGCTTGGACAGGTTCAAAAATATTGTACTGGGGTGGCTGCGGAAGTGGCTTTGGTGGAACAGTCAGTTGTCCCTCTAATGTTGGGGGCATCTATGATGTGAATGCGGATACCTGGACAAAGATGACAACGGTTGGGGCTCCAGGGCCTCGCATGAGATTAGGTGGTGTGTGGACTGGAAAACATATGTTTGTGTTTGGTGGTTATGATAATGCAAGTACATTTTATAATAGCGGGGGCTTATATGATCCTTCGACGAACCAATGGACTGCAACCACGACGAATGGCGCACCCGGCATAAGACAATGGACTGAATATATGATCTGGACGGGGAAAAATATTTTGATTTGGGGTGGACATAACGGTACTCAAATAAATACCGGTGGAATTTTTACTCCCCCCTAAATTGTGAAATTTCTCACACAATCTTCTCAAAACCACAATTCCTGCACGCTTCATCGCTAGTATATAAAGGATGAGGGACGTCTAGTGCTCGATGTGAACAAATTCATCCGTTTGTTTATTTTTGCCTGCGCGTGCCTTGTCTTGCCAGCGTGTTTTGAAGCGCCAGTGAGTGACGAATCAAATTCCTCAAGCTCTTCTACTGCAACTAAATCAGCTTTTCTTACTTTGGTTGATATTGAAGCTCAGAGAAGCGCTGCCGATATTTCAGACGACGATCAACCCCATAATTTTGGTACGAAAGCAATTGATACAACTACGCAAACGGTATTTACTTTATTAAATACCGGTGATGTCCCAGCAAAATCCATCATCGCTTCCTCACTTACTTCTCCTTTTAGTTATGCGGGTGGAAGTTATCCAGGTTCGGGAGGAACATGTGGGAAACTTCTCGCTTCACAGGCAACCTGTACGATGGTGCTGGAGTTTAAACCGACGAGCATGGGCGATTTTACAGCGACAGTTCGCATTGGATACAATAACGGAAAAGTAACACGGTATTTTCAAAAAGAAGTTTCTGCCAGTGCTTATTCGGTACCGACAATTAGTGCGAGCTCACCATCGACTTCATTTTCAAGTGGTGGCGGGACATTGACACTCACTGGGACTCAATTTTTTTCTGGAGTGACAGTAACTGTGGGTGGCTCGATTTGTCAGGTTAACTTTACGAACTTACCGACGTCACTCACCTGTATTATTCCTGCATATATAGAAGGGCCAGCAACTATCACCGTGACCAATACTGACGGTAAAAGCGCAAGCTTGTCCGCTGGGATTACCTATGTCCCGCCTCCCGTTATCAGTTCTGTCAGCCCAAGTGTGGCGACGACTTCTGGATTTACAACGGTGACTGTCAATGGAAGTGGGTTTCAAAGTGGTGCAACACTGCTTTTGGGAGGAGAAGCGGTGCCGGTGACCTTTGTCTCGTCAACTCAACTGACTTTTCTTTCCCCCTCACACGCCAGTGGAAGTTTGGATATCGTTATCACCAATCCCGATACACAAACAGTGACAGGTTCTTCTGCATTTACTTATTCGACAAGTGCAAGTGAATCGTGGACTTCGATGAGTATGATTTATCCAGGAAATGGATTTCAGTATGCTGTTTGGACGGGTAGCAAAATGTACGTTTGGTATCCTAATTCTAACCCCTACCGTATTTATGATCCTGTGACAGATAGCTGGACCTCGTCTGCTTCCAGCGACTATACACCTTGGTCACCTTCTATCGTTTGGACAGGAAAAAAAATATTTTCCTGGGGCGGATTCCAATCGTGGCCTACTTTTCTAAATACAGGAAGGCTTTATGACCCTGCTTCAGATACTTGGTCTCAAACTACTACAGTAAATGCGCCTGATCCTGATTATGAAGCAATATCTATTTGGACGGGTAAATACGTCGCACTCTATGAAGGGCCCAATACTCATTCTGGTTTGTACGATCCAGAAGCGAACACATGGACTCAAACTTCCACGACAGGCGAGCCCACCGCAACAGGGCAGTGGGCGGGAACTTGGACGGGAAGAAAAATTTTACTGTGGGGGGGGTATCTTACAGGCGTTACAAATACGGGAGCTCAATATGATATCGAAACAGATACCTGGACGCCGATCTCAACGACAGGTGCACCAGAGCCGCGGTGGTACCACCAGGGAAGTTGGACAGGAAGTAAGTTTATTATTTACGGAGGTGATATTTGGGGTAATCGCTGGGTGAATACTGGTGGCGTGTATGATCCGATTTTAAATTCGTGGACAACTCTCTCTACACTAGGTGCTCCTCCAGGGAGCGGAAAGCATGCTCAGGTCTGGACAGGAAGTAATATGATTGTGATCGGGGGGCAAGGTTCGGCTGACTATATAAATACGGGAGGCATTTACGATCCTTCTCAGAATTCTTGGAGTGCAACCACTACGGTAAATGCACCTTCTCCTAGAGGAGGAATTTGTTCTGTGTGGACAGGGAGCCAACTTATTTATTGGGCAGGTGCGGATAATGTGAACTCGCTGATGAACACAGGTGGCATTTACACGCCCCCGTCGAATGCCAACGCTAACACGTGGTCGGTGATGACAACGACAGGGGCTCCGAGTGTGCGCATGTTTAACAGTTCAGTTTGGACTGGAGCGCAAATGATCGTTTGGGGAGGCGCGTGGTCGCCGGCAAAAAATGACGGTGGTAAATACGATCCAGTGACAAACAGTTGGACTAGTCTCAGCTCCGTTTCCTTGACGGGACGAGGTGGTCACGGTGCAATTTGGACAGGATCTAAAATGGTCGTGTGGGGTGGGTATGATTATTTGACTCCTGCCACTTATTTTAATGACGGCGGCTCGTATGATCCTCTCACAAACACGTGGACTTTAGTAACAACTTCAGGCGCACCCTCAGCAAGGCAAGCAATTCAAGCCGTCTGGTCAGGATCGAAAATGTTGGTATGGGCAGGAGGTGGTAATAGTGGCATTACAAATACAGGTGGCGCATATAATCCGGTAACGAACACCTGGTCGGCAATCACAACGACAGGTGCACCCACTCCACGGTTTACACATCCATCTTATTGGACTGGATCTAAACTAGTTACATGGGGAGGCAGTGATGGCGGATGTCTCTCTACGGGTGGTGTTTATGATCCCTCTACTAATAGTTGGAGTACGATCAGCACTTTGAACGCCCCATCCTGTAGATTCAGTTTTGCTTCCGCGTGGACAGGTAGCAAAATGTTTGTCTGGGGAGGTTTTGTTGGAAGCCTGACCGCAACCTATGTCACCAATACGGGAGCACTCTACAATCCCGCTACAAATTCTTGGACTGCAATGACTACTGTCGGTGCACCCGCTGAACGTTATCGAGTCGGGGGAATCTGGACAGGGAAATACTTTTTTACAGTTGGGGGGGCAAAGGATACATTCTCCCCAGAACCAGGTGTATATTTAAACACCGGAGGACTTTACAACCCAGATACGAATCAGTGGACTAATACCTCTACTACAAACGCAATCTCTCGACGACAATACACTGACTCGATGGTTTTTACAGGGAGCAAAGTTTTGATTTGGGGTGGTTGGGACTACTCGCAACTCAATACAGGTGGAATCTATACTCCCCCCTAAATTGTGAAATTTCTCACACAATCTTCTCAAAACCACAATTCCTGCACGCTTTATCGCTAGTATATAAAGGATGAGGGACGTCTAGTGCGTGTAGTAAACAAATACATCCGTTTGCTTATTTTTGCCTTTACGTGCCTTGTCTTGCCCGCGTGTTTTGAAGCGCCACTTGGTGAATCAACGGATAATTCCTCTTCCACATCTACCCCGACAAAATCCGCCACACTTGTCTTAGTGAGTAGCGAATTACAAAGAGGCGCTTTTGCCGATATCGATTCCGATAGTGATAGTTACACTTTTCCGGATACGGGATTAGAAGAAACAAATAAGATTATTTTTACTTTAAGCAATACGGGCGATGTCGCTGCAAAAATAGCATCGGCTCCGCAACTAGAAATTCCTTTTTCGTATTCGAGCGGAAGTTATCCTGGAGTCGGCGGTACTTGCAAAAGAACTATTGCTGCAAAAGAGAGTTGCACTATCGCAGTCAGCTTTTCCCCCACTACGATGGGAAATGCTCAAGCAACGTACAAATTGATCTACAACAACGGAAAACTGAGTCGCACGTTAGAAAAAACATTTATCGGAAAAGGTTATTCAGTGCCGGCAGTCACAGCTGTCTCTCCTGCATTCGGCCCGATCGCAGGGGGAACTTCAATGACAATTGTAGGCACACAGCTCTTTGTCGGTGCAACGGTCACTATGGGAGGAAGCACGTGTATCGGGAGAACTTCCGTACTGAATCAGATTGTCTGCGATTCTCCTTCTCACGCATTAGGAAGTGTGGATATCGTTGTGACAAACTCGGACGGCAAGAAAAGTACTTTTGCTTCTGGTTTTACTTATGTTGCGGCACCTACTGTTACAGCCATAACTCCAACTGCGGGTGCTTTAGCAGGAAACACTTTAGTTACAGTTACAGGAACAGGATTCTTAACTGGCGCGACAGTGAGTGTGGGAGGCGTTACATGCACTACTCCTTCAGTCACTTCATCCATTTCTCTGACTTGTACAACAGGCGCTCACACTGCGGGTGCCACAAGTGTGGTTGTGACAAATGCCGATACACAAGCGGGTACTGGAACTAATTTGTATACCTATCAACCGGCACCGACAGTGACAAATGTTTCTCCTAGCGCGGGAGCTTTGGCAGGAGGCACAAGTGTCACAATCACAGGGACTGGATTTGTGAGTGGTAACACAGTCACCATCGGAGGTGTCGCGTGCACTTCTCCCTCGGTCTCTTCTTCTACATCGATGACATGTACGACAGGCGCACATGCTGCTGCCGTGACAGATGCTATTGTTACGAATGCAGACAATCAAAGTGGTACAGGAAGTAGTTTGTATACGTATCAACCAGCGCCTACTGTAACGGCGATTAATCCTAGCCGCATTTACATCACGGGCAGAAGCACCACGATTACAGGCACCGGATTTTTATCAGGAGCGACAGTGAGTGTGAACGGGAGTGCCTGCACTACGCCCGTCTTAAACTCTTCTACATCGATTACTTGTACTGTGGGAGCAAATGCGACAGGAACTTATTCTGTTGTTGTGACAAATACAGATACTCAAACAGGCACACTAACAAACGGTTTAACAGTCGCCGATAACGACGTGTGGTTGCCGATGAGTACCACGGGAGCTCAAGTCGGAACAATCAGATATACGATGATCTGGTCGGGAAGTAAGGCAATTGTATTTGGAGGAAATTCGGCTTCAAACGATGGACGATTATATGATCCGATCACGGACGCATGGACAACTGCCAGCACAGTGGGCGCACCCTCTGGACGGCATAAACATACGGCACAGTGGACGGGAAGTAAGATGATTGTTTGGGGAGGCAACGCAAATAATTTTCAAAACACGGGAGGCTTGTACGATCCTGTGACTAACACATGGACTTTAACTCCTACTATCGGTGCCCCTCCCGGTGCACATATTTATTCTTCTTCTGTTTGGACAGGATCCAAGTTCATGGTGTGGGGTGGGGAAGCATTAGGGACGTATTATAACTCGGGGAGAATTTACGATCCCCAATCCAACACATGGTCTGACACGACGACAAATGGAGCACCGATAGCTAGAGCATTCAGTGTGGCGGTTTGGACAGGTAGCAAGATGATAGTCTGGGGAGGAAACAATGGCAGCGCATTGAACTCAGGTGGAATTTATGATCCAACCTTAGATAGTTGGACTGTAACGACAACGACTGGAGCCCCGAGCAGTATGACAGCTGGTTTGTGGACGGGTTCAAAAATGCTGGCGTGGAACGGCGGCAATTCGCAAGGTGGACTATATGATCCGCAAGCAAATAGTTGGACACTCATATCAACTACTGGACTTCCCACTACGGGAACAGTCACGGACGTATTTGGTTGGACTGGTAGTAAAGCTCTGTTTTGGGGCGGGCCATACAATTCATTTTCAAATGTAGGGTCAATGTACGATACAAATTCTGGAGTAGGGAGCACTATGACTGCAATAGGTGCTCCTCAAGGTAGATACGAACATGTTGTAGCGTGGACTGGTTCGCGACTAATCGTATTTGGCGGGAACGGTAGTACAGGATACGTCAACACCGGCGGGCAGTACATCCCCCCGACAGACGCAGCATCGAACACGTGGACGAGAATGACGACGAGCGGGGCCCCTCGCGGTGGTGCTGTGCATGTACAAGTCTGGACAGGTTCGAAATTACTGATTTGGGGAACAAATCTTTTGGGCGGTACGGTAAACACAGGGGGCAGTTATGATCCTGTGACAAACTCGTGGACCTCGCTAACAACATTGAATGCTCCAGCTAGTAGAAATGGACCACAAGGTGCTTGGACAGGAAGTAGAATGATCGTATACGGCGGAGCCTGGACAAATACCGGAGGAAGTTATGATCCCGTTACCGATATCTGGACAACACTCTCGACGACAAATGCCCCGGGTGGCCGTTCTCAATTTTTAGGTTTTTGGACGGGCAGTAAAATGCTTTTCTGGGGTGGGATTAATTCCACAGGTAACGTCGATACGTATGATCCAGTCGCGAACTCTTGGACCATCATCAGCACAACAAATGCGCCCCCATGCTATTACGCGCATCCGGGAGTGTGGACAGGGAAACAACTTCTTGTCTGGGGCACAAGCACCGTTTCCAATCAAGGCGGAGCATTTAATCCAGAAACAAATGTATGGACGACTATTACGACGACAAATGCCCCATCAGAGCGACTTTACGCGTCGGCTGTATGGACTGGCGGCAAGATGATTATCTGGGGAGGCGACAATGCGGGTGCTTTAAATTCTGGTGGCGCTTATGATGTACAAACAAATTCCTGGACGGCACTTTCTACCATTTCTGCTCCAGTAGGAAGAACGGGACACACAGCTGTTTGGACAGGAAGCAAAATGATAGTGTGGGGAGGAAGTGCTCCTTCCGATTCTAATACCGGTGCACTCTATGATCCATTCACAAATACGTGGACTGCTACGACGACAAGTGGTGCACCACCTGTGCGATCCATTCATCAGGCTACATGGACGGGAAGCAAAATGTTTATTTGGGGTAGTACTTGGACGGGTGGGGTGAATGAAAACACCGGCGGGATTTACACGCCGTAAAAAAAAGTTGCTGAAAATTATATCTTTAGCGTGTGCTTTAAATTCTGGAGCATTTGTGATGTGCAAACAGATTCCTGTCAGAAGAATTACCCTTGACCGGCCTTAAGTAACCAGTGAATAAAACGCTGTTTGGTTCTAATCTCCTGAACTTTTTCTTTCTTTTTATAAATTTGGACGTCCAAATCCTCGTATTCCTCACGGTCCATCGTCTTTTGGGAGTGGTTAAAAGCTTTAATGCTTGCTTCATTTAAGGAACTGATCTCCTTTTCAAGTTTTGCAATTTCGCGGCTAAATTTTTCATCTGTATTCTTCAGTTCTGTTACAGCCGCTTTCCGAGTCATAACGGTTTCGATCAAATCTAACTTTTTATTCACCACTTCCAATCTTTCTTCTGCTTGTTCTCGCAGGTACTTAAGGTAAGTTTTTTGTCCCATGATATCGCTCGTCCGCGCGATTCCCCGGTCTCTTCTTGGAAAAGAAGCTTCAATTCTTTCTTTTTCTTCCGTTAAGCGGTCTTTAAGACTTGCGACACTTCCTCTGTGAGCGACCATTTCGGTGTTAGCCTCCAAAAAATTTATGGTGCGCATGATGTCTTTGCAAAAAACTTGTGCATTTGCAGAAAACGATGCGGATAAAATGGACCATAGGATAAGAGTTTTTATTGATTTCATTGTTCTACCTTTGTTTCTATATACTATTGAATAATAGAAGCAGAATCGATTTAGATAATTGGCGTAATGTACACACCGAGAATACTGATATTAAGTAGGCACTCTGTTTCTGTTTTAACAACAGAAACTGCACATCTGAGTGTAATAATAGCGAAACCAAATTGAGATTCTTATCCATAAATGTTAATAAGCCGCAGTTCGGTTCCCTATAAATAAACTCTCTCGTAAGGAGATAAAATGAAAAACGCTATTGTTCTTTTTCTTGCACTATTCGGTCTTTTTAGTTCTTCCCTAAAAGCTGAGATCACGGTTGCCTTCGCCCCTGATCCACTGAAAACGATGATTTTCGAATTCATGCTCCACTTCCCGGAAACTTATTATAAATATTTTCCTACGCTAAAAGTCATTGCGGATGATGAGCTGAGTTTACCGATTCAACCAGGAGAATCGGCCGCTAGTCGGCTCGTCACCACGGGAAACAAACTGCTCAAGGCCACTCCAATGGGAGGAAAAATGTTGGAACCTATCTACTACGAACAAAATAATATTCCTGATTATGAATTAGAGAGTCCAATCAGTGGATCTATTAAAATTTATCATACGGGTAAATTTGAAATGGATGCGGCCACGGTAGATTTTTATGAAACATCGCTGAAAGTAAAAGTCGAAAACATTCAAACTTCTATTGCGAGTTTCAAAGCTGCTTCTTTGCCTCCAGAAAAAATTACCCAGCTACAAAGCATTGAAAAAGAATTCGATAGTATACTTAAGTCATTTCCATTCACTGGCACGGGTACTCTCGAAACGTCTTTTCAGCTCGGCATACGAGTCGAAAAACCATTGTACAAGCTCGCACAATAACTATCTTAAACTAAAGGAGAAAAATAATGAAAAGTTTATTTATTCATACTCTAATTTTAATCGGACTAATTACCGCTCAAATACAAGCGACACCGACTAAAGCAAAAAAACAAACTGTTCCAAATCAACTACTACGCATCGCCCACAATCTAATGATGGGTCCGTACACCACGCCAGAATACTTGCCTGCATTAAAAGAAATCGTAAACGAGTGGATGGCAATGCCACTGCAGGCAAACGAAACTGCAGGTACTCGATTAATTGGTATGTCCGAAGCATTGTTTGCACGCGTATATGGATACGTTCCTGAGCCTTCTGAAAATATTACGTACCGCCTGATTCTAAAAAGCCCCATTAGTGGTGATATAAAAGTGCATAAAAACGGAACATTCGAAATGGATAAAACGAGTGAAATGTTTTTCGAAAGAGCCCTTAAAATTGTCCTTAAAAACACCGAGGAGCGAATCCAAGATCTGAAAACACTACCTTTAACTAACTTCCAAAAGGAGTATTTGGATAGACTGGAAAAAGAATTTCAAACAATCTTGGAGAATTCCCCTCTAAGTGGCCCGAATACTCTGAATACCGAGTTTTACATTCGATTGCGTGTTTTAAAAGGGCTTGCAAGCATAGAAAAAACTATTAGATAATACGTTATCGAAAATGCATTTATGAGGGGGTGCTGCGCTAAGCACTCCCTCTTTTTTTATTTTTGAAAGGGGACCAAGAGTGTACGGTTACGAAGCTTGGCTAGTAAAAAAAAGTTTGCCCAACACGCGGTGTTCCCATTAACGGTAATATGCTGAACTAGGCACTCCCCATTAGGTTCCTTAGTCGCTTCTGCTGCTTTTTTAAGCGCCTCTAATACCTCGGCTTCCGTATAGAGCTTTGGAGTGGCTAAATACTTTCCTATCACTTTATAGGCAATTCCACTAGCAGTGACACATACGAAAGTTTTCATTATGTGTTCTGCGTAGGTTTCATTTTCTACATATGCCCCTTTACGTAATATTCTATCCACTTCTGCCTTCAAAACGGCTGTATCATCATAGTTATAGTCATATGGCATAGACAACTGCATTGTTTCATAAATACTTTCAATATTGGGGTAGCCTATAGCTGGTGAATAGTATTCAGACGGATTCGGAAAGGGCGCATAGTTTAGAAGGCGATAATACTGGTAGTATTCTAACGAAAGCTTTGGTGATTTTGAGCAGTCACGCGATATGGTTTCAGTCTTGTCACAGGTCGCAAGTTCAAAGTGGGCATTATTAAGATTTCTGTAAAAAACTTGAATATCACCGTTAGGAAGTGGGAATGTAATATCCCCAAATAGATTTATCGTAGAAATAGACATTAAAATAAAAAAGCGCTTCACGTGTTTCTCCTTATGTTCAATAGTTAACAGAGTCTATATTTTGATTGAGAAGATGCAAAGCATCGGTTTTTAATAAGTGTTTAAAAAATGGCAACGGATGAGTGGTGTTAAGGCGGCAAGAAGTTAATCATTTTACATTTATCTCAATAATATAGCTGTTATTCTTTTATTCTATCTGACCATACATTGTTTTTTTGCCTGTTATATTTTTAGAAACACACAAAGCCTAGGCAGGTTTGCTCTGGAACCTTACTTGCAATCATTTGGTGTCGGGGGCGAGAGTGAGGGCTACTTACTATTTACGGTTTGCAAAAGCAGTTTGTATTTTATTTTTCCTACTACCATGCTTTTTAAAGGCCGATCCACCTTTACACGAGCGGCAACGTCTTTTACAAAAAGCGCGCAAGGAGCTTAAGCAAGAATACATTGATATGGATCCGGTCATCGATAGGATTCTTGATCAAATGTCCAATTGGTACCTGCACCCCGAAACAGTCGATAGAGTAACCAAAATTGGAGTATGGGGCATTCCCTCCAGTGGCAAGACATCCTTAATTCAGAAGATAATTAAAAAGTTAGAATTGGGTAGTGAATATTTTTACGAAGATTTGCGCAGTAGAACTTCCTCAGAAAATGCGAATACTCCAAATCCCAAGACATTCGCGGATAGATTAACCGAGAGGTATCTATTTACTTACGACAATATGGCAGCATTGCCCGAAGTAATAAAAGGAATCCGACCCATTCCACGTCCAGAATTAATCAAGCCAGTTTATCCGGTGCTTGTTTTTGATGAAATTCAAGAAATTGCCACGATCAATAGTAAAGGGGAACAAGTAATACGACCTGAAGTGCAGGCCATCTGGGAGCTATTAGGCAATGATGGTAAAGTGCGAGTACATAATCCTGAAGATGCATTTCTAGATAATTTTAAGCAGAGAATTGATATGCAATTATACAGGAATCGGGAAGATTTTGTCCTGCAGATGAATGCATCAAAAAGGCTGCGCGAAGTTGAGCAAATAAAGCAATACATACCTTCCGAAATCACTATTAATCTTTCGAAGGCTTTGGTTTTTGTTGCCGGCAATTTGGACAGTTTACTGGAAGGCAGTAAAAATTTTACGAATGAAGTTGATCCGGATGAAATAAGAAAGAGCCATCAAAAACTTACGTTAACCGATATCCGAACGGGTCTTTCCTCTCTTTTTCAACCTGCTGATATCAGTCGTTTAGGCAATAATCATATCATTGTAAGCGGTCCTGGAAAAAAGGGTTACCTAAGCTATATTCAAAAAAAGGCTAAAGAGTTCGTAAAGAGCATTGATCCCGATAGAAAAACTCACGTAAAATTCAGTCCGAACTTCATAGCTCGCATTTACCAGGAAGGAGTGTTTGCAGGACAGGGCCCTAGAGTGACCGCTACTGCCGTAGATGCCTTTGTCGGTGATGCCTTTGCTTTTATTTATCAAAACCTTTTTGGCAAACGCAGACGTTCTGAGAAAGTCAGTCTTAGCGTGGATGTTTCTGAAGATGGAAAAGAATCTATCTGGACAAACACAAAAACAAAAAAAACCTTCACTTTTGCTTTGCCCACAGACGGCCTTAAAGGGGCTCTGCCCAAAGAATCGGAAGCAAAATTCCGATTAGCAGTCCATGAGGCAGCCCACGTCACTTTGGAAATCGCATTAAATGGAATTATCCCTCCAGTAGTAAGGTCGAACACTGGGAGAAACGGTGCAGGTGGCTATATGAGAAAAATAGCGGATCCGAAAGTGGTGAAAACGAAAAACGATTTCATCCGTGATCTCGCTGTTACTTTGGGGGGGATGATTGCGGAGGAAAAAGTGTTCTCAGAAGCAGTGGGCCAAGGAGGAGATTTAGAGTCTAACACAACGAATATGCTAACTCTAATACGCCAATTCGGCCTGGGAAAAAGTGGCAACTCAATCGCGGGTAGCGACTCAATTTCTCGCCCTGATTATTTTCCTTACTCCATCCACACGACTGAAGAAGACTTAAAAACATTATCTCAAGAAGCAAGAACTTTAGCGGAAAAAACTTTGGATAAAGAAAAGCGCTTCTGGAAAGAGCTCTCCAAAAAGCTTACCGAACAGGGAGTCGTAGAAAAGGAAGAACTTGCTTCTCTTTGGAAAAAATATGGCCTTGAGATTTCTCCGCGAACTAGTTGCGCAGAAAAATTTCGAAAGTTTTTTGATGATAAGGAGCTTCGCCCATGATTGGCTTTCGGCAAGTTTGTTTCTTAGCTCTGCTTTTTCTCATGGCTCAAACAGCAAATGCAGATGAGACTCTCTCTATTGCAGAAAGAGAAAAGCTTTTAAACCAAGCAGTATCTGAACTGAAACAAGAATACTTAGGGTTGGATGAGACGATAGGCAAGTTCGCTGATAGTATCCGAAACTGGTACTTGTATCCCGAACAGAGGACAGAACCACTCGTCCTTCTCGTTCCTGGCAACCCTGGAGTCGGAAAAACAAGCCTTATCCTAAAACTGCTTCAGAAAATAAAGGCGGATAAAGATCTTTTCTATCGTGACATGCGACAAGGTGCACTTATGCGTACTATAAAAAAGCCCCGCGACATTTATGAAGAAGAAAACGGAAAGATGGGATTTGCAGAGTATCTTGCCGATCAATACATGGAAAAAGCAGTGAAGATGGAAGCAGTTCCACAGGATGCCCCTATTGAAGAAATTCGCACACCCCAATTCCAACGCCCAGAACGTCCGGTGCTCTTTATTGACGAACTCCAACTTATGAATACAAAGGATAGAATCGGAAAAAAGGTGGAACGTCCTCAGAATCAAGGAATCTGGGAGTTTTTGGGAAATCACGGCAGACTGCGTATTCCAAACCAACGACGCAAGTTTCTTAGAAACTTAGTGTACGGAATAGCAAGTTTTGATACGAATATTTTGAGGTCTATCGCACTTCCAACAGATATCGAACAGTCGGCATTTCATCAGTTGGTCGTAGAAAAAACAGATCAAATTCTCGAGCACATGCGCACCCTACCGGACGAACAGGTAGTGGATCTTTCTCACTCTCTTGTCATTTTTGGCGCAAACTTAGATGATCTTTTAGAAGGGGCAAAAAGCTTTGATAATGAAACCTATACACCAGATGAACTCAGAAAAAAGCACCAGGAAATCACGCTTTCAACCCTCCGTCAGCAACTAGGAAAGCTTTTCCAACCAGCCGAGGTCAGTCGCTTGGGATTCCGTTTTATCGTCTTTCCCAGTCCCAGCACAAAACACTTTGAAGAATTGATAAAAAGAAAAATTAAGGAGATATCCCACGAGGCGGGCCATCCCAAGCTAAAATTATCGGTAAGCCAGGAAGTTTTAAACCGCATTTATCAAGAGGGAGTTTTTGCAGGCCAGGGTGTCAGGCCACTAGATTCCACGATAACTCTATTTATCACGCAGCCCTTAAGTGAAATGAGAGAACGAGTACAACGAAAGCTGGATCAAGGTAAAAAAATTGAAATTAACGTCGAAACAAGTTCGGATGGGAGAAAGACCCTCTGGAACGTCGTAGGGAGTAAAGAAATTTATCAATACGAAGTACCACAAGATTCCCTAAATGCATCCCTGCCACGTGAAGATGATGCCGGGTATAGAGCCGCGGTACATGAATCAGCAAAAGCAGTCGTGTCGATGCAATTGCGCGATCTTGTACCTCACCGGATGCGTGCGAATACTTCTCAAACCGGTTATTTAGGTCTTACGGTATTTACTCCACGTGAAGACATGTCTCTTTCGGAAAATGATTTTCTCATGCATACAATGGCAGTGGAGATGGCAGGTAAAGTGGGAGAGGAAAAGGTTTTTGGCGAAGTGGGCTTAACCTATGAAACTGCACAAGAGCTAGCACAGGCTACTGCTATTGCACGAAAACTCGTGGAAGGTTTAGGGCGAGGCGAAAGTAAGTCGCTCACTAGCGCTCCACTAAGCCCTTTGCAGCCCAACCACATTTTGCAAGACCCGGAACGCTTAAATCGTGATGTTTCGGCTTATCTTGAGCAGGCTAGAAAGCTAGCGTTAGATGCTTTAGAAGCACAACCTAAACTCTGGTCTCAACTCGCTAAAGAATTAAAAGAGAAAGTAGTTTTAGATCAAAAGCAAATAGAAGCGATTAGACGCAAGCACTGGGTAGGCCCCGTGCCTAGTTCCCGAAATTGCAGTACCCTATTTTCAAAATGGTTGAAATCCGATGAAAAGCACAAATAAAAAGGGGAACCCAATCAGGTTCCCCTTTTTATTTGGTGCCGCAGGAGGGACTTGAACCCCCACGCCAAAGGCACTGGCTTCTAAGACCAGCGTGTCTGCCATTTCACCACTGCGGCTTGACTAACTGCTAACTTTAAACAAAAAAGACCATACCATAAGTGAGCAAAAAGAGAAAAAACAAAGACGTTCCGGGGCGCGCGACCCTACAAAAAATATTCGAAATCCTGTCCGAGTTATACCCTAATCCCCAGACCGAACTGACCTACGATGGGCCCTTTCAACTCACAGTGGCTGTTATCCTGTCTGCCCAGTGTACGGATCAGCGTGTCAATCAAGTCACACCCCTTTTGTTTAAAAAATACCCCGATGCCGAAAGCCTCGCTAAAGCAAAGCAGGCGGACGTTGAAAAGATCATCCATTCCTGCGGTTTTTACAGGCAAAAAGCCAAATCTCTGATCTCCATGTCGTCCGATATTGTGCATAAATTTGGCGGAAAAGTTCCTCATACACTCGACGAACTTGTGACTTTAAGGGGAGTGGGCAGAAAAACCGCAAGCGTCGTACTCAATCAGGCGTTCGATGAACCCGCAATTGCCGTCGATACGCATGTAAAACGGGTGGCCGCACGGTTGGGGTGGACGAACGAAGAAGATCCTGTAAAGATTGAGTCTGACTTAAAGGAACTCTTGCCCATCGAACACTGGAGTCTTGTGAACGGCCTGTTAATCTTGCACGGAAGACGCGTGTGTAAGGCAAGAAATCCAAAATGCGGCGAGTGTGAATTGCAAAAACATTGCAGGTATTTCAATTCGAATTTGTGAGTACTCTAAAAAACAAACTGAACTTTCTGACTGAAATCGCACTCGATTGCCCGGCGTATTTGTTTCTTCCGTATCTCGCTCTCTATCTGTGCGGCTGGTTTTTAAAAATACCGATTCCTTATATCGAAAAAGCATTTTGGGTAGTGCATTTTGCGAACTTTTTGCTGCTCTTGCATCTCTTTAAAGTTTCTTTTGCCCAAATTTCAAAACTCGAATGGTTTTTTTGGACAGTACTTTTTGCAGTTCTTTGGAATAGGGGAGCCTATCTCGAATACCCGTCGGATCCCTGGGATCACTTTAGACGACTCACCCTATGGAACGACTATACGTATATCTCTCAAAATCCGTATAAAAATCGTATACCGTATTTTTTTGGTTGGACGTTTTTAAAATACTTTGAGCCGATTTCTCAACGAACTTTCCTCCATTTCTACAGCGCGTTTTGGCAATGGCTTTTAAGTTACCAATTCGCCCGCGTTTTACTTAAGCTTGGTATCAAGCGCGAGCGTTTGATGCCCTATGTGTTTGGAACCCTCGTTCTATTCGGAACGGGAATACTGAGCTTTCGGTACTATATGCTTTCGGGAGTTCCGTTAGGTTACATCGCTTATCTAGGAGCTTTAGGACTACTCCTAAGTGAAAATATAAAGCTCGGACTTTCTCTCGTGTTAAAAATTCTGCTCTTGTGCGGTCTGATGGTTTTTAGCCATCCCGAGACCTTTATCTTTTTTGCCGTATCGGCATCTGCTGTAGGGTTGGGCAGTTTATTTTTACAAAGCCCGCACCGAAGACAAATTCGTATTGCGTGTTTGCTCTTCTATGCGCTTAGCTTAATGGGAGGATATGCTCTCTACCATTTCAATCGATTTCCCTTTGATCAAAAACAAGTTATCTGGACAGCCCAACTTAGCAAGTTCACTACATTTCGTATGTGGGGACTTGAGAGCAAGTTTCTTGAAACTATCGCATTTTCTGGTGTTGTTTCCATTTTAGCGTGCCCGTTTTTATATAAAAAGAATCCGAAAGTAGTTTTTTTAACTCTTTTTCCATCATTTGTTCTTTTGTTTCCTCCTTTTGTTCTCCTCATCATTAAAACGTTTAATACGGATACTGCGTATCGCATTTTGTATTCATTTCCCATCAGCATCCTGACTGTGCTTCTCTTGGAGACACTGCTTACGAAATTGCGCGTTCATTCGAAATATTTGCCGGCTTTAGTCTGCGTTTTAGTTCTTCTGATTGCTGTGCCTTATAAATACCCGTGGAGGGGAAGGCTCTTTTTTCAAATCCACCGGCCTAAACCCGCGCGTAATTTAGTCCAACTGGATGAAACGGCTGAATGGTTTTTTAAAAACCGAGCAGGCTTACCAAAGTATTGTCATTTTATATCCGATGATCTTTCCAATTTTTCGCTTTACACGCACTTGGGGAAAAAAAGATTTGATTTTGACAGGCCGAATCCGCTCAATTTTTTAAAGCGAGAAGATCTTTCAAGCGAGTTTATAAAGGATAAGATTATCGAGACGCTTATTTCAGGCAGAACTATTTGTGGCGCACTCATTGCGCGCAAGGCTGACATCCCGCCTCCAGCCTATTCGATTATCTCGATAGAAGGAAAACTCTGGCCACCGCAACGCGGGGATCACAGGGAATATATTAGTGATGCAGCAGGCGATTTATTTAAAACTTTGTTAAAGCGTGGCTGGACAAGGGTTTCCGTCCCTCCGTACTACGACTATTATGAGCCACCTTATGTCGAAGATTTGCCGCCGCCCGTTGCGTTTCCTGAAGAGTAATCTAGCCTATTTTTTGATACAATAGTGCGAATGCAAAGCTTGTCCAAGACGTCTAAAATTTCACTTTCTTTTTTTTTCTTGTATGTGTTTGTAATTCCTTTTTGCTATTTCAGACATGATGACTGGTTAATTATTGGTACTGCAGTAAAGCATATGCCGAAAGATTGGGGACTGTTGTGGCGCGCAACGCTTTTTTACTCTCCGTATAGGCAAGAAATCTGGTTTTTTCGACCAGTATTTAAAATTCTTACCTTTGTGAATTTCAAATTATTTGCTTTTCATCACGGCATGTGGGTTATCGAGCAAATTTTTCTTTTACTTGCGACGCTTATTCTATCTAGTCGTGCGCTTTTTCGCATCAGAAATAGAAATTCTGATGTGGAAGTATTTTTAGTTACCTTTATTTTTTGTATTCCCCTCCATTTTGGAAGTCTTGTGTGGATAGGGGAAGGCATGATGAATATTCCCCAAGTCTTATTTTTAAGTATCGCTTTGTATGGGTATTTGAAAAACGAAGTGCCGACTCCGTTCAGTATCGTACTTTCTCTTCTCGGATATATAGGTGCACTACTTTGTAAAGAATCGAGTGTCGTATTTCCCGGCTTGCTTTTGCTACTTACATTTTATTTCAGGGATTTTAAAAGAGACTTCAAACAATTGTTCTTGCACGCGTTTGTTACACTGGCATATCTGATCGCTCGGTTCAAATACTTTGATGTCAACCCGGGATACCATCCTGCATTTGATTTTGTCCATTTTGTGCGTCCACTTCTAATCTTTGCGGCCGTTATTTTTCTTGGGCCTTTACTTTTTGTGCTTACTACTTTTTATAGGAAAAAAGATAAAGGGTTCTCTCTTTTAAATTTACAGAGGGCAATCTTGTTTTCTGGGTTTGTGCTTTTATTGGTATTACCGCATCTGGGACATTGGTTTTTTTCTCCCGGGTGGTTTTTCCTTCCGGGTTTTTGGGCGGCGTGGATTTTTCCGCTCGTTTTTGAAGACACCACTTTGTTTAAAAGTAAAATACGAACAACCGCATTCTTGCTACTGATTGCCAGCACTATTCCTCTTGTTTGGCAGCTTAAAAATCTAGGGTGGCAGCATTGGGGCAAAGTACAAAGAAACTTGCATGAAATTATTCGAAACACAGATCCCACAGGGATAAAAAGAATGTTTATCCAGGAATGCGTGAATGAAGAGTACCCGACTTCTGATTTGGCACGTGTTGCGGGTAGTACCGATAGCATTGAACACATCTGGAATCTCAGCCATGACCAAAAAATACATGTGATTGAAATCGAATGTAAGGCTACGGTGCCTGTAGATCCTGAATCAAAAGTGATCCACTTTAAGTTTCCCGATTTAACGATGCAATAGGTTTAAGGGGTGCGTATCGCGAGCATGCGAATTTCCGTCATTTCTTCCATCGCAAATCGTACGCCTTCTCGCCCCAGTCCAGAATCTTTCACGCCACCATAAGGCATATTATCTACTCGCCACGAGGGAACATCACCGACTATCACGCCACCCACATTTAAGGTGTCCCAGGCTTTTTGTATTTTATAAATATCTTTTACAAAAATACCTGTCTGCAAACCAAACCGGCTTTGGTTGATTTCGTTTAGAGCAGCGTCAAAATTTTCAAAACTACTAAGTAGTGCGACTGGACCAAATGCTTCCTGACAGTTCAAGTCACACGTTTTTGGCACATTTTCAAGAAGAGTTGCTTCGAACATGTTTTTATTTCTTTTTCCCCCACACAGAAGTTTTGCACCACTTTTAACGGCATCTTTTACCCAGCCTTCAAGACGACTGGCTTCGCTGTCGGAAATCATGGGACCGATAAAGGTCGTTACGTCTTTGGGATCCCCCATTTTCAGTTTTAATGTTTTTTCAACTAGCATGTCTTTTACGCGCGAGTATATGTTTTTGTGAATCAGTACACGCTGCACACTGATACAACTTTGTCCCGACTGGAAAAACGCGCCCGTGACAATGCGCTCGACTGCATCTTCAATATTTGCGTCTTCATCCACAAGACAAGCGGCATTTCCACCAAGCTCAAGCGTTACTTTCTTTTTTCCTGCTTTTGCTTTTAATTCCCAACCCACATCGGGTGAGCCTGTGAAACTTAAAAACTGGATTCTAGGATCAGTCGTAAAAAGATCGGCCCCATCTCTTCCACAAGGCAAGATGGAAAAAGATCCTAAGGGAAGGGAAGTCTCCGCTAATATTTCTCCGAGTAATAAAGTGCTCACAGGAGTGCGGCTAGCGGGCTTTAAAATAAACGGACATCCTGTAGCTATCGCTGGAGCGATTTTGTGTGCCGCAAGATTTAACGGAAAATTAAAGGGAGAAATAAATGAGCACGGTCCGATGGGTACTCTTTTCCACATACCAAAATAGCCTTTAGTTCTACGGCTGATGTCCAAAGGAAGAATTTCTCCTCCTATTCTTGTCGCCTCTTGAGAGGCAATTTTAAAAGTATCCACAAGTCGGGTAACTTCAGTGCGCGCATCTTTAATCGGTTTACCGGCTTCAAGACAGAGTAAAAGGCTGAATTCCTCAGAACGTTCTAAAATACGTTTCACACAATGCTCTAATATTTCAGCGCGCTCGAAACTCGCCATTTTTTCTAAAGCAGGTTGCGCTTTTACATTCAATGCAATGGCTTGATCTATGTGAGTGGCATTTGCAAGGCTTACTTTAGTGAATGCTTCATTCGTGTATTTATCTGTTACTTCCAAAGTCTGTCCCGATTCGACAGCTTTGTTTCCAAGATAAAGTGGGTATATTTTTTTGAAAGTTTCTTTGTTCATGTATTAACCGTTTGTAGATTGAATGGTTTCTCCCGTCAAATCTTCCAGCACCAGTTTGAGTGTAGCCAGTGCCGTATGGATCTTTTGCAAGAAAGAAGATTCGTGCCGGATAAGTGTAAAGCGTTTGTGTTTGCCCCAAATTTCTCTTAAAGACTTGTCGAGTTCAAGTGATGCTTTTAAGGATTCTATTCTGTGAGGGTTACCGCCTTCGATAGACAGTCCACCCGCCGCAGCAGTTTCAAAAAAAAGAACAGCATCGTATCTTCCTAATTCCTCTTCCCAGGAAGTGTTTAGAGATTTAATAAAATCTTCAGGGGAGTCAGGCCAGTAAGCAGCGCCGTCGAGTGTTCCTCTATCGCACAAAAGTATTCTGTCTGGAAAGGTTGAGAGTTGTATCGTCTCAAGATTTTTTTGCACATGATAGATTGCGGATTGTGTAGCTTTAATCGAACCTTCTTCTTTTCTTCTTGGAAAGCCCCCAGTAAATAGCATCGTGGCTGCTTCTGGAACAATCACGATACGGCTTCCGATTTCGCGTCTGAATAAGTCAGCAGCAGTTGTTTTTCCACCGCCAGGACCTCCAGTGAGGACAACACGGCACGTTCTATCAGTAGTTATTTTATATTTATTTTTTTTCACAAGCCCGATTCTACCAGACTGCATACGGAATGAATACAAGAGGTGGGTTGGCTAGCGACTTGCACTTCTAATGTAGGCTTCGGGCTATGTACCGAATGCATACGTATGAAAAAGTGTATTCTAAATGTAGTCTTGCTGTTCTGTGTTATTGTTCTGGGCACTAGTGCCCAATTATGTGCAGAACCGTGGAATATTTCTCAAAGTAAGTTTACAAGTAATTATGAGGGTTTTGCCAAAGGGATTCTGTATCCGCCAGAATTGGGCGCAAATTCCAGACACGAAACCGAAAATTTACATTACGTATTTATTACGGGCTTTTTAGCTTTCCAATACCCGGATTATTTTAGAGAGCAAATGAAGACACTGGAATCTCTCGGAGTGCCAAAAAGAAATATTCATCTACTACAACCCCCTTCGCGTTTAGGTATAGAGCAATCTACTGGATGGTTGAAACGGGAACTCGAAAATATTCCCGGAAAGCTAGTCTTAATAGCGCACAGTAAGGGAGGGGCAGAAGCATTTACACTCGCTTTAAAAAACAGTCCCCTGATTGAGAATCACGTAGATGATATGTATCTTTTGCAGGCGGCAATAGGAGGCAGTTCCCTGTCCGATATTATGCTCGATCGTAATTTTGATTGGTCGCAATTTAAGAGTTTTACTCCTGAAGAACAAAAGACTGTCAAAGTTGAGCGAATGAAAGCGCAAATTCCAAAATATCTTTTTCGACCCGGCATGAATAGTCTTCGAACCCCGTATAGACATGCGCAGATTGAAAAAATGCTTATTGAAAATGCGGAAGATGCAAAAGTAGTATCACCTAAGATCCATTATTTGACTTCAAGTATTGTCAATGGCGATAGGTACATACTCATGTACCGAACACATTGGAAAGTACTCTCCCAGGTTGCTGGCATTAGTGATGGAGTTGTTCAAACAGACAGCCAGTCAGTAGATGGTGTGGGAAATATCATTTTTCACTCTGACGCTGGTCACGGTGATTACACCAACCCAAAGTTTAGCGTATTGCCAAAAAATGAACGTGTATCGCTTATTAAAAGCATTGCTACAGCGGTTGAAACGAAAAACAAACCCGATCATCCTCTCTGCTCCTGGATTTTAAGCCAAGTCTCCAAATAGCCACGAGCGTCTTTTCAAAACTAAGCGTGTAGTGTGTAATTTAATGTCTTTAAGGAGAAAACAATGGAAAAAAATTGGTCGGCATGGATTTGGGTAAAATGGAAACCGGGTACACCTTCAGACGCATGGGAAAAATGGAAGGGTGATGCGAATGTCACCAGTGCGTGGTCTACTCTAGGCGATTGGGACTGTGTATTAATGACAACGTTTGCAAACCCGGATGACTTAGAAAAGTTTGTCTGGAAGAATTTGCGAGCCAACCAATGGGTGGAATCGACTAATACTACTTTTGCAAAAAAGTGGTGGTAAGAATTTAAGTTCCTGACCCGGCAATCTCAAACGTGTCGGGTCAGGAAGTAATTGTTTTATTCAAACTTGGCGTGTGCTTTAAAAAACTTCTTTGCTAAAGCCACAATCTGTCCGTCTGTCGGATGATCAACGGTTTCTGTCCCTACCACTTTTTTGGCAATCTTGTCGTGATGGTGTTCCACCAAGTGGCCTTTGAAATGCTCTTTTGCCAGCCCCGGTCCGACAAGCAAAACTTCATTCGCATTTGCGAGCTTAGCAGCCACTTCATGAAAAAACTTTTCAGAATGGCGAGTATGATCTTTATCATGACTCGTATGGTGCTTTACCTCATGTTTTTTCAAGTTCGATTCCACTACATTTTCTGGATGTAATTCAAAAATCTTTGCATGTTCGTTATCCAAAAAAACCACATAATTAGCCATCTACGTATCCTCTTTCTTTAAAGTTCTTATTTGATTTTTTAGCTCCCTAGCAGCGTGTTGTCGAGAAATAACGTGGCAGGCTCATCTTTTTTATTTTTATAAACCCCTATACTTACAATTAGTTACAGTAAACCGTTAGACGATTTTAGAGGGGCGTGGTATCACCCTATTTTTCATGAAGATACTTTTACTCACACCCCCACTGACACAAGCCAATACGCCGTACCCCGCGACGCCGTACCTGTATGGTTTTTTAAAAGAAAAAGGCTTCGACGTCGCTCAACGGGATCCGAGCTTAATGCTTCTTTTACAACTTATCTCAAAAGAAGGCTTAAAAGATATCGAGAAGGAACTACAGTTAAAAAAGGGGAAAACGCAGTTTAGTGATAGCGTAAATTTTTTTATTAAAAATGCATCTCTTTATCAAGCGACAGTAGAGATGGTCATTACGTTCCTGCAAAATAAAGACAAAAGTTTAGAGTCTAAAATTCTGCAAAAGAATTTTCTCCCACGCGGCCCGCGGTTTCATGTTTTAAAAGATCTGGAAGCGCAATATGGCAGATCGCTTCAAGAAGTAGTTTCTCTTTTCGGTTACCCGAACCCTGCAAAGTTTCTGGCAAGTCTTTACATTGATGATTTAAATGATGTGATCAAACAAGGGATTGATGCGCGCTTTGAATTGTCCAAGTACGCAGAAAAACTTGCCGCAAGCTGCAATAGCTTTGACCCCATTTATAAGGCCTTATTCAAAAGCAATACGCTAGTGGATCGCTATATTGATAAAATCGCGGAAGAAATTTTTGATGAAGTGAAGCCCGATGTGGTGGGGATGACTCTCCCTTTTCCGGGAAATGTGTATGCCGGGTTTCGCATGGCAAAAGTATTTAAAAATAAGCACGCGAATGGCAAAGTGCTTTTCGGCGGGGGCTACGTCAATACCGAGTTAAGACAACTGGAAGATGTAAGAGTCTTTGAATTCGTCGATTACTTAACATTAGACGATGGAGAAGTGCCGCTTTTGCAGATCTTGGAAAATTTGAGAACGGATGCAAAAACGCCTAAGTATTTACGCACTTTGGTGAATGAAAAGGGAAAAGTAGTTTTAAAAAGTGATTCAAGCCTCAAAGACTTAAAGTTTAACGAAACAAGTTGTCCCTCCTACGAAGGGCTTCCTTTAAAAGATTATCTTTCTTTAAGTGAAATGCTTAACCCCATGCACACGCTTTGGTCGGATGGCAGATGGAATAAACTTACTATCGCCCACGGATGCTATTGGAAGAAATGTACTTTTTGTGACTTGTCTTTGGATTATATTTCTCGATATGAAGCTCTCGATGTGGATCTTCTTGTCGGCCGAATTGAAAAGTTAGTCGCTGAAACAAACGAACGGGGTTTTCACTTCGTAGATGAAGCTGCGCCGCCCAAAATGCTTAAGCTCATGGCAGAAAAACTGATAGAGAAAAAAATCCAAATTAAGTGGTGGGCTAATATCCGTTTTGAAAAAGCTTTTACACCCGAACTTGCAAAACTTCTTGCTGCCTCTGGTTGTATCGCGATGAGCGGTGGCCTTGAAGTCGCAACTGATAGATTATTAAAGTTGATGGATAAAGGCGTGACGGTAGAGCAAGTAAGTGAAGTCACAAAAGCGTTTTCGGAAAATGGGATCATGGTGCACGCCTATCTGATGTATGGCTTTCCCTCGCAAACAGAACAAGAAACGTTGTATGCGCTGGAAGAAGTGCGAAAGTTATTTAAAAAGGGCTATATCCAATCTGCATTTTGGCACCGTTTTTCGGTGACTGCCCATAGCCCCATTGGTCTCAATCCACAAAAATATGGGATCAAACTTATCCCTGAAAAATCCACCTTCGCTAGAAACGATATCGCGTTTATCGATTCCACAGGAATAGATCACAGCCAATTCGACTTTGGCTTGAAAAAAGCGACGTATAACTTCATGTATGGAGTGGGACTTGAGGAAGATGTCCGAGGCTGGTTCGCTTAATTTCCCTCTGATTTGTGCGCAATGTTAGGGAATTTTTATAGAAAAGCCGACACTTTTATACTAGTCTAAAAGACGAATCCAAGGAGCGTTGCAAGGCATTTCAAACAGCCCTAGGCTTGGATTCGGATATTACAACGGCGCTCGCTAAATCCAATCGTGTCTTTCGCGAGAAGAGATAGTCGAGCTGATTCTCCTCTAACTCTCTCAAAAAAAATAGCACGGTTTAATTAAAGAGAGAGCAAAAATGCCTAACCATAATGACTACGTCATAGCAGACATCAAACTTGCCGATTGGGGCAACAAGGAAATCAAAATCGCAGAAACGGAAATGCCGGGATTAATGGCAATCCGCGAAGAGTTTTCGACATCGAAACCTCTTAAAGGTGCCCGCATCACTGGCTCCTTGCACATGACCATCCAAACCGCAGTTCTCATCCAGACGTTGCAGGCTTTGGGCGCACAAGTGCGCTGGGCTTCATGCAATATTTTTTCAACACAAGATCATGCTGCTGCTGCAATTGCCGCAAGTGGTGTTCCTGTATTCGCAGTCAAAGGCGAAAGCTTGACTGAGTACTGGGATTACACCCACCGCATTTTTGAATGGGCCGATGGTGGTTATTCCAACATGATTTTGGACGACGGCGGAGATGCCACTTTGCTTCTTCATTTGGGAACACGCGCGGAAAAAGACTTAAGCGTACTTTCCAAACCGACTTCTGAAGAAGAAACGGTTTTGTATGCAGCCATCAAAAACAAACTAGCAATTGATCGCAGCTGGTACTCCAAACGTCTTGCACAAATCAAAGGGGTCACGGAAGAAACAACTACAGGCGTGCACAGACTTATTCAGATGCACGAAAGAGGGGAATTGAAATTCCCGGCGATTAATGTGAACGATTCTGTCACCAAATCCAAATTCGACAACTTATATGGTTGCCGCGAGTCGCTTGTCGACGGTATCAAACGCGCAACAGACGTGATGATTGCCGGTAAAGTGGCTGTCGTTTGCGGTTACGGCGATGTAGGTAAAGGTTCTGCCCAAGCGCTGCGTGCCTTGTCTGCACAAGTCTGGGTAACTGAAATCGATCCTATCTGCGCATTGCAAGCAGCGATGGAAGGCTACCGCGTTGTCACGATGGATTATGCAACAGACAAAGCGGATATTTTTGTCACTACGACTGGAAACTTCCATGTGATCACACACGATCATATGAGCAAGATGAAGGATCAAGCGATTGTTTGTAACATTGGCCATTTCGACAACGAAATTGATGTCGCTTCTCTTGAAAAGTACAAGTGGGAAGAAATCAAACCTCAAGTGGATCATGTCATTTTCCCGAACGGAAAGCGCATTATCCTTCTTGCAAAAGGACGTCTTGTGAATTTGGGTTGCGGAACAGGACACCCCAGTTTCGTGATGTCTTCTTCTTTTGCGAACCAGACGATTGCTCAAATCGAGCTCTTCTCGCATACGGATAAATACCAGCTTGGCGTACACGTACTGCCCAAGCATCTGGATGAAAAAGTCGCGCGCTTGCAGTTGAAAAAACTGAACGCACAACTAACGACATTAAGAGAAGATCAGGCGAAGTATATCGGCGTGCCCGTCGAAGGCCCGTACAAAGCAAATTCGTACCGTTACTAGTCTGTAAATAGATTGAAGGGGGAGAAGACTTTAAAAGTTTTCTCCCCTTTTTTTATACTCCTCTGTTGACACGGAGTGGCGCCAAGGTTACCTCCTTAACTCGAAATTTTTTTATAGGGAGTATGTTCATGAGCCGTCACCAGTTAAAGACCATTTATACAATCATTATTGCCACTTTTGTCGTCGTATCCAGTAACGCACAAGCAGGGTGCTACTGTGTAAAGGAATGGATCTGGGGCGGTTGCGCAGTACATGAGTGCTATTCTGAACTATCCGGTGGCGGTGGAGCTGCGGGTAACGGACTTGGCTACGATAAAGTAAATATCAAAAATGATTGCGCGAGAAAAATTCAGGCCGGTATTCGTTTTAAAGATACAAACGGCAATTGGACAACAAATGGCTGGTACACGTTGCTACCAGGTCAGCAAGCCTATGTAGCGAACACGAAAAACCGCACGTACTATATTTATGCAGAAACGGTAGAGCCCGAACAATACCGTCTGAAATGGGAAGGCGAGGATACGCATTCTTCCATTCATGGTAGCTCGACAGTGTATGGTTTTTTCAAACGTCAGATTACAATACCTCAGTGGGGCACATGGACACAAAATTTAAAGTGTGACGGGATGTCCCGTTTTCACGCGCTTGCAGTTGCTTGGAACGCACAGGGTTTTGGTTCGATACAGTCTGCAAATACGGTTCAAGAGGCGACAACAAGAGCAATCAATAGCTGCAATAACTTACCGAATAGTGGAGGTAATTGCACAGCGGGTCCGACAGTAAATACTTCAAGCTATGCTTGTCTCGCGCTTGCACGATCAGGTAACCGTTTATTTTCTTCAATCAGAGGAAATTTGGCTGAGGCAGAATTGAATGCACTTCAATCTTGCACAGCTACTTTGAGTGGTTGCACGGTTGCTTTAAAATTCTGCAACGACTAGTCATTCATTATTTTTTTCTAAAAACTGCATTAGACGAGGGGTAAACTCGGCACTACTTTGCACGGAGTGGTTGCTGTTTTTGATCTCGTAAATTTCAATGTCTGGTCTTAATTGTCGGATGCGATCCTGATGTACTTTTGTGAGTACAGCGGCCCCGGTTTTTTCATCCGCTGCAATAAAGGTGATCGGTGCTGAAATGGATTTGAGTTGGGGCGCAAGATCGAGTGTCATTCCCTGTGACAGATACAAGAATGTTGCTTCGGGGCGGTTACCTAAATCATAACTCCAGTCCGCATTTCCATGTCCAGAAGTAAGTAGCATCAATGTTTCCACTGAGCTGTAGTAGGTATTCAGAGCATTGTAGGCGGCTTTATAACTTTCGAAGTGTGAGGGAAGATTTTTTTGGATTAAGTCATAGTCCTCTATGTATTTTTGTATTTTACTTTCGAAACTTTTTTCGGGATCTACATGCATATCAGCGATAAGAATGCTTTTTACAAGTTCGGGATACAAATAAGCAAACTCTATCGCAGTTCTTCCACCCATCGAGTGGCCGACGAGATTAATTTTGCCGATCCCAAGCTTTGCGAGAAGGCCGCGTATACCTTGTGCCATTTTCTTTGGTGAGTAGTCTTTGCCTTGTGCGGGAGTTCCTCCGTGACCAGGTTGATCCACCACTAATACACGGTATTTTTTTGAAAGTTCCTGGATTTGATTATCCCATGTGGCAAGTGAAGAGTTAAAGCCGTGGACGAGAACAACGGTGTCTTTATTTGCTTCGCCGTACAGTTTATATGAATATTTTGCTGCAGAGAATGGTTCTTCCGCATCCAATCGAGCTGAATTATTCGATTCTAAAAAAGAATGCTCCGCCGCAGACAATACGAGACAAAAAAACAGTAATAGTGTGCTTAGTTTCATCATATAGTTTTTCATAAGTCAGGTTTGTTGCTCCAGACTGCTTGCTGCAAAATACTTTTGCCAGCTAGTCCACTTGTTTTGATGTCTTTATCGAATACAAGAGCAATGGCGGGGTTATCGTTAAATGTGAGGCCTTCTCCATGTGCAAGATTGGAGAAGGTAATAGTTGAACCATTAATGCTCCAAATCCCGTGGAGAGTGGTTTCGTAGCTGATGGTGGAAGAGGATGCGGTGTTGTCCGTGTGTTCTGAATAAACGGCTTCGTAAGTATGGTCTTCCGCAATCATTTTAAGAGACAGCTCAGCACGAGTTTTTCCAGCTTCATCCAGTCGCGTATAGTAAAAGGTCCCTGGTGTCTTCACTAATCTATACAAGTTTCGTTCATCTTTTTTGAAAGTAAATTCATTGTAGAAATCTTCAGGGCTTTTTCCACTGATGGAAATTTTCGATGTGTTTTTCTCATCGCTTACTTTTATTCCAGAATCTTTGGAACAGGCTGATACGAATAAGATAGTTGCGGAAATGAACAGGTGTACTAGCGTGTTTTTCATTCTTGCCCCTCGGTAGCAGGTCACAAATCGACCTTGCTATTGGGATGTAATAGCAAAAGGAAAGCCGCAAAACCTGTGCGGAGGAGGGGGGCTAAAGTGTTGGAAAGTGACAGTATTCAGCTTGTATAGGGTGCCCAAAATAGGCCTATAAACGAACTTTCTTGCCTTTGGCATTTTCCTAGAGCAGCCTAATCTTTACGTAAAGGAACAAAATGAAAAATTCTTACTTCTTAGTTTACGCACTTTTTTGTTTAACGTTTATCCCTTCATTAAAAGCGAATCCTTTTATGTGGGGTGTGGGTAATTCCTCCTTCCAAGTGGAGGGCTCTCCAGAAGATTCCGACTGGTACCAGTTTACGCATTCTAAAGGAATGATAGAAGATGGGACGAATGCAGATGTCGCTACCGATTTTTGGAACCGTTACCCAGAAGATTTTGCACTTGCAAAAAAATTAGGAGCCAATACTTTTCGCATTTCTCTAGCTTGGGAAAGAATCGAACCTAAGAAGAACGAATGGAATGAAGCCGCTTTAGATAAATACGAAGCCATGATTTTAAAAATGCGCGAAAACGGACTGGAACCCGTTGTCACGCTTCACCACTTCGTCAATCCAGCTTGGGTAGCGGAAAAAGGCGGGTTACTCTCTCCCACTTTTGCAACTGATTTTACTTCTTATGCCATAAAGGCGATGACCCGTTTAAGTAAAGCTCCAGCAAATGTAAAATGGTGGATGACTTTTAATGAACCAGAAATTCTGGTGTTCTGTGGCTATTTCTGGAGTTGTTGGCCGCCTAAGATTTATCATGATCCGGTGAAAGCGCAGAATGCGTTTCTTGCCTTAGCAAAAGCGCACTTGCTTACGGTACGAGAAATCGAAGCAAAAAAACTCAATCCAGTAAAGGTGAGTATTGCAAAACACTGGGCTGTAATTATGCCGAAAACATCCAGTAAAAAAGATGTGGAAGCCGCAAAAATGTATGACGACTTTTTTAACCGGCAATTTATGAATGCTTTATTAACCGGTAAATTATATTTCCACATGCCTGGTGCGCAAGCCATCGAAGAGAGTGTCGAAATGCCACCATCTCGTCCTGGGCTCGACTATGTTGGTTTAAATTATTACCAAAGGTCCATTGTGAATTTTCAAGAAAAATATCCTTATTACAATTCCGTCACAGGACCGGGTGAAAAAAATGAATTGGGTTGGGAAATGTATGCTGAAGGAATGTACAAAGCGCTGAAAGAAGTTTCCGTTTATAAACTGCCTATTCTCGTCTCGGAAAACGGTGTTGCGGATAAAAATGACAAGTGGAGAAGCAAGTTTTTAGAGTCGCATTTGGAAAATCTTGCCAAAGCAAAAAAAGAAGGTGTGGATGTCATCGGGTATTTGCATTGGTCCCTTACCGACAATTTTGAATGGGCAAGTGGATTAAAACCACGTTTTGGATTGGTGGAAATAGATTATACGACGTTAAAACGCACTCCTCGTCCGTCCTTTTTTACTTACCAAAAACTAATTGAGTCGTATAAAAACGAGTTCTCATTTTGACAAGTATGTTTTTTTCCCTTTAACTCATACAGTAATCTCATTCGAGATCAACAGGGGGAAAATAAAAATGAATGCAGCGTGTAAACTATTAGTGATCTTGTTTCTTGCAAACATGTCGTTTGCAGCAAGTGACGGTGAAGTAGAATGCCAATCTTACGATTCAGAACATCTGGGTCGTGAAGTGAAGTATTGCGTACAAAGAAGCCATCCCGAAGTCACTGCTTCCAATGAACGCGTTGTTTATTTCTTTCATGGGATGAAAGGAAATTCGGGAGAGTGGAAGAGCAAGGGTTATGCAGAAGCTCTTAATCAATTAACGAATTCCTCTGAAGTTCCTCCAATGACCGTTGTATCTTTCGATACGGACGGACAAAGTTTTTTCACAGACTATGGCAATAATCACACTGGCTCTAGATCTTACGAAACATGGCTGACTGAAGAGTTCATGCCCTTTATCGAAAATACTTACCACGTTTGCAATGAAAGAAAATGCCGTGCAACTGCAGGCTTTTCGATGGGCGGATTAGGGGCCATTAAGACAGCCCTTCGCCATCCAGATTTGTTTGCAGTCGGGGCTGGCAGTTGTCCTGCGTTGCCACCGTTCAATGCATTTGATTCCGATTCTCAATGGGGTGCTTATTTCTCCAGACATCCTATCGGTGGATTCAAAGGATTTTTTCTTCTCGACATCATTCGAAGCGTATTTGCCTCTCGCTCCGTATTTGATCAACACGATCCTTCTGTGATTACAGAAAATTGGAATCAAAGTGTTCCCTTTCCAGCAATGTATTTTGATGTCGGCGGTAAGGATACTTACGGCTTTCAAGAAGGGGTCGCTCGTTTTCAGGAAATTTTGGATCGCAAAGGATTCAAGTACAAAAATTTCTACGATCCCAATGCAGCTCACGATATTTACAAGAAGCAGGCTCCAGTGGTTGTGAGTTTCTTGCGTGATAGCTTAATCTGATTATTGAAAAAGCCGGGAAGACTTGGTCCCGGCTTTTTTTTAAAATTGCCTATCTACAATAGATAAAAGTCTCAGTGCTTTGATACAGTAGTACTTAACCATCTGTGCGCCTCTGTATTTAGGGCGAACATAGGGCTTTGTTTCTTGAGTAAATAAATGCTGGTTAAAAGCTTCTAATTGTTTAGCGTAAGCAGCATCGCGCACAATAACACCTGATTCCGAATCTGTTCTGCTCCCACGCATGTTCATGTTACTGGAACCGACATAGGCTGTTTTTCCGTCTATTTCGAGCGATTTCCCATGTAAAAAGTCTGGTCCTTGATGGGTAAAGATTTGAACCCCCATTTTTTGCAATTCATACGATTGCATTGCAAACACATCCAAGCTGATTTTAACATCTGTTGTCTCGACTGCAGGGACAATGATCTGCACTTTTACTTTGCGGGTTAAGGCACGGTGAAAGGCTTCCACATACTCTTTTGGAAAATTTGGATAGGGTGTCGTGACAGTTATATGGTCTGTCGCCTTATCCATCTCTTTGATAAATTCTTGATCCAAAGGAGATAAACCGCCTTTTTTCCCTGGCGAATCATGTACAAACTGTATCGATTCGACAGGAACCATTTTAGATACCCAATCTTGCGGAGTATGTTTTGCGGAATTCATGACATTTAAATACCTGTCAAAGTTCTCATGTGCTTTTGCTGTGCCTTCAGGAGTTGCTTCTGAGAGGTCCGGAGCTTTAGAAACTTCCCACAGATCTTCCAAGTGCTGTTTTGCTTCGTCCACTGCATCCCCTTGCATGATGGCCGCTGTACTTTTGTAACTAATTCCAGCTTTGCCGCCTTTTCTTTGCATTCTGAAATTGATGTTCTGTACGTTTCTATCGCCTGTTTCTAAAACCTTTTGTCCACCTAAATAGAGCAATTTATCGTGCATACGATTGTATGTGCCTGGTTTGAGGTAAGTAGTGAATTTGGATAAATCAACTGGATTAAATATTCTAATTTCTACGCCAGATTCTTTTAGAGCTTTTAAAACATCAGCATCCAGTGCTGCATCCACCCAATTTTCAGGTGCCCAGCCATCGAGAATCACTCGGACTTTTGCGCCGCGTTTTTGTGCTGCTTCTCTTAAGCCAGCAAGGGTGGCAGCTCCCACTTTATTGCCATCCCATAAGTAGTAAGCAGCAAAAATTTCTTTACTTTCGCCTTTGATGAGATCCCAGCGGGCATTGCCTACATCTTCTTCTTTGTCCATGAAAAGGGCTCTGCCAGGGTGTTCTTTAAAAGGGCTTTGTGCTGCAGGTGGAACGACTTGTAAATGTACCGGAGGACCGCGTACTCCGTTTGCGTTTCCATGCGCTAAATCTAGAGGGTGCTTGGGTTGTGCCAGCGCCCAGTCTGCAATTTTTTTCTGATCGACCATCGCGCGCAGTTCGCTTTGCGCTTTGACCATTTCATCTTGTAGCTTGGGATCTTTTAATATCTTTTGTGTCAGCTCGCCCACTTTGGACTGATCCTTGGTGGTGATCGCCATTTTTTGAGCTGCGAAAAATTCAGAGTTGAAGGCTTCTTGCCCGCCGTTGATATCCAGAAATATTGCGGGCCTTTGCATGACGCCGACTTCGCTGGAAGAAAGACCTCCAGTTTTTGTCACGATGACATCAGCTGCTTTCATGTAGTTAAAAAGCTCTGCTTGTGGCGTAAGTCCCAGTACTTTTAAAGTAATATTTTTAGGTAACGTAGGAAGCAGTTTATTTAAAGTCTCGACATGCTTTAAATTGCGCGCACAGACTGCGACGATTTGTAACGGCTCTCCGTTGGCTGCATCTGCCATGGATTTTACCATGAGCTCGAAGTTTCCTACTCCTGCAGATCCGCTCACTAAGAGAATGGTTTTTTGTTTTGGATCAAGATTTTTACTTTCTAGATATTTGTCTCTTTCCTCTGTTGATAATTTGTCAAAAGCCTTTGGATTTACCGGCATTCCGGTTGTCTGAATTTTGTCCCCACTTAAGAAACCTTTATTGATCCATTCCTGACGAATCGCCTCGTGAGGAACAAAGCTCATATCGATTTTAGAGCCCATTTTTGCAAAATATTCGGTGTTTACGTAGTCCGTTAAGACTTGAGCGATAGGTATATCTTTTAATTTCCCTTTATCTTTAAGGTTGATCAGCGCTTCAGTTGCATGGTTAAAAGTGGAGATAATAAGTGTGGGATTTTGTTCCTCGAGATACTTGCCGACTCTATCTGGCTTGTGGCCAAGAGCTACACTCGTGTTCCCAACGGAATCGAGTTTAACCGCATCTTCCATGTATTGTCTGTACCAAGTGTCATACCCTTTAGGGTTGTTCTTGGTCATAAAGTCATAAAAGTGTCCGACAAACCAACGGCGTATCGGATTTTGAAAGTCACGAATATCTTTTAAAACAATTTCAGCTTTAGGATGTTGCTTTCTAACTTCTGCTTCAATTGCTTGTGCTGCACTATGATGGCCAAAGCCAATAGAGGCCCAAAAAATGACGATTTTTTCTTTGCCTTCAGCCGTCTTCTGAACTTGTACAATGGGTTCAGGGCTAGAAATTTGTGCTGTGGTAGTTGCTGCATCACTGGCCGGGTTTTCCGCTCTAACAGGAAAACTGGTTGTCGTTGTTGCCAAGAAAAAAAGAATAAACGTAGAAAACGTAATTCTCTTTTTCCAATATGAATGCTTTTTAGACGTATTCATTCTGTCCCAATATCCCCTATAAGTACGTGCCCGGTAAAAACTGCAACCGAGGTGCCACAAACCGTCACTTAAATTTTTTTAATTTTCGGCTATGCTACCGCCAGAATACGAGACTAATTGTGTGTTTTTAATAAAGAATCGCTGTACAAACTTTTGACAGTGCTAATCGCCATAGACAAGATTGAAACACTTCCCAATGCAGTGAGATTGCTT
>CAYNEF010000011.1:39947-58673 GCA_964396165.1 uncultured Pseudobdellovibrionaceae bacterium
CTGTCATTGCGAGGCCGTTAGGACGTGGTAATCCCCTCGCACAAGCAAGTAAACTACAAATGCTTTGCTTCGAGATATTCAGCCAGTTTTCTTGGATAGTCCGTGATAATGGCATCTACGCCGTTTTCTATGAGGGTGTCCCACTCGTCTTCTTTATTAGGAGTGTAAGGTGCTAAAGTCAGACCCAAATCATGGCATGTTTTTACATTCGCCTCATTAACTAATTTAAAAGCGGGAGAAGCTATGGAAGCTCCTATTTTAGCCGTTTCTTCACAAAATCTTTTACTACTTGTAAACAAGGCAGATAAACGAAGTTTAGGTTCTAATTCTTTTGCAGCTGTCAGTGTTCGAAAGTCAAAACTTTGTAAGACTGAACGTTCCACTAGATTGTATTTTTTTAATAAAGTAAGAATCGCCTCGACAAACATTTGGGGATCTGGTGATCGCCGCACGTCTTGGTTCATTTTCGTTTCGATATTTAATTGAATCGTATCGGATTTACTTTGCACTAATTTCAAAACTGCTTCCAGCGTAGGCTTTGGAGTTCCAGGTACAAGCTTCTGCTCTGGAAAGCCAGGATTGGGTGTAGAGCCGCAATCGTATTTTGAGATTTGCTCGGCAGTCAAACTAGAAATAGCTATAGAATGGGTGACTTGTTTCCCATTAGGATCTTTGCATCTTGCACCGTCTATATAGGGGTCATGACTGACGATTAATATCCCGTCTTTTGAGAGTACTGTATCCAGTTCGATGAAATCTGCGGGAATGCTCATTGCTTCTTCAAAAGCAGGAAGAGTATTTTCCGGGTGCGTACCTCGTGACCCTCTGTGCCCATGAATTTGTACAACGCGTTTTGGCACCGTACTAGCACTTAAACCCAATTGGACATTAACAAGGAGAAAAATGATGGATAAAAATCCCTGTGAAAGTGAGAACATTTAAAGGCCTCCCCAATTCTCAAGAATTTATCATTGGAAATTACATTTCGATATAGAAAAGTGATATTTTCGGCTTCGCGGATATTGAGTTATACGCCTATTTTTTCCAGAACTTTTTTAAGTACTGCATTAAACTCATCAGGTTTTTCGAGCATAGGGTAATGCCCGACACCCGGAATAGATGCTGCATCGAAGTTTGAGAGATACTTGCGATTGCCCAGTACATTAGTAGGGAGCATATTTGAATTGATTGCGCGTACGGGAACTTGTACTTTTTTTGCTGTCTCTCGCATATCCGTTTTGTAAAACGGTTCTAGAAGATTAATCGCCAGAACTTTTGGCACTGCTGCAATTTCCTCTAAAATTCGAGAAGTAACTGTCTGTGGTGACTGAGCAGTAAAAAGAAACTTCGCCATATGGCTATAGACCATCGCTTTGAAATCTTCTTGCATCATTTGAAAGAAAGGCGCTGCATCTTCAAAGGAAATCATTTTTTCTAGATCGTGAATCGTATCTACAAAGATAACGGCACTTGTATTTTTGATAAGGGGAGCTGCTTCCAGAACATTGGAACCAGACATGGAGTGGCCTACGAGAACTAATTTTTCAGATTTTATTTTGTTAGCGACAGCAATGATGTCTTCAGCATACGAGCGAACTGTCCAGTCTTTACGGTTTTTGGTAGATCGTCCATGACCCGCAAGATCCATTTGTACGACACAATAGTTTTTTGCAAAGTAGTCTCGTTGAAAATCCCACCAACGTGCATTGCCAAGCCATCCGTGTACAAATAGAAGGGCAGTGTCTGATTCCCCTGTCACATCAAAATAAATTTGTTCTCCGTCTGGAGAGGTTGCAGTGTGTATTTGCATTACAGAAAGTATTGCAGTCTGAAGCCTTTGTGTAAAGTAGGAGGCATAGTTGTTAGGCTAGGAATTTCGGGAGCTTGTATTTTTTGCCGACATAGCTGAAAGTCTTATTGCAGGAAAGGATTTAAAAACTTGTCAGTGTGGAGATTGCGGGTAAAACTGTCTTTAAGAAGAATATAAGTGTTTTAACTACCGAACTGAGGAGTAAAAAAATGGCTATGATTATGATCGTATTAATTGGGTTTGTAGTCGGGCTGATTGCCAGATTTTTGATGCCGGGCAAAGATAAAGCGGGCTTCATTTTGACTTCTGTACTGGGTATCGCAGGCTCAGTTTTTGCGACATTTCTTGGACAAACTTTGGGGTGGTATATGTATGGAGAAGCAGCGGGCTTCTTAGCTTCTGTCATCGGTGCGATGTTGGTATTGGCAGTTGCTCGGGCTGTCCGTTAGTAAAGTTCAGTACTATTCTTCTTTGTCTATATCTTCGGTTTTTAAGCCATCGTCATCTTGACCTGCTCGAAGGAAAGTGAAGTTTCCTTCTTTTATACTTGGGTCTTCGTGGTTTCTCGTGGCTGTAAGTTTCCAGGTATAAAATCCCAAAGGAATTTTTGTTTCAATGCTGGGGACTTCAGATTCAAGAGTTTTGAATAAAAGATTTGATCGGTATATCTCTAACTTATATTTGATGCCGGTGAGCGGAATGCGTTTCCAGCGAAAAACTAAAGGACCGTCCGTATCAAAAACCTGCACGCCCGACTTCGGAGATACTACTTCCAATTCGTAATGCTGTAGTCTGTCGAGTTTTGTTTTTGTGAATTCGATTTTTTGGAGTTCTGCGCGTTTTTTCTTGTTGTTGAAATAAGTCGCAAGACTCTGAGAAAGTGCTACACGTTCAGATTGTAAGGGATCGGATACAACTGGGGGCGTAAACTCTATTTTTGGCAATGGTTCTATTTTTTCTGGAAGTCGGATTGTCGCTTTTTCTTTCGTCAGAAGCGGGCGTCCGTTCACACGTGCTTTCTTTGTTGTTTCTTTAGCGTCCAGTGTGCCTTCCAAAAGAGTAATTTCTATCTGGTCTCGTATCAGTTTATCTAGTTGCAGCATAGTTCCTGCTTGAAGAGTGAAACTGTTTCCCTGAATTTTTAATTCTGCTGTACTGCCAACTGGGACATACAGAGTGTCCAGCCAATAGACCGGTTGAGTTCCTTTTAAAACTTCCCAAAAGAGGGTTTTTGACTGTCGGCGTTGAGTTACTCCGACTATCTCTATTGTGCCAACGGGGTTCTTATTCGTAGTATCGTTTACACCAATGTGGCCGCTCCACTGCATATAAGTGGAAAAGAATAGACCCAATAAGCCGATTAAGACAATTAGCTTGTCAGTCAGCATCAAATCCATGTTTTTAACAATTGTCATACGCAGTAGACCTTCGGTGCCTTTTCGGAAATTTCAAGAAAATACTTAAAAGTTTTTTACGAGCGGAAATGAGCAATTTGTAGCCAAATACTCATATTTTCACCGTTTTTTTCCGAAAAGATAAATAGGTTTCGCCCTTGGCTTCGAAATGAAAATTTCACTCAAATACAAATTTCTTATCGTACTTATCTCTACCATGGTCGTGGGTTTTTCTCTGTTCTTCTATCTTGCTCAAAATGTGTTTTCTGAAGATAAGAGACTTTTTATCATGGACTTGAACTTGGCGATTCTAAAGTCCTCCACTACTGAGATCAAGTATGGTTTAAAAAGCCGTATAGATGCATTGCAAAGAATTATACCAAAAGTATACTCGCAAGATCCGTCTATTACCGCTTCAGATAAAACCTTGTTTTCGGAAAGTCATGTTCCCTTGCAAGAGGAACTCTTAGGAATTCAGTTCTACCAAGTGAATGAGAGTACAGGAAAATATGAGCAGTCCCGTAACTACCAGAATAAAGAATTATACGAGAAGATGGGGTTGAGAGAAGAGTTTCCCGCCGAGCTGGAAGAAAAAGTACCATTGCATATAAACGAGTTCAGTAAAGAAGAGCTTTCCGGAATCCGCTTAATAAACCGTTCTGTTTCGCTTGGAAAAGATAATAATATTTCAGAGACTCCTGTTTTAACCATACTATTTGGTACAGAAACTATCAGTAACTCGTCTACGTCTAAAGGGATGATTGTCGCAGTGGATCTGGTTCAGGATTTTCTACAGAAAGTATTAGGCCAATCTGAATTTGCAGATATCTTTTTGATCTCAAAACAAGGAATGCTTATTAGTCACCATTCTTTAAACGATTTGGTCCAATCAACCGGGAAACCACTTACACATCCCATTGTAGCGAAGCTACAGAGTAAGCAATTCCCCAGAGAAAGTATCCAGGCGCAAATCGGGAATGAAATTTATTTGTGTAATGTAAGTGAGACTGCATTTTCCGATGTTTTCGCGGTGTCGCAAATTAAGCAGAGCGAAGCCTTCAGTGCGCTTAAAGAATTACGGTCTCAAACTCTAATATATGGCGTATTTGTTCTTTCTTTCGCACTTATTTTCAGTGTGCTGTTCGCTTCTAGATTGACCCACAACATTCGAAAACTCGGGGAAGCTTCTAAAGAAATTGCTTCTGGAAAATTAGATATTACGCTCGATATACGTTCTTCAGATGAAGTGAGTCAGGTGGCCGACAGTTTTCTTATTATGAGTAAGAAAATTTCTGCCTTACTTGTGGAATCAGTTCAACGCGCGAAACTTGAAAAAGAACTGGAAACTGCGAGTTTAATTCAATCTACCGTTTTAACCCCACCTGAAATCAACCACCCATCTGTAGATTTAGCAGCTTATTACGGACCCTCTTCGGAGTGCGGGGGTGACTATTGGGATGCCTTTATTATCAATGACAAACTAACGGTGATTATCGGAGATGCCACTGGACATGGAGCTCCTGCTGCTATTGTTACTGCGGTCGCAAAGAGTTGTTTTTCTACTCTCAGGTTACTTTTTGTGAAAGAACCCTTAGCGCCCAATTATATTCTTACCTGTCTCAATAATATTATTTACAGTTCGTGCCGTGGAAAACTTTTGATGACGATGTGTGTGTTTCAGTTAAATTTGAAAACCGGTGAAGTGACTGTTTGTAATGCCGGACACTATGCTCCTTACTGGATCCAGTCTAGCGACAAGGCGGAAGCGTCTAATCATCGATCCATTAAAAATCTTTATGCGCGTGCTGATATTTTGGGAGTAGATCCGCATACTCAATACAAGGTAGCTCAGTATCAACTAAAAAAGAATGATACTATTGTGCTGCTTACTGATGGAGTTTTAGAATCCAAAAATAACACGCATAATGAGTGGGGCGAAAACCATTTCAAAAAAGCACTCTATAAATATGCTGCTAAGTCTACTGCCGCAATCAGAGATGGACTCATTCATGAATTAAAGAGGTTTTCTGAGGGAGTTTCGCAGCCTGACGATATTACTTTCACAGTGTTGAGATGGAAGGGAAATACCGAAGTAAAAGCAGAGCCGCCAAAAACAGATACTAAGCCACTTGCCGCAGCTTGAGTGTTCAGGAACCCTTAGACATTTTTTCTTCAGCGGTTTTTATCTGTTGTAGTTGGTTTGTATAAGCTTGCGCTTCCTGTTTTCGATTTTCCCATTTACGTTTTTCATCTTGCAGGCTCGCATCTTTTTTGTAAATCAGGCGAAGATCGTTTTCGATTAGTTTTTTTTGTTCTTTTAAGTTTAAAAGAGTCTTAGTAGCATTCGCGTGCCATTCAGTGCCTTCAGTAATTTTCATTTTTACATTTTGTATCGCATTTTTCTCTTCAGCACTCTCAGTCTTTCTTTTTAAAAGAGTTTGTAGTGTCTGGTTTGCAGTTTGGATGAGGCTTGTATATTTCATTATTGTTTCATCTGTCTCTTGAATCAAATTCTGGTATTTTTGAATGAGCGATTCGTGCTTTTGCTGCAAAACGGCTAATTCCTCTGTTTCTTTCTTAATCTCTTCCAAGTTTCCATCAATCGTTTTCAGATTGTGTTCACTCTTTTCAATGCTGAGTTCCAGATTTTTCCGTCCTTTTTCCAACGTCGATTTCCCGCTCGAACTTAAAGAGGCTTCAGGGATAATTTCAACGTTTTTGAGAGGAGGGAGCATATCGGCGTAAAGCATAGCGCTCGTTATAGTCAGAAAAACAGTGAGCACAAATCTGCAATTAGCCAGAGCTTCAAATTGAAAGGACATATTTACTTCATATCTTTCATTGTTTAGGTTGTGCTTAATAAGAGCAAATCAAAAACCAGAAACTTGTTTAGGTTTATTTTCTTTAATGAGGTTGTAATTCTCAAATAGATTTCGCATTTTTGCTCCTTCTATTTCTACATTAAAATCAGTATCTACCGTCTCTTTTGCTCTTTTGCCTAGCTCTTCTACGTTCAATTTGTATTGCATTATATCTTGTAGTGCATATTTTAAATCTGATTGCGCGCCTGGTAAAACGAGTAAGCCATTTTTTCTATTTGATACGAGTTCTGGTATTCCAGCTATTTGAGTAGAGACGACCACTTTAGACCTAGCCATTGCTTCCATAAGTACGACTGGTAATCCCTCCATAAAGCTGGGAAGTACAAGGACGTCGCTTTTTTCCATTTGTTTTAAAGTTTGTTCTGATGACAGTGCGCCTAAAAAGTGAACTCTTGTGCTAATCCCCAATTTTGTCGCTTGATTTTTTAGTTCATTTTCAATGGGACCTTGTCCGACTATGTTGAGTTGCCATATTCTTTTTTCTGTTACGAGTGTACTCAGTACTTCAAGTAGAATTGCCGGGCCTTTTTCTGGAACTAGCCTTCCGACAAAAAGTAGATTTAGCAGTTCACCTGGATTGTGTTTATCGTTTTTTAATTTCTCTACTGCACAATGCACTATGTGCAATTTTTTCCAATGCTCGGTAGGTACTACTGCCATTACTTGAGATCTGCAAAACTCTGAGATACAACGAACAAACATTGCTCCCACTACTTTTTCGCGCAACTTTCCAGTTTCGATATCTAGAAATTCTGCAGGACCATGTATTGTTAGACTATAACTTAATTTATTAGAAATTTTGGTAGCAATCAATGCAACTGCAGCAGCATTATTGCCCATATGAACATGCACATGTGATATATCTTTTTTTTCTAATTCCAGCACTAATCGTGATGCTTCCAAGTGATATGCTACATGTAATAGTCTGGATTTGATACCTGGGGGTGATAGCTTTTGAGAGAATAGTAGGCCTCTGAAAAAACTCTTGGGGCGAGTAAAAATTAAAAATAAATTATCGTGTACTATACTCCGTAGATTGTTTAATAACGAGACAACACTTCCCTCTCCCTGACTATTACTATCAAACAAATCGCCCTGACTCGGTTTTCTAATTGAAAAGGTGTGTACATCCACACCTTGTTTTCTTAGTGCGCGTACCTCACGATGAATAAAAGTATGCGAAAGAGCAGTATATTTGGAATTGAGATAGGCTATTTTTGAGTTAAAAATACTCATATATGTAATACTTCTATATCGGCTTTTGGACGCAGTAGCTCAATGGTAAGTGCGATATTCAAATTTCATTTTAATAGCGGAATCTTAACTCGTAGCGTTGACACCATTTGAGTAAACAAAAAATTGCCCATATGCGTGACCAATAGATGCCACTTTCTTTCCGCTGGAAGCTTTTCCATAAACTTAATACAGTAATTGGGTTAAGACCGATGCTTGAAATTAGCTCGGTATTTGTCAGTGTTTCATCCATGACTTTACCAAGGTCTTTTTGTATCCAACTATCAAAGGGAAGAACAAAGCCTTGTTTTGGTCTATTAAACAATGCGGGGTCTAGTCCTTCCAAACCGATATTTCTTAGAATTTTCTTTGTTCTTATGGGGAGGTACCTGTCAGATTCAGATAGACGATTTGCTTTTTCGAAAAGTACGGAGTCAACCAAAGGCACTCTTAGTTCTAAACTACTTGCCATGCTTGTTGAATCTGCATCTTTTAAAAGTCTTTCACCCAAAAAAATCCGCTGTTCCAATGTGCTGATTTCAGAAAGTACAGAATGGCCTTTTGTATCCTTGGAAAGAAATTTCCAAAATTCTTCAGATAAGCCAAATTTTGTCCCCGCAGAAAAATCATTTGATGCCAATAGCTGTTTTTGAAAGTCTGGTAGAAAAAGTGCATAAGCTATTTGGTATAAGCGAACCAAGTTTGAGCCTGATTCAAGCATTAGGGGAAGTTTACTTAAACGTTTTGGAAGAAGAGCGCCTAAAATTGAAGGGTGAAATGCTTTGCGAAGTATCTCGGTTAAAAGAGTGTATGAACTCTTCGGCAGATGTTCTAGAACGGATAAGAGAATTGACATTTTCGGCAAATCTCTAAATGTTGTGTAGCCACCAAAAAGTTCATCACCTCCTGTACCGGAAAGTGCCACAATGATTCCCGCTTTTCTAATGGCGGCAGAAAGAAAATAGCAATTAATGCCGTCGAAACTAGGCTGATCTAGACTTTCAATCGCTTTGGGCAATTCACTGATAAATTGTGCTTCGGTTAAAGGAATTTCGTGGTGGATTGTACCGATAGCCTGTGCAATCTTACTGGATATAACACCTTCGTTGTAATTCTGTTCATTAAAAGTAAGTGTAAAAGTGTGTACGGGGTTAGTGGAAACTTTTTGTGCAATATTTGCTAGAGCACTTGAATCTATACCGCTGGAAAGAAAAACACCAACAGGAACGTCGCTGTGCAAGTGAATTTGCACAGAACGGAACAATTCCTCCTTAAAGTCAGAGATCGAGATTAGTTCTTGATTTGCTTTCTTTGAGGCATCCCAATAAAACTGTTTTTTAATATTTCTTTCACCGTTTTTCAAAATTGCCGATTCGCCCGGTAACAGTGATTTACATTGTTTAACAATAGTATTTGGACCGGTTACAAATCCATTCCACACAATGGATTCTATCGCAGTAGGATCAAGTTCGGCTTCAGAAATTAAACCTGATGCAAGCAAAGCGCGAACTTCAGAAGCAAAAATAAATGTCCAGTCTCCATTTTGATCTTGATTGCTAACATAGTAAAAAGGTTTTATGCCAAGTGGGTCTCTGGCCACAAAAAGAGTGCGATTTTCCGTGTTCCACAATGCAAATGAATACATTCCACGCAATTGAGAAACCGCATCAGAACCAAAACGAGATATAAAACGTAAAAGAACTTCTGTGTCTCCGCTTGACTTGAATTTCTCTCCGCCAAGTTCTAGCTGTTTTCTTATTTCTAAAAAGTTGTAAATTTCTCCGTTGAATACCAACGCATTTTTTGTGTCTGGATCAATCATTGGTTGATCCGCAATTTGAGACAAATCCAGAACAGACAATCGACGGTGTGCGATTAAACAACCATTTCCGGACAAATCAGGGGTACTAAACCACGTCCCCCCACCATCTGGCCCACGATGCGTCATAGCTTTCGACATGGCATTCAAAGACGCTATATTTTTATCGTTAATTTTTCCTAAAATGCCCGCGATGCCGCACATACAGAGAAGTCCTTACTGTGTTTTTAAAACTACAACAGTGAATCAGAGACACATTTTTATGTATCTGTATTATAATAGAAAAATGAGAATAATTGTATGAACTCTCGATTTTGCTCAATTACTCCATGTAGAGATGAAGCGAAATACGCGGAGCAAAGTATTGAAAGTGTGCTATCACAAAGCCGGTTACCTGATCTTTGGGTGATCGTAAACGATGGTTCGACGGATACGACAAAACAAATTTTGGATTCTTATGCCGCAAAACATCAATTTATTCGTGTAATAGATGTAAAAAATCGAGGCTTTCGTAAGTTAGGTGGCGGGGTAATAGACGCATTCTACCAGGGCTACAACTCGATAGATCCAAATCAGTTTGAATTCATTTGTAAGCACGATCTTGATCTCATTCTGCCAACTATCTACTTTGAAAAAATGATTGAATGGATGCATACCGATCCTCGTATCGGGACATGTAGTGGTAAACCATATTTTAAAGATTCGTCAGGTGAACTAATTTCTGAATGCTGTGGCGATGAAAACTCGGTCGGTATGGTTAAGTTTTACCGAACCAAATGTTTTATGCAGATTGGTGGTTTCGTTCGCGAAGTAATGTGGGATGGGATTGATGGGCACCGTTGCAGAATGTTTGGATGGAAAGCAGAGAGTCGAGATGATGAATCTATTCGATTTCTTCACCTTAGGCCTATGGGCACAAGTGATAAAAACTGGTGGGTAGGCAGAGTAAGGCACGGCGCTGGACAGTACTTTATGGGAACGTCGCCACTATTTATACTGGCCAGCGCGATCTACAGAATGACAAGACCACCCGTTTTTATAGGTGGATTGGGGATGTTATATGGATATTTTACATCTTACCTCTCCAACAAAACCCGCTACAGTGATTTGGATTTTCGAAAGTTTTTAACTTCCTATCATTGGAATTGCTTATTAATGGGAAAAAATAAGGCAACCCAAAAATTGAATGAATCGCAAGCGGCTGTCTGGAAACCTTAATATTGCCGCTGATTCATCTATCTAGACTGTTAAGGTGCAACCAAAACAAGTTGTGTCGTATTGGGCGGAAGCGAAAGTGACCCGCTTGTAACGCTCACTGTACCTAATGAGCCATCTGCTGCAATCTGGGAAACGGTTAAACGTGATGTTGCAGGACCGCCGGTGGAAAGCACGGGATACCAGGTGAGTGTAGTCGTGCCGGGGTTGGTAACCAAAAAGGCAGTTTCACTAGCTGCGTTTTGTCCGATGATTGCATAAAGACCACCCGATTGATTGAGCGAATAACTTGCGCCGGATGCCGAGGCTTGCGTTGCGGTGGCAGTCAATCCGGTGGAGTGGCTTGCAAGGGAGGACCAAAATGAAAAGGCATTTCCCATCGGTCTTGTTTCTGCAGCCGGTCCCAAAAGTCCCCAGTTTACACTGCTTGTTCCGCTCGTATCACTATCAGTACCTTTGTAGAAAAGCGAAGTCGTGACATCACTTGCCTGTAAATTTATCCAACTGGCGGTCATTAACGCAGGCCCTTCGCCTGTCGTGCGTTTTGCGGCTCCTGCACTGGTGGTAATAACGTTGTTCCACTCTGTGATATGTGATTCGATAGAAGAGCTGAATCCTGCTGTGGTGAGCGCAGCACGGTAGTAATTTGCAGCGGTTTTAAAATCAGTCGGGTTGTCAGAGTACAGATGCCATGAAAAGAAATCGATGGGAGTGTTGTGTGCTTTTAAATAGGAAAGAAGACTTGCAAGGTACGCCTGATTAGTTGCATTGGAGTAAGTGGAGGAGATAACAGCCGGTCCTCCTATTTTAATCGTCGGAAAGCTTGCCTTTAACTGAGTAACTGCATCATTCATGAATTGATCGAAAGCGAGTGTAGTCCCCGAGCCCCAAAATGCCTGGTTGTTGGGCTCATTCCAAAACTCGATCGCGTCAATGGTAACGGTGTGCCCTGTGCAAGCACCTGTTGTCAGGTATTGGATATACTTTTTCGCAGCATTGATCCAATTTGCTTGTTCCGTTGAGTCGGTAGGGGGGCTGGTTGTTGTTGTGGAATCCCCTAAACGCAAATAGAGGTGAAAGTTTCCGTTAATAATCTTGTTTAGATAAGTATTAGTGGCCGTAAAACTGAATGATCCGCACACTGAAGGATCTGCTGACTTGGAAGGGTAAATCACGTGCATATCGAATGGACCGTTAAAATCGTGTGTTCGTATCGTCGTAATTCCTAATGTTTGAAAGAATGTCGTAAAGTCGGTGACGGTACCTGTAGCAGTCTTTGGTCCACCGTTTACACCGATTAAAGATTTGATGCTGCCGCTTTCACTTCCTGCGATAACAGAAATATCCGCTGTGACAGTAGTAGTTGTCGAAAGATCGTGCTTGTGGCAGGCGGAGACCACTAGCAAAGTGAGCGCCAGTTTAAGCAAGAGTAATAGATGTTTCATATCGAAGTGATAATTGTATTAAGGAAAGCAGCGTTGTAAAGCCGCATGCCGAAACAAAAATATTTGCTGTTATTCACCCTAATTGGCTACTTTCAAAAGTATGGCTGCCAAATCTTACTTGCCAATAAGATCTAACCCAGCTTAAAATTTCTCACTCCTATTTATTACAGGAAATCAAAGAGGGACAATTTAGTATGCGACACTCGATGACTCTGTTCATTCTACTTTTACTAGCCTTGCCTATTCAGGGAGCTGAAGAATCCACTCTTTCCTCATTAAAAACAGGGTTAAAAGAATACGCAGGCCCTGCGTTAAATATAGTCGGCGGAAATGTCGGTTGGGGATTAGTAATTGGTGCCCATACTCGCACAGAAATTGTACTCCCCCTTACCATAGGGCTTGAGTCCGGCTTTAAAAGGTATGTAAACGGTGAGACACGTCTTATCGGAATTCCACTTCTTGTGACTGCCGCCTTTCAATTAGATACGCTTATTCAGAGCAATAAAATTCATCCCTATGTAGGCACCGCTTTGGGCGGAAACCTCGTCTTAGCGACAAATAATGTAGGGAATCGTTTTTATACTCAATTTATGGTTTATCCAGGAGCAGCAGTAGATTTAAGCGACTCGTTAACACTCAATGTAGAAACGCGCCTTGGTCTTAGCAACGTTTCGCCCATTTTTATGCCGCTAGCAGCACTTGAATTCAAACTTTAAAAATAAGAGGAACCAATGAAATACCTAAAATTTTTAACACTGCTCCCCCTTCTTTTTTTTGCAGCCTGCATTTATAAATCCAGTATTACTATCGAAGATTCAAATCCAGCTCTTTCGCTCTCGGCGACAGGTACCGCCGTATTTACTTCAGAGCCTACCTGCATGTTCGCAGAAGGAGCTAATACCTGTACTAATTCTTTTGATGTGTTCTTCACAGCCACTACCCCGCCTACGGACAAATTTATTAGTTACTCTACCAATTGTAATGCCACGACTTTCACATCAACTAATACAAAAACTACGTTTAACGTCACTTTAAGTGGTGATTGTGCATTTACAGTCAAACTCGTATCACGTGCACAGGACTGTAGCACCTTCCCCTGTATTTACTATATAAATCCTATTCATGCAGATATGGGAGGAATAGGAAACACCGGAACTAGCGGTGCCGATTCTCTCTGCACTAAGTTAGGACCGTCTAATGGGACTACCTTCAAAGCACTTTTAGCATCTAGTACGCGCCACGCATGCACCTCTTATGATTGCGCAACCGGCGGAGCCAGCGAGAACTTAGACTGGCCACTGTCCACTAGTACCACTTATTATCGGCCCGATGGCACAGAGATCGGTACAACGGACAGCAGTGCAATTTGGATTAATTCTGCAACGAATTCGATTGCGGCAAGTACGGGAACTGAACTTAGCTATTGGCACGCTTGGACTAAAGGTAAAAAATTTAGATCAGACGCGAACTGTTCTGATTGGACCACAACCTCTGGAATTACCAACGTGGGCAATGCGGCTTCATCTCTTCCTCTGGACGATGTAGGGACCAGAAGTTGTAACTCGGATTATGGCCTTGTCTGCGTCGCTACAGGTACCAACTCCACCACCAAGAGAATTTTCGTAACAGCTACGACCTACACCGGAAATTTAGGTGGGGTCACAGGCGCAGATGCGAAATGCGCGGCGGATACCAATAAACCATCAAATGGAACTTATAAGGCGCTGATATCTGACGGCACGGCGAGAATTGCGTGCACCACTGCGAACTGTAGTGGTGGTGCGACAGAGCACACGGGTTGGGTACTTTCCGCGAGTAAACAATACACGCGCGCAGATGGAACCGTGATCGGAACCACCAATAGCGCTGGAATTTTTGATTTTACGACGACACTGACGAGTGCAGTGTCAACAACTACTGCTAATGTGTGGACTGGATTAGAACAAAATTGGACATCTTCTACTAATGATTGCGTCGACTATACTTCAGCTGCAGGCCCCGGCGGAAATTATAGCGCCATCGGAAATACGAATGCTACAGATGCAACTGCCATCAAGAAAACACTCGCTTCAGGATGTGAAAATTCGTATGCTCTTTACTGTGTCGAACAGTGATTGCAAGAATTCAAACTCGAAATAAAAACTATTCTACGCGAATAACCCGTAGCAACCGTAACTCATCAGTCAATCATGGTGGTCTTGGCATGGAATAATCGACAAACTTGTAACCAACTTTGAGCCTGAGTTCAGTGGTTTTCAATTTGCAATTTTATACATTGGCTAATCTGAAGGCGCAAGGGGGCAAGGATGTCTTGCGTGAGTGAAGAGCCCATGCAAAAAAGCAAATAAATGAAAAGAAATTTAAGATTACTGCTTTTTACACTCTTTTTCAGTTGCCACATCGTGGCTGCTGTCTCGCTCGATTGCAAAAGTCTACTTGCTAGAACTCTTGAATTGTTCCCAAACTCCAATTTGCCTCTGGAATATCGTGATATGGATGCAGCATTAGCGGAACAGGCAATGGGTCTAATTCGAGAGTCATACAGAAAAGCAGGTGGTTCAAAGTACCAAGACTCAGTCGAATTGAGTAAAGATCTTACGCACTCGTATATCGCTAGAAACGACGCAGGGGATCTTATAGTTTTCCTCGGTGCGCGGAGGACGGAGTTTGGCAATAAGATTACTGTTGTCGCCACGGATGAGACTATGACGGCCAAGGTTAGATCTGCCTTTTGGTTCAATCATTTAATCTTGAATGAGCATGGATATGCCGAGCTTTCCGGGGCCAGCCTTCTGGGAATCACTCGGCTTTTGAATGAAGTACCTATCGTAGGTTTTGAACGGGCTGAGAATATACTTGCTTCTTACGCTATTCGCCGACCAACGAAAGAGGAACTTGAAAACGGAATCAAAAAAAAACAGATACCAAACACAAAGCACTATATAAGGAATGCCTATGTACGTGAGATTCCGGTCAATGGAGTGTACGAAGTCTTTATTAAAGTAATGGTAGGTAGACCAAAATAGAAAGACTGATTGCTTCTGCCACGCTACGAATTGCAAAAATTAAAGTTGAGATGAGATTAGATAATTGAAATTAGAGGGAAATTTCTTAAAAAGAAATTTTGGAGGTGGGGGGACAAGAATAGAACCCGGGCTATTACAGAGCCTAAAAATGAAAGTAAAATAACAACTTATCTTCACTTCAAAGTTTCCTCCATCACGACTTTCCTCCATTTAAATATCTATGATAATTCGCCGTACCAAAATGTATAATTATGGTATAATTATACTGTAATGTTATCTTTTGAATGGGACATAGTAAAAGCATCAACTAACAAGAAAAAGCATGGCGTCTCATTCGAGGAAGCAAAAACGGTGTTTCTTGATCCGAATGCGAGAGTTATTGCAGATCCTGACCACTCAGATAAAGAGGAGAGATTTGTCATCTTGGGATTCAGCGAGCGGCTTAGGATTTTAGTTGTTTGCCATTGCTATCGCAAAGAAGATTCCGTGATTCGAATTATTTCGGCCAGGAAAGCAGAGAAGCACGAAAGAGAAAAATATAAGGAGCAATTACCATGAGAAAATCCTACGACTTTTCAAAATCGAAGAAAAACCCCTATGCCAAGCTGTTAAAGCAACAGGTGACTATTCGACTAGAAAAGAATGTGATTGAATATTTCAAAGCACTTGCAGATGAAACGGGAATTGCTTATCAGGTTCTGATTAATCTGTACTTGAAAGACTGTGTTAATTCGGGGAAGAAACCTTCGTTTAACTGGAAGAATGTGGCTTGAGTGAAATACTAGCTTTTTAGGTACAGAGCACCGCAATATTCCATGCCAAAATACCTCGCAGTTAACCTAAAAGGCACCTCGAAGCCAGTTGGGAGTTCTGCATCAGTGCCACATGAAATCACATAACACTTCTTACCGCGCAATCCTTTCCCGACTTCTTTGTAGGTTGAGAGTAACTCGGTAAATCTATCGAATAGTACCTTCATACGACCGCTCATGGCGTACCAGTAAACAGGGGTCGCGAATATGATTGTTTGGGCAACATCTATCTTCGTAACAATAGCCTGAAAGTCATCGGATGCGTTTGTTTTATGGTCGTAACAGTAGTGGCTAAGATTAAAATTTCGCAGGTCTAAAAGCTCGTATTCAGAGAATGGGCAAAGGGTTTTCACCGCGGTAAGTGTATTGCTATCTTCACGAGAGCTTCCCAGAATGACAAGAACTTCTGATTTCATCTAGGAATTATTATACCGAAGGTACTTAGGTGTCTATCAAGTGGAGGGTATAGACCAGAGGAGATTCCGGGTTCTACAATCTATCACTTTATGGAGGTGGGGGGAATCGAACCCCCGTCCGTAAGCGATCTACCGAAGCCACTACATGCGTGTCTCAAAGATTGGTTTTAGTCCGGAAGCTGTCCTTCGAGCCAAACTACTTCCAGCTTAGCCCCAAGTGTTTTTAAAGTTCTGACCCTCGAGAAACAAATCAGAACCCGAGCCCACTAAATGGCGTCCTTAACTAATTCATGAGCCGAAACTAGTCAGAACGGGCTAGCTTATAATTAAGCAGCCATTGCGTAATTGTCGCCAATTACAATTTGCCGCCTTTTTTACGAGTCAGCGAACGAACTCGGCATGCAACTTCAAGCTTCACTACCCACGTCGAAGCCAGGTCACCCCCGTATCTAATATTAAGTTTAAGATTAATCTTAAACTTAAAATCCTCAAACTTTCAAAGACCTGGGTTTAAATATAGTCCGAGTTTAAGGAAAGACAAGGCTAATGAATATACAGGGAATAGGGGGGGAATTAGAGCATTACGGTTGCATTTGATCTAAACCGGGAGGGAGAAAATTCGAGTTATAACGGCTATAGCCTTTTGTCACTCTTATGTAGGAAGCTGTTCCGTATTTGCTGAATAATAACATCGGTTCGTAAGTCGCGTTTGCGCATTTTGTGGCAAACCCCGGACTGTAGATTTGTCCGAACTCGATCCCATCTAAATAGAGTCTGATGGTGCCGTTCTTTCGAGAGGCAGCTAAATGGTGCCATTCAAAATACGAAATGGTTAAGGGAAAGATACTTGAAGTCGGTGCTTGTCTTTGAACGACCATAAACTGGCCTTTAAGATTATAGTAATTTAGGTCAAAGACACATCCTCTTCCCTGGTATTGAAACCCGAGGATAGAAAACATTGCTGCCATTTGTGGTTCAGTGAGTATGAAGTAAGTCTCTATAGTAAAGTCTTTGTCTTCAAATTTAAGTGATTCAAGAGGTAAAGCGAGACCGGCCGATCTAGCGTTTGCATTATAATCCAGGTATCCATTTTCAAAAGGACCGCCCGTTGAACGTACGGTTCCTGTGTAGTACACTTTTCGATTCGAGATAAGCTCTTTTAATCCATCAGCTTCGCCATTCATTTTGATATAGACTGACGTGGCCCAGGTATTTGTATTGCGACTAGAAGAAGAGGTGTCAGCGGTTTCTTTCAAAAGTTCTTCTACTTTTGTTACTGCTTCTTCGGTTGTTTTTATCTGTGTTGCCACATTGGTAGAATTTGTATCCTCCTCAATTTCATTTTCAGTATGTTCGTCTGTTTTTTCAACTTCAGCAGTTGGTTCAGTCACAAGCCCATTGGAATCTTCTGGCTTTGAGTCGACCTCTCTGTACACAGTATTATTAAAAGAGAGATCTGGCTTTTTTAGTTTGCTTTTATCCGTCTTGCCAGTCGCTGCATCGACAAATTTAAACCCGTCATCCCAGTCTTGAGTGTGTTTGCCTTTGCCGGATTTATTTTTCTTCGAAGTTTTTTTTGTAGCTGTTTTTACTTGTTTTAGAAGAGCGTTGCCACTGTATCCTTTTCCGTCGGCCCCACTGTATCCTTCTCCATTTTCAGGTTTGTCTATAGGCTTCGTTGAAATTTGCGTTTTGTCCTCAGGAGGTTTGCTATTAAAAAAACAGCCGGAGATACCGAGGCTGAAAATAAGCAAAATAATACGCGCAACTTGGGACATGCAAATACTATAAACTAAGGAGTGCTTTTAATTTTAGAGGAACTATTCAGCTAATTTGAAGTGTTCTTCACAATTGCCTGGCTAGGCATAAGGGAAGGGGGTGTATTCTACTTGTCTTGATCTTTGGGGGTAAGACCCATGAGCTTTTTGCCCCACCAGATGACGCCCACGATGAGGAATTTGGGATCAGAAAAAAAAGCTGGTGCTTTGCCTTCAAACACGTGTCCGATAAATTGAAAAATCCATCCCAAAACAAATAAACCTAAGGCCCATTTCCAATTAAAAAAAAGAAGCGGAATAGATATTACAATCATGGGAATGCCAAACGTGTGAGTCAGGCGATTCATCGGGTGTTTATGCTTATCGTTATATTCTTCGAGAAATCCCATGAAGTTAAATGTACCACATGTAGAATGATCGCACTTCTGCTAAAATGAAAAAATGAATCAGAAAATGGGACTAAGCGTTGTTTTGCCGTGTTACAACGAGGCGATAAGTCTACCAACTCTTATTCATGCATACGAAAAAGCAGCTACCGACAGCGGTATTTTAGATCAATTTCAATTGATAATTGTAGACAATGGTTCCTCGGATGATACGGAAAAAGTACTTTCTAAAATAAGAAATCAAGGACAATACGAATTCATTACGATAGTCACAGTAACGGAAAATCAAGGTTACGGGTATGGAGTATTAATGGGGCTGCAAAGTGTTCGTTTTAATACAGCAGCGTATAGCCACGCGGATGAACAGTGTTCACCTTTAGATGTTTTTCGTGCTTATGATTCATATAGGAAAAAAGAAAACGTATTGGTAAAGGGCCATCGCACAGGACGTGCTTTTACGGAAAGACTTTTTACGTGGGGTTTTGAATTGTGCGTTTTTTTAGTTTTGGG
>CAYNEF010000011.1:58773-75634 GCA_964396165.1 uncultured Pseudobdellovibrionaceae bacterium
TGGATAAAAAATAAAAAACCCCGGAACCTTTCGGCCCCGAGGTCTGTCTGTATTCCCGAACGCATCCTGAACGGGAAACTTTTTTATTCGATGTCACTTACCGGGCACTCCGCAGTTTGTAACAACGATTTAATCTTGTTTCTAATCTTTGCTTTGGTAGCGCTAGACCAAACCCCCGAAGTTTTTAAAACTACCTTACCTTCGAAATCGAGCACGTAGGTAGACGGGTAGCCGCTTGTGCCTAATTGATTGGTTAAGGTTTTCTTTGCGTCTTTTAAGACTGGGTGATTTGGGTGGTGGCGTCTAATCCATTCTTCGTATTGAGAATCAGATTTGTCGATGCCGATGTCCAGTACTGCGACAAATTTATTGTCTTTAAATTCCTCTGCCAAGTCGTCCACGTTGGGAGCGTTGTCGTTACAGTAGGGGCAATTGAGAAAATAATTTTCCAAAACAAAAACCGGACAGGATTGTTGTTCCGAACTATAGAGTGTTCCAGGTACTTCCGCATTCATCTGCGGAAGGGTAAAGGGTTGTACGGTTACGGCATAGGTTAGTTTCGTAAAAAGAACGAGTGCTAAGAAACATCCTGTCTTTTTCATTTGGACTCCTTGTTTGGTGTTATAACTAGTATATCGGTGTATCTCCCAAAAGCTGTGCAAACAAACGCATTCGGGCTTAACAGATGTTGCGAGGAATTCTTAGGCGAAATCGAAAGAGATTTAACAAGGTGCAGAATGTCTAATATTTCAATGCGATTTGAAAGCCCGTAGGGCCTAGGGAGAGGGAAAATTTTTCCTGAAAGACTTTTTCTTCGTCAGTAGTACTGAATAAATTCGTGAGTGAAACAAGTGTATTTACGCCCCCTAAAAAGAAAAGTGCTGTTCTCAGTTCCCGGTGTTCTGCAGTGGCAGCGTTCAGAAAATTAAGACCAGCCATTAATCCATGCGTGAGAGAACGTAAATGTCTTGTGCGTTTTGCCTGTGCTGCAGTTTCTTGCAAGAAAGATTTTGCTAAATCGTTTTTTTGACTTTCAGTAAGACTTGCTTGAGTAGAGATAATTTTGTGAAAGCGGATGATATCATCGTCTACGAGAATTAGATACGAGCCGTAACCAACGGAGGCCACTCCCACACTTTGCCCAAGACTGTAGATCGTTCGAGCAAAAATATCCTCGCTTAAATAATATCCCGGTATCGAAACAGCTAATGCAACGCCACCGCTAATCACATATCCCCAACCACGGATGGAGTTTGCTTTTCTTAAATCCTCTGCACGCGTGTTCAGATATTCATAGGGCGTCTGTTTTTTATCTGAAGCGTGTAAAGTTAACGAGAAAAAAAAGACTGCTAAGACAAGTTTATAAACGAACAGAAATTTCAGTTGCGATTTTTGAACCACCACTTAGCCCTCCGTACTCATGAGTCATAAATTCGTATACTATGGCAGCTTGAATGATACTGATGCGGTACTGCAGGCCCACTGCCAGATAATCCCTGTTCCATCCAGTCATCACTTCCATTGCTCCCAAGGCGTAAGAAGTGCCTATTCTAAAGCGATCCATAAACCCTTCGCCTGAAATGAGGTTTACAAAATCGACTCCTAACGACCATTTTCCAAAACCTATTTCAGGAGAGATTCCTAGTCCCAAATTTAGATCCTGGTGATTGGGGTACGCGGGATCTTCTCCCCATGTCGGACCTAGATGGGATACCGACAGGGTACCCAGTAAATTCCACAGCGAGGCATCCTCTTTGTAGGAAAGAGCCGGCTCAAAATGTACGCCTGATTGTTCTTTAATCGGTAAAAACTGATTGGCATCTTCTGTGAGCGCCTGAAACAGAGAAAAGGAACCATGCAAAAATTTTCTTTCAAAGGCATTGATAGAAAGGCCGAGAGTCCATTTTTCTAATCGTGTGTCTACCCAACTTAAAGGCACTCCTCCTTTTAATCCGAGGCTTCTTTCTTTCGCGGCGTGTACGGCGATTACCGGAAAATTAGGATTATGCACTTCAGAGGCGTACTGCACACGGTAGGGTTGAAAACTTGCAGAAAAATATTTTGCCGTAAATACTAGGCCCGCATTAGCATCCACGCTTGTGGAATTGTTTTGCCGAAAGAGTTGTTCCAAAAACTCTTTGGTCAAAGTCTTATTCACAAAGTTATCAGCGGTTGAGAGTGCGCCGTACCCGTTGCCTAAGTACATTTGCAAAAGAAGTGAGTTTTCTTCCGTATAAGAAAGCAGGGAAGGGGAACAGACAGTTCCATCCGGCATGGTGTAGCGTGAGTAACAGAGTTCTCCAAGAGCTCTGGAACCCGCAGTCAGTTGGTGCGTGTGAAAACGAGAAGGAATTTCACTAAAAGCATATTCTGTGACAGCCGCAAAGACGTTTACTGCAGTGAAAAGAAAGAAAATTAGCGCGAAATGCTTTGGCACCGGAAATTCTCCTTCAGGGTCTGTTCAAAACCCATGATAAGCGTTTTCGTGCCGGACGGTGAACCAGATTGCAATGCGTGGAGTGTGGCTTTTAGAACATCATGCAGCGCCAGTATTTCTCCTTTTTGGTTGGGAAACACGGCCTTAAAATCTTCTGTTACATGATAAAGATGTCCTAGTGCCCATACCATCGAGTCTTCGAGCGAGAGAAAATTTGTTTTACACATCCATTTGATGTTTCCGAAGTCTTCATCGTTTAAGACTTCTTGATCGAGAAATGCTTTTAAATAAACAATACGGACAAATGTTCTATACAGGCGTTCGTCACTGGTGGGGTTATCTAAGTCCATGTGTTCTAATGCTCTATCGAGCATGGGCCACGATTTTTTTTCAACAGAAGGAAAGCGGCTTAAAAAAGAGACGATGTGCTTTGTTTTGCCTAAGATTAAATCGGCATAGTTGATAAGTTTTTCAAGGGGAGCACCGGTGATGTCCGGATCTGCCGTAGGAACAGAAGGCCCTTTTCCCAGTCTGTCAGCAAGTGGCATGTTAAAAAGGATTTCTTTAAAAGAATCATAGGAGCGGTAGATATCTACACCCGCTTCGCCCATGTAGGCGGAAGCAGCAAGAATGCGTGCTTCTTTGTCGTTGGGAGAAGTCTCTAGGTATTTTTCCAGAAGAAGAATCGCTTTGGCGTTCTCCTGTTGATCCATCAACTTATAGGCCTCGTTCAGCGGATGACGCGGTTTTGTGCCGTCATTTTTCGCGCACGAGATAAGTAACAAGCCTACAAGAAAAAGACCCAACCCTTTTTTAGGCATGGTCTACTCCTCTTTTGTAGTGACCTCAATTTTTGTTTTATGTCCTGGGGTAGCATCGAGTGATGCGCGTACAACAAGCTTTTGCGTGAGTTTGCGTCTTGCAGTCACTTGTATTTTTGAATCGACTCCCAAATCGGATTTTAAGAAGTAGAGCGGGCTGATAAAGATGTTTACATCTTTTGTGAAAACCGTGATGGGTTTGCAGTTAACTTCTACGGCACGGGTTTGTACGAGTACTGTGCAGTTTTCGCCAATGACATGTTCGGTTTTGAAAAGTTCAGAAACTTTTTGAAGATGCAAATCGGAGTAAATGCGTTTTTCTGCATCAATACCGATATAGGCAAGTTCTACGGGACCTGCAGCTTCGATGCATCCAATGACCTGAAGTCTTAATGTTTCCACGCGCTCTTCTCTTTTTCCTACTAAGCGGATTTTAGCCGTACCGCAGGTATATTCTTTTGCAAGATCAGGAAGGCGTAAGGGCTTTTCAATTTTCCAGGAACCGTCTGGTTGGTATTCGACAATGCTTTCTGTCGCTTCTCTGAGAATTTTTTGAATCACTTCGAGAACATTTTGAACTTCGTCAGAAGCTTTTCCGTCTGTCGGTTCTTCTTTTTTTATGGAATCTGCAAGGTCATTTAGCATGACAGAGGCTGGCTTAATGGCGTCTCGTACCTGGTTAATCTGGCTTTTTACTTCGTTTGTTTTATCGATGCGTTTTGTGAGCTCTGTTTTTCCGTCTTGATTGGATTCTGTTAGGTTGGAGGGAGGTTCTGTGGGTTTTCCGCAAGAGAGAATTAGGCTTAAAATCAGGCTGTAAGTTACTGTTTTTAAAGACTGTATAGCGACTTTTGTCATTGTGATTCCTTCTGAAAACTACGGAAACTTTTTTGGTTGCCGCTATTTAGCAGAAAATGACGCTATAAATCAATGTAAAAGTATATAAAAATGGTTATCGCAAAAACGCTTAGGGCACTGTCATAAGTATCCCCGTACAAGACTCGGTATTTGCTCTATTCCATTCGCCCACAAGAGTAAGCGCCAGGCTTTCCACTTGTTGCATTTTTTGTTCTGGTGTTTTTCCCATACTCCACTCTTTGGCGTGAGAATCTGACAATCGCATCACCCAGTCGGTATCGTAAAATTTGATACTACCGTCTGGGTAAACTGCGAACTGGAGATCGGGATAAAAGATATGCGCTTTTTGCATTTTTTCTATGGCAAGCTTTAGTTCGCTCACGGTACGCGCATTAATGTTCTTTGCTGTTTTGGAAGGGTTTTTTAAGTCTATGCGATCCGCATTGTCGGGGATTTGCTCCATTACAAGTCCTTTGGTGCCTTTATTCCAATTAATCACTCCATCGACATGTACTACTTGTTCTCCTAAGACTGATTCCAAAAGGCGACTAGACTCGTAAAATTGAGTTAGAGATTTATCGGAAATATTTGTCGAAGAGTCTGTATTGCCCAGTTCCGTGAGTCCCCAGTGGTACAATTTCACTACGCGATTAGCTTTAATGTGGGCACCACTAATGGGAGAAACATCCGCATAATCTCCTTTTCCTATCGTATTTCCTTTTACAGCGCCTTCGGAAGAAATCCACGGCAGAGTATCTGTTTCAGCAAAAACGGGATTCACCAGTATTAGCAAAAGAAGGAAGAGCATGCGTTACGAGATAGTTTAGCAGGATAAAAACTTGAGATAAAGTTGAATGGTCAAGGCGTAGTCAGCGGACGAAAGCTTTGAGAAGAAACTTACAGTCTTGTTCTTTAGACATGCCGATTTGTTCTTCTAAGGTAGTCGCTAGTGCCTGGTACACCGTTTTTTCGCCTGATTTCGTTCCAGCTCTAGGCTTGATAAGCTGTGCATAGGCAGTTTTTGCAATTTTGAGTGGTTCCTCATACCCAGTCCAGGAAGAGACGATTTGGTGAGCCATGTCTTTTGCTTCTTTAGGAGTCTTTGCAGCCCCACTTCCCAGCAGCATCTCGGGGAGCCACTCGTGCTCTGCTTCTCCAAAGTCTTTTGCGCGGCCGAACTCTTCGATAGATTTATTCATCTCAAGAAATAGCCCCCGAGGGATAAAGATGTGTCGTTTGCCTTCGGAAGCTTTGGGGAGTGTGGCGTATTTTCCTTTTGCAATCGGGTCATTTAATAATCCGGTGTAGGCCTTAGGCGTGTTCTCGTCGGTTAGTACGAATAGCCCGTTTGTAGCGGCCATCAGCATCGCAAGTTTTCTATCTTCGCGTCTGCGTTTATGCAGTCCCATGGGGCCGTTCAGATCCGAAAGATCATAGAGTGAACCGTTTTTCAAATTTTCATTGATAAAATCTACGGCAAATTCCGCTAAATAATCTCTGTCTTCTTTTTTTGAGTCCCATTCTACTTTATCCAGTTTTCTGACGAGTCTATCGAAAACAAGTTCTCCTGGATGCTTTAATTCGTCTTCTTGAATTTCCTTTTTAATCAGCGGACTTTTTAGCCATTTGGATTTTTCTAAAAGCTTGATGAGGTTTTTTCTTGCTTCATCGTTTCGCGCTTTCATATAACTGAGAGTGTCTTTTAAATGACCTGAATCTTTGTTTTCAGAAACATATTTTGTGAGCGTTTCTAAGTGATCGATGCGATCGATATTTTTTCCCGTTTCGTCTTCAAGGATCTTAACGAGCTCTTTTAATCCATCTAATTCGTCGGGGTATTCTTTTCGATAGGCATCTAAGAGAGTTTCCAGCATGAAGGCAGGAGTGCGTGCAGCCTTAATGGCCGCATCGAGATTGTCTATTTCTTCTTTTGTCTCTGCGTGTTTGTATTTTTCAATATTTTTGAGTTGTTTACTCAGCGCTTTAAGATGAAAATCAAAACGGTCCTTTTGAACTTCAGCATTCGCAAAAGTACAGCACAGCAAAAGCAGCAGCACGATTTTCATTCTTAAACTTTATCAGGATTCCGTTAAGAATATCCACTGTATTCAAAATGTACTCAAAAAATTTACGTGTGCACAGTTTGTTTTTTTTTAGAATGCACTTGGGAATACGGGGGGTGAGTTAATTCTCGTGGGGGGGGAGCGAATCCGTGTGAAAATCTGGTGGGCTCATGGGGCTATTATATGTCTCAAGTTTCTATTGGTGTGGCGTCCATTCCGCCCTCTTGTGAGTGTTGTGGCTTAGCGAATTTGGTGACATTCGGTTGGAAGCCCACCAGATTTAGTCATTGCGATTGCGAAGTGTGCGGCAATCCCATTGAACAAGTATGTATTTTCGAAAGTTTTGTGAGTTTCTGATTGCTTAACGCTTGTAAATTACATTCTGAATTTTAAATTTGCCTCTTAAGCCTGTTCTATTTTCGTTCTACACCATCGCCCCGATGCTTTGAGAAATAATTTACGTCCGGGATCAAAAGAAGAAAGAGAGCGTCTTTTAATTGAATATTTAAAACGGTTTTTCTTCTTGGCTGTTACAAAGAATATTTCTATTTATTTTATGTGATTCAGAAGTGCTTATTTAAAGAGAAGAAGCTTTCATTGGAATATGGAGGCAGCCTTTTACAGGGACATCGGAAAGGTAAAAGACCAGTTTTTCTCTCTAAGCCCTTACATCTTGTAATGCGAAGTGAGATTGCTTCCTTTCTGAAAGTGTTTTCAGGAGTCATTGCTAAGAAAATCCTTCAACATTCAAAAATAAAGATAAGTAAGTTTTGGACCGAAAGAGTTTACTCAAGAATCGTGCAATGGGGGCGGGATTATAAAGGTGTCATCAACTATATCCTGCAAAACGAGCTAGAAGCCAAAGGCCTCATCGCCTATAAGTCGAGAAAAACGAAAAGACATCATTGTTTGGTGGGATTGCCGCGGCCTTCGGCCTCGCAATGACTGGCGGAAAAATCTGGTGGGCTTCCAACCGAATGTCACCAAAACCGCTAAGCCACCATACCCACTAGAGGGCGGAATGGACGCAACACTAATAGAAAATGCATACATATAATAGACTCAGGAGCCCACCAGATTTTTACGTTATGTAAAGCAATCCCCTACATAAGAATACTTACCAGTCATTCTCTTATATTGTCTTACTTGCACACAGTAGACAGTTAAGATTTCAGCTCGGTCCAAAGGCGGTTCATCTGCAATAGAGTATCGCCTAAGTCTTCTAGAAAGTGCATTTTGCTCATTACTTCACGACTAGGGTAAATTTGCGGATTGTTCTTTTCTGATTCAGGGAGTTTGTCTTTCAACGTGCGGCTGGTAGTTGCCAAATGGTTCTGAGTGAAAAGACCCACTGCGTTTTCAGGCTCTAAAAAATAATTGATAAAGGTGTGGGCAAGATCCGAATTCGGGCTTGATTTTGGAATGGCAAAATTATCCGTCCAAACAATGCCCCCTTCTTTAGGAATGAAATACTGAATTTTCGGGTTTTGAGCAGTTGCTTGAATGGCATCTGTTGAATAAATGTGGGCAACATTCAGCTCCCCATTCAAGAGCAAAGGTTTTGCTTCTGAAGTAAAAAGAAGCACTTTGCTTTTTAACTTTAAAATCTCTTCTTTTGCCTTGTTTAGCTGGGCCAAATCTTTTGTGTTTGGATTTTGGTTTTGAGAGATGAGCATTGCAGAAAATACTTCTCTCATATCATCCAAAACCGATGTGTGTTCCGGATCAGAAGAATGCAAAAGCATATCCCAACCGACTCCACCTTCAGGAATTTTTACTTTTTCCGTGTTGACTGCAATTCCAGTCGTGCCCCAGGTAAAGGGAATGGAATATTTTAAGCCTGGATCATAGGGAAGGGCTTTATAAAAATCTTCTAGGTTTGAAAGATTGGGAATTTTTGCAGCATCAATGGGTTTTAACATCTCCAGCTGAGTCATCTGCTTAATCATATAATCAGACGGTTGGATGATATCAAACCCTGTGGCTCCAGCTTTTAATTTTGCAAAGAGTTCTTCGTTGCTGGAAATGTAGCTTAGTTCAACTTTGATTCCTGTTTTTTCAGTAAAAGCTTTTAGAGTGCTTTCAGGAAAATAATTGCTCCACGAGCAGACCCTTAAAGTGGGTTGAGTGTTTGTTTTACTTTTTAAGAAGTAGATTCCACCTACAACAAGAAGAAGTGCTGTGACTAGACCAACTAACCTTTGAGTACCCATTTACGACTTTGCTCCTTTGAAACAAGAATTAGTACGAGCAGCGTACTAATCGCAATCATGCAGAAGGAGAGTCCGTTTAATTCAGGGGTCACGCCAATCCGCATGAGAGAGTATATTTTCAAGGGAAGTGTCGTTAATCCTGCGCCACTTGTAAAGAAAGAGATCAGAAAATCATCAAAGGAAAGGGTAAAGGCGAGTAAGAATCCACCCATGACACCAGGTATAATGTTTGGCAATGTTACTTTCCAAAATACTTCGTTGGGTTTTGCGCCCAAATCTCTCGCTGCTTCATTCATCTGGGGATCCAGCTTTCGGATTTGCTCCACCATGATGAAGTACACAAAGCTTGCGGAAAAACTGGCGTGGGCAATTACTACAGTCCAAAAGCCGAGCTCTACGCGCATCAACAAAAAGAAAAGAAGAAGCGAAAGGCCCGTGATGACTTCCGGAAGTAAAATCGGAAGCATGATGAGTGTTTGAAAACTTGCAGGAAGAATCGAAACTATGGGGGTTAACCCCACGGCACCAAAAGTTCCCAGCGTTACAGCCAAAGTCGCAGAGAGAACGGCAATCTCAAGACTTGTCCCTAGCGGTTGCCAAAGGCTTGGAGAGTGAAAAAGTTTTACAAGCCACTGCAACGTAAACCCACTTTGCCAGTTGTGCGGATCGACTAAAAATGCCTGAAAGATGACATAAAATAGAGGCAAATATAAAAAGACAATCGCCGTCCAAAAGATAATTGCTATGAAGGGATTCTTACGCAACTTCAAGCTCTCCTGTCGCTTTTTTCCAGTGGTTTTGCAAAATAAGCGCAAAAAGTAAGATCACAGAAAGCAAAGTCGCCATCGCACTGCCTAATGGCCAGTTCTGCATCGTAAAGAATTGATCGACCATCACTTTTCCCAAGAAAGCTTCTTTAGCACCACCTAAAAGATCAGGAATGACGTACTCGCCAAGCATGGGGATAAAGACGAAAAGACTTCCCACAAAGACGCCTTCTTTGATGTTGGGAAGAACGATTTTAAAAAAGGTTTGTATACGGCTTGCCCCTAAATCAAATGCCGCTTCTCTTAAAGTGGGATCCAGTTTTTCAAGGGCCGAGAAGATCGGCACGACAAGAAACGGAAGGTAGTTGTACAAAAGGCCGATGTATACCCCATAGCGTGTGTAGAGAATTCTTACAGGCGTATCCACAAGGTGGAAATGCAATAGCAGCTGGTTTAAAAGACCGTTATTTCCTAAAAGAGAAACGATCCCATAAATTCTTAAAATAAAATTTGTCCAAAAGGGGATAAACAAAAGGACCAACCCGATTTGTTTCATCGAGCCTGCGTGTCTTGCCAGATAATACGCGATGGGAAAGCCGACCATCAGACAACTCACAGTAGCAATAAATGCGAGCCAAAGAGTCTTCATCAGGACTTTTAGATAGACCACATTAAAAGTGATGCCGTAATTGGATAAATTAAAAGTGAACTGGATGGTGCCAAACTCTGTTCTTTGCATGAAGCTCATCACGACAATGATCAAGAAGGGAACGAGAGTCATCAAAATCAGCCAGGTCACAAACACCCATGCAGACGAAGGGATGGCACGCAGAGCGATAAAAAAGGGATCGGTTTTACTTTTCAGGTAGGACAATGGAATCCTCACTCCGCCAGGTCATAAATACTTTGTCCCCTGGATTTAGGGTTCGTTTCTTTAAGCGTTCAAGTTCTTGTTCGAAAACTTTGAAGGTGTTGTCGTTAGTTTTGACAAGGTATTCCGTGCGGGATCCCAAGTAGCTTAATTCCTGGATATGGCCTTCTACAAGATTGTCGTTTACATTGGCTTTGCTTCTTAAGATACGCATTTTTTCAGGGCGCAAAAGGAGAGAGATGTTTTTAGGCAGCGCATGGCCGTTCTTTTTAATTTTGAAAATGCCGCAGGCAGAAGTCACAGCAAGTACTCCATCGGCTTCTTCCACAATTTCGCCTTTGATTTCGTTCACAGGCCCAATGAATCTTGCGACAAAACTATCTACCGGATCTTCGTAAATCATTTTGGGAGTTCCGACCTGAAGACAAACCCCGTCTTTTAAAACCGCCATGCGGTCAGAGAGTTGGAGCGCTTCTTCTTGATCGTGTGTGACCATGACAAAGGTTAACTGTACTTTTTTGCAAATCGCTTTTAATTCTTCTCGCATCTTCATGCGCAGTTCCGGATCGAGCGCTGAGAGAGGTTCATCGAGAAGCAAAACATCGGGACGATCGACAATGGCACGGGCAAGCGCCACACGCTGAGCTTGTCCACCGCTAATCTGGTTTGTTTTTCTGTGTTTTAATTCTTCAATTTGAACAAGTCTTAGAGATTCCAGAACGCGCGTTTCAATTTCAGCGGCCGGGATTTTTTTTAAGCGCAGACTGAACGCGACGTTATCAAAAATATTGAGATGAGGAAAAAGAGCGTAACGCTGAAAAACTGTATGCACATTTCTTTTGTGTGGAGGAAGAGAAGTGATATCCGTGCCTTTTAGAAAAATTTTCCCAGCAGTCGCTGATTCAAAGCCGCCGACAAGTCTCAGTGCTGTAGTTTTTCCACAACCCGAAGGGCCGAGAAGGCAGAAGAACTCGCCTCGTTCAATTTTCAGATCTAAGGGAGCAAGACGAAACCCAGAGAATTCTTTTGTAAGGCCTTTTAGTTCCAGTGGCATCGGTAAGGATTTAATAAATGAAACGGGGTATCATCTCAAGTAGAAAATGCGGGATTTGTTGAAAAATTGTCAGGACTTGTTCTTGACATGTGATTTGGATTCTCTTTTGCCGAACTCCTTCGACTGCGCTATTCTTATTTGCACAAATGGCACTCTCAGCACTGGAAAAATTACGACTCTTTTTAAGACCTCCTGGTAAAGGAATTTATACGCCATCGACGGGCGGAGGCTACGCTACAAGGCTTCTTGAGAGGCTTTATGGCACAAGCGATCACAAAGAAGTGCAGGTCGCGTGGGAAGATTGCCTGCAACGGCTTCGAAGAATCAATGGTGTTGTCTTGGGACTGCCCTCTGACACCGGCGCCGGTATTATGCGGGGCGCTAGTTTCGGCCCCATCGGTATTCGCGAAGCCTATCTCGAAAAATACGGCAATTACCCCAAAGACATTGTGGATCTGGGGGATGTGATAGTCGTTCCCCAACTTTTACACGATTCTATGTTGTCTGATGAGCAGAAGCGGGAAACCAGAAACGCGCTCTACCCAGGTGTGAAAGAAGAACTTCCGGTAAGTCCGCTTTCGATTACAGAAGGCGTTTACTCGTCTTTAAGAGAATTAAATCCAAATTTGAAAGTCTATTTGCTCGGAGGCGATCACAGTGTGAGTTGGCCTGCGATGATGGATTGCCACAACAGGTTTGATAAGGATTTTGCCGTTTTGCATTTTGATGCGCATTCGGATCTGATGGAGCACCGACTGGGTGTGAAGTATTGTTTTGCGACCTGGGCGTACCACACGCAAAAGATGATCAAAGATCATGCGCTTGTGCAGGTAGGCGTTCGTACGTCGGCGAAAACGCGGGAAGAGTGGATGAAGACCTATCCCGTTGTGCAGTATTGGGCAAAAGACATTCAAGGCCGAGAAGATGCCGCAATTGATTCTATCGTAGAACATTTTTTAAAAATCAAAGCAAAGCACATTTATATTTCAAACGATATTGATGGTACAGACTCTGGTTTGGCTCCAGCAACGGGAACGCCTGAACGAAACGGGCTTACACCAGAATTTGTCGGGGATCTCATCACCGAAATACGGGCGAAATTCAATGTGGTCGGCGGAGATGTCGTAGAAGTCGCGCCGATTTTATCGGGAGTCAGAGAGTTTAAAAACGAAGAGACCTGTATTTTAGCAGCGGACTACTTACAGCTTTTGATGAAGTAGGCGATAAATAGTCATTGCGAGGTCGAAAGGCCGCGGCAATCCCATTGAACCAAAATAAATAAACTACAAAATGCGCTCTCTCGTCATGAAAATTACGTCAGCCCAGCTGCAATGAAATAAATTATAGGCACCATTCCCGCCAAAAACATGATTTTAAATTTTTCCCTAAAAGGGGCTTAATACAATTGGAGAGACGCTTTTATGCGTCTATTTGAAACGTGTAAAACCCACCTCCCCAATAGGTGGTGTCATTTCCTTAAGGAGATAAAGTCTCCTTAAGGAAATGGTTAAAAAAATTAGGAAGATTTTTGATGTCTCAGAATGGACAAAATTATCATTACAGACTCTTTTTGGAAGAAGAGCTCCTCACAAGAAAAACGCGTAATGCTGCTTACTCCCAACGTGCGTTTGCACGGGATCTGGGAGTAACACAACCTCTATTGTCCGCAGTGCTCGCAGGTAAAAAAAACCTTTCCAAAGAACAAGTCAAAAATATTATAGATAAATTAAATGTGCCTGAAGATGTGAAAACCGCACTCATTCAAAGTTTTCTTTGGGAGTGGTGGGAAAAACAGAGAAGACAAGAGCCCTGATACTATTTTCTTTTACGTTTTAATTGATAACGCAAATTTCTTGTAGATCCTGAAACTTCGAGCAATCCCTCAACTACCATTCCTGATAAGAAACGCTGCAAGGACCTTAAGGGAACCGATAACACTTTAGCGGCTTCTTGTGTCGAAAAGGGCGATTCTCCAAAACTATCAAACAAAACCCTAAGTTGAGGGTGTCGGCGAGATTCGCGTTCTGTAAGGAAGATAGAAATACCTGATGGGCTTTTTAAACAATACCCGTGCTCGTCAGCTTCGACAGTGAGGGGAATGCCATTTTCTTTTAACCAGACTTTTAAACTAGCTATTGCCTGGTGTATTCGGTGCGGACTTGAGTAAGGGTTAAAGTGTTCGCCTGGAAAAACTCCTGCAAACAAGCTCCCTGTAGAAATGGGTTTGTAAAAGTCTGCAGCAAGTAAGTGCAGCAATCTATGGTTTAGTTTTCCCGTTTTTAAATTTGTGGGTTCACCTTTAAAGTCGCCTGAAAACAAATTTAGGACATTTTGAGATGCGAGTTTTTTGTTTCCCAATTGCCAGAAGTGGGTTTTGGGCAAACTTGTGGAGCTTTTAAAGTCTTCTTTTAATCTCGCGCGGTACGAATCATAAGGAGTACCAAAATAGATATGTTGGTAGAGGCTTGTGTCTTTGCCAGCGATCGCAATAAACTTGTCACACTCGCGTATGGTTTCCCAGTGTTGAAATGTGGCTGCATTTTCTTTTAATGCGCTAAAACCAGAGAGAACTTTTTTACTTTTTCCTTTTTGAAGGAAATTTTTTACGAGAAGCCACTTTTGGATAAAAAGGGCGTCCAAAAGTGCGCTTCCTTTTAAGATGCTTGCTGCTTCCTTCAGGCTTTTCTCGGCAGTTGCAAAATCTTTATTGTAGATTGCCCGCTGTGAAGAAAGCTCAAGCGCGTTTGCATAGAGTCTTAAATAGTTGTTGCGTGTTTCAATCTTTAAAGTTTCAAGGATTGGTTCTGCTTTGGAAAGCTCACGCTGTTGAATGTAGCAAGCCGCGAGGTTTGTTTCTCCCACTCTTCTTTCAAAATCGAGTAAGTCTTTTTCCAAGTAGGACTCCAAAAACGGGATGGCAGACTGATAATCCCACTCGAACATATGGGAGTAAGCCCGAGTCAAAAGCAGGTTCGGATCTTCTTTTTGTTCGCACTTTGCGAGTAGTAGCTTTGCTTCGAGTGTTGCTCCCACCCAGATGAGAGCGGCGGCATATTCTGTTATTTCCGTTTGTGTGGGCGCAAGATTTGTGCGCGAAGTTTCTCTCACTATAGGATTGAGCAATTTCAAAGAAGTTGTTACCAGGTTGACTCGTCTGGCAAGACGGGCGAGTGGTGCGACGCTGTCTCGAGCAATTTTTTTTGAAGCTATTTTAAGAATTTGTGTTTGGGCTTCAGTACTTTTCCCATCCGAGATGAGTGATTCGATTTTAGAGAAATCTGTCTTCATGAAAGAGCTAAATTATAGCATAGGTTCAGCTGTCTAAAACTTAGACAGATTCACATATTCTTAAGTGCGTAAAGCAATGGCTCTGTGTTTGCACTCATAAAACACATCTAAGGGACTATGAGACACCTATTTGGAACCATATTAGGGGCGAAAAACCGCCTACAATCTACCATTCTGCTACTTTGCGTAATGACGCTTGTGGCTTGCACCGAAGGCAAGGCACCGCTTGTGTGTGTGGGCAAGGGAAGTCAGGGGAATGGCGCGGGTTATACAGGGATTATTAATCCGCTTGGAGTCTCGCGTCTGTCTGTCCTCGGAGATTTTTTAGAAAATGCAGCTACTGTAGTGAGAAACTTTGGCGCAAATATTTTAAATAATGAAGCCATTTTTGAGGGCGATAAATTTGTCAGTTACTGGGGTGGCGAAGCCTATATGACGGTAGATTCAATCGCTGACCTCAACCTTAAAAAAGAAGATTTTACGATTGGTGCCACAGTCAAATTTAAAGAAGTGGGTCTTTATAATGCGATCTTGGCAAGGTGGGATAACCCCATCCGGCAGTGGGTGATAATTCTTTCAGAATTACCTGATTACAAGGCTGACGGTAAACTGTATTGGCAATTTGGTTGGTCCACAGATGGAAAAAACAGCCGAATGCTTGCATGTGAAGCCAAGGATCCTAAAAAGGGGTCATATGAACTGCGCGCTACGCGCAATCACAACCGGTTGAGTTTTTGGGTGAACAACACCTTGTGTGCTGCAGCGATTACAGAGGACGTCGTTGTGGATTCGACTTCCCAACTGGATATTGGACGAGATCCGCATTACCAGGTTCCCCAATTTATTGGCAGCATCAAAGACATCAATATTATAAAAGGAGCCTCGTACTTGCCTCGTCATGCTTCTTATACGGCAAACTATACGGGGCTGTTCTGCAAGGACGGTTTAACTGAAAAACACTGCACAAGTGATTTTCCCATTCTTACAGAAGGGCAAAATCTTCTCACGACTCAAGCTTCTCTTTTAAAGTGATAAGTGAATCTACCAGCAGCAAATTGTTGCTCGTGAATTCAGCAATTTCCAGTGAAATATTCTAAATAATAATTTACCTGACCAAAATATGACGGATCTCAAAGTTAACGACGCATTAATGGTCGAAGGTACCAAGAAGTAGGCCGTCTCTCAATTCATAACGATGCCCATTTTCTCCGGCTGTTTCTGTCCAATAATATACATGGGCCCCAGCAGAAGGTTTTTTTCGAAATCCGGCACTAACTTTTTCTCCTTCGCCTGCTCTTGCCTGGTTTGTATAACCAGAGTAGCCGTGATTTACCGAGCCTGAGCAGTTGCTACCATAAGTACCATCTTCGCAGATACCAACGTAAAAGGTTGCGGATTGCGTTTTGGCAATAGCGAAAGTGGTAAGTTGTAGATCAATATAAGAGTCTTGGTATCCAACCACAATAGCAACTCTCGCGTTTAAGTCACCCTTCGCACTTCTCCAAGTTTTGCTGTCGTACTCCCAAGTGGTACTTGTCGGGAAACTAAACGCCACGCTCGATCTGACTCTGTTGTAGTAATTCCAGACAAAGCGGTTCGATTCGTTGTTTTCCCAAAACCATCCAGTAGCAGAGAAGCGAACTGTCCCTAAATAGCGTTTCCCTACATCTGAAGAGTGCACTAATACCCCGTCCTTTCTCACAAGGGGAATACTTCGTGTAGTTCTATTCGTCCATAATTCGAAATGTAGTTTCAAAGTCCCACCTTCATAATAAAGAAAGACATCATAGTTAGGAGCATTTCCATTGGGGTCCCCTCCAGTGAGCGGGTTGGGGAATCCTGATATTGCAGCAGTCATGTAAAATGCTTTCCACTTTTGTGTAGTGACATCAAACAATACGACTTGATTGCCAACGTAAGGAACATAATAAAGATCTTTTCCTGTGCTCAGTCCTTCTGCTAAAGGATCACTACTACTGATAGAGAGTCGGCCACCCATTGCACCTAAATTAAAACCGTCTTCGCCCTTCGCACCTGTAGCGCCAGTCGCTCCTGTGTCGCCTTTAGGTCCGGTTGCGCCTATCGGCCCCTGAATACCCTGTGGGCCTTGAGCCCCTGTATCCCCCTTTAACCCTTGAATCCCTTGTGAACCTTGTGAACCCTGCAAACCCTGAAGACCTTGATCGCCTTGCAAGCCTTGAAGACCTTGGATTCCATGATCCCCTTTGTCTCCTTTTGGTCCAAATAAATTCACTAAAAACTGCCATGTGCCAGCAACTTTTTTGTAAAAATTGGCAGTGATAGAGTCAAAGTAAGAATCGCCGTCTGCACCCGTTGTGAGTGTAGGCAAACCCATTGCTGTTAAGAGCGATTTGCCATTGCTCCCAGCTGCTCCTTGATCGCCTTTTGCGCCTTGCAGACCTTGATCGCCTTTTACGCCTTGCAGACCTTGATCGCCTTTTACGCCTTGCAGACCTTGATCGCCTTTT
>CAYNEF010000011.1:75734-79630 GCA_964396165.1 uncultured Pseudobdellovibrionaceae bacterium
CGCCTTGCAGACCTTGATCGCCTTTTGCGCCTTGCAGACCTTGATCGCCTTTTGCGCCTTGCAGACCTTGTTCCCCTTTCTCGCCACGTTCACCCTGCAACCCGCGCTCTCCTTGATCGCCTCTCGCGATAGAGCTATCTACCATTTGCGGGTTAGTAGTAAATTTCGTGGAGGATTCTGTGTCTGCACATGCACTGAGAATAAAAAGCAAAGTAAAAGCAGATTTATAAAGTAAACGTTCCATCATTCTTTTCCTTATAAGGTTAATTTTGTTTTTAGAATTCTTTAGTGTGGCGTTTTCTCTATGTATTAACGAGATGACAAGTTTACAGAAACTGTAGTTAAATAAAATTTTTCCAAAGAAGAATTTCCTGTGTAATCAGAAAAAAAGAAAAGCAACAACGGGAATGGGAAAAATAATAATAGTAATTTGCTCTCATTCATACGTGCTCCTTAAATAAAATATAATGTGTTAGCAAATATGCTTACATGGATAAATTTGTCGTGATTTTTTTAGATAGCTAGGCTTAGTTTTGTGGGGAAGGCAAAGGAGATCAAAACGACATAAATAATTTAAGAAATTTTAAAATACTCATTTACATCCTTGCCAATTAGTCCGATAAATTAAGGAATTCCTTAAGGGTATAAATAAATTGAAAATAGCCTTTGTCTTTAATAAAAAAACTGACGATTCCTTAGAACAAGCCGAGTTTGACACACCTGAAACGATTCAGTCCATTCACAATGCGCTTGCCAGTGGTGGCCATACAGTCATCGATATTGAAATGACGGTGCAAAGCTCTGTGTCGAGTTGGATTACCGACTTAAAAGCTGCAAAACCTGATCTGATTTTCAATACGGCAGAAGGTTATTATGGCATCGGGCGCGAAAGTCTTGGCCCCACAATCTTTGAACAGTTGAAATTGCCGTATGTCGGCTCGGGCCCTTACGGTTGCTTTTTGACCCTCGATAAGTTTTTGACCAAACAAATGGTTGCAAGCCGCAAAGTGCCCGTAGCGGAAGGCTACTTTGTTAACTCTGTCGAAGAATTGCAGAGTGTGGCACGCGAAATGGTTTTTCCCGCGTTCGTAAAGCCCAACTATGAAGGTTCCAGTAAAGGGATTACCGAGCGTTCCTACTGCCGAGATGCGGAAGAGCTTCTTTCTTACGGGATGGAATCGTTAAAACTCTTTCCCCATGGCATGCTCATCGAACGTTTTATACCGGGACGGGATGTGACAGTCCCTTTTATCTCGGGGCTTGGTGACGGAGGCGTACTCGAAGCGTTGGAGTATGTTTTTGTCGAGGGAGAGAGAAACCAAAAGTCTCAGGAAGCCAATATTTACGATTACGACTGCAAAAACCACAAAGACGACGCGGTGAGTGTGCGTTGTCCGGCTCAGATCGAGCCCGCAGTGCGTAGTCAATTGAATGAACTGATGAAAAAAATCATCCCGGCATTAGGAATTGTCGATTTCGCCCGCGCCGATTTTAGAATCACACCAGACAACGAAATTTACTTTCTGGAAATCAATGCGCTTCCCAGTCTGCAACCCGGGGCGGGTATTTTTGAGGCTTCTAAACTTTTAGGGCTCGATTATGACAAGACGATTTTAAAGATCCTCGATGCTGCTTTAGGAAGATTGCGGTTAAACGGCAAGGCTCCTCGTTATCCCAAACGGTTACGAACGCTGACTCCAAATGTGGGACTTGTTTACAATTTAAAGCGAAAAGAGCCTGGCGATCCGGACTATGAAAAAGAAGCGGAATTTGATTCACCTAGAACAGTAGAGGCGATCTCAAAAGCCATTAAGGGTTTTGGGCTCAATGTGATTCCGGTCGAAGCGACAAAAAGCCTTGCGGAAAAATTAAGAGAACACCGAATCGATGTGGTTTTTAATATCGCTGAAGGATCGAATAAACGCGGGAGAGAAGCTCAAGTACCTGCGGTGTGTGACTTACTGGGTATCGAACACACGGCAAGTGATGCGACTTGCATGGCGATTACGCTCGATAAAGCCATTACGAAAAGACTTTTAAACCAGACAGGAATTTTGACCCCTCTGCACAGACTTTACCAGGGTGGAAAAGGAGTGGAACCTGGTTTGAAATTTCCGGTGATTGTAAAACCCAACCACGAAGGAACTTCTAAAGGGATTTACGAAAAGTCGGTAGTAAACACGCAAGAAGAATTAAACCTTGCCGCAAACGAACAGTGGAAGAGATTTGGCAGCCCTATTTTATGCGAAGAATATATTGAGGGCCGCGAGTTTACGATAGGACTTCTCGGTAATTCGACGCTAAAAATTTTGGGCCCCATGGAAATTGCTTTTCAACCGGCAGCAGGGCGCTTCCCTGTGTATGGTTTTGAAGCAAAACAAGCCGATCCTTCCAATAACCCCATTTTTTCTCAAGTCTGCCCGGTATCATTAGGCCGGGAAATGGATAGAAAAATTATTACATTTGCTAAAAAAGCTTTTAAGGAATTGGGTTGCCGCGATGTTGCTCGTATCGATTTTAAAATTGATACACAGGGAAATATTTATTTTATTGAAATCAATCCGCTGCCCGGGCTTTCTCCCGGTTTTAGTGATCTGGTCGTCATCGCCGAAAAATCGGGGATGACTTATGAAAGTTTAATCAAGCGAATACTCGCTCCTTCCATCCAAAGATGGCGTCAGATGACTCGAGGCTTATGAATCTTTATTTAAAATACCGTGAAGATGCAAAAAAAAGAGCACGCCTTCGCGATTTGGGTATTCGCATTGGTGAATACGAACCAGGCCCTTCTAACTCGATTACCGATGTGGCAGGGATCAAGGTCGGCCACTCCACATTAATTGAAGGATCAGGCAGAAGAAAATCGGGCAATGGGCCTGTCCGAACTGGTGTTACGGTCATTCATCCTAACGACGATATTTACAACCGCAAGGTCGTGGGCGGAAGTTTCATTTTAAGTGGGGCGGGGGAAGTTTCAGGACTTACGCAAGTGATGGAATGGGGGATTATCGAAACTCCGATTGCGCTGACAAACACACTTTCTGTGGGGCGTGTCAGTGACAGCATTGTGAAATGGATGGTCGAAAAATACGGAAACATCCGCGAACTTCAAGAAGTGATTATCCCCGTTGTCGGCGAATGCGACGACAGCTTTTTAAACGATGCCATTGGCTTGCATATCAAACCGCAACATGTTTTTCAGGCCCTCGACATGGCGAAAGCCGAAAGACCGGAAGAGGGTGCGGTGGGTGCCGGCACCGGGATGATCTGCTGCGATTTTAAAGCAGGCATTGGTACTTCAAGCCGTATAGTGCCCTTAGGCGATAGAAAATATACGATGGGAGTTTTAGTAAACACCAATTTTGGTGTGATGGAGCATTTAAAAATCGACGGCTTTCCTATCGGCAGAAACTTATTGAATGAACAGGGAACCTATAACCGCCGAATCAATAATTATGGTTCCATTATTGTCGTTATCGGCACGGACATGCCTTTAACCGCAATGCAAATGAACCGTTTGTGTCGACGTGCTGCATTGGGTATTGGACGCGTCGGAAGTTATGGCGCGCATTCGAGCGGCGAAATTATTATCGGTTTTTCGACGGCAAATGTCGTTCCCAGACAACCAAAAATTCCCGAAGTGCAATTTAATATGATCGTGGATACGTTTTTAGATCCGGCCTATAAATCCGTCATTGAAGCAACTGAAGAAGCGATCTTAAATGCCCTCACTGCCGCCACCGATATGGAAGGCGTCAACAACAACAAAGTCCCCGCCCTTGATCTAGAGCTTTTAAAAGCGCTAATGGTTCAGTACAATTCAACCAAAGCGAGATAAAAACTTATGGATCTCTTTCAAGCATTCATCTTAGGCATGATTCAAGGTGTTACTGAGT
>CAYNEF010000012.1:0-79360 GCA_964396165.1 uncultured Pseudobdellovibrionaceae bacterium
CAAAAGATCAAACGGATGAAGAAAAACTCAAAGTTACTTTTTTTGCAGCAGAAGGCTCACTCAATTTATTGCCCCTGAACACACCCAAACTGTTCACCGCGAAATCCCAAACAGGCGATGTAAAGTTTTCGGAACGAAAAGTTAAAATCCAATTCAAGGCAGGTCTCGGCACTCCTTTTTCTGAAGCAGTGGGAGCGCTGGAAGGCGTCATTGAGATCCCAGTCTACACACCAGCTGGAAAAGCAGCTGAAAAACTGGCAAGCGACATTGCTTCCAAAAGTCTCAACCTTCAGGCCCGTTCTACGGCTACAAAAAAATAGCCCCGATCACCAGCTGTAACCATTTGTAATTACAGTAATTTTACCAACCTCTTTCCTGCCAATTTGCCGATTGTAAATTAGCCAATCCGTGCTTATATTTCCGGTCTTTATGATGGCCAAAAACTTACAAAGCACAGAAGACTTCAAAATCTTCACTGGTACCGCCAATGTCGCACTCAGCAAAGCGATTGCGGACTACTTGGGCAAGCCACTTTCCCCTGCAGAAATCCGCCGTTTTTCAGACGGTGAAATCTTTGTAGAGATTCAAGAAAGTGTGCGAGGCGCTCACGCTTTTATTATTCAGCCGACATGTTCCCCCTCAAACGATAGTTTGATGGAACTGCTCATCATGGCAGATGCTTTAAAAAGATCTTCCACTGAATATATTACCGCCGTCATTCCGTATTACGGTTACGCAAGACAAGATCGCAAAACGCAATCTCGCGTGCCCATCACGGCAAAACTTGTTGCAGATTTACTGACTGCCTCTGGAATCAACCGCGTGATTTCGATGGATCTTCATGCAAGCCAGATTCAAGGATTTTTTAATATTCCTTTTGATCATCTTTATTCCAAACCTGTGATCACCAATTACATCAAGCAAAACTATGACACATCAAAGCTTGTCATTGTTTCTCCAGATGCTGGCGGTGTGGAACGTGCACGTGCATACGCAAAACGTCTCGAAGCAGGACTGGCAATTATCGACAAAAGAAGATTACGTCCCAACGAAGCGCAGGCGATGAGCCTCATCGGGGATGTCAAAGGCAAACAGGCAATCGTTGTAGACGACATGATTGATACGGCTGGAACTTTGGTTCAAGCGTGTCAGGTGTTGTTTGATTATGGCGCTGAAAGCGTCAGTGCCGCCTGCAGCCACGGAGTATTTTCAGGAACCGCATTCGAAAGAATTCGTGACAGCAAATTACAAGAAGTTATTTGCACTGACACAATTCCCCTTTCGCCTGCGATGTCAAAACTTTCAAAAGTAAAATGTCTTTCGGTGGCACCGATTCTCGCCGAAGCCATTAGAAGAATAGAAACAAGACAATCGGTGAGTAGTCTATTCGACTAAAAATTTTTAAGGAGTAGTCATGGAACAATTAACATTAACATTAGAACAAAGAACATTGGTAGGTAAGGGAGCAAACCGCAAGCTGCGTGCTACGGGAAAATTGCCAGGCGTATTGTACGGTCTTGGTAAAAGCTCTTCTGTTACCGTCGATCCAAGACCACTCTTGAAGCTTCTTTTGACGGAAGCTGGCTTAAGCACCGTTATCAAATTGGAAGGTGCTGGAGTATCTGGAAAAAGCGCTCTCGTAAAAGATTATCAAGTCGATCCTCTTTCCAGAAAACTGGTTCACGTTGATCTTCTTGAAATCGACGTCTCCAAAAAGATTACCGTTACAGTTAAACTTAACTTCATCGGAAAATCCGTTGGCGTGTCTGAAGGCGGAGTGCTCAACATTATTTCCCGTGAAGTGGAAATCAAATGTTTACCTGTCTCCATCCCAGGCCACATCGATGTGGACGTAACCGCATTAAAAATCGGTTCTTCCATTCACTTTGATGAATTGACTCTTCCTGAAGGTGTTGAAAAAACATCGCAAGCTAATCCTACTTTGGTATCTTGCGTACCTCCTGCTAAGGAAGAAGAGCTTGCTCCGAACCTTACACAGGCAGCTGCTCCGGAAGTTATCACTGCAAAAGCTCCTGCTGAAGGTGAAGCTGCTGCAGCACCCGCAGCCGCTAAAAAGGAAGAAAAGAAGTAATTTAATTACTTCTATCAACTTCATTGGAAACCCAGTTTCCATTTCTTGTCGTAGGCCTTGGAAATCCAGGGGAGGAGTATGCATCCTCGCCGCATAATATCGGATTTGAGGTTGTAGACGAATTGGCAAGACGCTGGAAGGTTTCTTCTTTTCAAAAAAAGTATCAGGCACTATTTGCGGACACGACTCTCCCTGAGGGTCGTGTCCTTTTATTAAAGCCCCAAACTTATATGAACCTGTCTGGCCAATCGGTACAAAAAGCTCTCAGTTTTTTTAAACTAGATGCTTCGACCCAAATGTTAGTCATTTCCGATGATATGGATTTGCCTTTAGGCCAATTAAGAATGCGGCTGCTCGGCGGAACTGGCGGGCATAATGGCTTAAAATCCATTACGGAATGTCTTGCGACTGAAAAATACCCGCGCATCCGTATAGGTGTAGGCCGTGGAAATGCAGCTTCCGACAAGGATTTCTTACTCTCGAAGATACCCAAAAGTGACAGGAAAGTGGTAGAAGAAGCTGTCATCAGGGTAGCGGACGGAATCGAACAAATTATTAAAACCGGTTTAGAAAAGTCGATGAACTTTGTAAACCAAAAGAGGAACAATGAGCCTTAAATGTGGAATAGTGGGATTACCCAACGTAGGAAAATCAACGCTTTTTAATGCTTTAGGAAGCGCAAAAGCAGAAGCTGCCAATTACCCTTTTTGTACAATCGAACCCAACGTGGGTGTGGTAACCGTTCCTGATAAAATGCTCGCTGATTTGGCAAAGATAGCAAAGTCGCAAAAGCTTGTACCTGCGATGACTGAAATTGTAGACATCGCAGGGATTGTAAAAGGCGCAAGTAAAGGCGAAGGTTTGGGAAACCAGTTTCTCTCTCACATCCGCCAAGTGGACGCAATTATCCATCTCACCCGTTGCTTCATCAACGAAGACATTGTGCATGTTGATGGAAGTGTGGATCCAGCGCGTGACATTGAAGTTATCAACACGGAATTAATTTTGGCTGATTTACAGACGATGGAAAAACGCATCGACCGTGAACGCCGTGCTGCTAAAACAGGAGATAAAGAAGCCATCAAAACAATGGAAATTCTGGAGCCTCTTCTTGTGCATATGAATTCTGGAAAGCCAGCACGTTCTTTTCACATTGATCCAAAAGAAATTCACCGTATAGCCGATCTTTTTCTTCTGACCGCAAAACCTGTCTTGTATGTTTCTAATTCCACAGGAAAGCCTGAAGAAAAACAATACGTCGATAAGGTGCAAGAAATTGCTAAACGCGAAAACGCACAGTTTATTGTGCTTGATTGCGGTCTGGAATCTGAAATTGCGCAACTTCCAGAAGAAGACAGAAAAGATTTCTTATCCGGAATGGGTCTTGAAGAACCAGGACTGAACCGTTTTATCCGTGCTACTTACGACTTACTTGGGCTGTGCACGTATTACACACTGGGCCCCAAAGAAGCACATGCCTGGACGATTAAAAAAGGAATGAAGGGACCACAGGCAGCAGGAGTCATCCACACCGATTTTGAACGCGGCTTTATCTGTGCAGAATGTTACCGTTCGGAAGATTTGATTAAATTCGGCAGTGAACAAAAAATCAAAGAAGCCGGTCTTTATAGACAAGAAGGAAAAGAATACGTCGTGCAACCAGGCGATGTATTGTTGTTCAGATTCAACGTATGAGTATTTCAGGATTCACCATAGTCAGAAATGCCGAGATTCTCGATTACCCTCTTCGGGAATCGGTCTTGTCTGTACTTCCGATTTGCAGTGAGTTCATCATCAACTGCGGTGATTCCACAGATAATACTTTAAAGATTTGTGAAGAGCTGCAACGTGAATACCCACAGAAAATCCGTGTGTTTACCTCCCAGTGGCAAGTAAACAACCAAACTGGTGGCTATCAGTTAAAATCGCAGACAGATGCAGCTCTTGCAGCGTGTACTCATGATTGGTGTCTTTACATTCAGGCCGATGAAGTCATGCATGAAGAAGACCTGCCAAAGATATTGAAAGCAAAAGAAGTTGCCGATCAAAAGCCGGAAGTCGATGGCCTGTTATTCGACTATCTGCACTTTTACGGAAACTACAACTACACCATTCGCGGCCGTAATTGGTACCGCAAAGAAGTACGCCTTTTTAAAAACCACAGAAAAATTGAAGCCTTTCGAGACGCGCAAGGTTTTAGAAAAAATCAGAATAGGCTTCTTGTGATTCCGTCGGGTGGCAGGGTTTTTCATTACGGTTATGTGAGAAATTCAGAGTCGATGAAAAAGAAATCGACCGAGATGTCCAGATGGTGGGGTTCTAAGGTGGAAGACAAACCTGAGAACTTTGAACTTATCAATCATATCGGATTAACAAAATTTCAAAACACGCACCCAAAGTTGATGCAAACTAGTATCCAGGAAAAAAACTTTGCGTTTAATCCCAAAGAATGCCGTCGCAAGTGGGATAAGAACGAAATCAAAAATACATTTACACTTCTTTGGGAATCTATCTTCCCGTTCAGAATCGGCGAATACCGCAATTACGAGATTCAGTAAAAGGTGTTCTACACTAAATCAATCTAAACCCGAGCAGACTTCACAATCTTTCTACCCCCACCAGTTTTCTCAAAGTGGATTTGTGTTTGTACGAGGTGGCTAAAAACATCCAACATGCCATCAAAGTTTTTGGCAGGTTCAATCCGCGTTAAGACGTGGTGAATCGCCTCTATCGTCGAGTAACAGTTCTGCATGGGTTGCTTTCGAACGATAAACTGTGAGGGACTTTCTGGGGTAAAAGAAATCATGGGAAGTGCATGTAAGTTCGGGCTAAAACGGTACATTCTCCGTGCTTCGTGCCAGGTGGCGTCCAGAATAATCAGTACGAGCTTCTTACCCTGTGGAATATGTGTTTGCAGATCCTTTAGTGGTATCGATTTTTTTCCCGGGTAAAGAAGTACACAATGGTTTTCATTATCCTGTAAAATCTGATTTAAGGTTTCGTGTTTTGAAAAATTACTTCCTCGAAATAGGACAGAACCTTTCAGACTTAAATGGGCCATTCGTCCGGTAGCGACGGACCTTCTCAGCTCTTCTTGGTGGATGAGAATTACAAATTTGGTATCAGGTTCAAAACTTTTCAATTTCGCACAGTAACAAGTGGTGAGTGCTTTTTTGCAGCGTTCACACTTCGGGTTATAGGCTTTTTCCGCACGTAAAAGTTCCTCTTTACGTGCCAGATATTGATTTAATGTAATTTTCTGCAAGACAGCACAATACTACCGCTGGATTAGACCGTAATCAACAATTGGAGTTCTACTTTGCCAAACGCTGTCACTCCGACAAATTTGCTTGTGACATAAAGTTGATTGAAGTTAGCTGTGTAAGCTTTGCCTAACAACACGGTGGGCTCGGCTAATTGGAGTAAAAATTTGCGTTTCTCGAGCTCCATAATCATACCATTACCGATAGCTTTTCCTGCCTCGTTGATACACTCGAGAATTTCGAATCCTGCCCCTTCGGAATCTTTGCAGATTGCTTTTCTTAAATTCTGGGCCACTGCTTTTTCATAGCTTGCGAACAAAACAAAATCAGGAGTACTTTTCCCGGGAGACACACACTTAATCAAATTAGTCATTCCCGTATCAAACCCGATGAGATCTGATTGGCTAGATTGTTCATTAAAAACAATAGGCATTCCCCATTTTAAAAGTTGTTTTTCAGTCAACTCTTTGGCGTCGCGAATTAGTTGTTTTGGGTTAAAACCACTAAAAATTTGTGGTGTATGCTGAGGCACTTCTGACGGAAGTCTGAAGTCTCCTGCAAAGTAAAAAACGTGGTTGCCAATTTCTGCCCGGTAGCAATACGTAGGAGTACCGAGAATTTTAAGCGGTTCTCCCACTCCATAATAGGTCAGAGGAGTAGAACAGGATAAGTTAATCCCGCGCTTGCTGGTCGTATCGGTTATTTCATTTCCCATCACACGCGCGAATTCAGATAAAGCCTGCGCTTCTTGTTTGGCAGAGCGTTTTGAAGTAGCACCGGAAATATAGGGATAAAGAAGATCTGAAAACGCATCTTCTCCCATCAGTACCGCCGCATACCCGCGTCTATCTCCGTTAAATTGCACCAGTGAGCCGCAAGGTTGTGCCATTACTTTGGCAAAATCTGTTTCGGCACTAATTTTAAATCCCGCACCACCGGAAAGCGGTGTTAAAAACTTCTCCACTGCTTCCAGGTGGTATTTTCCAAAAAATAAATGTGTACGTTCTTCGCTCTGAGTAGCACCCCAAACAAGCTGCAACAGTCTTGCTTCAAGCGATCTGATTTTATACAACGAAAAACTGGCTGAAGTTCTGGAGGATTCACAAAAATCGGACAGGTTTTTTCCAGATTCTAGTAGTAAATCGCTTAATGTTTCACCAAAGGGAATTTTCTTCTCAGAAACAAGTTTAAGTACATCTTCTAAATGGTGACAAAAGGCTGCCACACGGTTCCAACCGATAAATCCTGTCACTCCCTTGATTGAGTGCGCTAGTCTGTAGCCTTCGTAAGCTGTTTCTACTGTGTTTTCGCTCTTAAACTGCATGAGCACACGGACCAGTTGTTCGATGTAGCCAGATAAATCATCCATCAATCTGTTTTTTTCATCTTCCGTATTTTCTTCCTCTTCAATACTTTGCATTTTTTGAAGAGAAAAATCTTCGTTCAGCGGAATGAGAATCTCAAAAGAAGTGCCTTTTGCAGAAGTGGAAAGTATTTTGATTGTGCCATCAATCGCTGTGATATTTCTTCGACAAACATCCAACCCCAAGCCACGGCCTGAGACGGCGTCGCTTTTTTCACGAGTGGAGAAGCCTGACTTAAACACCAACTCGCTTAAATCGTCTGATAATTTACCGATAGCTTCATCTTGCGTGTAAAATCCTTTTGCCACCGCTTGTTGACGAATGCGGTTAAAATCAAGTCCACGTCCATCATCGCTAACAATCAGTCTTAAACCCTGGTTATTAAATGCCGCAAGACACTTCACAGTGCCGACAGGATTTTTACCATTGCGTTCGCGCTCACTGGAATCTTCTATTCCGTGATCGACAGCGTTTCTGATGAGATGCAGTACCGGCTCATAGAGGTAATTCAAAAGGGATTTATCCATGAATAGCCACGTGCCACAGGTGATGAACTTTACTTGTTTGCCTTGAGATTTTGCAATTTCAGTCGTTAATTTCTTAGCAGGAGAAAAAAGCGTTTCCAGAGATTCGGATTTTAATTGAGTGAGCATGCGCTTTAGTTTTTTAATCTGGCTGCGCATCTGGCTTCTTACTTGAGGGCCAGTCAAAAGACGCGTCTCCAATTTCTCCAGACCCTTGATGTTGGAAAACAAAGATTCAAGTTGGGATGCGTACACACGGATTTTTCTGGGCTCAACAATTTTTCCGTGAGAAGACAATTCATCAATCAATTCGTGTGAAGATGCTTTAAAAGAAAAATAAACACGAAAAACGCCAAACTTTGTTTCTACGGGGCACATAAAGAACGGATCATTGGGCGGATTAAAAATATAATCGCTTACAAGCCCTGTGCCTTTTCTCAAATCACATTTGAAATCTTCTTCCGCAAACTGAGTTTCCATTGCAACGGCAAGCGCTTCGTGAATCGTGACTAAAGCCTGTTCAATATCAGGTTGACCGTTTGCTTTTTTAATTTTTTGAGTGAGCGCGAGAGCTTTTAATGTGGAACTGTCTGCCCCTACTCCTAGAGTTCCTTCCAAATCCCCTGTTATTTTTGCATCAATCCAGTAACCAAATTTTTCTCCTGGATCTGTCGTCTCGACATTTCCAAAAACAATTTCGCTTTTTAAAATAGGGCAAAGAGACTGGATTAAGACTTTTGTAAGCAAACTATAGACTGGAAATTCTTTTTGGGATTCGAGCGCTTGAAAGTCTATTTTTAATGCTGTGTTTGACATGCATAAGTACTATCGGCACAGTACGTTAGACGCTTAGCGTTTTATTATTGTTTTTTTTTCATTTTTTAAATCCATACTTTAATAAGTATATTTTTTTACGTCCGTCGATAACTCGTCTAATGTAGATTGTGTGAAAAAGATCATAATTACACTTTCCTTGGTTATCACCCTTCTCGCAGGAATTTATTTCTACCGAGAATACCGCGAATCTCAAATCCCGATGGCAGCGCCTACTAAAGGTCCTATCGTGGAAGCTGTCTATGGACTGGGAACGGTCGTTTCGTCCAAAACGTACAGACAGACATTTGGCGTAGCCCTTCCCTTACTTCAAGTTTTAGTGCGTGAAGGGGAAGAGGTGAAACAAGGAACTCCGCTTGTCAAAACAGAAAATGGAATTTCCAAAGCACCTTTTGATGGAACGGTCACTTCCATCCCTTTTAAAGAAGGCGAGCTCATCCCGCCACAGTCTCCTGTAATTACGCTAGTTGATTATTCGCGGCCCTATTTAGAAGTATCGCTCGAACAACAAGCGGCACTGCGTGTGCAAAAGGGGCAAAAAGCCACACTCACTTTTGAAAGCCTCAGAGGTCAAAAATTTGAAGGTTCCGTTCGCACACTTTTTCCTAAAGACGGACAGTTTCTCGTACACATTGATATAGATAAATTACCAGAAGGTGTATTGATCGGAATGACAGCGGACACAGCGATAGAAGTTGGCAAAAAAGAAGAAGCAATGTTGATTCCGGTATCTGCAATCTCCTCAGGTAAAGTTGTTGTGCTGCGCGGGAATAAAAAAATAAAAGTAGATGTCACTGTCGGCGTAGTGGATGGAGAAAAAGCCGAAATAACCGGCGGTGACCTAAAATGGGAGGATCAAGTCGTCCTCCGTAAGAAATAAAAAATGTTTTTTATTGCAATCAGACATCTCACCAGCAAGAAAAAGCAAACCTTCTTCATGCTTCTTGGTATCACACTAGGCGCTACAGGGTTTGTTGCGATCTCGGGGATGATGCTCGGATTTCAGACATTTATTATCGATCAACTGGTTAACAACGATTCGCATGTACGCATCTCTGCCAGAGAAGATATCTTAACGGAACACTCGTTAGACTCTGATTTTTACCCGAACGCCAATCACGTTTTTTGGATTTCTCCTCCCTCGGGAAGAAGAGACAATAGTTTTATCACTTACCCTCAAGGGTGGTTTAACCGTTTTGAAAAAGATCCGGGAATAGACGCCTATTCCCCACAACTGGTTACGCAAGTTCTAGTATCCCGCGCAAAAATTTCACTTGCCGGACGTTTAATCGGCTCAGTTCCACAAAGACAAATGAAAGTAACCAATATTCAAGACTACATGCTTTCAGGCAGCTTCACCGATATCAGTTCTGGCGGTGGCAAAATTTTAGTGGGAAGCGGACTGCTTGAAAAATTAGGCGCTCGCGTATCGGAAACACTTCTCATTTCCATTGGTAAAGCAGAACCGGTACCTATGAAAGTAGTTGGCTCCTTCAAGATTGGAGTAAAGGGACTGGATGATACGACACTTTTTGCAAGCCTTGGAGATGTGCAGAAAATCAACCGCACCCCAAGCCAGATATCTGACATTGCGGTTAGATTGTATGATGTCGCTTCAGCAGATGGCGTGTCTGATCAGTGGTCGCAATATTCACAGGAAAAAGTGCGCAGCTGGAGCCAAGCAAACGAAGGCACGATGTCGGTATTCAAAACTCAAGATATTGTGCGCTTTGCGATGACGGTTGCCATTTTAACCGTAGCGGGCTTTGGAATTTACAACATGCTGTCCATGTCCATCACACATAAAAGAAGAGAAATCGCAATCTTAAGAAGTGTGGGATTCGAGCCGCATGACGTGACCAATCTGTTTTTGATTCAGGGAATATTTTTAGGCATAGCAGGTGGACTTTTGGGAGTCGCACTGGGTTATCTTGCCTGTCTTTATATGTCGACGATACAAGTATCTTCTGCGCGCTTTATTGGTGGCGGCACAATGATGATTTCCTTTGATCCTAAAATTTATATACGCGCTTTTTTTCTGGCATTTGGTGCGTCTGTTGGAGCAAGCTGGATCCCGGCTCGCGGAGCCGGCAAATTGACTCCAATTGATATTATCCGTTCGGAGTCTAGCTAGCATGAGTATCAGACTTGAAAATGTAGTGAAATCTTTTGGAACACCTCCAACGACTGTACTGCACCAAATGAATTTGGAAGTGAAAGAAGGCAGTTTCGTTGCGTTAACCGGTAAATCCGGTTCAGGCAAAAGTACGCTGCTTTATCTAATGAGTTCTTTGGACTACGCAACAAAAGGAACTGTCACCATAGACGGTCAAAACATCGGTGCCATGACTAGCAAAGAAGTACATCAATTTAGAAATCAAAAAGCGGGTTTCGTATTCCAATTTCATTACCTTTTACCGGAATTAACGGCATTGGAAAACGTGCTGCTTCCGACAATGAAGATTGGTCGCAAGGAAAATTATGAGAAGGATGCTCTGGAACTTCTCAAAGAGTTTGAACTGCTGGATAAACGAAATAGACTCCCCAGTCAGCTATCGGGAGGGGAACAGCAACGTGTTGCCATCGCACGTGCACTCATCATGAAACCCAAATATCTTTTTGCCGACGAGCCTACGGGGAATCTGGATTCTGTTTCTGGAGATAATGTAATGAAGCTTCTGGAGCGTGTGCATCAGGAACGAGGGATGACTGTTCTTATGGTCACGCACGATCCGGACTACGCGAAACGCGCGCCCATCCAAATTCATTTGGTAGACGGTAGACTTTCCACGGCTTGAAATACCTTATTTGGATTCCACTGATTTTCCGCAAAACTTTGTATCACTTCGAGTTTGGGTGAGAGCAATACGGAAATCAGGTTGTGTCCGATCATCCCCTGCCCCTCCACGCGCTTTACCACCTGGAAAAAAGTACCAAAGTCATTTAAAACCTGCGAGTTGGAAGTAGCCAGAACAAACTGGTTTAAATCTAGCCCTCTTTTTACTGCAAATTCTTTCATCACTTTAGGCGTGTCGTATTCCGGATCGAGCGTCAACATAAGGATTTTCAGCGGCTTCTTCTTGAATTTTTTTGGCCATTCTTTGGCGAGTTTTTTATTTAAAGTCACGGTCAGTGGGCACATCTGAGGAAGTGGGCAGCGTGTATAGATGAATGAGAGAAATACATAATTTCCCCTCAAATCGTATATCTGAAAAGGCTTTCCCTCCTGATTCACGAGAATCACATTCGGAGTTTGCCCGGCAAAACTGAGTGTACAAAATAGAAAAAAGAGCGAAATAAGTTTCATCATATTAGCCTTTAATAAAATTTAATTGTCTGAGCACCTTGCCAGAGAATTTTTTTGCCGAGTTCAGCCAGTTTTTCCTTTCCTTCTATGATAGTAGCAAAGTGGTTGCCTTTCAATTGGCCGTCTTTACACGCGAACCGGTTAAAACCATACGGGATATAAACCTCTGTTTCACTGATACTTCCTGAATAAAGAAGTATTTCTCCAGCTAATGGCGCATTTTTACTATTTTCTTCTACTAAATTCAGTTTTAAATCTCCGAGCGGCACCCACCCAGCATCTCCACTCCACCGCGCCTGAATGATTTTATTTTCAAAGGGCAAAAATTTAAGAAACACTTCACAGGTCTTTGGCGCTTTTTCTCTTTCCAACTGAATTACGAACGAAAACTCCCCGATTTGAAGATTAAACGTAAACCCCATCCCGAAATTATACTCCAAAGAAACCCTTAATATTAATATTAAGCTTAATATTAAATTTAAGCAGTGGGGAGGTGAAGAGGCGGGGGGTGCTATTCCCGCCTCCCTGGTTGGTTGTTGGGTAAGTTAATTCAAGAAGATTTGGGGCTGGACTGCATTCGCACCAAAGACTCGCGTTTTCGTTATTTCAAACTTTTGGTTGAGTAGACTGATAAGTACTGTGAACAGAATTCCATAGACCACTCCAGTCCAAACTAGTTGTGTTTTTAGGAATCTGTCTTTTGTCATCTTCTACTCCTCCTGATCTTTTATAAGAGCAAAGACGATGCCAACCTTTGTCAGGCTTGAGTTTCGAAAGACCGGGGCCATTTCGCCACCTTTTTACGCTGCTCTAAAAGGGTAGGTGCAGTTTGACCCTGTAAGAAGGTGAAACTACACTGGGTGGATGGTAGAAATTTTAAAACACGAAAGCGCAGTTTTGAAAAACAACCCGCTGGGAGATACTTCTAATCGCGATCTCTATGTTTATTTGCCCCCCGGATATGATTCAAAAAAATCTTACCCTGCCCTGCTCGCCTTAAACGGCTTTACTGGCACAGGTTCCTCGTTCTTTAACAGGGATCCGCTAGGAGAAGCTCTCGACCAAAGAATCAACCGATTGATTGAATCCGGCGCATGCCCCCCCTTGATTTTGGTGGCACCCGATTGCTTTAACCGCTTGGGCGGAAGCCAGTACATTAACTCGAGCGCTATTGGAAACTATGAGGATTACCTCACCCAAGAGATTCTGCCGTTTGTAGAAAGTAAGTTTAAGGTTTCAGCCTGGGGAGTAATGGGCAAATCGTCGGGCGGCTATGGCTCGATGGTTTTGGGGATGAGACACCCGGACAAGTTCAAAGCCCTTGCCTGCCATTCGGGCGACTCAAATTTCGAATTGGGTTATCTGCCCGACTTACGAAAAGCGCTCGACGCCTTTCAAAAAGCAGGGGGGCCAAAGAAGTGGCTCGATGGTTTTTGGAAAGACGTAAACCACAAAAGGCGCGGCTACCACGACACATTGAATATTCTTGCGATGGCGGCCCACTATTCCCCCAACCCAAAGTGCGAGATGGGTATCGAGTTTCCGGTAGATTTGGAAACAGGGGTATTCAAATTTGAAGTTTGGGAAAAATGGCGGGCATGGGATCCCGTCGCGATGATTGCAAAGCACGCAGACGCGCTGAAAAAAATGAAACTCCTTTATATAGACTGTGGGAATCGGGATGAGTTTGGTCTGCAATGGGGCGCAAGGGCCATGTCCAAAGAGCTAAAAAAAGCCGGTGTGACTCACAATTATGAAGAGTTCGACGACGGGCACATGTCTGTCAGTTACCGCTTTGACGTGAGCATTCCCAAAGTCGCCAAATCTTTGATAGACTAATGCAAACCTGATGCGACACCTTCCCTTTATTCTCGCTGTACTTTGCCTGCTTTTCGGCATTGCTACGTATGATAGGGAAGCTTACAAATGGGGGATTTTCTCGACAGTTCTGTATGCACTTCCCCTTCTCTCATTCGCCACTAAAAATAAGCTCCTTCGTGTTTATACCGTCTGGTTCGGTATTTTTCTCGTCTCTCAAACGGTACTTTCCTATTACAAATACCAGCACTACCACCATCTGACGCCCAACATTCATTACCAAATTGATGTACAGGGCGATGGATTGCCCGGCATTCAGGGAATACAAACAATCACAACCGATGCGTTTGGATTTCGCACTACGAAAAATATTGAATACCAGAAAAAATCGCCCGGTTACCGTATTTTTGCTCTCGGAGCCAGCACGACTGAATCGATATACATCGATGATCACAAGACCTGGCCGCATCTATTGCAAGAAAAGCTGACAAAAAAACTGCAAATGCCCGTCGAAGTAATCAATGCTTCTGTCTCGGGGCTTAGGATGGCACACATCTATGATAATTTTAAAAAAGTATTGAAACTCCAACCCGACATGGTGCTTTTTCTCATCGGAGTGAATGACTGGAACAAAGATATTTTAAACCAATTTGATTCTTCCGTTGAAGTGCATAACAGGTTCTATAAGAAGTTTGGTCTCGAATACTATCAAGTCACAAAACTCTATCTAAGAAATTCACTTTTCGGTCTGGCCCTCCAAAGCCTGCCCTTTAAAAAGGCGACAGACACAGGAGAAAACTCTTCTGTTACAAGAATAGAAAAAGGCGAATATTTCACCAAGCAAAATAATACGCTTACAAGACAAGATGTCAGAAAGTATGTACCGGAGGATATTCTTCCCGAATACCGCACTTACCTCGAAAAAACCGCTGCTCTTTGCGATAAGAGCCATGTGCAATGCGTGTTTCTGACTCAGCCCAATGCTTACAAAGCGGAGGCGAGTGAGAAAACGAAAAAAACTTTCTGGATGACACCTCCTAATGGAAATTACACTCTTGATTTTGCATCGATGATCAAAGTTGCAGAAGTGTACAATTTAAAACTGAAAGAATTTGCAAAAGCGTATTCCATCCCGCTGTGTGATCTGAACAGCCAAATTCCTCCGAGTGAAAAGAGCTTTTACGACGAGGTCCACTTTAATGAACCCGGCTCTGAGCTTGTTGCTAGTAAACTCGAAGACTGCATTTCAGAGCTAATTAACACAACGCATTAGCCACTTTTAACTTCCGTTAATTTTCGACAAAAAATTTGCATACTTCTTTTGTGTCACACGAGTATTGTTTCACTTAAGGGGAAATATAAATGAAAATACAAATCAGTATCTTGTTAAGTTTCTTGTCCACTGCGATCTTTGCCGCTGACGTTCAAATCAAAGCTGAAAATCTTTACAACATGACCATGTCGTTTACAGCGTCGAAAGCAGAAACAAAACTCGAGACGCTGACTGTAGGGCTTGAAAAATTCGGAAGACTTTCCAGTCTTGCTTCGTCTGTACAGGCCGATAAGATTGGACAGCCGGAAATTCCTCGCATCCATAAATGGATTGCGATTGATCCGTCCGCTAAATACCAAGTAGTCCCCACATTTTCTAACCCTGTCGTGTACAAGAACGTTACATTGTACCCAGTACAGCCTGATACTTTAGACAACGGCCAAAAACTTCCCTTCGTGAAGGCAGAAAGTGCCTACGCAATGGATAGTAATGAAGTGGAAAGAGTAGAAGTCGGTAAAACGATTCGCTTGGGACAAGCAACTTTGCTTCCTGTCACTCTCATCCCTGCGAAGTACAATCCAGCTAAAAGAGAACTCACTGTATTTCAAAATGCAGATGTGAAGATTGTGGCTCAAAACCCAACAGACAGCACAGTTCTTCAAACAAAGTTGTCTGAATTTTCTCGCAAGCAACTTTCCGAGCTGGCGCTAAACGGCAAACAATTTGTCACTCTCGTTAGCCGTTCTCGCGAGAGAAATTACATGATCTTGTATCCGCAAAAGTTTGAACGCTATGCCAAAAAGCTGGGCGATCGTTACCGCCAAGAAGCAGTGCTCATTCACTACTCGGAAGTAAAACAAGATTCCAAACCGGAAGATGTGAAAAAATTGATTCAAGAACAATACACACGCACTGGTCTGGACAACGTCCTTCTTCTGGGGAACGAAAAAGACATCCCGCTACAAAAAATCGACGGGATTTCGGGCGACTTCTTCTACAGTCTTTTATCTGGAGACGATGAAATCTCCGATACCGCTGTAGGCAGAATACCTGCCACCACAAATTCTCAAGCAGAACTCATGGTGAACAAAATTATTCGTTACAAAGAACTGCAAGCAGAAGGCAAAACCAATAAAAAGGTGATGTTGGTCGCGCATAACGAAGACTATCCGGGAAAATACACTGAAAACCAGGAGAACATCAAAAAAGCTGCTAACCCAAGAGAATTTGCTTTCACTACCCAATACGGTGGTGCAGGTGCGAAGAACAAAGACGTACTCGACCAGGCAAAAACAGAGTACGCCATCATCAATTACAGAGGCCACGGCAGTGATAACTCTTGGATTGAATGGGATTCTGAAAATAAATCGTTCGGCTTTGAAGAAGTTGATCAAATGCCAAATGAAATTTCAGCTCTCTCTTTTGTGTTCAACGTCGCTTGTGACAACGGTTCTATTCAGTTAGACACCCCATCGCTTGTGGAAAAACAACTTTTCCCCAATGAAGATCCTACTTCTTTAAAAGGAGCTGTAGGCACTTTCGGTGCAACTGAGCCGTCTTATACAAGCGTCAATCATGACTTTGATTTGAACTTGTTCAAATTCCTCGAAGAGTCTGATGATTTGTCTATCGGCAACATCTATACGCTTGCAAACAACAAGCTGACTCAAGATGCGGGCGGCAAGGCTCCAGAAAATGTGAAGATGTACATTCTCTTCTCTGATCCCTTGCTTGCACCACGCTTGTTGAATCAGCATGATGCGAAGTAAGTAAAAAACTTATCGCCCCGCTCTTCTTTACGAAGGGCGGGGCTTTTTTTTGTTTATAATATTACGGTTTGTCGCTGCTGTTTGGATTTTGCTTTTTAGCAACCCTCATCCACTTTCCGCTCTTGGGGTACGACCTACGTCAATTTAACATTTGGAGGCCAGAGCGTCCTATAAGGGTAATTTCTACCAGATCTTGTTTGAAAGATTGTTCTAGAAAGCACCCCTATAGGACGCTCTGGCTAAATTAAAATGTCACATCGTAGGTTGTGCCCCAAGAGCGGAAGATGGATGAGATAAACGAGAAGGCTATCTTAAAAAGATTACTTACGGCCTACGATAATCGAATAGGTAAACACATCGCGGGGTCCGAAGCTGTATTCCACGACTTGAAAACCACCGCGGTTAAAAATCTCAGTCACGCTTTGTTTAGACTGTACACGTGCTATTTCATCGGGGTGAAATTTTACATCTTTCCCTGTGAATAGTTTCGTAGCTTTCACAAGGAATTTGAAAAACAAGACACTTAAACCGAATTCTGGTGGCCAAAAAAGAACAATATGCCCATCATCTTTTAGAACTCGTTTAAACTCTACAAGCGTTGTCTGAATCTGATCTTCCGTTAGATGCTCCATCACGCCCAAATTATAGATACCTGCCAGGCTTTTATCAGGCATCTGGATAGAAAAAATACTGCTTAAAAGCGTAGTGCCCGTTGTATTGGTCTGTTTGTACAGTTCGAGCGCCTTTGGCGAAATATCCATTCCGATAATATTATATTCTTTGCAAATATCGCTATCGACTTGTCCGCTGCCACAACCGGCGTGCAAGATCGTCGAATTTTTAGGGATATATTTGCGAATAAAATGGTTTAAATTCGGGCGAATGATAATTTTTCTGTAGAATTCGGCCACTAAAGAATAAAGAACACCACCTCGGTTCTTTTTCCGCCAGTAGGCATCCCATTCAGCACTGTCTCTTGTAAGAGTTTCGCTCAAGACACAGCTTTCTTTGGGAGAAAGGATACAGTTTGTATGAAGCGCTCCATCGATAATACACCGAGAAGTCTTAAGCTTCTAAACATCTCGCGGTAACTCATTTTAGAGCTGCCATAGGCGCGCGTAGGCAAGACAACGGCAATTTCATCCACCTTGTAATTCAAGTTATGTAGTACGTAGATACTTTCGAAAAAGAACGAATAACCGTTTGAACGAACTTTGTTTAAAAAGTTTTTGTTGATCTTATCTAATCGATATACACGAAAGGCGCCGGTGGTATCGTATTTCAGACCGAGAAGCACTGTAGTTAAAAAATGTGCAGTGCAGGTTAAAAATTTTCTAAAAGGGTTCCAGTCTTTGATACCGTTTTGCTCTAGATAGCGAGAAGCAATAACCATATCGCTTGTTTCAGCGCGTTTGACTAAAGTCGGAATTATTTCAGGGGTATGGGTGAAATCCGCATCCATCGTAACCAAAGTTTTATAGCCGCGCTCAGTTGCCCACATATAGCCTTCTCTATGCGCACTTCCAATTCCAAGCTTTCCTGTACGGTGGATCACACGCACAGTAGGGTCATTTTTGGTAATTCCATCAATGACTTCTCCAGTGCCGTCAGGAGAATTATCATCCAGAAACAAAATATCCGTCTGTAAACCTGTTTTTACAATACGTTCGTAGAGAGGAGTGACGTTATCCCGTTCGTTATAAGTAGGAATAAAAACCAGAGTGTCATTCAACCGTTCATTTTTCTTAGCTTCAATCATTTTTTCAATCATCCCTTTAAAATCTACACTGGGCTTCCAGTTGGTTTTTTCTCTTAATTTTTTTGCACTTCCAATCAAAGGAAGGCTAGAGCGGGTCATAATAGTACCGTTTTCTACAACGTGATCTTCCATTTTAAGATCCAGAAGTTCGAAAACGTATTCTACAAACTCTTTCACCGTGTGTGGTTCACCTGTAGCGACCACAAAATCGTCTGCCGTATCCAAGGCGAGGATTTTTTGAGCAGCGTTTACGTAATCGGGAGCGTATCCCCAATCCACAATGGCAGAAAGGCTACCCAGTTCTAACTTGCCATTTTTTCCCTGTTTAATTTCCCAGGCAGTATCCACGATTTTTTTCGAGATAAATTTGCGAGCGCGGTAGTTGGACTCGTGGTTGTACAAAATACCTACAGAGGCATAGACACCGTACTGTCTTCTATACTGTTGGCAGGCAAGAAGACCAGCTAGTTTTGTCATGCCATAGACGTTTACAGGTCGATAAGCAGTGTTCTCATCCTGCAACTCTTCTTTTGGATTTCCAAAAACGTGGGAAGAACAGGCATAAAAGAACTTTGTTTTGGACTTAAGCTGTTTCAGTGCTTCTAAAAAATGCACAACATAGAATGCGTTTACTTCGTAGCTTTTTTTATACAATTCCAAATCATCGGGAACCTTGTCTTCGGATGAGTGGTGGTAAGCCGCGAGATAATAAATTTCGTCAGGTCGAAAGGTTTCAATTCCTTTTTTTACGGATTCGAAATCAGAGATATCAATAATTTCAGTTTCCGTGTGTGCTGGTTCGAGAAAAGTACTAGTGCGGCTGACAAGACAGAGCTCGGCGCCAGTTTGTAAAAGCTGTTCTTTTAACAGCTTTCCATCCTGTCCGTTCGCTCCAACTATCAGTACTTTTTTCATGAATGCCTTTTAAAAAGTCGGTTGGTTGGAGAGGTTCTCTTTAGTGTTGTCGACTACAGCGAAACCTGCTTTCGGGTAGTGAGATCCTTTTTGAGAGACGACTTCGAACCGAGGAAGTGGGAATACAATTTCTCCGCCTTTGTCCAGGAAGTCTTTTTCTCTTTTGATAATCCCATCGCGAAAATGCCAGGGCAGTACGAAGAAATAATCCGGGCTTTGTTCTCTTGCCAGGGCTTCACTCACAATAGGAATTAACGTCCCAGGAGTAAATGCGCCGAATTTGTCTTCGTTCACTTCAGAGATGCAAGGCATTTCAGCTTTGGTAATTCCGCAATATTGCAAAAGGACGTTTCCTTTAGTGGAAGCGCCGCAACCAATTACGGTCTTGCCTTGTTTTTTTGCGTTTTCAAAGAAGCGGATGATTTGAATGCGGTGTGCTTCCATCTCATTCTTAAATTTCAAATACGGGGCAAGAGTAGAAAGCCCGCGTTTCTCCTCGTCTGCAAGCACGCTATTAATAAGTGCAGTGCATTCTGGGTAACTGGCTTCATTTCTCGCTACAGAAATAGAGAAACTACCGCCGTTAATATCGTTGAATTCTAAATCTACAATTTTAAGACCAGCTTCATCCATCATGCGCTTGATTTGTTTAAGCGCGTAATATTCGAGATGCTCGTGGCAAATCGTATCGTACGAGAGCGTATCGAGCATTCTAGGCAAATAACTTTGCTCGAGTGTCCAAACTCCGTCTTTGTCGAGAATATCAGCAATCTCTCTTACAAACTGCGACGGATCTTCCAAATCGTAAAACATCGCTATACTTGTAATGAGTTTTGCCTTTTTGCCGCCCAAGTGTTTTTCAATTGTTTTGGCGGAGAAAAAATCAGGGATTAACGTTACGTCATCCGGATAGTAATGCTTAAATTTCATGCCGGAAGGATCCACACCGACAAGCTGTAATCCAGAAAGCGGATAAGATTGCAAAAGGGTGCTGTCATTGCTGCCGATATCGATGATGAGATCCCCTGCATTCGGTGAATATTTTTGGCAAAGCTTTTCCACTTTACCTTTTAAATGCCTCACCATGGATTGGTTTAGTCCCGAGCGGTAACCGTAATTCATCCCGTACATTTGACTTAGATCAAAAGAGTCGGCGAGTTGAACCAGATCACACTCTTCGCATTTGATCAGTCTCAACGGACCAACTGGTACGACCTGTTCTTCTGATTTAGGAAAGATGCCTGTGAAACTTTGTTCCCCTAAATCCAATATAGATTCTAGCTTTGGGCTCTTGCAGAGCCGGCAGTGACTAATTTCTGTTGCCATAGGTTTTCGACATTAGCAAAAGAAGGCCGGTTTTCCAAAGAATAATGTGAGTTTATCGAGTGGGAATCAGACTTAAATTCAGTATTATTAATAGCATCTTACAGTGCATCGCATTGCGTTAATATAGTTTTTCTTGCAGAAAGTAAAAAGAGGGCCTGACTTGGTTGTCAGACCCTCCTCCTTTTAACGATTAACGGCAACTTCTCCATTGGAGTAAATAGACAAGTCCTGCGCTCATATCGACGCTGTCGACAGAAGCCATCGCTTGTTGACCATAGCTGTTTGTTTTTACGCGCATGTTGGAATTGATTCTTAAGTTCACATCCGTTCCGCACTTGGACCATACAAGTGCAGAAGCGATGAGTTTGTTGGAAACATAGTAATTGTCATCCAGTGCGCCGTAGAATGTTTTGGTAGTAGAAGGTCCCCTTGCATCTGCAAAGAAATATTCTACACCCAGGTCTGAAGTAGCACCGCGTGGAAGACTGTTGTACCCGCGATAATCCACTTGCAAGACGGAAACACTGAGGCCATGAGGAACGTGTACCGGTACTGCAATGTTGCAACTCTTGCGGTCGACGGTTTTACTTCCTTTGGCTTCTACAGTGTAAGCATCGAACAAGACACTGAGTTGTTTAGCATCCGGACTAAGAATGGTGGATACAGTCCCTTGGGGACAACCTGTACCTCCATAGCCAGGTTGGCCCAGATAGATGTCATCCGCTTTCACAAGAGACGACACCATGAGCACCACCAGCGCGAACATATTTCCTTTTTTCATGGTCATTTCCTTTCCATCCCTCACAGTGCTCGAGATAGATCTCGGCCCAAATATCTCCCCCTGAAACAAATGAGCTGCACTATGAACAGTGAGTGAGAGTTCACCCACTTGCTAAATGTAAAATGCAATTAAACGGCCAATGAATTTTTTATTTCTGCACGCAGTGATTTACATAAACGCACCAAATCACGTGAAATAATTTTACGGGGCAAAATGCGACTGGGGCGAGATAGGAATAAGTCTAGACGTTAACAAATGTCGCCGAAGAGAAATATCAAATCTAGTCAGAGTTAGTGAGAGAAGAAACGAAGAACAAGCTACCTTGCACGTGCAAGGTTCGTAAGGCTTCGAGAGGCCCGGCTCTCCCAGCCGCGTTGGGTCGCTCCCCAGACTTCGTGTCAATTTAGTGGCCACTTGGCCATTCTTTTTTGCCAGCAACCCAACGCGATACGAGATTCACTTCGAAAAAATTTTCCCCAATAAATATAAAAAAATATTTTTTTGAATTTAGAAATATATTTTGTGTATTTTGCTCATCACATCGCTAAAGCACTGACAAAAAGTTAGGCCAAGTGGCCTCAGTTCTTTTCGAAGTCTGGGTAGCGACCCAACGCGGCTGGGAGAGCAGTTCTCATCGAAGAATTTTTAAATTACTCCTCGCACGTACAAGGTTCCACTGAGCAGATACATTTCTACACACTTAAAGCATCATGGCTTTTCAAAAGTAAATGGTCGGTAGGGTTAGAAACTGGGTCCAGTTGGAATCGAACCAACAACCTCCAGATTAGAAATCAGGTGCTCTATCCGGTTGAGCTATGGACCCTTAAGCAAAACTTAAGGTAGCTAATTAGCACGCAAGCCTTTGGTTTGTCGACAATTTCCACTGATTATTCGCTGCATCAATTATTGAAACACCTGTTAACATTACTACGCAAGAATCCCACCGTTTCATTCCAAGCCTTTAAACTTAAATAAAGGCAATCCCACTAACAATTTAAGGAGATAACTATATGAAATTCATTGCAACCGCAGTGGCTTTTGCGCTGCTAGGAAATGTAGCGTTTTCGCTGGATCAAAAAGACAGAAAAATTTTTGATCAGATAGAAAAATGGAAAGAACAGGCTGTACGTGAAAAATGGACCTTCGAAGTAGGTTACAACCCTTCCCTTCGCTTGAGTGAAAAACAACGTTACGGCTTAAAAATGCAAAAAGGCTGGGAAGACATGGCAGACTGGAATGACATGACCATCCCCAGAGATCTCCCTGCCGCAATCGACTACCGCGACAAAGGCGTTGTCTCTCCTGTCAAAGATCAGGCAAAACCGCAGTATTGTGGAAGTTGCTGGGCATTTGGAACAGTCGCTGTAGTTGAGTCGCTGATTGCAATGTCGACAGGTACCGTGAAAGATTTGTCCGAACAACAAGTCGTCAGTTGCCAACCTGACTACGGAAGTTGCAACGGAGGAAATTTCGCGTTTGGTTTCTTTTTGCAAAAAGGAGCGAACAACGAAGAAGATTTTCCTTACGAAGCAAAAAACGTTTCGTGCAAATCTTCCGCCCCTCAGCATGAAAAACTTGCGTCCTGGGGTTATGTCGGCAGCCGCAAATCACGTGGGCCCAGTGTAGAGCAAATCAAAGCCGCCATCGTAAAATATGGACCTGTTGCTGCAACAGTCAGTGCCTCAGGTGCTTGGAGCGGTTACAAAAGCGGGATCTACAACGAATGTAACTCCAACATGACCAACCATATTGTTGCGATTGTGGGTTATAACGATGCAGACGGCGGGTACTGGATAGTAAAAAACTCACACGGCACAGAATTCGGTGAGCAAGGTTACATCCGCATGCGCTACACCAGCAGCTCTGGTAAGAAATGCAATAACATCGGTGCCACTGCCGCATACGCTGTTTACAAGCCCTAAAGCTTACTCGTAAAATACGGATCAAATTGAATAGCCGATCTTGGACTACCAAGATCGGTTTTTTCATTCGATGAAAGACGGAAATGAAACGCAAATCACAATTCTGCTATGTGGCTACCGATGTCACCACCTGGAAAACGCTTGTGAAATCCGGTTTTAAGACAGGCAACTATTTCACCTCCGATTTTTTTAGTGCGACAGTAGCTGCCAGTGGAAAAACAGATCCAGTCATCGGGATTGTGGAATTTGATAGCGAAGACGGCTTATCAAACACCATTCGCACTGACTCTTGGGGCAGAAATTCCCTTTATTCCGTAGACGATGCGAAAAAATTTCACCCGATCTCTTTGCGCTTACTTAACTCTAACGAAGTACAGAAGCAGATAGATGAGCTAAAACAGAAAGGGCACGATTTTTCCTGGCTTCTTACGAAGTTAAAACTAGATAGTAATTAAATTTGTAATCAGATTTTTTTGACGAGAAGTTTGATCTGCATTCCGTCGATATCTTGTTCTTGTGTCCATGACTTACCAGAACTGAGTTCGATTTTCTTCGCAAGACATTCGCTTGAGATATAACTGTGGTTGTCCGTAATCGCTTTTGCCAGCTCCGCAGTCGTTTCAAAATAAATTTCGATTGAATCCACCACTTCAAAGCCGCTGTCTTTTCTTAATTTCTGAATGCGGTTCACAAATTCTCTGGCGCGGCCTTCATTGATAAGTGTTTCATCGGTTGCAGTATCCAACCAAATCGTTACATTTTTAAATGTCTGGATCACGCCTGCTTGTTTAGGTAATCGCTCAATGACGACTTCAGAAAGCTGTACAGTTTCCCCTTCGACGACAATGGAACCTTTGGTTTCCAGTTCCTGCACTTTATCGGGAGTGAGCTCGCGTACTTTTTGTAAAACAAGCTGCATCTTTTTACCCAATCGAGGGCCCAAGACTTTTGCATTGGCTTTTGCGCCTAAGTTTACCCATTTGCTTTCGTCGGAAGTGAAAGAAATCTTTTTTACGTTGAGTTCGTTTTTCAAGATTTCAGAGTACGCTTCAATCGTATTTTTATCGCCTGCGTGTTTGGTAATCACGAGCAATTCTTTTAACGGCTGGCGGGTTTTTAAATTATTTGTGCTTCTAGCGTTTCTGCCCATAGAGACAACCGTCTCAATGAGATCCATACGCTCTTCTAATTCCTTATGAATCCACTGCGGCTTTTTCTCAGGGAACATGCACAAGTGCACACTCTCTTTACCGGTCTTTTTATCTTTTAAATTTTGGTAAATTTCTTCCGTGATAAACGGCAAAATGGGCGCGAGTACTTTACTGAACTCAGTCAAAGTATAATACAAGGTCGTATAGGCGAGTTCTTTATCGAGATTTTTTTCTTCCGACCAAAAACGTCTGCGATTCAAACGGATGTACCAGTTTGTTAATTGGTCGATAAAGCCTATCACTTCTGGAACCACTTCATACAAGTGGTAAACTTCCATGCGATCTTCGACTTCTTTCACCAAAGACTGGAGACGGGAGATGACCCATTTATCTAGATCATTTTCAAGCTTATCCAGATTTTTTGCATCGTAAGTTTCTGGCGTCCAACCATCAGCCATTGCGTATGTCACAAAGAAGCTATACGCATTCCAAAAAGGCAGCATGACAGAACGGATAATTTCTTTAATCCCGTTTTCCGAAAATCTTAAATCTTCGGCGTGCGAAGCAGGACTGCTTGCTAGATAAGCGCGCATGGAATCAGCGCCGTAGGTATCCAGAACGTATTTGGGATCCGGATAATTTTTTAAGCGTTTGCTCATCTTCTTGCCGTCTTCGGCAAGGACCAAACCGTTTACAATCACGTTTTTAAATGGCGGCTTATCAAAAAGTGCTGTCGATAAAACAGAAAGCGTATAGAACCAACCGCGCGTCTGATCAATTCCTTCCGCGATAAAATCAGCGGGGAAAGCTTTATCGAACTTTTCTTTATTCTCAAAAGGGTAATGCACTTGTGCGTATGGCATCGAACCAGATTCAAACCAGCAATCAAGAACTTCTGGGATGCGCTTCATCGCCTTTTTGCACTTTGGACAAGGAATCGCAACATCGTCCACAAAGTGTTTGTGGATATCATCTAACTTTTTACCGCTGAGTTTATGCAGTTCCTCGATAGAACCTACACAGAGCATTTCGTTACAAGTTTTATCGCAACGCCAAATCGGAAGTGGCGTTCCCCAAAAACGGTTGCGGCTGATGTTCCAGTCGCGTGCATTTTCAAGCCAATTGCCAAAACGTCCATCTCGTAAATGCTCAGGCACCCAATGCGTTTTTGCATTGTTCTTAAGTAAATTCTTTTTCAGTGGTTCCATGTTGATGAACCAGGTAGATATCGCTTTGTTCATCAGGGGCGTATCACTTCTCCAGCAGTAAGGATAATTGTGGTTCAGTGTTTCGTGTTTAACGACACTGCCCTTTTGCTTTAGGTACTTGATGATTTCTTTATCGGCGTCCTTGATGTTTAAACCTTTAAACTCAGGTGCCTTATCGGTGATATTGCCTTCGTGATCCGTTGCATCTGCAAGGGGGATTTTATATTTCTTGGCGACTTCAAAATCTTCTTCCCCGTGTGCAGGCGCCGTATGAACAAGTCCCGTACCGTCAGTAGCCGTAACATGATCGCCCAAAATAACTTTAAATGCGCCTTGTGCTGCCAGTTCCTTAAAGTACGGAAAGAGGGGCTCGTAAGATTCCCCTTCGAGTTCAGTCCCTTTAAATGTTTTGACTACCGTATAAAGCGATTCTTCTTTGTAATAAGCAGCAAGTCTGTCTTTAGCGAGAACGTAATGATTCTTACTTTCTGCTTCTTCAATTTCTACATAATCCATTTCGGGATTTGCAGAGAGTGCTAAGTTTGCAGGCAATGTCCAAGGAGTCGTCGTCCAAGCGAGAAACCAGCGGTTACTCTTTGTACTTTTTAAACGAATGGTCAAAGAAGGATCTTGTACTTCTTTGTAATTTAAACCTGCTTCAAAATTGGAAAGTGGGGTCGCAATACGCCACGAATACGGCATGACTCTGTGGCCTTCAAAAATATAATTCTTGTCCCACAACTGTTTAAAAATCCACCACACGCTTTCCATGAACGAGGTATCCATGGTGCGGTACTTGTTTTCAAAATCCACCCAGCGTCCAGTGCGCTCAACGACTTCTTCCCACTCTTTGGTGTAACGAAGAACTATGTTTCTACAAGCCTCGTTAAATTTTGCGACGCCATAATTTTCGACGTCCTTATGTCCGTGCAGTCCCAGTTCGTTTTCCATTTCGAACTCAACGGGAAGTCCGTGGCAGTCCCACCCCCAACGGCGCTCGACATGTTTGCCCTTCATTACCCAGTATCTGGGAACGATATCTTTCAAAGTACCCGCAAGTAGATGTCCGTAATGTGGAAGTCCTGTCGCGAAGGGAGGGCCGTCATAAAAAAGAAAGGCGTCTTTGTCTTCGTTGGCTTTTAGACCTTTTTGAATGATTTTATTTTCTTTCCAAAACGCGAGAATAGAGGCTTCAAGCTTGGGAAAACTGACGTTCGACTCGACTTTCTTCATGACACAGGAGGGTAACATTCCCCAGGCGCTGTAGTCAAAGTGGCTTACCTTTTAAAGCAAAAAAAATCCCCTGGTCTTAGACAGACCAGGGGTTTCTAACAGGAGGTACGAAAAAATTTTTAATTACCAGCCGTAATAGTCGTTACCATCGTCCCAGTAATCGTTGCTATCTTGCCAGTCATTGCCGTCATTAAAACCAGGATAAGTTTCAGTAGGATCATATACAGGCATAGTTCCTATATTTGCACATTGTGGGTTGCGTCCATACTGATAACCATAGTTGTAACCTTTTCCGTTACCGTAACCATAACCACCTTGTTGATTTCCATTACCGTATCCATTGCCATTGCCGTAACCGTAGTTGTAACCATTGTTGCCATTACAATTTGGGTTATGTTGTTGGTAATTTCCATTGTTGGGTTGCGGAGCTATCGGAAGCGGTGTTGGGCTTGGTGCAGGTGCAGGAGCCGGCGTAGGAGCCGGTGCCGCAGGTGCGGGAGCTGGAGGAGGTGCGGATTGAACCGTCTCATCCTTTTTTCCACAAGCTGAAATGACTAAAACAAAAGCGAACGCAATGATTGATAATCCCCGAAACATATTTTTAAACACCCAAAAAGTTTGGGCCTCCTGCCGTGGGACAATTGCAGGGTTAATGCCACAAGAATACAGGCATGAATACGCTGGTATCGCCTTGATAAAGCGACGTAAAACGGCATTTCAGCCTAAAACCATGACAAGATTTTGTATACGGGCTTGGAAAGTTAATTTTAGGTTGGAACTTTGATGGGGAGAGCACCAGGTACTCTCCATTTTGCCTCAACTGGATCAATAAACAATTTATGTTTATGTCCGTCTACAATCGTGGTTTCTAAATAAATTCTTTTCAGTTTTTTTAATTCAGCATAATGCTCCTGCAATAAAACAAACTCGTGATCTTTTCCCCCATGCCCATGCCAAAATTTAAATTTAAGCGCTTTGTTCTCAAGGATGTAGTCTACTTTCAGGATCCCCGTTTTGGGGCCAAGAGAGCCATCCATATAAAGTGCCATTGCATAGGTATCGTAAAGGATTACAAAATCTTCATCCGGTGCGGATGCCTCACTTATTTCCCCCTGTTCTGCCACAAGAAATCTTTTGGGAATGATTAGTCCTATGCCCACCAGCAGTGAATTTTTAATAAACACTCTTCTGTCTAGCATCTAGATCTCCTTTATTATTTTCAGCTTTGAATGGAGTGTACTTCCATTTGTGTAGAATGGTTTTGTAATACTGATTGGGAAGAGAAGTCGGGTTCATCTGCTTTACCAAACCCGCGTCTAAAAAATCTTTTCTTATTTTTCGGTTATCATCGTTGAAATTTTTGACATCCCCATTGGATTTTACAAAATTAATCGTTTCAAATGGGTGCCAGGAAAATATTTCGTCTTCTCCCCACAGTTCTCCATAGGCAACCAAATCGCTTTGAAAGTTCCCTATTTGCCTGCCTGCTTGATCATGACAGCGCTTGCACGAATCATTATCCACCTTGAGCATTCCCCCATCGTACAAATGAGGAACAATCGATTCGTTTCCTCGCGTGCTTGCTGCATAGGTAATGAGTTTGCCATTTGATTTCCATACACTTTGGGAACAGGGCCGAAACACAGTGGTCTGTAGCAATCGCTTTACAAAGGCCGCATCTTTAAAATCCGGTATTATGTCTAGAGCTCCAGTCGCTTTCTCGAAACTGCCCTTATACGATTTAGTTTCCAGTACTCGTTCTGTAAGGGTATTCGGATTTTGTAAATGCTCTATTATTTGCTTTAACTCTGGATTTAACGCCCACTGTGGATTTTCCGTTTGGATTTTAACAAGAAGATCATTCGCTGTGGGAAAGGGTCGGTAAATCTCATTTTCCCACCCAACTAATGAACGTGTTCTGACTCGAATTTCAAAAACAGCAAGCGCGCCATCGGAAAATCGATTCATTAAAATTTCTCCGATCTTAGTACCGGCTGGGAAAACCCACTGCCAGCGTGAAAACGAAGTGCGCCAATAAGCTACAGGAACTTCTAGTCCTGCTTCCATAGGTGGAACCCAAAAATTTATTTTGACGAGGTTGTCTGAAAGATCAGCACCACCAGTAGCAAAGGGAAAACGGAATCTTCCTCGTTTTTCAAATAATCGCGCCCAGCCACCGGGGACGGCAGCATCAATTAAAATATTTTCTATCGTGTTGGGGCGAAACCCTTTTGGATCTCCCAGCGAATCTTGATAGCCCGGTACAATACTTTCGGCGTCATACAACATCGTATTTGGATTTTGAAGTATTGTTTGGATTTCCGGCTCACTGATATTGGGAAAGAGTGAGCGGTAGTAGCGTGCTTTTTCTACATTCATTAATTCCACTGGCTTTGAGATACAATTCAGGCAAAAAACTAACACACCCAGACAAAATACTTTAAAAAAGGATTTCATATTGTTTACTATGCGCGAAGAAGACTACAGATTGTGGCTTCTCGCGGATTTGCAGTTAACACTTGTAAAAAGATATTCTTGGTACAAACTTTCAGATGAGCGGCAAGATGGCTGATTTAAAACACAAAACACTGGTATTTTGGTCTTCAGGTAAAGACAGCGCCTATATGCTGCACCTGTTAAAACAAGACCCTACGATTGAAGTGGTGGGCTTACTTACGACTATCCGTGAATCCGATCATAAAATAAATATCCATGAAACTTTGGAATCTGATTTGGATTTGCAGGCTAAGAAACTAGAGATTCCACTTATCAAAGTTTTTCTTCCCCCCACTTGTCCCAACACGGTTTATTTGGAACGCATTCATACCGCATTATCGCGGTTGAAAACTCAGGGCCTAACCCATCTTGCATTTGGGGATCTCTTTTTAAAAGACATCCGTAAATTTCGGGAAGATAACTTTGAAAAACAGTACAAACTGATCTTTCCTCTTTGGGGGATAGATACTCGAAATTTATCAAGTCGCATCATCCAATCCGGTATCAAGGCCCGCATTGTTGCAGTGGATGAGTCAAAGCTTTCTTCTCATTTAATCGGACACGAGTATGACACGGCATTTATACAAAATTTGCCTAAGAACGTAGATCCGTGTGGGGAAAATGGCGAGTTCCATACCTTTGTTTATGATTCACCGGATTTTTACCCGGCGCATGAATGACAGCCCCGTAGAATACGAATACTTTATCCCACAGCATGAAAAATATCTTAATCACAGGGGGTGCTGGCTATGTCGGAAGCGTGCTAGTGCCAAAGCTTCTTAGAAAAGGGTATTTTGTAAGAGTCCTCGACTCTTTTCTTTTCGCTGATCTTAATTTATTCCCAAAGTTTCAATCCCTCGATGTAATGAAAGCGGACTTACGTGATACCAAAGCAGTAGAAAAATCCTTGCGCAATATCGATGCTGTAATTCATCTTGCTGGCATTTCCAATGACCCGTGCTCAGATTTAAATCCTGCACTCACCAAAGAAGTAAATGTGACTGCCACCGAAAAGCTGATTGATCTTTGTCGTGAGTTTGGCATCAGTAGATTCATCAATGCCTCTAGTTCCAGTGTCTATGGGATTAAAAAAGAAAAAGACGTCACGGAAGAACTCCCCCTAGAACCTCTTACTTTGTACTCAGAATCAAAAGTCGCAATAGAAAAGTATTTAGCCGAGCATAAAGGAAAAATGACGTCGGTTTCCATCCGCCCAGCAACCGTCTGCGGATTTGCGCCAAGGATGCGGCTGGATCTCACAGTGAATATCCTCACGCACTTCGCTGTACGAAAAGGAAAGATTCTAGTGTTCGGAGGAGAACAGAAACGCCCTAATATCCATATCGAAGACATCACGGATTTATATGCGCTTCTTTTAAAAACGCCTGCCTCACTAATTGATGGCGAAATATTCAATGCCTGTGGTGCTAACCACTCGGTGCTAGAGCTCGCAAAACTTGTCCAAGAAACTGTAAATCCCCATTTATCTATAGAAATAGAGCCGACAGAGGACTTGCGCTCGTATCACATCAGTGCGATGAAAATTAAAAGAATTTTAGATTTTGTTCCCAGAAGAACCATTAAAGACGCGATTCAAGATGTAGCAAACGCTTTTAGGGAAAATAGAATTCCCGATCCTGACGAAGATAAATATTATAACGTCAGGACACTGAAAAAACTATTGCATGGCTGACGACTCAAGACTAGCCTGCACGCATGATTAAATTACTTTTTATTATTCCATTGTTTGTACTTTCCACCCTCCATGCTGAAAATGTTTTCACTCAGCCTAAAAGCAAGGTTCTAAACCCAGACATCAGTTCCAACTTTTTGGGGTTATTGCAAAGAAGTAGTTCTGCTTCCACCCAACGCACCGACGGGACACACGATGGGTTGTCGTTGCAAGAAGCAGAAGTTCAATTCACAGCCAATGTGGATCCGTATATTCGTGCCGTAACAATTATAGCTGTTAGACAAGAAACGGATCCTGCGGAAGTAAAATTCGGAGTCGATCCTGAAGAAGTTTTTTTGGAAACCATTTCTCTTCCTTCCATTACCTTAAAGGCAGGAAAGTTCAGAACAGAACTTGGCAAACACAACAGGCTGCATACCCATGCATTTCCTTTTATTGATGCTCCCCTCATTAACCAGAAATTGCTAGGCGATGAAGGGTTAAACGAAATCGGCGTTTCAGGAGCAGTTTTACTACCTACCAAATGGTATTCTGAAGTTATTTTGCAGGCGATTACACTCTCAAACGAACAACTGTACAAAAGTCCGAGTTCACGAGAAATCGGTGCCGTTGGACGGTTTAAAAACCTGTTCGATCTGAGTGATGATTTAACTTTAGAGTTGGGCGTTTCCGGCACTACAGGTAAAAATCAATTTAGTAGTACAACTAGCGTTTACGCAGCAGACATGACTTTTAAATGGCGTCCATCTGTTGGTGGAAAATATAATGCCCTTGTTTGGTCGACTGAATACTTGCATGGAAACCGACTTGGCTTAACCGATGCCACAACGGGCGACTCCACAGAAATGCTGGGCGGAGGAGCAACCTGGTTGCAATACCAATTTGCAGAGCGTTGGTGGATTCAAGGCCGCTATGAACATACGGGTTTTTCAAAATCCAGTCCGGCAACGTTGAACCAAGACAAAGTCAGCGGCTTGCTCGGCTTTTTCCCCTCTGAGTTTTCTGGTTTGAGAGTGCAATACGACTATTTGACGACTGAGGGTAAGAGTGATGCAGATCACGCCATTGCTCTTCAATATAACATCAGTATCGGAGCACACCCGGCTCACGCATACTGACTTAAATAGAGGTGTAAAATGGTTCGTTTGAACGCATTTTTCCTTGCTACGATTCTTGTTTTCTTTGTTTCGCACACTAGTCATGCAAAACTGAATGTAGTCACGACTACAACGGACTTAAAAGCAATTGCGGAAGAAGTCGGTGGCAACTTTGTTACGGCAGATAGTATTTCCAAAGGCACACAAGACCCACATTTTATCGAAGCAAAACCTTCTTTCATGGTGAAAGCCAGTCGAGCTGATTTGATTATCGCCATCGGACTGGATTTAGAAGTCGGCTGGCTTCCCAGTATCATCATGGGTTCGAGAAACCCGAAAATAAATGCAGGACAACCCGGTTACTTAGAAGTAGGCGCACTTGTCGAACCTTTGGAAGTGCCCAGTGGAAAGATCACCCGCGCGGACGGGGATGTGCACCCTTACGGTAATCCACACATTTGGCTCGATCCCATTCGCGCTGGCGAAATGGCAAACCACATTGCAAAAAGATTGGGTGAGTTAGATGCGGCAAACGCGGCATATTTTGTGACAAACGCAAAAAACTTGCAGTCACGTTTGCAAACCAAAACTACAGCTTGGCAACAGCGCATCGAAAAAACAAAGATTAAAAAAATTGTAACCTACCACAAGACACTCACCTACTTTTTGAATCGCTTTCAATTAGAAAATCCGGCAATTTTAGAACCAAAGCCTGGAATTCCGCCGACTAGCGGCCATATCATTGAAGTAATCAAACTGATTCAAGCTCAAAAAGTGCCGTTGATTCTAGTAGAAAATTATTTCGATAGTTCCGTGACAAATAAAATCAAACAAGAAGTTCCTACAGTGCGCTCGGCTTCAGTTCCTGTGTCTATCGATGGTGCACCCGAAGTAAAAACAATCGACGATTTGTATGAGCAACTTGTAAAAACAATAGAAGGAAAATAAAAAATGCATCCTGAAGTCATTACTTTCCTGGCAGCCCCGTTTGTCATGTGCCTTATTCTTGCTGGCATTCATTGTTATCTAGGACTTCACGTACTTGCCCGCGGCGTAATTTTTGTCGACTTAAGTCTTGCGCAAGTGGCGGCATTCGGTGCCACTCTTGCCATTTTATTCGGATTTGATCACCACTCTGCTGCCACCTATTTTATTTCACTTGGTAGCACTTTTTTAGCGGCCGCTCTATTTGCGATGGCCCGTCGCCATGAAAAATTATTTTCTCAAGAAGCAATTATCGGAATCGTTTATGCGCTTGCGTCCGCAAGTGTAGTACTACTTGTCGATAAAATTGCGCACGGTGCAGAGCACATCAAAGATTTACTTGTCGGACAGGTGCTGTGGGTGACATGGTTCGATGTCATCAAGACGGCGCTGATTTATTCCGTTGTTGCCATCATCCATTACGTTTTTAGAAAACAACTTTTGGAAGCTTCTTTTGATCACAAAACCAGAAAAGGCAGGGCTGTCTGGGATTTTCTTTTTTACGCACTTTTCGGAGTAGTGATTACTTCTTCTGTCAGCATGGCTGGAGTGCTGCAAGTTTTTGCCTACTTGATTGTTCCCAGTGTCGTCGGCACGCTTTTTTTCAGTTCCATTAAAGCGCGTTTAATTTTTGGATGGATACTTGGCTTTTTGCTCAGCTTCACAGGACTCGTTCTCAGTTATTTCTGGGATCTCCCGGCAGGGGCTTTCATTGTGGTTTGCTTTGCAGGTCTTCCCGTTGTTCTTCTTCTTCTTTCGCCCGTTCTTAAATTCAAGCGCGAATCACACTGACAGTTGAAGAAATGCAATCAAAGCGGTTCTTTTGCGCTGCGCATTATCACTCCTAACAATCGTATTCAAAGCCTTACGGCTCGTTAGTGACAAACGCCCCCTTTCGGCCTTAAATTCTCTATTCATTAACTGAGGGGGTTAACACATGAAAAAATTCTATTTATTGCTCGTTGTTTTGAGTCTAGTACACGCAAAGGCAACTCTATTTGACGATCTCGAGCGTGGCTTTGAAGCGGGTGCTCCCCCGACAAGTTTAGAAACCAGAGGATACTGGGGCGGCTATTGCGTGCATTACAATAATCCGTTTACGCCGATGGCATCACTGTATGTGTACAAAGAATTGTATAACCCCAACATGCTTCCCTACGCGTACGACTCTCAAACCTATTACATCAAATTGAACGTTCCCGAGAATTACTACCACAACTACACACCAGTGGATGTCGAGCGTGATCCGGAATTAAGACAGTGGTTTGATTATTATGAGCCCTGGGCACCTGTGCATTATTACAATGCCTCCTTTGGCAGCCACTTTCGCCACCCGCAATTTGATACGACCCGTATGGTGCGTACTTTTATTGTGAATGGAAAAGTAAATTTAATCATGAAGGTGGTTCCCTTCAATATGGCATTAGCCGCTCCTATCACGCTTTGCTATTACACAGAATACTTGGGCAAATTAAATCCGGTACCGGTACCTGTTCCACACCCGACGCCCGTGCCAGTACCGACACCAGCACCACATCCGACACCAGCGCCAACGCCCGCACCACATCCCACACCGGCTCCGACACCAGCACCCACTCCAGCGCCGCAACCGACACCAGTTCCTTCTCCGGAACCTAATCCGTCGCCTGCTCCAAATCCGTCTACGACATTTACTCTCGGCCACTCGGGTGCAATCAGCGGTAAAAAAGAAGTGGAATTAAAACTAGAAGCTTCACGCGTAGCCAATACACTAATTTTTATCCACCGCGGAACTGAACCTGTTACATTAAAAAATGTGGTGGTAGAATTACCTCATGCTACGTTAACAGTTTCTGAAAAGATGAAATTAAATCCAGTAAAACCAACAGAAGTTACCTTAGGAACAACAGGCGAAGAAATTATTTCTATCTCCTTTGAAGTGGAAGGGAACTCTGAAGACATTGAAGTCAGAGCGGCACTGGATCAATACAGAATGTTGATGCCAAAAAATAAATAAGGAAAACATATGAAAAAAATCATCTGTGCAATCTGGACTGTCACTTTGCTTCTGATGCCGCAAACGGCACATACTGATTCCTCATTGGATAAGGACAATCCCATTGTGCCCATTCCAGATTCTCCACTGGGAATTGACTCGAAACTAACAGATTTAGTCCCTCCTCCAACGCCTGAGAAAGTTCGCCTGGGTCGATGGTTATTCTACGACAAGCGATTGTCTAAAGATGGAAGTATTTCCTGTGCGACTTGTCACAGACCAGAAAATGCTTTTTCCGAACCGACTCCTGTATCGACAGGGATCGCAGGGCAAAAAGGTGGCAGAAAAGCGCCTTCGTTTGTAAATTTGGCTTGGACAATTTACCCACACTTCTTCTGGGATGGTCGAGCAAAAACTCTCGAAGAACAAGCCCTAGGACCTGTTCAAAATCCTGTGGAGATGGGAAACAGCATTGAAAATATGCTTAAAACCCTGAACGCAGTGAAAGGTTACAGAGCTGAATTCAAAAAGGCGTTTGGTTCAGAAGAGATCACAGGCGAAAATGTGGCAAGAGCACTGGCTGATTACGAAAGAACCCGCATGAGCGGCAATTCTCCTTATGATCGTTGGAAGGCTGGAGATGAAAAAGCTGTCTCTGAAGAAGTGAAAAAAGGCGATGTTCTTTTTTCTGGTAAAGCACAATGCAATAACTGCCATCTCGGCCAAAATTTCACCGATAATTTATTCCACAATCTGGGTGTAGGTTGGAATGCAAAAACAAAATCATTCAAAGATCTGGGCAGAAGCAAAATATCTTTAAAAAAAGAAGATACGGGCGCTTTTAAAACACCGACTATTCGTGAAGTCGACAAGCATGCCCCATTTATGCATGACGGCTCTATCGCTACACTTGAAGAAGTAGTAGAGCACTACAACAAAGGCGGAAATAAAAATCCTCACATTAGCCCCAAGTTAAAAAAATTGGCGCTAACGAAAGCGGAAGTTAAAGCCATCGTTGCTATGATGAAGTCTCTTGAAGGAGAAGGATATCAGGACAAAGCTCCGGCATCGTTTCCACAGTAATGAACTTTGAAAATACGGAAGTCGCCTTTAAGGCCAAATCGAATTACCAGGTCAAAAAAACATGGTTTCTCTTTTGGCTTTTAAGTTTCACCTGGTTCGTCGGTATTGCTTCAAAGATCACACTTTTTCTCTTAAAAATACGACTGCCAATTGAATGGTTAATCAGACACACGCTTTACCAGCAATTTTGTGGCGGCAGTAACCGAAGGGAATGCCAAAAAACAGTTCAGGAACTTGCCCGGTTTGGTGTCGGCACGATTCTCGATTACGCCATTGAAGGGGCAAAAACAGAAGCAGTTTTTGACAGCACCAAAGCTGAACTTCTGGAAACTATCAATCTCGCCAAAGGCAACAAAGCCATTCCATTTACCGTTTTTAAAGTCACGGGTGTAGCTGACTTTGCGTTACTTGCAAAAGTCCAATCCAAATTCCCTTTAACTTCAGACGAAAAAAATTCTTTCGAAAAAGTTAAAACGCGAGTGTTCGAACTTTGCCAGAAAGCAGCCGATAACAACGTCTGTATTTTTATTGATGCAGAAGAAAGCTGGATACAGAACGTTATCGACGATATGGCGTTGGAACTCATGCGAAAGCATAACGGCAAAAAAGCAATCGTCTACAACACTATCCAATTTTATCGCACAGATAGGCTGGAATATTTAAAATCCCTGATTGCAATTGCAAAAAAAGAAAATTTTATTTTGGGCTTCAAACTTGTTCGAGGCGCCTATATGGAAAAAGAGCGCGAACACGCTAAAGCTTCTGGTGCGCCCTCTCCTGTCTTTAGTACCCGACAAGAAACAGACAAGAGTTTTAATACGGCACTGACTGTTTGCGTAGACAACTTAGAATTTGTGTCTTTTTGCGCAGGAACTCACAACCAAGAGTCCACCGAATTACTCTTATCCCTACTTTTAGAAAAACAAATTTCCCCTTCACACAAACATGTCTGTTTTTCACAACTTTATGGAATGGGAGATAATCTCACCTATAATCTGGCCTCAAACGGATACAACGTATCCAAATATGTCCCCTATGGTCCCGTGCAAGCAATGATGCCTTACCTGTTTAGACGCGCTCAGGAAAACTCTTCGATTCAGGGACAAACGACACGGGAACTCGAGCTTGTAAACATGGAAATGAACAGGCGCAAATTGAATTGACACAGAAAGAATCGCGCTGATAAGTTTTTAGATATCGTGCATAAAATTCCTAAATACCAGTGGGTTTTAATTTTTGCCTTACTTGCTGCGTGCATCGGAATCGCAAAACAATACGAAGTGGATTACAAAACAGTCTATGCCGTTGCCATTGTAAAAAATGTGCAGGAATCTTATCAGCAACAAAACACTTACCATGCTGGCAGGTATTTTTACGGTCCATTTTCTCTCTTACTCATCCGGCCCTTTGGTCTTTTCTCCTATGAAGTATCCAAATGGTTATGGATTGCACTTCAAACTTTTTGCTTCTTTGTCTTTTTTAACTTTCTCTACAAATTTTATCCCTCCTTAAAAAAATCTTTTCCCTTTTGGCTTCTGACTTTTATTTTTCTCATCAACCCCGTACATGGAAATTTTCAAAGCAACAATATCCAATTGATGTTGATGGCAGTATTTCTGTATGCAGAGCAACTATCTCGCGGAGACGACAAACAACAGTTTTTCGCCGGTTTTCTACTTAGTTTAATTGCCAGTATAAAAATATTTCCCGCGTTTATATGCTTGTTTTATTTATTAACGAAAAGAAAGCCCGTGATTTTAGGTCTTGTTTCTGGAGCCCTGTTTGCCTTACTTGCCCCAATAGTGGCGTATGGATGGGATACAAATGTGCGCTTCTTTCATGACTTTGTCGCAAATGTATCGACGTATGAAGCAGACAATGAACTCACGCGTCCTGACATCTTAAGTCTTGCTTCCATGGTAGCGACCTATACGGAAAATAAAGTGTTTTTGGGCAAACAGTATTTAGCTACGGCATTATTTGTGGGCATTTCTTCTTTATTTTTCATTACCGTTCTTATTTGCAGAAAGTTGCGTGACACGCACATTGCACTTTGGTCGATGGGTATGATTTTAATGGCGCTTCTTACTCCCAGTGCAAGAGTGCATTTTTGGGTATTCTGCGTCCCAGCGTTTTGTGAAACTGCGAAAAAAATCGATGCAAATAAAAGTTACTTCAAAGCGGAAGGCCTGGCACTTTTCTTAAGTCTTTTCATGGTAGCTTTTACGACTGAATCCATCGTTGGAAAAACATTGAACGATTACTTCGAATACATTCGTATTCCTATTTTGGGGTTGTTCGTACTCGTCTTTCTCTTGATGCTGCAGATCAAAAATCTGACTATCTCCAGCCGTGCGACTCAGGACGCAATGCAGGCGCTTGACTAGAAGGTGTACCGCAGGCTCCTAGTGAAGTATTGCTGCTAGAATGAGTAGTAAAACCATAAGTACCCGAATACGAATAATAGCGGTTTTTTAACTCTTCGCTTTTTTTCTGCCGTTCTTTTGAAGTGCCAGTAAAATGATCATCCGCCCAAACCACAGGATCAGCAGCAATTCTATCTTTCAACGGAACACTGGAATTCAGACCAAAATCTGCAATACGAAAATCTAACTTGCCATCCTCACCGATGAATTTATCACGCTCATAGTAAGTTTCTGTCGCTGTGTTTGATGGCATCGCTTCATTCAATACTTTTGAAAGTTGGAACTTGCCGTCGTCGTTTTTCATCTGCATAAATTTTTGCATTTTATTATTTGCTTCAGCCAACGCATGCTCCTCCGCCTGTTCCATCATGCGTTTTTTCGCTTCTTTTGAAAGGGTAGAATCCCAATGAAGGTTTAGATAGTCCCAAAAAGCTTGATTAGCGGTAACTGAGTATGAAAATTTGAGTGCAGATTTCAACTTATCAAACTTCTCTTTTTTGACGTTCTCAGAAGCAGCAACATAGGTTTTCATACTCATCAAACTTGCTTCAATAAGCTCGTCAGAAAATGGAAAACCCGCTCCAAATGACAAAGCCGAAAGCGTACAAAATAGGTAAAATAAGACTTTCAACATTAGAATAAGAAACTGCAAAGCCCATTCCGAGGCTTTAGGCACCAGTATTCAGCGAGTAGACGTTAAAATTCGTTAGAATGGCTATAAATTATGCATCGCATTATTTTCGCGAAATTGTCAAAAAACTCTTAATTTCTGATGATTTTTCTATCTTTTTAGCCTTAACGCTACTAATCTTTTAATGTTAAAAAAGGAGAAGCCCGATGGCTGCACACCCGCTTTTTGCTCAAACTAAAACACAAATTTTAAAGATTTTATCCTATTGGGATCCCATGAAAGTGGAGCCCGGCAAGCCACAAGGTGCTCCTGAAGATGAATACGAGCCAGAAGCTGCTCGCATCGCTTCATTTGTACTCAAAGCTAAAGATGCCAACGGACAATTGAATCTCTCTAATCTAAAAGACGAAATAGAACGTCTTTGGAAAGTGATGTACGGCGAAGAGTGCCCTAACTCTTTAGAAATCGCACAAAACATCATGCAACAGATTCAATAAGCGTTAGCTCATCTTCTCAACAACACTCTGGACTTTATCTTCCATCGTTTGATCTCTGTCTGTACGTGTACCCAATTTAATTGTTGAAGTGATTCGGGGAGCACCCATTTTATGAACTATTTCGTGGCATTTTTTAACAGCGGCAAAGACCTGGTCCCACTCTCCTTCTATATTGGTACCGTAAGCGTGCAGTGCTGTTTTTAGCCCGGCTTCTTTTAACACCTTCTCACATTCCACAATATATTTTGAAACAGAGACGCCAACACCTAGTGGGACAACACACAAATCGATAATTACTTTCATCCCCCTACTTTATTACGATCGTTCTCCATAACCAATCTCTAACTTGTGAAGGCATAAGATCCCCCGTAAGATCCAATAGAAATGGGGGTGAACATGCATCACTTACTTTTAATATTGGCCACTTTTTCTATCCTTGCTTTGCCAAACACAACTACTCACCACTGGGGAAAAGCCTACCGTTGGGGCCAGCTGGATACGCATCTGCTGGATGAGGAAAGTGGAATGGTTATCTCACGGCAATTTGATGACAGAATTTACCATTTGAACGACTCCGATGATGGTCCGTATTTTTACATCACAGACTTGAAAGGCCGCCATACAGTAAAAGTTAAAATTGAAGACTGGTCCCCCAAAGATACGGAAGATCTTGCGATTGGACCTTGTGATGGAGAGACTTGCCTTTATATCTCAGACATAGGGGACAATGATGAAGAAAGATCTTCTGTAAAATTTGCAGTATTGAAAGAGTTGGTAGATTTTTCAACTCAAGCCACCCCAAAACACATCATCACGGCAAAGTATCCGGATGGGCCACATAATGCCGAAGCAAGCGTATTTGATGCCGAAGGAAATTTGTACGTCATCACAAAAAATGAAAACTATCCGGCGCTTATATTTCGCTTGAGCCACGAATCTATTTCCCGCTCGCAAGGTATAAGTATTTTTGAGTATTGGGGAAAAATCGACGTCCCCGAGATTTTAAGTTCTTACAAAGCTAAAGTGACAAGTGCCACAATCACGCACGACGGCAAGACCCTATTGCTGCTTACCAAAAACAATCTGGTGGAGGCGCAAGTAGACCTTTCCGCTCCTCTTGAAAAAGTAAAAACCCATGTGGTACAACTCCACAACTTATTCCAGCAAGAATCCATCAGCTTCTTGCCGGATGAATCCGGTTTTTTGTACAGTACAGAATCGGATGGTGATGTTGCCGAAATTTGGCGGGTGGATTTGGAATTAAAATGACCGATTTGGACCAGGCTCTCGAAGTAGCAAGACAAAACCCAGCTCAGGCGAATTTTTTCTACGATGCATTTTTAAATGCACCTCTTTTTATTCCTGCAATGCGGGCGGATCAAAAAGAAGGCAATTGGATGCAAATTAAAACCAGTGAACGTTTTTACCCACTTTATCTTAGAAATGGGGAAGTACGCGCAGTTCCCGTCTTTGATACCGTTGACAGAATGCAGGATTGGGCTGAACCCAAGATTTTTGATTTCATCGTACTTCAAGGTCATTTATTTTTGAAAGTCATCGCCGAAGATGTGGATATTTTATTGAACGAAGGCACCGAGTCACGCCACCATTTTACCAGTGAAATCTTGCATCAGTTGCGAAACGCCGCAAAACCAGTTCTTCCTACCTGATTGTGATAAACGAGACATAATTTTTACCTCTTTACACATAATCACTTCACTTTAATCTTCTCAGCACCTTAATCTCAATTTCCGATACTCTTTTTAGTGCAATTAATGAGTAAAAGATTAGGAGAGTTTTTCAAACTATCGGGAATGACCGTCCTGATAGCTCTCAGTTATTTTTTAGCTGCTAAACTGGGATTAAAACTGGCGGTGATTAATAACAATTCTTCTCCTGTTTGGCCTGCTTCTGGACTTGCTATTGCGGCACTAATCCTTTTTGGAACAAAACATTGGCCCGCGATTCTCATCGGTGCATTCGCAGCTAATTTAACTACTGGAAGCCCTGTTCTATCTGTTTGTTTGATTGCTGTTGGAAATACACTGGAAGCAATTATCGGCGCACAATTATACAAACGTGTTAGCAAATTATCTACGACACTAAACTACCACACTTCCAGTATCAGTTTTTTAGCTATCAGCATGTTTCCGACCACTGTGAGTGCAGTAGTAGGTACATTTGCGCTCTATTGCACAAACGTTATTTCTTTTCAGGCCATTGGAGAAGTGTGGCTTACTTGGTGGACTGGCGACTTTCTGGGCGTACTTGTAGTGACTCCCTTTTTATTGGAGCTCTTTCAACCAAAGAAGAATGAGTATACTGCAAGCAAACTTTTCGAATTCTTTTTATACGCTATCTCGTGCCTAGCCATTACTTACTTTAGTTTTTCGAATTCTGCAGGCTTGCCTCTCATGTTTTTAGTTTTCATCATGATTTTTGTTTCCACTTTCAGACTTACTACGCTTCTAACATCGGCCATCGTGATTTTATGTTGCGCCTCTGGAATATATGTCACAAGCCTCGGAGTAGGCCCGTTTAAGTCAGCAGATTTTAATTTAAGCTTGCTTCATTTACAGCTATTTCTCGCCTCACTCGCTATTGCAGTGCATGTGCTGCAAGACTTAAGAAAATCGGGAGGGTTAAACAAAACAGGGCTTGTTTACATACTAGGCTGTGCCCTTTCTACTATCCTGTTCAACTCCTTTAATATCTCTAATGTGAAAAAAGATGCAGAACACTTCAGTGAATTACAACACATGACGACTCAGGCAATTAAAGAACGCATGAGAGATTATTCTGAAACATTGCGTGCGGGAAGTGCCTTTATTGCAGCGAACGGCGAAATATCTAAAAAACAATGGCGCGATTTTACATCGACTTTGAATCTCGGTAATCGCATGCCTGGTTTGAATGGTATAGGTGTTGTATTTCCTGTGAAGAACAAGGATTTAGATAGCCACTTAAGAAAGTTCAAAAAACTGGGTTTAACCCCAGATTACAAAGTAAAGTATTTAAGGCCACTAGATAAATCAACATCTGCTGAGCCTAGATATTTGATAACCTACTTGGAACCTGAAAAAATAAATGAAAAGGCGATTGGATTAGACCTTTCTTCTGAGGAGCGCAGAAAAACTGCGGCAGATTTAGCAAGAGACACAGGCGAGGCAAGCATCACAAGCCAGATCACGCTCGTGCAAGATGAAAAAAAGCGCCCTGGTTTTCTCCTCTTCGTGCCCATCTATAATACAGACCATAACTTCTTACGCACTAGCGAAGAAAGAAGAGCCGCATTCATTGGCTGGGTATACGCTCCTTTTATCATGGATAAATTTCTAACAGGAATATTTGGAAATTCACTTAAAGAAATTGGGTTTTCGCTGTCTGAAGGATTTGATTTTGACAAGAACAACCCCATTTATACTTCCCATACGATTTCTAGTGATAAAGTAAAATACGAAGAAATTACCAGAATGGAACTAGCTCAAAGTCTTTATTCCATCGGTTGGGTTAAAACATCGGATTTCGTCACTACGAAAAACAGTACTACTGCTTGGGCAGCTGCATGCGCTATTATCGTCACCTTGCTACTAACCTCGTTTATTTCCAATTTACAATCGGTACAAATTAAAGCGCATCAGTTAGCAGAAGAATTGACAAAAGAACTCAGAGAAAGTGAGACACTTTTAAATGAAGCGCAAGCGATTGGAAAGGTAGGCTTTGTCAGAAGTAACTTCATCACTAATGAGCGTTACTGGACTAAAGAAATGTATAAAATTTGGGACTTCGACAGTAACTATCCACCGCCAGCTATAGATACAATTTTACAAAAAGTAATAGTTGAAGATAGAGAAAAGTTTCAAATCAATATGAATAAAGCACTAAATTCTGAGAAACTTGTTATTGCCGAATTTAGTATCAACATTTCAAGTACACAAATTAAAGAATTAAAGGCCGAACTACTACAACTAAAAGATGAAAACGATAAAGTCGTAGGGATAAAAGGAATTGTAAGAGATGTGACTGCAATCAATTCCAACAATAAAGAACTAGAAGAGCAACGGCAAAAGCTCGTCTACGCTTCTAAAATGTCGACCTTGGGGGAAATGGCGGCCGGAATTTCTCATGAAATCAATAATCCCTTGGCTATCATTTCTGGCAAAGCAGCCCTATTGAAAAATTCATTTTTAAATAACACAATGGACCCCAAAAAAGCTGTCGATGATCTCGATAAAATCCAGCAAACTACTTTTCGTATATCAAAAATTATAAAAGGTTTGAAAGCATTTGCCAGAAATTCTGACAGAGATAAACTGGAATCTGTTAATTACATGTCCACAGTAAACGACACGTTAGAACTATGCCAGGCACGCTTTAAGAGCCATGGCGTAGAATTAGATTTAAAATTGGCCACTGAAACTAAAATTCACTGCAGTACGACTCAAATCAGCCAAGTACTTTTGAATTTATTGAATAATTCGTTTGATGCCATAGAAAAAGAAAAAGACAAATGGATTAGACTTGAGACTAAAGTACAGGGAGATTTTCTTCAGTTTGCAGTTACTGACTGTGGAAAAGGCATTCTCCCAGAAATACTGGAAAAGATGATGCAACCGTTCTTCACCACAAAAGAAGTAGGCAAAGGAACTGGGCTAGGGTTAAGCATCTCTAAAGGCATTGTAGAGCAGCATGGCGGTAAATTCTGGTACGACAATAAATCCATCCATACAAGGTTTTGTTTTACAATCCCGCTAGCTAAAGTAGAATCAAAATTAGCAGCATAATGTATGACTCAAATCCGAATCGCCCTTCTTACTGAATCTCGTTTTATTAACGCGCTAAATCCTGGCTGGTATATTCAAAATATACTTGATGACGATACGCATTTGGCCTCCTCCTTATTAAAGTATGAAATCAATACGATTCGCATCGATTGGGCAGATCCTAGTTTTGATTTAAAATCAGTTGATGCCGCCGTCTTTAGAACAACGTGGGATTACTTTGAAAAAATTGATTCCTTCTTGGTGTGGCTTGAAAAGACCGCAAGTACAGTTCCGCTCTTTAACACATTCGAATTAATCAAATGGAACTTGGACAAACACTATCTTTTGGACTTGGGTAAAAGAGGAGTAAATGTTCCCCATACTCTGGTTAAGGAAATAAATGAAACTGTGAGTTTGTCTAACTTCCTTAAGAATGCAAACTGTGAAGAGGGAATTGTAAAACCCACAATATCGGGTGCCGCCTGGAATACATACCGTTTTTCCAAAACGAACTTAGAAGAAGTTGAAAACAAAACAAACGCCCTTTTAAAAGAGCGGGCTATGATGATACAGCCCTTTCAAAAATCCGTTACCGTTAATGGGGAACTCTCGCTGATGCTTTTCGGCGGAAGATACACGCACGCAGTCAAAAAAGTGCCAAAGCCCGGAGATTTTCGAGTGCAAGATGATCATGGGGGAAAAGTATTCCTGCACGAAGCCACGAAGGAAGAAATCCAATTTGCTGAAAAAGCAGTATACGCCTGCTCCACCCTGCCCGTTTACGCGCGAGTAGACATAGTAAGAGATAACTTTGGAAACTTATCCTTAATGGAACTGGAATTAATTGAGCCAGAACTTTTTTTTAGATTCTACCCAAAGTCTGCCGAGGTCTTCGCAGAAGAACTGGCGAAAAGAATTACTCTTCACGCTTAATCAAATGGTAACCGAACTGAGTACGTACTGGTCCGGATACTTCTCCTGGCTTTAAAGCAAATGCTGCTACTTCAAAGGGAGCTACCATTTGGCCTTTGCCAAACTTTCCAAGCGATCCGCCACTTTTGCCAGACGGGCATGTAGAGAACTGTTTTGCCAGATCTTCAAACTTGCTTCCTTCTGCTATTTTTTTTACGAGGTCTTGTGCTTCGTGTTCGTTTTCTACCAAAATATGGCTTGCTTTGATTTGACTCATCTTAAAATCCCCTTTGAACTTGAGCCTGTTTTTTAAAAAACTCAGGCTCTTAAGTATAAAAACTAGCAACTTAAGTGTACCCTTGTAAAGTACTATTGATAGAGACAATGAACTTACGAGATTTTGCAGAAGGCATTTTATTTGGCGGCAGCTTTGAAAAAAAGCTGCATGCACCTGATACTTTTACGGATACTAAGCCCGGCATTCCGTTACAGGCTCCCGAACTTCCCACACGTAGCACGAACTTGCAATTTCACAGAGAGAACTCGGGTCATGCGCGTCTCACTTTCCCTTCTATCAGCTCCTTAAAATCCGTTGAGGCACGTGCCAAAGTATTTCATGCCTTTGCAAACCATGAACTACTCGCTATGGAACTCATGGCACTAGCCATTTTAAAATTCCCTGAGGCGCCCACCTCGTTTCGCATGGGACTTGCCTACTGCATCAAAGAAGAACAGGAACATTTAAAACTCTACTTAAAACGCATGCAAGATTTTGGAGTTCAATTCGGTGACTTCCCCGTAAATGGATTTTTTTGGAATGTTCTAAAAGACATGAAGACTCCCTTGGAATTTATAACGGGAATGAGTTTAACATTTGAGCAGGCAAATCTAGATTTTTCTCATGAGTACATGCTTCTATTCAAAGAAATAGGGGATCAAGCTTCTTTTCAGATCATGGAGCGGGTTTACAAGGAAGAAATCGGTCATGTGAAGTTTGGTGTGCAATGGTTTGAAAAGTGGCGGCCCCAGTCAGATTCGCAATGGAAATTTTATTGTGACAACTTAACTCATCCGCTCACCCCCCAAAGAGCCAAGGGAACTCCATTTAGACCTGAACACCGCAAAGAGACTGGCCTAGATGCCGTTTACTTGGAAAAGCTGGAAGCCTTTTCCCATTCAAGAGGCCGACCACCGCGTGTTTTTCTTTTCAACTCAAATTGCGAACTCGAATGGGCGGCTTATTTAAAAAAGCAAAGTACATTTCAGGCGCCAAAATTTCAGGAAGAAATCGCACAAGATCTGGCAAGTTTGATGATGTTCTTAGGGCACCAGGAAGATGTTGTAGCACTTGCACGTCCTCCATCGCTCGAGCAGATTCGTGCTTGGCGTGAATGGGGGTTTTCAACTCCAAACTTCATTGAGTACTCTGAAAAAAATACAGAACATTTAAAAACGGAATTAAATACTTTTAAAGTAAATTCACTGGATCCCTGGGGATGGAGTCCACGCGTGGCGAGTGAGCTTCAGCCCTTTCATTCAAGCCTTTTGCGTTGTAATGAACAGTGGCCACCATTCCAACCTGATATCTTAAATAAAATTGCACCCTGTTATCAAAAATCCTCTATCCCGCATTTATTAAAAAAATGTCTAGACACACATGCAGACTGGTCAAAGAAGGTAATTTTGCCAGAACACATCGGCCAAGTTTGCTCGAGTCTGGAAGAAACGATTAAAGTAGTAGAAACAATTCTAAAGAGAGAAAAACTTCCTGCTGTCATTAAATCCCCATTAGGTTCCAGCGGATTTAAAATGATACGCATTCTTACGCTTCCCATGGATACTCAGCAATCAGGCTGGATTAAAAACACGCTAGAGACTCAAGGAAAAGTGGTTATAGAACCTTGGATGGAACGAATCGCAGATTTTTCTTTGCAGTTAGAAATTAACCGCTTTGCCGAGACTGCTAAAGACCGCGTTCGGCTGATAGGTTTTACGAGAATGCTATCAGATAACAGAGGACAGTATGGCGGGCACCAGCTTGGCGCAAAATTTGATGACTTAACTGAAGAAACACGAAAGTTTTTTTATCAAGGTGCTCCATCTGTCATTACAATCCTTGAGCAAAGTGCGGTAGACGTGGGAAGTTGGCTCTATGAAAATGGATTTCATGGCGCGGCAGGCATAGATGTATTTCTCTATCACTGTAAAAAAACAAACTGCATCCGATTAAACCCTCTAGTGGAAATAAATGCACGTTTTACAATGGGAAGAATTGCCTTAAGACTCGAAGAACATTTAGCGACTGGTTCATCCGGGTTGTGGATACACATGAGCAAACAACGGCTCGCGAAACTAGGCTATGAAAACTGGCAAGCATGGTTAAACGAGTTGAAAGGCAAAATTCCTAGCGAACTAGTTTACCCACCCGAAAAAACAGGGATGATACGCCTCAAATCAGGCGTCTTTGAGACGAATGATCCAACTACAGCAAACTCATTTCTCAGCGTGCTGTTAGTGCACCGAGAAGTGAATTTTTTAAGAAATCTGGCTTTTTCTAAATCCTAATCAAAAACTAAACAAAAAACTAATTTTAATGACGTAGTGTCTACATTTAAGCATTGACTGTATTTGAACTACTAAGAAAAATGGTTACATGAATATTTTATTTCTCTGTGTTGCAAACTCAGCCCGAAGCCAGATGGCAGAGGGACTTGCCAGAGCTATTTTAAATCCCAGCCATTCTGTGCAAAGTGCAGGCTCTAAGCCTGCAAATGTGAATCCCTATGCGATTCAGGCACTGAAGGAAATTGGAATCGATATCTCTAAACACCAATCAAAATCGGTAGCTTCAATAGACATTAAAAAAGTGGATTTGATCATCACTTTATGTGCGGAAGAAGTTTGCCCTATTGTGCCAAGCCAGGTGACTAAATTACATTGGCCTATAACTGATCCCGCCGCTAAAAAAGGGACAGAAGAAGAAATCTTGCAATCCTTCAGAGAAGCAAGAGATAGTATACGCGATAAAATTAAAAACCTGGCGGATAGCCTTTAAAATTACACCAATTTATGAATCGGTACGGTAGGCTCATTCACAATATCGTAATTTAAAGCGAAAAGAAAAAGCTGCGATCCTAAAAGTGTAGGCAAAGATGCAAGCATCACAGTACCGCTTGAAGCAAAAACGAGTGTAGTCGCACTTAAATACCAATGGTACATCCCGAAAGAAAACCCCGCCGCAATCAAAACGAACGAAAAAATAAGTTGCAAACTTGCCAGGTTAAAATCACGGACAAAGTAATTATAGACAATGCGTTTCCATACGGACCGAAAGTGCTTCCAAAAGAAAATAAAAAATTCTTTGCGGATTTTAATACCGCTAACTTCAGATCCGTATACGGTTCTCATGGGTACATCGATAACGACAGCACGAATCGTATTTAGGCGAAAGAGCATATCAGTCTCAAACAAATAACGTCGTGCTATTTTATCGACCGGCAAAAGCTGCATCACTCGTGCGTGAATGGCGACAAAGCCATTCGTCGGATCCATAATTTTCCAGTAGCCAGTCGAAATTTTATTTATAAATGAGAGTGCTGAATTACCAATCAGTCTTACCGTTGGCATCTTTGAGAGTACTTCCGGAAAGTAAAAGCGGTTTCCTTTAGCATAGTCTGCGCGTTCTTCTAAAAGAGGACGAACCAGTTTGGGAATGAGTTCACCCGGCATCTGTCCGTCGCCATCAATTTTTACAAGGATTGTTGCGCCCTCTTCCATCGCACGAAGAAAACCAGTTATGGTGGCTCCCCCCACTCCTTGATTTTCCCGGTTACAGATAACAGTCACTCGAGAGTCTTTGCATTTTTCGAGCACCAAAGAGCCTGTTTTTTCAGGACAAGCATCGTCTACCACATAAATGCGCTCTACTTCGTTGGGAATGCGCTCAATTACATCTAAAATATGCGCCCTTGTTTTAAAACAAGGAACAATGGCAGCGATGGAGTGTTGTTTACTCATTCGACTTTAGTTACCCATTGGTCTAGTCCAATTGCACTGAGAATAATAAAAAAGGGAATCAGCGGAAACCGGTATCGCCAGTCGTAATCAATGAGAGTGAAAGAGTGGTAAACAGTCGTTACGATGATGAGAATGCAACAGACCACTACAGCAGTAATAGCTGGATGTTGTCTTTTATTTTTCAAGAAACTGTAAAAAGCGTAAGAACAAAATAAGTACGACGGAACAAAAAACAAAATATTCATCGCGTTATGCAAAAGGCTATAATCTTTTACAGTAACAGCAAAAAACATGAGCACGCGATCGGCTAAAATACGTAGAAAATCCCAGTAGGTTTGAGGAACTTGATGGTAAGTGTACAAACGATCATCAATGACATTTCCCTGCTTAAAAAAGCGGTACATAACGGGAAAGCCGCCCATCTGCAAATCGATTTTACCTTTGTCAAAGCTGTTGAGTAAAAACACATAAAATAGTGCCGTCACAATGCCCAATACCAAAATAGTACTAAAGCTAACTCTATCCCAAGTTTTGCTACCTTGAGAAAGCTGACTACCCGTTTTCCACACAGCAGCTCCGAAAAATGCCAAGAGGATGGGCACTGCAGTCGGTCTCAATGTCACGAGTGCTATCATCGAGATCAACATTCCCCCAAAATATACCCAATTAATTTTCTGAAAAGAAAAGGCTTTGATAAAACAAAAAGCACTGACTACACAGACAGTCGTAAAGGTTACATCACTGATCGGATAATTCAACCAAAGCCGAATATCAGCCGACACAAATATCAAAAAGATAGTAAACGCTTGGGCAACAAAGCTGGTTGTTAGTTGGCAAACCAATTTCAAAGTTAATACAAGAAATACTGAGATTAAAATTAGGTTAAATAATACGATTCCTAGCATCCACTTTGCACCAGCGATTTGTTTTATTGTTGCTACGACCGAAATAAAGCCAATGCGAAAGGGCATTTGATAGTGAACGGGAAAACTTTTTAAAAACCCGATGATATCGAATTGGCGAGCAATCAAATCGTCTGCCCACCGACCATATGTCAAAGCATCCGGACACACCACTACGCCAGAGCGATAAACGGCAAAAACAAGCGTAGCGATAAAAAGAATCAAGCTCATAAGTAGAAAATACCGTGCGTACTTCTTCCCCATTACGGACAAAATAGCGCTGTTTTCGAGAAGACTTAGCTCTTTGGTATTGGACATATCACACAGTAAATAGAACTCCGCGATATATGTGTCAAACTATATGCTTTCTGTAATTATTTCAGTGGCCTGGGTGCCTATTTGAGCAGGCGTATGAGAGGAAAGTAAGGGGGTATAAATCTGCATAGTAGAGGCTAAATGCCTTTGAAGGCTAAAGGATGGCGCTATGGCTTCAACGACTTTTTGCTCCTCCATCACTTTTAGCATTCCGCTAGCTAATTGAGTGGCATTTTGAGAAGCAACAAGTTCTATATGGGGCGAAAGTATTTCTTCTACAGAGTGGCCGTGAGTCGAAAGGACGCGCGCACCGATAAATCTTGCCTCAAGTGCTGAGTACCCAAACCCCTCAGAGACAGAGGGCAGTACAACACAATCAGCACCCAGGATATAGGTAGGAAGACTTTTACGTGGTACTGAATCGAGAATCGTAATTTTCTCGGATAATCCCAATTTCTCAATTTTACTTTTAAGCCTAAGATAATTTTTAATTGGATCCCTTGAGAGAATAAAAATAAAATGCGCACGCTTAGCTTTATAGGCAACAAGCTGCTTCACTGCATCGACCAGATACTCTAGCCCCTTAGAAATTCCCGGCCTTCCAAAATACAGAAAAAGTGTGGTGTCTTCAGGCAAGCCAAATTCTTTTTTTAAATCTCGCGCTACATACAGTTCTTTTTTCCAAAAGGAATAATCAAATGCCGGATAAACAACAGAGGCGGCATCTTTTTTTGACGGCATTTCTTTAATCAGTCTGTCGAGAGTAAATTTCGAGTCGCATAAATAATGCGAGAAGGGCAGCGTTAAAACGAGCCACTCAAAAAGCCGATATCCCCATCCGAGTAGGGGATTTAATCCCGGCAATTTTTGCCATTGCCCGGCAAAAACTTCATGTACCGTAAGTACCGCAGGACGCCTGGAAAAAAGTGCCGCAAACCAAGCAGGCAAAGCGGCGTTGTACGTTGTCGTGTGAATTAAATCGCAATGAAACGCTTCGTAGAGGGCTCTTGGAAATGCAAGGACGCTAAAAAAATACCGACGAGCAAAGCGAGGCAACTTCACACGTCTGATTCTAATTCCCTGATAGACTTCTTCGATTGGAGTTCCCGGTAGCTGTGAAGTAAGTACTGTTACCTGAACACCTGATTTTGTGAGGCCCTTAATAAGTTCCAGAAAGAGTGTCTCGACACCGCCAACATTCGGGTAAAAATTTTCCAGAACGAAAAGAATCCGCGGGCGTTTTCCAGTTGAATCAGGTGACATCCGTTTTACTCTGGTTTTCGGGCAAAAATAATTCCCAGGGCGGGGCGTTTCAACACATGGCTTTCAAATGCGCAGAAAGGGAGTGAAGAAACAGTCAGCGCGCCTCCCAAAAGACGGCGTGCAAATGCGCCACGTTTTTTCTCATGGTACAAATGCGTCGTTGTGGAAGCGGGAATTAAAGACAAACCGATAGAGCTTGCACACGATAGCGTAGTGTCAGCAACCAATTGTACTTTTTCAAATCCGACTTCTTTGTAAAGTAATTCTATTCCCTGCTGAGAAGGCCCGGTGATGTGGCGAGGAGCTTCAATCACTTGCGCCCATTTATCTCCCAACATTTGAGACTGCAAACTGTCGATGAGCGGTACTGCAGCTACCAACCAGCCGCCTGGTTTTAGTAGAGCAAACAAATCGGTGAGCGTCGTTTTGATATCGATTAAATGTTCTAAAACGTAAAACGCTGTCACAACATCATATGTATTATTGGGAAACAGTTTTGAAATATCTTGCAACTCCCCGAAAGATGCAGGAATCCCCAACGTGTTTTTGACATACTCGACAGCAGTTTGTTGGAAGTCGAAACCTTCAGGCAAAAAACCTTTCTCACGAAAAGTCAGTAAACGTAAACCGCGTCCGCAACCCACATCGAGCAGTCGCAAGTTTTTTTGGCCTTTCCAGCCAATCTTTTTTAAAACCAAATTTGCCTGTGCGCGGTTTTGCGGAACATAAAAAAGTTTATTCTCTAAATCTGCCCACTTGCGCTTTAACATTCCCTGCCCTGCAACTTCTGGCGCAAAAGTATAAATCTCTGGATAGTAAGCAGGAATTTCCTCAGCTTTTGGAAAAGGATGCAAAATAGCGGAATGGCAATTTTTGCAGCTTTTGTAGGCCCATTTTCCCGGCACCACACCTAGGCGATCTTCAATATTTTCGTAAAGAGGTTCATAGTCCGAGCTTCCGCAAAACAAACAATCGGGCATTTCCGATTTCGCCTCTTTTTTCGATGGCATCGGAGGTTGTTTGCGTGAACGTTTTGAAGAAGAATTAGGATTTAAATCAGTTTCTACAGGCATGGGGCCAAGTTATAACGCCAGCTCTGTCTTTGTCCACTTGAAAAGGTTCTCGAACGCTCTAGTAAAACACTTAAAATGTCGCGCTGCATTAGTCTATTAGTACAGTTTTTAAAGAGTGTTAAAATAGAAAGATGTACAAGATTTTTTTGTTCCTTCTATTCCCATTGGTGAGTTCTACGGGTTTTGCTTGCGCAGCTGAATTAAGGGCTATTTATGAAAGAACGGTAGATGTGCCAGCATCTTCGACACATTGGCAGTCTTCAAGTGACGGCAAATCGGGCGAAGTAAGTGGATACATGCACAATGGTATTTTAGAGTTAACTACGAATAGTAAACCGCAAGTTACTCGTGAGGGACAACTGCAACTAGGTGAGACACTGAAAACCGCTATCGAGCATTTTGGGGCGGAGAATGTGAATAAAATTCGTATTAAACTCGACCACCAACCCACAAGCACTTACGCAAAGCAGACACCCAATGCTATTTTGCACCAACTGAATGAGACCTACAGACGCGTTTCTAAAGATCCGGATTTTCTTTCCCAAGTTGCAGCGCGCGCTTTGAGTGAAAAAGAAGCTGAAGCACTTAAGTTAAAAGCCGTTTGGAATCTGACTTACGGAAAGCAAATCAAAGAAGCTTGGGGCCCTTGTAAAATAAATGTGATTTCAGTAAGCCGCAAAGCAAATGCCCCCGAAAAAGATTGGGTCTACGCAGTTTTTGAAATCGAAAAAGTAAATATCGAGAAGTAAGTTCCCCTTTTACGCTCACCACAACTGTTATAATTCTTCCGCGAAAACTTTTTCGGTAATTTTCCAATACTTGTCCTGTTTTCTTGCGATTACAAAAGACGGCAAGCGAAAAAGACTTTGGTACTGAAGCACATCTTTGGGAGAACGAATATCGACCGCAAGTTCCGGACGTCTTAAGTGGGAGCGAAGAAAATTGATATTAAATTTTTTTATCGAAGAATGGTTACTGAAAAAATGGGCTTCGCTGACATAAGCTCCATCGAAATCATAATAACGGACTTCCAGATAACGAACCGCATTTTTATCTTTTCGCTCTTCAAAGGTGATGCGGTCAGGAGTTAAAACGTGAGAGTTTTTAGAGAGCTTTGCCTGTTTTAATTTGGCATCGGCATCAATTAAAACAGCATCGCATTTTTCGCATTCTTTTGCCGTAATGTCATTTTCACTTCCACACACATGGCAGAGTTTTAATCGAAAGCGAAATCCACACGGAGTAATGACAAATGTTTTTGGATCTTGAGTGGCCCCTCTGCATTTTCTGCCAAAGTGTTCATAGACTACACCGTCGGAATCAGCGTACCCCCAAAAATCATTTTCAAATCCACACGCAGGACAAACTACCAGCACAGGAACCGTATCTTTAGCGGGTTTTTTGTCGCTAATTTCGGGTGCATAGATGTCGTGTCCCATGCCCGTGTAATCTAAAATGTAACAGTCTTTCTTTTTATCAGAAAGTCTCAGCCCTCTTCCCACAATTTGCTGGTAAAGACTATTCGATTCCGTTGGCCTTAAGATGGCGATTAAATCGACGTGAGGAGCATCAAAACCGGTCGTTAACACAGATACATTGACGAGATATTTAAATTTCTTCTTTTTAAAGTCTTCTACAATTTGAGAACGCTCTGACATCTGGGTATCGCCTAAAACGATGCGCGCTTCTCCTTTCGGCAAGTAAGACATAATTTCTTCGGCATGCCTGACTGAGGCACTAAAAATCATGACACCCTGTCTGTCGTATTTCTCTGTGATATCGATGATGTTCTTAATGATAAAAGGAGTAAGACGTTTTTGGCTTTTTAAAATCTCTTCTACATCAGCAGTCGTAAAAGCGCGATCGCTTTCCATCAGTTCTGAAAAATCGTAGCTCGTTACGGGGATATCCACTTTAACGGGTGTTGTGAGATATTTATTTCGAATCATGTAGGCAAGTGGAAGTTCATATACGCATTGCTTAAAAAAGCGTGGCTTGTCAGTTTTGATTTCACCCTTTGTAGAATATTGGTAGATCCAGCCAAGACCCAAGCGGTAGGGAGTAGCGGTTAATCCTAGAATGCAAAGATTAGGATTTTTCTCCATGAGTTTTTTGATGACTTCCTGATACTGGGTAGCGCCTTCATCAGCGACACGGTGGCACTCGTCAATTACAAGAAGTGAAAAATCCTCGAAAAAATCTTCTGGTGCACGAGCTATCGATTGCACGCTTCCGAAAATAGCCTTGTGATCTGTATCTTTTTTTCCCAGACTTGCGGAGAAGATCCCGGCTGTGAGATCGTAACTGATATATTTTTCGTAGTTTTGTTCTACAAGTTCTTTGACGTGCGCTAAAACTAAAACGCGTCCTTTGGCTATTCGGGCAAGCTCTGCAATGACTAAGCTTTTTCCCGCTCCTGTCGGCAACACCACCAATGCAGGTTCGCGTTTTTTCTGAAAAAAGCGGACGGCTTTATTCACCGCCTCTTTCTGATAGTCTCGCAGAGTGTACATCGCCGTATTATAGGGGCGAAACCCAAGAAAAAAAGGGATTAATTTTTAAAGCGGTAGCCGGTCTTAAAGATCCAGGTGATGCCGACGAGACAGGCAATCATAAAGACGAAAGTCATACCAAGACTGATGCCGACGCTGATATCCGATGTATTATAGAAGCTCCAGCGAAAGCCGCTCACTAAATACACAACCGGATTAAAGAGTGTCACTTTCTGCCAAAAGGGCGGAAGCATATTGATAGAGTAAAAGCTTCCGCCTAAGAAAGTAAGCGGAGTTATCACCATCAACGGAATGATTTGCAATTTTTCAAAGCCGTCTGCCCAAATTCCAATGATAAAGCCGAAAAGGCAAAACGTGATCGCTGTGATTAAAAGAAACGCCGCCATCCATACAGGGTGTGCAATAGAAAAAGGCACAAAGCACCGAGCCGTGATTAAAATGACACTGGCGATAATCACCGATTTAGTCGCTGCGGATCCCACATAGCCTATGACAATTTCAATTGCTGATAATGGCGCCGACAGGATTTCGTAAATCGTTCCCGTAAAGCGGGGCATGTAAATACCAAACGACGCATTGGAAATACTTAATCCTAGAATAGAAAGCATCGTTAACCCGGGAACAATAAATGCTCCATAACTTACACCATCAATATCCGTCATTCTGGAACCAATCGCTGAGCCGAATACAATAAAATATAATGATGTGGAAATAACAGGGGCGAGTAAACTTTGAGAGATCGTCCGAAAAAAACGCGCCATTTCAAATCCGTAGATAGCGCGAATTGCATGTAAGTTCATACTTGATTCCCCACTAGTTTTACAAAAATGTCTTCCAAAGAACTTTCCTGTGTTTCCAAATCTTTAAAATGGATTCCGTGATCGCCAAGTTTTTTAATTAACTCTGCGATTCCTGTATTATCAGTGCGCGTGTTGTACTGGTAAATGATCTGACTGCCCTGCTCTGCTAATTTCAATTCTTCGCTGATTAAAGCTTGAGGTAAATTTTGCAAAGGTTGCGTCAACTTCAGTACGAGTTGTTTTTTTCCCAGCTTTTGCATTAATTCGGCTTTTTCTTCTACTACGATCATTTCGCCCTTGTTTATCACTCCAATTCTATCGGCCATTTCTTGGGCTTCTTCGATGTAATGAGTAGTTAAGATGATAGTGACGCCACTGTTTCTTAAACCGCGCACTAAATCCCACATGTCCCGTCGTAACGCGACATCGACTCCCGCCGTGGGTTCATCCAAGAACAAAATGCTCGGTTCATGGGCAAGAGCCTTTGCAATCATTACCCGTCGTTTCATACCTCCGGAAAGAGTCATTATCTTACTATCTTTTTTATCCCATAAGGAGAGCGCTTTTAATGTCTTTTCGATGCAGACGGGATCTCGGGGCTTTCCAAATAGCCCGCGGCTTAAAGCGACTGTATTTTTCACCCGTTCAAACATGTCGTTAGTTAATTCTTGTGGGACTAGTCCAATTTTACTTCGAATGGCTCGGTAGTCTTTGATGATGTCGTGTCCATCGGCGGTCACGGTTCCAGCACTTGCGTTTACTACGCCACAGATAATATTGATGAGTGTTGTTTTCCCAGCTCCGTTCGGCCCTAAAAGAGCAAAAATTTCTCCCCTGCGAATTTCCAGATCAATATTTTTAAGTGCGCTAAAACCCGATGAGTAAGTTTTGCAAAGTCCTTTAACCGAAATGATGTTATTTACTGCCATCGGAGTATCTTGACACCTTCTCCCCTAACGCACAAGATTTAGCCTGCGAATGGAAGAAAAATGAAAAAAGTAATTTGGACTCTACTTCTCTTGGGTCTATCTGCTTTTGGTGACTCTACATCTTCTCCTATGCTCGCTGGGCATAATTTCACCCCAACTTCTTACACTTTAAAAAATAAACAGATTACTCTTGGTACATATGTCATCGGCTTTGGGATTACAGATAATTGGACAGTCGGAACATGTCCGTGGCTTTTAACTGCGTACAACATGCCAATGATTGAGACGAAATATGCGATTCAAACAGATTCTTTTTTCCAGCGCGTGAGTTTGGATGCAAATTATTTCAAAACTTTTGCATATTTTAAAAACTTGTATAAACAGGAATCAGTTTTTATTCGTTTAACTGGAACACACCGCTTTGACGAACTGTATGCGCTTCATGTGTCTTTAGGTTACCAATATTTCTTTGACGATGAGCATCCCTTTTCGCTGCGCCTAATCCCTGGAAAAGCGACTCCCGTAAATTTAAATCTGACGACGTTAAGTGAGTTTCAACTAAGTCCCCATTTTGGTGCCTTTGCAGAGTTTGGTTTAGCCGGATTAAACTACTCAGTTCTTTGGCTGCATACAGGTCTGTCCGGCTTTTACAAGTGGGATTGGGGAATGGCGCAACTCGGTTTTTCAAGAACTGTATCTTTGGGCCAAGTTCCTTACTACACAAACGGCGATACGGCTCAGGTAGTCTACTGGCATCCCGAAATCCAATTACAATTTTTCTTGTAGAGTTAGTTCTCGACTTGCCCTTTGTCTAAATTATCTTGCTGAGTTAAATTATACGATAAGGAGATCCACCGAATGCAAAAAGTTTACGCCTGTGTCTGGTCTAATAAGAGTGCTGCTGAGATGGTAAAGTTTTATAAATCTATCTTTAAGGGAACTAAGGTCGGGAAGTTTTCATATTGGGGAAAAAATCCCATGGGGGTTAAGGAAGGTTCGGTTCTTACCGCACACATCACTATCCTGGGACAAAAGCTCATGCTCTTAAATGGATACACGGAAGAGCCTTTCAATAATTCTTTTTCGTTTGTCGTTCCTTGCAAAACGCAGAAAGAAATCGACTACTATTGGAAAAAACTGACGGCCGGTGGCGGAAAGCCCGTGCAATGCGGATGGCTCATCGACAAGTTTGGCGTTCGTTGGCAGATCTGTCCCGCCCAATTCGACAAGTGGAACACGACCAAGAACAAAGCGAAGAAAGAAGCCATGATGTTCGAAATGTGGAAAATGACAAAACTCGACATCAAGAAATTACAAGCCGCATTCGACAACGGTTGATGAGCGGTAATTAAGCAGCTGAATCTTCTTCTAATTCCCAACCAGGAAATACAATTCGGAAGGGAGCTTGATACTTGTTGTACATCTGGATTACTTCAGCCAATACAGTTCCTCTAGCCTGCTTTTGGTCTTATAGTATGCCTCTTTTACATCACCAAAATAGTGCATATCATGAACTTGAACTTGATCCCTAAAGAGTCGGTATGAATAAGTAAAAGGGTCTGAACATAGTTTGGGACGCTTATCTTCTTGACCGTCACAAAGCGCAGAACACGCATACCACATGCATGTCGCGTAATCCTCTATTTCGTTCCCGTAGTCGATTGCATATTTTTTGGCAAAATAATCACTGACATTACTTTGTGCTAATCGAGCAAATTTTCTTGAGTTAGTAATGAGGTTGCCAGTTAATTCGCATTCTGTTTTAGAATCAGCAAAGGTTGCTGAACTAATCAGGACGAACATCAAAGCAATTATTTTCTTAGTCATTTTTCCTCCGAATACCATTAAGGATATCTCCTGATAAGTAGGAGAAGTTTTGAGAATAACAACTTTCGTTAACAAGTATTAAGCAAAGTTACTGAGGATGGCACCTAATGGCACTGACTCAATTTCACTTAGAGTTTTTAGAAACTAACAATCTCTGGAGACTAAATACTGGTAAGGCTTTCCAATGGTGGGTGCCACAGGGCTCGAACCTGTGACCTTCGCCGTGTGAAGGCGACGCTCTAACCAACTGAGCTAGGCACCCTTCGAAGATAAACTTTGCTTTTCAAAAACCTTTGCTTCTACTACTGCCGCTCATTTTACATTAGACACGGTCGACTAAAGTCTCCCTTTGGCCAACTGAGCTAGGCACCCTTCGAACATCGCACGTGCGATGTACTTTGCACGTGCAGAGTAAAAAATGGGAAATACCAGAGCGGCTACGCCGCTTATATTAATATTAAGATTAATCTTAAATTTAATACTTAAATGGTGCGACGGGAGGGACTTGAACCCTCAAGCCTTGCGGCACATGCACCTCAAACATGCGTGTATGCCATTCCACCACCGTCGCACTTCTATCAAAACTTATTTTTTTGGAGCTTCTGGAGCCTTTGGAGCTTCAGCTGCTTTTGTCGGCTCTGCTGCGGGCGTCGCTGCAGCGGCTGCAGGAGTTGGAGAAACACTAGGTGTTGCACCCGAACTTGCGGCAGCGTCAGCCGAAATCACGCTTCGTGTATTCTCAAGCAGTTTAGAGCGAGTCAACAAAAAGCTGGTTAACAAAAACAAAATTGCACAGACCGATGTGGTCTTTGTTAAAAAATTGCCGGCGCCTTTGCTGCCAAAAATCGTTTGGCTGGAACTTCCACCAAATACTGCGCCACCATCTGCTTTGCCTGGCTGCAAAAGAATTACGAAAATTAAAAATGCACAAATACAAATATGAAGAACCGTTAAAGCTAACACTGTACTATTCCTTCCCTTTCAAACCGTTTGCGATCACACTAAAAAAACTATTCGCTTCCAAGCTCGCTCCACCGACAAGTAACCCGTCTACATTGGGTTTTGCCATAATAGCGGCTGCGTTATCGCCCTTTACACTGCCCCCGTAGAGAACGCGTAAAGAATTTCCTAATTCTTGTCCAAGATTGGAAGAAAGCCAACCCCGAATGTGCAAATGGACCTCTTCGGCCTGCTCAGGTGTTGCCACTTCCCCTGTTCCAATAGCCCAAACAGGCTCATAGGCAATCACAAGGTTCTTTAATTCGTCTTTTGAAAAGCTTTTTAAAATCGATAGTTGTCTATCTACAACCTTGGTCGTTTCATTCGCTTTTCTTTCGGTGATTAATTCACCGACACAAAAAATCGGGGTCAAACCTTCAGCTAAACTGGCCTTTAGTCTTTCTTGAATCAGCTGGTCTGTCTCCTTATAGACATGACGGCGTTCGGAATGGCCCAAGATCACCCAGTTGCATCCGATTTCTTTTAAAACCACCGGAGAAAGCTCGCCCGTAAATGCCCCACTCTTTGCCGTACCGGAATTTTGTGCAGAAACTTGAAGCTTTGTCCCATTCGTTGCGGCAACTAATGTCGTTAAATGAGTAGCAGGAGGCGCAACGACTACTTCATAAGCTACTTTGCTGTTCACATCTTTTAACTTGGCAGAAAGATCTACAGCAAAGGGAGCTGTTTCTTTCAAAGACTTGTTCATCTTCCAGTTTGCAGCAAATACTAATTTACGGCTCATTGATGACTACTCTTTCTTTTACATCTAATACTTCAAGGCCTGGCATTCTCTGTCCTTCGAGATATTCCAAGGTCGCACCACCACCGGTGCTGATGAAATCAAATTTGTCTTCGACTCCCGCTTGCACAATCGCGGCTACTGAATCCCCACCACCTGCTAATTTTTTAGCATTGGTGTTATTTGCTAAAGCACGGGCAATCGCAAACGTGCCTTCAGAGAAAGCAGGGTTTTCAAAAACTCCCATTGGGCCGTTCCAAAAAATGGTTTTCAGTCCTTCCATCTCTTTCGTGTACAACGCAGCAGACTTTGGACCGATGTCCAAACCCATTCTGTCTTTTGGAATATCGACAGATTCGGTGACTAAAACATTTTTGCTGTCGTTAAAAGAAAGCGATGTCACATGATCGACTGGCAAGTAAACTTTTATGTTTCTCACACTTGCGGATTTTAAAATCTTTGCGGCGAGTTCTTTTTGCTTATCATCGCACATGCTCGTGCCGATTTCTTTTCCCTGCGCTTTTAAAAATGCATACGCCATTGCGCCGCCGATAAAGATTTTGTCTACTTTATCAAGGAAGTGTTCGAGCACTCCGATTTTGTCAGAGACTTTGGAACCGCCCATGATAATTCCGAAAGGCCGCTCCGGGTTTTTCTTTAAGGGTTCTAAAAACGCGAGTTCTTTTTGAACAAGAAATCCGATGCCCTTGTTTTGAATCAGTTTGGGAAGCGCAGAAGTAGAAGCGTGCGCTCTATGCAAAGTGCCAAAGGCATCACTGATATACACATCACACAATTCAGCAAGACGAACGGCAAACTCTTGCGCGTTGGCTTCTTCGCCTTCATAAAAACGCAAATTCTCGAGCAGAATGACATCGCCATTTCGCATTTGCTGAGACAGTCCTTTAGGCGCGTACCCAATGCAGTCTTCAGTCAAAATGACGTCTTTTGCGAGAATCTCAGAAAGTTTTTGCGCAACAGGAAGCAGGCTGTATTTTTTTTCAGGCTTTCCCTTGGGACGGCCCAAGTGAGAAGCGAGAATGACTTTACCGCCGGCATCGATGACATACTTGATAGTTTCAAGCGCGCCCTGGATACGGGTAAGATCCGTTACAACCATCTCATCGCCCTGGGCTTTTAATGGAACGTTAAAGTCGACGCGGATAAATACGCGCTTCCCTTTTAATTCCATGTCTTGAACTTTGCGGTACATCTGATTCCTTACATTTTAGAAGAAATAAACGAAGCTAAATCAAGCATTCTGGAAGAGAAGCCGGATTCGTTATCATACCAAGACAGCACTTTTACCATCGAGCCATCGACGAGCATTGTGCAATCTAAATCGACGGAGGAAGAATGTCTGTCTCCGTTGAAGTCGGAAGAAACAAGTTTTTCTTTCACAGCGTTCAAGATCCCTTTTAGCGGGCCCGATTCGCTTGCTTTGATAAATGCGTTATTTACTTCTTCTACTGTGACTGTTTTTCCCAAGTCGGCAACGAAATCGACAAGCGATACGTTAGGAGTAGGAACGCGTACAGATGTTCCTGTTAATTTTCCTTTTAATTCAGGAATGACAAGAGTCACGGCCTTAGCAGCGCCAGTGGATGTAGGAATCATGTTGAGTGCGCCTGCTCTCATGCGGCGTACATCTGGATGGCCTAAATCCAAAATACGTTGGTCATTCGTGTAGGAATGAATCGTCGTCATCAAACCACGTGTTACTTTGAAATTGTCATGCAGCACTTTTACAACAGGTGCCAAGCAGTTTGTGGTGCAAGAAGCATTCGACACAATGTGGTTTTCTGCAGGATTGTAAGATTCGTGATTGATTCCGTAAACGAATGTACGGATTTTATCGTCGTCTTTGCAGGGAGCAGAGATGATTACTTTTTTTGCTCCGGCTGCCAAATGTTTGGAAGCACCGTCGAAACCGGTGAATACGCCAGTCGATTCGAATACGATGTCTACGCCCAAATCTTTCCAGGGAATTTCAGAAGGATCTTTTTTTGCGAAAACTTTTATTTCGCGAGATCCGATTTGCATAGAGTCTTTTCCAGCTTTTACATCTTCGCTGAATCTTCCGTGAACGGAGTCGTATTTTAAAAGAAGTGCGTTTTGATCAGTTGGAGTGAGATCGTTAATGGCAACCAGTTCAAATTCTGGGCGGTTCATCAACAAACGTGTAGTGATGCGGCCGATTCTTCCAAAACCATTAATTCCAACGCGTGTTTTCTTCATAGACTTCCTTTACTTAAGGTAAAAATTGTAGAGTATCTTTATCGGTAAAAGTCACACTCTTCAAGTTTTTATAGAAGAAGATTGACATGGGTCAGCAAAAAGCGATAAGTCCCCTTACTCAATGGATAATTCTAAAAATTCTAGTCTTCCAAATATCGCAACCAAAGGCAAAAAAACCTTATTTATCAAGGATTTAACTTCGGGCGATTCTGTCTGTACCCGTTTCCTAGTGAAACAGAAACTTTCTCTCACTAATAAAAACGGCAAACCTTACCTCGCACTTTTGCTCGCAGATAAAACAGGAGATTTAGAAGGCCGCGTGTGGGAAGGCGCTGAACAGATGGCGCTTATCTTTAATGAAGGCGAAGTTGTCACGATCAGTGGCCGTGTGAACCAGTTCCAAAACCGCCTGCAAGTTTCTGTCGAACACCTAGTGCCGGTGACTGAAGAAGAAATCGATTTAAACGATTATCTTGCGACACCATCTGTTGATATTGACGCGCTTTATACGGATTTACTGCGTACGTTTGAAAATTTACGTAACCCCTATATTAAAGAAGTGGGCCTTGCACTATTAAGAGATCCTGAAATTTCTAAACGCTATAAGCTTTGCCCTGCTGCAAAGACCATCCACCACGCTTTTGTAGGTGGGCTACTTGCGCATTCCATGCAGCTGATTCGCATTGTCGATTCGATTTTGCCTCTTTATGAAGACATCGACCGTGATCTGATGATTTTTGGTTGTGCATTCCATGACTTTGGAAAAATCTATGAGCTACATACTCAAGGCAGACTTGGGTATACGGACGAAGGCCGTTTGGTTGGTCATATTGCAATCGGTATTTCTTTAATTGATCGCAAAATCCAATCTATTCCCGAGTTTCCCGAAGAACTCGAATGGCATTTAAAACATTTAATTCTCAGCCATCACGGGCTTTTGGAGCATGGCTCACCAAAACGCCCTCACACGATCGAAGCAGAAGTCTTGCATCTTATCGATCATATGGATTCTCGAATTAATAGCATTCAGACTTTCATGAAAAACGACAAGGCCGATGCCCGTTGGACGGGTTACCACCAGGCTTACGATCAGTATTACATGAAACCCGAAAAGTACCTTTAAACCCTTAAGGAGACTGTGATGAAAAACCTAATCCCTCTGGCAATTGCTCTAACCACTCTTTCGCAAGCATTTGCGTATGAACTTTACTGTGACAAACTCATCGATATTAAAACTCGCGTTACCGCAGATTCACGCAACTTGAAATTTGAAACCAAAGAAAACACGATTCACGACGAAGGTATGAGAGCGCTTCTCCGCGAAGCAGGAGTTCCCGCAACACACGCCAATGAAGCCTACAACATCAATGTCAGCTTTAAGACGGATGCGGAATGCGAATTGAAAAATACGCTAGCCGTACCTATACAATGCGCTGCCGGTCAGACTGAAGTTCTTCTTGAGATTCAAAAATACAAATACTCAAACGAAGAATTCACAAAATACAAATTGAATGTAGATTCCGTGAAACTTTCTACACAAAAATCAAAGGTAGAAGGCCATACGATGGTCTCGGTGAATCTCGAGCTGGTCACTGCTAACGGTACCAAAGTGCGCATTCCTCAAAAATACCACCTCTACAAAGTAGAGTTAGGCCACAGCGCACGTTGCTGGTTGAACGAAGAATTCGAAATCAATTAATGAAACGCTGCTGCTTGTCGTTTGAATTGGCTCCCGATACCCTTTTTGGATGCTAGAACTATCCAAGATTCTCGACACAGCAATTCAAATCGCAGAACAAGGCGGCCATATGGCTCTTTCGTATTTTCGAAAGGCCATTTTGATAGAAATTAAGGAGAACCTCACTCCTGTTACTATCGCCGATAAAAAGACGGAAGAATTCATGCGCAGTGAATTGACCGCGGCCTTTCCCGGTTTTGGAATTTTGGGAGAGGAATTCGGTGAAGAGTCCGTGCAAAACGAGTTTGTCTGGACGATTGACCCAATTGACGGAACTAGAAGTTTCATTAGAGGGATTCCCCTTTTCGGAACACTTTTGGGGCTACTACATAACGGCAAGCCCATCCTGGGAGTAATGGTACTTCCTGCCCTTAAAGAAACTTATTCTGCAGCCACGGGTCTTGGGACTTACTGCAATGGACACCAATTACATGTTTCTCCCATGGCAGATCTAAAGACTGCAAATATCGCACTCGGCGATGCCTACGCCTTTCAAGAAACAGGAACAGAACAACTGTTCCAGCTTTTAACCAAAAAAGCGGAACTGGCGCGCGGCTATACGGACTGCTTTGGCCACGCTCTTGTCATGCGCGGATCACTGGATGCAATGGTGGATCCTCTTGTTTCGATATGGGATGTCGCACCTCTTGCGACGTTAATTGAGGAATCTGGTGGAGAATACTTCTCATTTGAAGGGGAAAAAACAATTCGTCAAAAAAGCTTCATTAGCTGCGGCCCGAAACTAAAAGAAGAACTTCTTACAGTAATTGCGCAAAGTAAGTAGCTCAAGCGAAGTGCTGTCTTGTGCGATGAGATTGCCGCGGGCTTCGCCCTCGCAATGACTTGCTATTCGATTACTTGTTCGGGGGTGACTACTTTTGCGATTTTTAGGCGTTTGTCTTCAGCGATGTCTTTTTGTTCATCCGCAAGTTGTTTTTCCACCACATCTTTATCGGCGACAACCGCAATCACAAGACCATAGGCATTGTGTCTTGCCTTAAGTGCCTTTTTGATTTCGTCATTTCCGATTTTGTGAATGGTTTTTTCATATTCATCTGGTGTGAGCACGGGAACATTATTGATGTAACTATACATGCGCTGAGAAAGTCTTTTCTCTGGGGATTCAAAATCAAATGGATACGAATTAATCAAACTGTCTTGGGCAAGTGTCAGCTCATCGCTTTCTAACCCTTTTTCTAAGTACTCTTTCCACATCGCAATGGATTTAAAAAGTGTTTTTGCAGAAAACTCTACAGAGGGAGTGGAAGAGATTATGAACATGCCGGGCTGATAACCTAAGGCACCTGTTGCATTGTAAGTAGTGCCGATGGCATACGTCCAACCCAACTCTCCACGGATGATTCTAAAAAGTCGGGAAACAAGTGGCTCGGAACCAAAAGAAAAATTGCCGAGCATCAACGCATATCTATCCGGATCTTGTGCGGTGATTCCTCCTTGCGCAATGATCATCGCTCCAGTAGATGTCTTTGCCTTGTGAATGACAATTAGCTTGGGAGAAGTAGGCTCTAACGGTTTCACGATGCGGGAAGCGGACTTTGCGCCATCAGGAAAAGACAACCACAGTTTTGTCAGAGGTTGCTTTAGCGCGCCTTCTGTTAAAGAAGAGGAGACACCGAAAATGACATTCGCTCTGTGAAATCTGTCATTATAAGCACGCACGACATCGTCATGTGTGATTTGAGAAAGTGTTTTTAATCTTCCCATTACTGTTGTTTCAAGCGAAGAGCCGGAAAACAATTCGCGGCGCACGGTTAATCCACCCAGGCGGTTATTCGCATTTTTCATATGAGAAACTTCATCAGAAACTTCTCTTTTCAAATTTTCAAATTCAGTTTTTGAAAGCGCGGGAGTCACGATCGCTTCGTGGAGCAGCGCAAGAAACTCCAGCGTGTTTTCTTTGATCACTTTGCCTTCATAGACAATCATGTCTTGGGCAGTGTGCACGTCCAAGGTCGCTCCCATTTTTTCTAGTTCCAGTTGGAACTTCGAGCGATCCTTTTTCTTTGTTCCTCTTAAAACCAGTTCTGCCATCAGATTGGCAAGCCCTACTTTATCACGACTATCATCTTTGCTTCCTGTGAGTACAACTACGGAGAAATGGGAAACAAGTAAGGTCGAGTCTACTTCAAAAAGAATTTTTGGTTCTTCGGCTCTGGCGAATGCGACAATTAAGATACCAAGAAGAAGTTTTTTCATTTTTTCACCTCTTTTTTGGCAGGATGCACGATGACGACCGACCGTTTATTTTTATTCAAATATTTTTTTGCAACTCGTTGTAAATCACCAGCATTGATCTTTTTGTATTGCTCGATGATTTCAAACCCGCGCATGTAATTTCCACTGAGCATCAAGTACTCGCCGAGCATGCTACCGAGAGACTGATTGTCAGCAATATTACTGTAAAGACTTAATAGTTCCTGATTAAGTGCACGTTGAAATTGTACATTGCTGATTTTTGTCGACTTCACCAGTTCAATTTCTTTTTCCATCAGGTTTAGTGCGTCCTGGGCTTTGTGTTTTTCTGTCAGGCTTGCGCTCATTTCAAAGAGATCTGGTGAAGAAGAAAGCTCCGCACTAGCCGAAACGGCTATGCCTTTATCCACTATCGCTTTTCGCATTCTAGATTCCATGCCGTTTGATAAATGAGTAGAAAGCAGGTTCAACGGAACAATATCTGCATCGTTCACAGTAGGAATGGGATACGAAAGCAGTAAAAGTTCGCTTGTTGCCTGGGGATGGCTGATTTCGCGGAATCTTTCTTTTTTCTGTTCGGCTTCTTCCGGCATTTTCACATTGGGAATGACTTGAGACTTCATGCTGCCGTAATATTTTTCGATCATCTTCATGATCTTATCGTTTTCAAAATCGCCAATCACAATAAGAGTGCAATTATTGGGGGCATAAAATGTTTTGTAATAGTACTGAGCTTCTTCCACCGTGAATCCCTTGATTTCCGCCTCGGAACCAAGAACGGTATATCTGTAAGGTGCTGTTTCATACACCAACTCAAGCAGATTATCCCAAGCAAGCGACATGGGATTGTCGTCGTGTCTTCTTCTCTCGCCCACAACTGCCCCTTTTTCCTTTTCTAGCAGTGAGGCAACTAAATTTAAGTTTTGCATCCTGTCAGACTCAAGCTCCATGATGTCTTCGAGTTTTCTTGCCGGTACACTTTCGAAATAATTCGTACGGTAAAAATAGGTAGTAGCATTTTGTTTGTCTGCGCCCATTCTTGCCGAAAGAGAATCAAATTTTCCATCGGGATTTTTTGGAGTTCCGCGGAACATCATGTGTTCAAAAAGATGTGCAAGCCCTGTTTTTTTAAGTTTTGGATCCAGTTTTTCGTGAAGAGAACCGACACGAAACCAAGTTTGATAAGTCAGTACATTAGCCTGGTGTCTGGGGATAAGAAGTACTTGCAACCCGTTTTCGAATTTATACTCTGTCAGTTTATCGCTGGAAGGGAGAGTAATTTCTTTTACTTTTTCAAAACTCTTTGAAAAAGACAAACTTGTACACCCGACTAATAACAACAGGACTAGATTTTTTTTCATACGTTACTCTGGTTGCTGTGGATCAAAGCTTGAATCATTTGGTTTTCTAGGCTGAGCCGGTTCACCGCTAGGATCTTCTTTTTTGGGTTCTTCTTTAATTTCATCCTTTTTCGGTTCTTCTTTCTTAGGCTCTTCGAGCTTCTTCACGTCTTCGCTCACACCAGTTGCTGTGACTGGAGGCGTAGGCGCGCTTGCCCAGCCGACCATCAAACTCATATTGTAACTACGGGAAGTAAGTTTACCCGGCAACGCGCCGTCTTCTTCAGCATAAGTAGAAAAATCCAGACGTACGAGTTTCAAATTCAGGCCAAGTCCGCCAGACAGATTTCCTTGGTGAAAGCCGGCTCGTAAAGCAAGAAGTCCGATCGGAACTTCTGTTCCGAAGTTAATATGTTTCCAAATTGAACCAGTTCTTGCGCCAAGCTCTGAGTTGGTTTCCCCACCAAGATTGATTTCGGAGATATCAAAAAGGAAATGAAAATTATCAATTGCCCAGACTCCCGGAAAAGCACTGTACCAACCAAGAGACATGGTGCGACTTAGTTTTGGCGCCGTACCGCCTACTTTGGCAATAGTAGGTGCTGCTGCAACTAAATTATTAAATACAAGAGACACTCGGTGTTCCAAACCGATGGGAAGTTTTGGCAGCACGTATGTCGAACCAATATCCGCATCAATTCCGGCGCCGCCGCCACCAATCGTGTTTGCATCAATACTAGTAGAAGATTTTTGTGAAATTTCTGCAAGAGTGTACGATTTAGTTCCCCCTGTACGATGGTAAACTTTCACGGTCGCACCTACATGCAATTCCGGAACAATGATAGAGCGACCATAGCCAACATATAAACCGGAATCGGTAAGTGCGGTGACTTCCACGCTGGAATCGAGTTCTTTTCCCAGTAAAGCAAAATTTACTTTCGTATCAGCCAACAGAAGACCGACAGCGAAATTTTTCTTAAAATAATAAGGCAATAGTCCAATGCGCGCCGAAATCGGTGTACCTTGGTATTCTGTCATCTTATCGACTAACGTCTGGATGTTGTCGTTTCCAAGTTTCGTCAGTGTGCTTAATGCAGAAATCGTTTTTGATCCGACACTGCTATTGATTCTTAAGCCGCCCTCTCCGTTACCCGAGTAAAGGCTTAACCCCGCAGGATTGTAAAAAAGCGCGTATTCGTCGTTAGACCAACCGTAAAATGCGCCCCCCATCCCTTGTGCGCGGATGCTTCTGGAAGGTGCGTAGTATTCTTTCAATGCCCATGCAGGCAGAGAAGTTAAAGCAACAATGATAAGAAATAACTTTGTCATATTTTTCATGGGATTACCGTTCTGATGGATATTCTTGCTGTAGCAATTGCGGATTCTGTTGCAGCGGCGTTATTTTTCAAAGCATCCGGAATCGAGGTGAAAGCGGTCGCGATGTCCGTTAACCCGGCACCTGTCAGAGAGCTTCCTGAAACTGCAGAAATGTCAGTTACACATGCTGTTACGTCTGTAGAGCACATGCCGGGAGTAGCTGTAGAAATCACTCCATTTGTAGGACCAATATCGCTTGCGCGCAATGCTGTCGGTGCACTTGTATTTACAGTGTTGCAACTATCTCCAGCGGCAACGCTTTGATACGAAGCCGTTTTTGCGAGTCGAACTGCACAGTCAGCAAAGTTAGCGACTGCCTTTAACAACGCACCAGTATCGCCTGAGGTAGAATCTGCGGCTAAATCCGTGCACGCTGTTTTTGCGGAAGCGATGTCACTCGATCTAGTTTCACTCCACGGAATCAGAGTGTTTGCCAGAGCTCCTAACATTGTTGCGTTTCCTGTCGGGATAACGGAAATGAGAGACTTTAAAGTGACTCCCCCTTTAGCTAAATAGACAGAACACAATTTTTCGTTCTTTTGTTTTCCTGCTGGAAGTTCATTGTAATTTTCAATGGCGCATGCGTAATCGCCTTTGTGTAAACAAGCGCGGGCTGCCTCAATATATTCTTCCGGTGTACTTTTTTTTGCGAGAGGTTCATAGATGTTACAAGACAAAAGAACAGGCAAAAATGCCAGATAGACAAGCGGTTGTTTCATTTTTTTCATTTTCAGATCCTGATGAATGATTTTTAAGATTTGATAACTGTATCAAAGAAAAAGATGCACGACAAAAAAAATCGGGAGAAGCGGTGCGCTTCTCCCGATCAAAAAATGATGAGCCGAGTTAAATTATAACATTACATTCCGTATCCGTTACCGACGGTATTGGCGACGGCCTGTGCTTGACCTGGCAATCCAGGTTTGATGTTTTGATTCACATGTTGAATCGCTACCGCATAAAGACTTTGTACAATATCAGGCGTCATTGGAATTCCACGTTCCTGCAAACTTTTTCCGACGGAGTTCACAAGAGCCCTACCTACTGAGCGGATGAGCCACTCTTTTGATTCAGGCAAATATGCGTAAAGCGTATCGGGATTTCCCGGTTGTGGTACGCGAATGGTGCTAAATAAAAGAAGCAGATTCGCAATATCATTATTACAAGAACCACCTGATTGCTGCGGCATAACAGGAAGCGCTGGTTGTTGTCCCTGTGCTTTTTGTTGAGTCATTTGCGCAGCCATCAAAATAAAAACCGGCGAATATTGTTGCGAGCAACTATCCTTTGCTCGCAAAGCAGCATTTTGTAAATCGGCAAGCATCTGCTTGTCTTCTGGTTTATCCATCGTCAAAGGTGCTGGAGGAGGCGGTACACTGTCATCACCACCACAACCCACCATAATAAGAAGAACCAAGGGAGCGAAAAAGCATATTAGGCGTTTCATAAAATTCCTTAAATAGTTAAAGCGTCGTCTTTGACATTAGAGAGTGCAATCACGGGGCCAAGAATGTCTTTCTTTTTTTCGACTGTTTAGTAGACACTCAAGTGTAAATGCGTGCGTAATGTGTCTAGGTTTTTAAATCTGCTCAAAAGATTTACAGTCGTATTTTTTTACACCGCTTTCTTCATCTTTTGCTATTCCCGAGTAAATTCATAAATCTAACGTGTATGTACTTTTGATAGGCAGTCCCTAAAAGCCTTCATAATTTGTAAGTTGTTGAAACTCTTGTGTGATAGCAGGGGGTGAAGACTGCGATGTGAATGAAGTATACAGAGGGTTTTGCGTGTGAAAAACGGGTTTTCCGCACGAAAATGTTTGGCAGGTTAATTGAAATAGTAGTCAGTACAGAGGATTTATTTTTTTAGGGGTTGTTATGAAAAAATCACTTATTGCCATCTTTCTCGTTATTCCATTCTTAATCTCCTGTTCCCAAACAGAAGATGCTGATGCTGTAAGAAACACGCTTACAGGCAGCAACGGGTACTCCGATGGTGATCCAGTGGTGCAATCTGCAGATGGCCAACTGTACTCAGTAGGCTGCTTGCAATCGAGCGCTTCAGTAATCAAACAAAGAGGTGCGGTTGCAATGAGTGACTGCCAGGTCAGCCTGAACTCCGGTTCTATTCAAACCGAAGCTGGCAGCCGCGGTAAATTTTTCTCCAACAGTTATGCTTATGTGTATTATCCACCGACTTATTATAATCCCACATACAGCACTTATAACTATGGCAGCAACTACGGTACAAACAGTGCACCTTATGTAAATTATCCAACAAGCACCAATAACTATAATTGCTATAACGACAACAGATTTAAAAACGATACGTTCTGTTCTTTTGTTTTCGGAGCTAATTCCAACATCAATTGCTATTACCTCTTAGGTTACAACAACACGAATTATAATTCTTACAGCAGCTACTACAATTCCAGCTGCAGCTCGCAATGCATTTACTCGGTGAACCCGTCGGTTTGCCAAAGCCGTTGCTACAATCAAGTACCGGTTTACTACTACTAATTTAAATTTCGTTTCCAGTCGGGAACTTTAGACGGGCTGAATCCTAAACGGGTTTAGTCCGTTTTTTATTTGGGAACATCGCAAAGCAATCATGTATACGATTCCCAGAGCATCGCACGTGCGATGTTAATTCAAGTAGCTCGATGAACACATCACATTGCACGTGCGATGTGGGTGTTGCTTCGATTGGATCGGCTCTCCCAGCCGCGTTGGGTCGCTACTGCAACTTCGAGTGAGCTCGTGGCCACTTGGCCTTACGGTTTTGCCAGCAGCCCAACGATTTACGAGATTCATTTCGAAAGTGCTTCCCATAAAATTAAAAAAATATTTTTTCATTAAATTGAAAACCTATTTGCAAATTTTGCACATCACACCGCTGAAGCACTGAAAAAAAGTTAGGCCAAGTGGCCACAGAATTTTTTCGAAGCTGCAGTAGCGACCCAACGCGGCTGGGAAAGCAGAAATTCTCGAAGATTTTTTAGTTTATGCTCCTCAAATTCGATTGACACTCTCCTAATAACAAAACATATTTATCGACGATATACAGGAGGTTTTATGACTCTTAATCTTCACGAAAAAGCGCTCACCTGTGCGAAGAATTACAAACGCTGTGAACTAGAACTTTTAAACATCCTAGGTCTAATAGATCAGGATAATACTTACCTTGCCTTCGGAGTCTCAAGTTTATTTCGCTATTGTGTGGAAATATTGAAACTCTCTGAAGCGGATACGATGAAATTTATTCAAGTTACACGTAAGGCTGCGTTAATCCCTGAACTTAAAACGGCAATTGAGAATGGAGACATTACTACTACCAAAGCGGCACGCATTTCCTCAGTAATTACCCCAGGCAATCATTTGCAATGGATTGAAACAGCTAAGTTGTCTACTCACCGAGAACTGGAACGAGAAGTAGCGTCAGCAAACCCAGTTCCCCATACCGTTCATAAAATTAAGCCATTGGATGCTGAATATAGTGAACTGAAACTGACTATTTCAAAGGAACTACAGCAAAAATTGGAACAAGTGCAAAAAATTCTCAATACCTCTTCGATTCATGACGCGTTAGAGAAGAGTCTAGACCACATATTAAAAAAGAAAGACCCACTCGCAAAGGCTGAGCGGAGTCTAAACAATCTACATCGCACGTGCGATGTAGCAAAAGTGGTGACTTCGAGTCTTGTGACAACAAACAAAAATTCTAGAGTTTTACCAGCTCACACAAAGCACAAGGTATTTTTAAGAGATCGTGGAAGATGTACGTTTAAGAATTGTGGTTCGGATCGTTTTATTCAAATTCATCACAGAAAGCCGGTTTCACAAGGTGGCACTCACGAGTTAACTAACTTGATGACCTTATGTCATGCCCACCACCGAATGTTGCATGCCCATTAACCCTTAACCCGTTCCCCTTTGACACGGGCCTTTTTCAGAGGTTATTGTCCATTCATAATGATTATTACACGCACGCCGTTTCGGTTCACTTTGGGTGGAGGGGGAACAGACCTTCCTTCTTATTATTCACGCTTTGGGGGCTTTGTTTTCACTGCCGCCATGGATAAGTACATGTTCATTGCGGTGAACAGACCCATTGTCGACGATTTGGTGAGACTGAAATACTCCTCATCTGAAACGGTGGACTTAGTTTCTGAATTGCAGCACCAACTTGCACGCGTTGCGTTAGAGCACACAGGCATTAAAAATGCGATTGAAGTGATTTCTTGGGCGGATATCCCAGCAGGCACTGGCCTTGGTTCTTCCAGCAGTTATGTTGTAGGACTGTTGAATGCACTTTATGCATTGCGTCGAGACATTCAATCTACGGCTGATATTGCCGAAACTGCCTGCCACCTCGAAATGAATATTTTGAAAAAGCCCATCGGCAAACAAGATCAGTATGTGGCAGCTTTTGGCGGCCTACCTGTTTTGGAAATTGCCAAAGATGGCAAGGTCACTGTCCGCCAGGCAAAGATAGATTTTTCTACGATGGATGAACTGAACAGAAACACCCTGATTTTCTTTACCGGCAAAACCCGTTCTGCAGATGAAATTCTTCTGCAACAGGATAACTCCGTTAAAAAAGAAAATAAGGACGTCACCGACAGTCTCCACCGCATTAAAGAAATTGGTTACAAAATTTTAGAAGCCATGGAAGGCGGCAACCTCGATCAGTTCGGACACCTGATGCACGAACATTGGGAAAACAAAAAACGCTTATCCGCTAAAATTGCAGATCAAAGACTGCACCGTATTTATGAAATCGCGCGTGAAAATGGCGCGCTTGGTGGAAAAGTAACCGGCGCTGGCGGCGGCGGTTTCTTCGTGTTCTACACACCGAACAAACACCAGCAATTAAGAAAAGCAATGTTGTCTGAAGGCTTAAGAGAATTGCGTTACCGATTTGATACCGAAGGCAGCAAAGTGCTTGTGAACCTTGCAGACAGCCGCGGACGTTACGAAAGCTATTCCGAACCCTTCTGGGCTACCCCTGAAACACGGCAAAATGAACCGGTTGTTTCCGGTAACGCCTGAACAAAACAATGCGCGCACTCTTCTTGGATCGCGACGGGATCTTCAACGAAGTAGTCACTCATGACGGCACGATTCATTCTCCAAAAAACTGGGACGAAATGAAGTTCTATCCCGAAATGGACCGGATTGCCGAAGTAAAACCTCTCGGATTCAAACTGGTTCTGGTGACTAATCAACCGGATATTGAGCGAAAAATAATCTCTCAAGACTTCATTGATGACTTGCATGCAAAAATTAAAAGCAAATACGAGTTGGATGCAATTTACTGCTGTCCCTACTCTTCCAACTCACACCCGTTAAAAAAACCAAACCCGGGAATGTTTTTGCAAGCGGCAAAAGAAATGCATCTAACACTTTCTGAAAGTTTTCATTTGGGCGATACGGATCGCGACGTAGGTGCCGCAAAAAACTGTGGCTGTAAAAGTATTCTGTGGGACAGGCCCTATAATCAGGGAGTTAAATCGGACTACCGGATCAAAAACTTTTCAGAGTTGCATACCCTTCTCTCAAAGTTTGCAAAGGAGAACCACTGAATGCACACGCAGGAAAAGATTTTATCTTTACCTGCCCTTGCCAAGATTTGCGCTTTAGAAAAAGCAAAAGGTAAAAAAATTATCCACTGCCATGGTGTATTTGATCTCTTGCACCCGGGGCACTTGAAATACTTCAGTGAAGCAAAAACACTGGGCGATGTGCTTGTCGTCACTCTCACAAATGACTTAAATGTAAATAAAGGCCCGGGAAGACCCGTATATACTCAAACCCAGCGTGCAGAATTTCTAGCCTCTCTTTCTCTTATCGACTATGTCGCGATAAACGATACAGCAACGGCGGTAAAACCGATTGAACTTCTAAAGCCTGACTACTATGTCAAAGGCCAAGACTACGAAGATAAAAGCAAAGACAAATCCGGCGGCATTTATCTGGAAGAAAAAGCAGTACTAGATGTGGGCGGAAAATTATATTTCACGCATGGAGAAACTTTTAGCTCGACTCAACTTTTAAAATTATTGGATGAGAAAAAAAGTACTGAGTCACTTCCTACAGAACTACTTTTGAAACTTTATTTTGAAATGCTTCGCATCCGAAGAATCGAAGAAGCCATCGCCCGAGAATACCCGAAACAAGAAATGCGTTGTCCTATCCATCTTTCGATAGGGCAAGAGGCTCCGTCTGTCGCTGTCAGTAGCCTTCTCACCACAGAGGATCATATTTTCAGTACACACCGCTGCCACGCGCACTATCTTTCCAAAGGTGGGAGTTTAGAAAGAATGCTCGCTGAACTTTTTGGAAAAGGCACTGGTTGCAATGGGGGTAAAGGCGGTTCCATGCATTTGGTTGATCCAGAAGTGGGAATGATGGGTGCTTCCGCATTAGTCGGGGGAACAATTCCCATCGGTGTAGGTAGTGCACTCGCTTTTAAAAAAGCCGGCATCAAAAATATTGCTGTTGTCTATTTGGGAGACGGTGCAACTGAAGAAGGTGTATTTTACGAATCACTAAATTTTGCGGCCCTACATAAACTCCCCGTTCTCTTTTTAGTGGAAAATAATACCTACGCGACTTACAGTCCCCAATCTGCCCGACAAGCGACAAGTGAAATTTACAAACGGGGTGAACCCTTCCAGATTCCGGGGATACGGGTGGCTGGAAATTCTGTCCAGGAAATTTATCTTGCGGCTAAAAAATTAATTACACGCATGCGCAGTGGTGAAGGCCCTGCTATTTTAGAATGTCTTACTTATCGGTTTAGAGATCATGTGGGACCAGGATCTGACATTGCTGTCGGGTATCGCACTCAAGAAGAGCTAAACACGTGGCAAGAAAAATGCCCACTATTGACCTTAAAAGCAGAATTAGCTCGAAGCAACTCCATCAACGAAGAAATGGATTCTGACTACGAACAGGCCATCCGATTTGAATTAGAACGTGCATTTGAATTTGCAAGAAGTAGCCACAACCCCAAACCCAGTGAGGTGAAAAAATATACGTATGCGTCACCTCAAGTATAACGAAGCTATTTCAGAAGCTATTTGTATTGCGATGAAAAATAATCCCAATCTTTTTTTGATTGGAGAAGGAATCAACGATCCAAAAGGTGCCTTCGGTACAACCGTAGAGGCGTTGAAATTATTCGGCAAAGATCGCGTGATGGATTCGCCTCTTTCCGAAAACGCGCTGGCCGGTATTTGCATCGGTGCTGCAATAGAGGGATTTCCGTCCATTCAAATTCACATGCGTGCGGAATTTATGGTACTCGCACTCGATCAGATTTTAAACCACGCTGCAAAATGGCATTACATGTTCAATGGCCAGATGCAGGTACCGATGGTTTTTCGCTGTATCGTAGGAAGAGGATGGGGACAAGCAGCACAACACTCCCAAAGTTTTCATAATCTGTTCGCCCAATTTCCGGGGTTGAAAGTGATACTTCCCAGCAGTCCCTACGATGCGAAAGGGATGTTACTTTCCGCAGTCGTCGATCAAAATCCCGTAATCTGCATTGAACACCGCTGGCTGTATGAAAAATCTTGCCCTGTTCCTGAAAGTGCGTATCGCATACCGATTGGTAAGGCGAATCGACTTACTAAAGGAAAAGACGTCACTTGCGTCGCACTTTCTCAGGGCGTTTACGATGCGCTGGAAGCAGAAAAAATTCTTCTATCCGAAGGAATCGAAATGGAAGTGATTGATTTAAGATCTGTCAGACCACTCGATATGGAAACGATTTTAGATTCCCTGGAACGAACAGGAAGACTTCTTATTGTGGATATCGGCCATACATTTATGGGAATTGGTGCGGAAATAGCGGCGCATGTGGCTGAGAAGGCATTTGATTTTCTGAAAGCGCGGGTTGCACGTATCGGGCTACCGGACTGCCCTACTCCTTGCGCTTCATCTTTAGAAGCAATTTATTACCCGGGTGTAAAAGATATTTGTGATGCAGCCAGAAAAATATGCTCACAGACTAAAATGACTTCGGTTCAGGAATTTTTTAAAGAGACGCCGCTTTTTACCGGTCCGTTTTGATTTCAAAATGTTCTTTGCTTACAAAATCCACTATTACGTTTCCATTTAATCCATTCACATAGGTCGGAATTTTTTTGGAAGTGAAATAATCATGCACACGTTTGCTTCTTTCACTCTCCCATAAGTGTTTTGGAGAAGGAACCAGCGCTGTCTCAGGTGCCACCACATCGAAAAATTCATTGGGCGCAACATTGGTTGTTCCATGGTGAGGAACTTTCAATATATCGGCTTTCAGATTTTTTCCATTTTTAGAAAGAAAAGTACCCATGGGTTGATTTAAATCGCCGGTAAAAAGAACAGATTTTCCTGAAACTTTGAGTTTTAAAATCACACTCGTATCGTTGATATCTGTTTTGCCAATAGGCGTTTTTATCCCGTTATAAGCATACAAAACGCACAAAGAGATTTCTTTGCTGTTTAAGTAGCAATCGCCTTTTTTTTCTGACTTAACGGGTATTTTTAATTTTTTTAAGCGATCTAAAATCCCTTGCAGCTGTACCCAATCGCATCTTGGGTTTTCGGCATCGCATTGCTCTTTCGTGGGAAGATTGATGCGCACTTCTTTAACTTGGATGCCGGTGTCTAAAATGGCGTTAATCCCTCCAAAATGATCGCGGTGCGGATGGCTGACCAGAATTTTATCAATACTTTTTAGCTGAATCGACTTCAGGTAGGGACCAAGGACATTTTCATTATCCCCTGAGTCGATCATAATCACTTTACCATCTGGAAATTTCAAAAGGTGTGCATCTCCCTGGAGAATACCCGAATTGATATTGATCATCGTCCACGTGAGGGAAGCGGACAAGAGCGGCGCAGAAAACAAACTAAGCAATATGGTGATAGCTTTTATACCAGTCGACAAATTTTTTGACCCCTTCCCGTATGGGAGTAGCAGGTTTGAAATCCACATAGTCTGTTAAAGCTTGTACATCCGCAAATGTTTCGACAACGTCTCCCATTTGCATGGGCATCAGATTTTGAATTGCTTTAATACCAGTCGCTTCTTCCACTGCAGAAATAAAATCTTTCAGCCAGACCGGGTTGTTGTTTCCGATGTTGAAGACTCGGTAAGGTGCATTGCTTGTCGCGCAGTTTGGATTATTGGAATCCCATTTACTATCTGGAGTTGCGGCTTTATCAAGTACCCGGACAACGCCTTCGACAATATCATTGATGTAAGTAAAATCGCGACGGTGATTGCCATAGTTGAAAACATCAATCGGCTTTTTAGCCAAAATATTTTTCGTAAAAAGAAACAACGCCATATCCGGACGTCCCCACGGGCCATAAACAGTGAAAAACCGCAGGCCAGTTGTCGGAATATCGTAAAGATGGCTATAGGTATGCGCCATTAATTCATTTGCTTTTTTCGTCGCAGCGTAAAGAGATACCGGATGATCGACTGTATCTCCTACTGAAAAAGGTAGTTTTGTATTGGATCCATATACGGAGCTGGAGGATGCATAAACAAGATGTTCAACATTATGGTGTCTGCACCCTTCCAGCACATTGATAAACCCGGTGATATTCGACTCGGTATACGCGTAAGGATTTTGCAAAGAATAGCGCACGCCTGCTTGCGCCGCTAAATTTACAACCCTTTGCGGTTTTACCGTAGCAAACAACTTGTGCAGATTTTCACGATCGCACAAATCCATTTTTTCAAATCTAAAATTTTTCTTAGGAAGAAGTTGATCGAGTCGTGCCTGTTTTAAAGCTACATCGTAATAGTCATTCAGGTTATCTACACCAATGACTTCATCGCCCCGCTCGAGTAACCGCAAACACAAATGGTACCCAATAAACCCTGCTACGCCTGTGACTAAAACTCTCATATGATGCGCCCGAGAGTAGCATCGTTAGGAATCTTAAAAAAGAAAGTTTTGATAATGC
>CAYNEF010000013.1:0-11011 GCA_964396165.1 uncultured Pseudobdellovibrionaceae bacterium
GAGCATCTCGTTGCCAACGAGAAGGTTGCCGGTTCAAGCCCGGTCACCCGCTCCACACTACTTAAGTTTAATATTAAGCTTAATTTTAATATTTAGGCCCTCCTTCACAAATACGAAAATAACAGCATCGTTCTCACATAATTTCTTTGCAAATCGAGCGCATGATACTGAGCGGGGGCAATTTTGAAATCGTTGCATAGAATTAAGTTTGCACTTTTGGCCTTTGGGCCATTGCTCTTGCAATTGTTTAATGTGTCTTGCTCTGACGGGTATAAATCCTCAGAAGCATCCTCGATTCGTCAAACAGTGGCGAATGAAATGGGCACTAAACTAGAAGAAGCATTATCCACTTCCTCTTCAAGCGCCATTCGCTTGCATTCGGGTACGAATTTTTCTTCGCTTATCAAACCAAATGAGCTAATCAGCGCGGGAATAGATTTAGCAGCTTCCGGCAGCGCTACAGACAGAAGTAGAGGAGTACACGGTTTTTTCCACCGCTTTTTTTCTAAGAGTGTTCAAGTCGATGCAGACACTGAAGGGTGTGGAATAGCCATTCCGCTTTTTGTAAAAGGAGTCCAAGTAAAGCTTGCCGATCCTTCTATTCTTGTCTCCGCAAGTAATCCGCTTTCTGATGCGCAGAAAATCGAATTAATCGGCGTGATGATGGGGGTTCTATCGAAAAACTTGATGGCTGTGTGCTCCACTCTCACTACGGCACAACTCAACACTTTAGACGGAGATATCGGCGAAGCAGCAATCGCTAACCTAGACGATGCAAAAATTGCAAAAGAAAATATCACAACTGCCTTTGGCAATATCATGGGCCCCTATATCTCAAACGCAAAGGGCGGGGGAAGAGATGTAGATCAGCTAGATAAAATTGTTCTTGTGATTTCTGAAGCTGCCGCTGCGGCCTTCTCTTCTAGCGGCGCCAATGCCAGCGATGCGTCGAGCGCCATGAGAGGACTCATCAAAGATATTTGTACTAATCTCTCAGGCGTTGAACTTACTCAAGATAAGAAGAACACAATTGTCTCATCAGCCATCGAAGGCGCTTCTCGCGGTGTTGAATCTTTAGGATTAAGTGGCAACAGTACCAAAGCAGTGGATTTTTTAAATGATGTGAAGGCAGGCGTGAGTGATGCGGGGGTTACTGTCAATTCCACGATTTTAGATCAAGCTGCTTCCAAGGGCATGGAACATGCTGGAGTTTCTTCGAGCATTGTCTCTACAGTGGCTAGCGGAGGAGTAATTCCTGTTCTCGCTTTCACTTCACCTGCCGCAAATTATTTGATCTCTCCAACGAATATGGCGTCTGTTGCAGTCACTGGAACCTGTTCAGTCGAGGGTACTGTCAATTTAAGTGGTGCACTTACAGCAGATGTCACATGTAGTAGTGGCACTTTCTCCACAAACTTAAATTTTACGTCGGCTGCGGAAGGAAATCTCACCTTAAATCTGGACATGACAGATTCTAAAGGAAAATCAGCTACGCGTGTTTCCCGCATCTTTATCAAAGACACGACGGCTCCCGTGCTAGCCTTTTCTACACCCGCGGCGAGTAGTTATGTCTCTTCTACAGGAGTCAGTGCTTTTACGATCGCAGGAACCTGTACCGAAGACGGCACAGTAACAATTAGCGGGGCAGTAAGTTCCACCGCGACTTGCGCCAGCGGAGTATTTTCAAAAAGTCTCAATGTTTCCTCGCTCTCTGAAGGAAATTTTACTTTAAATCTCGACATGGATGATGCAGCTGGAAACCACGCTACGCAAAAGTCGCGTACTTTTGTAAAAGACACCACTGCTCCAGTTCTCGCTTTTTCTTCTCCGGCAGCCAGCACACTTTTTAAAGCGAGCGGAATGGCTGCGTTCACTGTGACAGGAACTTGCACGGAGGATGGCACCATTTCCTTTAGTGGCGCCTCTACTTCCACTGTTGCGTGCTCGAGTGGCACCTTTTCTAAGAGTTTTGATTTTTCAGCAAGTTCTGAGGGAAATCTTACTTTAAATATGGATATGGACGATGCGGCTGGAAACCACGCCACACAAAAATCGCGTATCTTTATCAAAGACACGACAGCTCCTGTGATCGCTTTTTCTTCTCCGGCAGCTAGCACACTTTTTAAAGCGAGCGGGATGGCCGCGTTCACTGTCACAGGAACGTGCACGGAAGATGGCACTATTTCCTTTAGTGGCGCCGCAACTACAACGGCAAGTTGTGCGAGCGGAACTTTTTCGAAAGACTTTGATTTTTCTGCAAGTGGAGAAGGAAACCTTACCTTGAATATAGATCTCGATGACGCTGTTGGAAATCATGCGGTACAAAAGTCGCGTGTCTTTATCAAAGATACGACCGCCCCTGTCATTGCTTTTTCGACACCCGCAGCACTAGCGTATGCGAACTCCAGTAATGCTAGTGCCTTTACGATAACAGGGACCTGCACAGAAGACGGGAATATCGTAATTAGCGGAGCTGTAAGTTCCACCGCAACTTGCTCAAGCGGAACTTTTTCCAAAAGCTTAAATGTGTCTGGTCTTTCTGAAGGAAATTTTACCATCAATCTCGACATGGATGATGCAATAGGAAACCATGCTACACAAAAATCCCGCGACTTTACCAAAGACACAGTTTTACCCGTGATTGCTTTTTCGACACCAGCTGCGAGTACATATTTTAAGGCGAGTGGGATGGCTGCTTTTACAGTGACAGGAACATGTACTGAGGATGGCACTATTTCCTTTACTGGCGCGGCTACATCTACAGTCTCGTGTTCAAGCGGTACTTTTTCGAAAAGTTTTGATTTCTCGGCAAGTGGCGAAGGGAACCTTACGTTGAATATGGATTTGGATGATGCGGCTGGAAACCACGCCGTACAAAAATCGCGTATCTTTATCAAAGATACCACAACACCGGTTCTTGCGTTTTCGACTCCTGCGGCCGATTCAATGGTTCCTCTAGATCATTTCACAGATTTTACGATTACAGGCACCTGCTCTGAAACAGCAACTATTTCCATCAGTGGTGCCGTCACAAGTACTGTGTCGTGTAGCGGTGGTACTTTTACAAAAAATCTGGATGTCAGTGGAGTCGCGTACGGTTCCTTCACTTTGAATTTGGATTTCACAGACGCGGCAGGCAATACTGCTACCCAAGTAACGAGAAGTTTTACCAATGTTATCCCACAAAAAATGATTCTCTTTCTGACTAGTTCTACGACTACGGGAAATATTGGAAGCTTAAACAGTGCGAACACGTTATGTAACAATTCTTCCAATAAGCCCTCAGGTAGAACAGGAAAAGCCATAGTATCTTTTGGCAGTTCGGAAGAAGTGCGAGACATGCCCGCCCTCTTAAGCTTTTCTGCAGATACGGAAGTGTTGGGTTCCAACCGAACAACCATCGCTTCTAGCTGGAACACCATGCTCGCAGGGGGGTCTCTTTCTACAAGCCTTACCAATGCAGGTATGTCGAGTGCGGACATCTGGACGTTTTCAAATTCTGACGGAAGTTTACATACCAATAATTGCCAGAATGGGACATCCAGTAGCAGTAGCGATTCAGGTGAATTCGGCCGTACGAGTCGCTCAGATGACTGGTGGATTGCCTATACCGATAATAGTTGCGATCAGTCTAAGTCTCTAGCTTGTATGACCATCCCTGGCCCTGCGATTGAAGTTTCAAAATTAAGCCAGACATCTGTTTCTGAAAGTGGAACAACTTCTACCTTCACTGTCAGACTTGCGACGGAACCGACAGGGAATGTAACGATGGCAGTGAGTTCATCAGATACAACAGAGGGCACGGTAAATAAAAGTTCTCTCACTTTTACATCGGCAAACTGGTATGTGCCGCAAGTGGTGACAGTCACTGGTGCTGACGATGGTTCACAAGATGGACCAATTTCGTATGCGATTACTTTTGGTAATTCTTCTTCGAGCGATGGAAATTATAATAATATTGCTACTCCCAGTCTCAGTATTACGACCATAGATAATGAACCTGTTCCTCCCTATATTCTCTATTTGAGCACTAACAGGTACGACGGCGGAGAATATGGTGGGTATAGCGGAGCCAATTCCATATGTAATGCTGATGGGAATAAACCCTCTGGACGAACAGGCTATGCAATGATGTCCCAAGGAGCTGGCCATCAGATGAAAGACTTAGCGACTCTATACGGACTAGATACCTCTACTGCAATTCAAAGTGCGGGAGGCACCGTAATCGCCTCAAATTGGGCTGCTCTTTTCAGTGGCACTTTAACGAACAGCCTTCAAGCAGCAGGGCTTGGCACATATGCTGGTTTTTGGACGAATTCAAATGCGGACGGCACTGCTAGCGCTACAAACTGCTCGAGTGGAAGCTCATCAAGTAGCGGAGTCAACGGTGAGGTAGGTAAGTCCGAAATTAGCAGTAACGGGTGGATAAATTACTACAGCAACACACAATGCGATTTTATTTATCACATCTTGTGCATCGCCAAAGCGTACTAAGTGGCATTTGATCTCGTAATTTTTAATTTCTAGATAGTATTTGAGCATCGGTGTTTATTTGCAAAAAACAAATACTATTATCCCGTAGTACGTCATTCATTGCGCCAAATATCTATATCTATTTCTGATGAGCAATTATCTATACTTGAGGGGTAAGTAATGGAGGAAATTTATGCGTATTAGTTTAATGATTCTGGGGATTATATTTTTTTGCCAACATTCATTAGTGGCTGAGACCAGTGGGTCAATCTTGCAATCAAGAGAAGTTATACAGCAGGAGTACGCACGTTATAGCGCGCTTGAGCTGATCCAAAAAATAAATTCCAAACTGGAAACACTGGAACTTCAAGCACATTTGCCCAGAGAAGTTACTAGACATAAAAATGATTTGAGTAAAATGGTTACCGAGTTAAAAGGAAAACTGGCTGAACAGGGCTGTTTGAATTCCGAAACAAATTCCCCACATGTGAAATCTATCCGCGGTACCGATCAGCATAGATGAAACATTCGGCGACAGCGCAGTACCTTTTTAAAGACAGTAGTAATAAAAGTATTCACTTAGACCATCAGCATACTCCATAATCCACGAATGCGTATTCCTGGAGTGCACATTAATTCACTTGTAAACACAGTGGGATAGTTCGCGCGACGTTTAAAACAATTAAATACAATACTCTGGTATTAACTTTGCTCGTTTTTTTACGTCGAGGGACAACTCATGCAAATTCTTTTTAAATTAAAATTTCTGATTATTTTATCTTTGCCGTTTCTGACGGTAGTAAAAGCAGAAACGCATACGGATACGACTAAACAGTATTCTCAATCTTCAAGTACTGTACCTCCCGCTAGTGAAGCAGCCGCAGAGACTTTGCGCACAGCAATTTCATGGAAGGGGCAAGAGATTAGGGGGCCTGGAGGAGTAGATTGCTGGACTTTTGTTTATCAACTTTCTGGAAAAAAGAGTCCAGAAAAACGTTATCCAGCAGTAGGACAGATGTACATGGATAAACAGAGACGCCTCGTTTCCAACGCGACTTTCAGCCCGGGACAAATACTTTCACTGAAAAATGTCCGATCCCGTCGTGGACATGGAGGCTATATCACTACAGGAGCTAACCACTGGGCCGTCGTCAAAGAAGTAAACGCCGACGGAGGAGTTGTGATTTTGCAACAAAATGCCGGAGGAAAACTCTATGTCACAGAAGAAACCTTCTATCCCGACACGATAACCGGCGGAGTACTTACTATTTACCAACCTTAATTTTGGCAGTAACTATTCCCCGTTGAATTTTTGTTTATGGCGTAGCCCAGACCAAGAAATACCCAAAAGAGGGGCGCAATTGCTACGTTACTATCATTAAAAATCAGAACTATGGCAAATCCTGTGATGGCTGCAAACAACGCTAATTGATTTCCGTTTAGATACGTAGCTTTTTTAAGAAGTATTAGTGTTTGAACAAAATAGACAAGTAGCAAACTTAAAAAAATCAGTAATGCTGTGAATCCAAACGCATGGGTGAATTGCAAATACCCGCTATGCGGTTTTTCGACAAGCAGTTCGTGGCTTCCAAAAGTAGTGAGTTTGCCGTTATAGTCGTTCTGGGGAAAATCAAAAGCAAATGCACCGGGACCTCGTCCTAAAAACCACAGACCTTTAAGTAGCGGCAGTGTGCGTGACCATATGTACACTCTTCCAGAACCTGCTTGATCTGAAATCCCTAAGTTAACTTTCTCGGGCTCCACAGGTTCTCTAAATAAGTTACGCTCTGCAATTTTAAAACCTGCTGAAGTACTGAGTACAGAGATCTCAAAATTGGGGTGTCTGATTACAATTAATCTTCCTGCATTTTCATTTACCAATTTAAATCTGAAATTTAATAAATCCTTTTTCAGTGGATGTACTAAGCCATCTGTAACAGTAATTGGTACTGGATTGTTTTCGAGATCTTTTACCAAAAACCCTTCTGCTTGCGGCACTAAAACCAAGCCTGTATTTTTTGTAGTTAATACCAGAACACCATTTCTGATTTCCAGATTGCGTAATGGATCGTCTACACCAGTAGCAGAAATTCTCCCCGCGACTGAATAATCGTTATCTCGGGAAAAATCTCGCATGGTTTTTTTCTCTGCCTCTTCAAAGTGCCGCGAATGAAAGAGCATTAATACAAGAACAAGAAGTTCCGCAATAAATAAGAAGCGAACCGATTTCCACTTTGTCCTTACTTGTGGCAGAAGAAAATACGAAGTGAGTAGTAAACTAACGAAGGCACCTAAATAAGCAGCCCTGCTATGACTTCCAACAAGCAAAATAAACATAAAAAAATTAAATACTCCTGCTAAAACAGTAGAAATAGCAGTCAGGGCAAATAGAAACAGTGCAATAGAATAGGGAAAAAGCAGAACTGCGTAACTTCCTACGTTATTAGAGTTTCCAATAGTGGAACTGATGATTCCCGTATCCGTGTAGTCGAAATAGGAATAAACAGAAGTATCTCCCCATATCAGCCATTTTAGAGGAGAGAGATTTAAAATATAAATGCCGAAGTATTCTGCAAAGCCAATCAAAGCAATTAGCAAGGCACTCATTCCAAGAATTATATTAAATGTATCAATATTCCCTTTTTTCTCTAATACGCAGAACGATAGGTAACAGAGAATAAAATAGGACAGGTAAGAGAAGGTGCTTTCGTATGAACCCGCAAAACCTTTCCATACCGTATCTTGGTAAGGAGAAAAAGTGGCAGAGAGGATTACAAAAAGCGCTAAAAGAACAAGCGCAGTGGGTAGAAATTTAAATTTCCAAAGTGGTTTCACTTTTTTGTAGGAAAAAATGAGTGCACTCGTGCCCAGTATTCCGCAGATTAAAACCAGGTAGGATTTGTTCCAGAAAAAGAAATCCGTAGTAAATTCGTATCCAAAAAATGCTTCATGTTTGTTTCCATTAAATGGAATAACACTTCGATGCACAACGAGTGGAACAACCGCCGTTGCTAGAAGAAGAGGTAAAAGTACCAAAAACTCCATTTATGGAGCGATGGATACAGGAGTGGGAAGCGGCAGTACTATTCCAGTCGGCAAAGTATAGCTATTTGCCGGTGAGTACATTGTGGCTGTGTGACCATTTCCTGATAGAGTGGGACTAATCACACCACAATCACCATAATCATTGCGATAAGCCGAACGCAACATAACACTTACTCCAGTTTCTGATCCCGTAGCTTTGTAATAGCCAGATTTAGAGACAAAAACCGAATTTTTAAATGGTTTATCAGGCAAGTAACATGTGCCGGAACAATCTGAAGAAGTGTAATAGCAGTAAGTGTTAGACAGGGGATTTGATAAATGCGTTCCGCAAGTACTGGTATCGCAAAGTAGCGCTTCTAGAGTAGAGGAAGTGCAATAACCACTATCACAGAGAGAACCGTTATACTTACCAGTTGCAGCCGCTACGCTCAAAATAGAAGAATCTGTCAGAATGAGTCCGATTTTTGGCCAATCAGTAAATGCTACGTAACCAATATTGGTGTTATTCCCGTCGTACGCATTCAGGTATTTTTGCGTGGTTACGGGTTTGTCTTCTCCGCAGGAGCAAAGGACAAGTGTAGTGATAAGAGCTATTACAAGCTGACGCATATTCGCCTCTTCTTCTTAAAGTTAAAGTAATTATATCGATGAGTGGACCGATTGAAAGCAGTAATAATAACCTGATGCAACATGACGGGACTTGTTCGAGTCCGGTATGCTTCGTACTATGCGTATATTACTCATCAGCTTGATACTCAGCACAGCGGCACTAGCAAAAACAGAAGTGTTTTTTTCCCCCTCAACCGATTGTGAAAATAAAATTAGTCAATCCATTCAAAATGCAAAAACGGAAATTGTTGCTGCTGTTTACAGCATCAATAATATAAAAATTGTCGATGCACTCATTGATGCAAAAAGGCGGGGAGTGAAACTTCGGGTGCTTACCGATTACATTCAGGCAAATCAGAAAAGTTCCAAGGTGCTTGAACTTTTAAATTCAGGTGTCGCCATACGCGTACACAGTAAATATAAAATCGAACACAATAAGTTTGCGGTTTACGACGGTAAACTAATCAGTACCGGAAGTTTTAATTGGACGGGACCTGCGGCGCGCAGCAACTCTGAAAACTGTCTGTTCAATGACGAAGCAGAAGTAGCAAAGACCTACCAAAGCCGATTTGAATTTCTGTGGCAAAAGAATTCAGAAGAAGCTTCAAAAGCGAAATTCGCGAAGATTCAAAAGGCGAGTCGAATGCCCAGCGGGCATTAGGAAACTGCGGGTTTGAATTTTTGGAGCATGGCAAGATACACCTCTGCCATATCGACTGCGTCACTTAAAGCCGTGTGTGCCGATTCATTTTTCAATTTAAAATACTGCAGAAGTTTGGTTGTGGACTGGTAACCCGCAGGCAACATTCCTGCATCGACAAGAAACCGGGCAACACAGGTAATATCCAGCGTGTGGTGGTGGAAATTTTTTTCCATGTAGGTTCTGCCGAGATACCGTGTCAGAAGAGGGATGTCGAGAGCGCTTAAGGATTTCCCAAGGATAATGGGTCTATCCCCGTTAAAAAATTTCTTCACTTCCGGGATATTGAAATAATCGGTCATCCATTTTCCAAACTGACTGGGTTCGATGCCTTTTGCATGTGCATCGCGGATAAGCCCTTCGTTGTGTTCAATCACCCATTCAGAAAGTGTGGGTTTTAACTCTTCGAAGCTCGGGCATTTGATGAGAGTTTCGCGGCCAAGTTCGTGCAGAATTTTATTGTTCTCTCCGTCGACAGGAACGACGGCAATTTGAATAAGAAGTGTGCCTTCTTGCAGGCCTGTTGCTTCTGTATCGAGGCTTAAGTATTTTTTCATTCTATTCTTCTACCGTAATCGAAAGAGTTTTGTAGTTATTTTTTGCATCGTAAACGCGAACTGCGGAGATGCCCGCCGATCCTATCGCTTGGAACTCGATAGAGTCTTCCGTTTTTGTATAATCCAACAAGTTTCCTTGCCCTTGATACATTTTAAACGTGTAGGGTTTTGTTCCACCCGCAGCCTTAAAAGTTGCCTTCTCGTTTATCTTGATTGTAGGCGTATCAGAACTGAGTGTGAGAGTTACGGGACTGTCTTGAGTTGTTTTAGTGTTAGGAGTTGCGCATGTTCCGATGCCGGCGACACAGACATTTTCCTTGCCGCACCTTGTTAAGATGATTGTGGTTAGTAGTAGAAGAGTACAAAAGACTAGTTTCTTTGCGTTCATATAGGGCTCCTTGATGGGAAAGGGGGAACAGGTAAGCAGTATTATTTTAGCTTATATTTGCGCGTCAGTGGTAACAGGCTGTTCTAAATTAAAAGACGGGACTTTCGTGTGGGTAGTGACGGTCTTTGTTTCTTCCGCCTGCGTTCTCCATGGGTACGTGACACGTGGCGGAAAGGCGAGACTGAAATCTTCTTTTTCAAGCGTTAGATTTGGATTGTAAGCAGGATCGTTTCCAAGCGTGCGTCCCCATCTTTGCATCATGTAATCGCACTCTCGTTGAAAACGGGGAAAGTTTTGCGGAGTTTGATCCGAGCCGCGGCTTGCCGATTCAAAATGATAGAGCTGCGAAAACGGCGTCCAGGTGATACGTAATCCCAGTTCGCCGATTCTTAAACACAAATCAATATCGTTAAATGCTACTGCGAGTTTTGCTTCGTCAAAGCCGCCTACTTTTTCAAAAATAGATTTGCGGGTAAGAAGACAGGCAGCAGTCACTGCACTAAAACACTGGTTCACAATGGTTCTACCAATAAAGCCATAGGCGAACTGAGGAAAACCTTTGTGCGAGTGGCCTGCTACTCCATGCGAGTAGCCTTCGACTTGTCCAATTCCTAAAATAACGCCACCGTGTTGCAAACTTCCATCCGGATAATAAAGTTTTGCTCCCACAGCGCCCGTGTTTTGCTGGTTTGCAAAGCGTACAAGTTCAGTCAACCAATCAGCGTGTATCACTTTTAAATCATTATTCAAAAATGCGAGAATTTCTCCTCGTGCTGCTTTTGCCCCGAAGTTATTCATTGCAGAGAAATTAAAGGGAGCATTGAAATCAAGAACACGTACTCTTGCTTCTTGTTTTAAACTGTCAAAATAATCGAGCGTCGATTTTTCTGCACTCTGGTTGTTGATGATAAGAACTTCAAGATTTGGATAATCTGTTTCGTGTAGTAGACCGTCGACAATCACTTTTAATAAATCCACTTTGTCGCGCGTACAGATAATGCAACTGACCATTGGTGCAGTCGTAGGCAAAGCATATTGCACACGGTTGCTGCCGGAAATTCCTTCGGTCACAGTTGCAGGAATACCGATTCTCTCGAAGTGATCGCGGATCGCGCGTCTACCTGCTTCGTAAGCATATTGTTTTGCTCCCGGGCCGCCGGCTGTGGAACCCGGAATGGCTCTCCAGTGGTAAAGAACGTGGGGAATATGGTGAATTTTTTCTTTTGTGGTTTTTTCCAC
>CAYNEF010000013.1:11111-78672 GCA_964396165.1 uncultured Pseudobdellovibrionaceae bacterium
GTTTTTCCACGTTGCAAAAAGTCTTTGAGTAAATCCGTGTTTTTAAGCATCGCAGGAATCTGCGGTGGTACAAGCCTTAGCGCAGCTTCCATTTTACTAATCTGCCGCACATGGACAATCGCAATTTGTGGTTTATCAGAAGAGTCTTGAATTTCGATAATCAGGTCTTCGATTTCATCTGTTTGCTTAATGAGTGCTTTGTAATTTCGAAAGTCATGAGTATCGAGTGCGATATAAAACGAAATGCCACGTGTTCTGATTTCCAGGCGGGGAGAAAACGTTTTTGAAGTTTGGTTTAACTTCATATTTATTTTTACCCAACCTCTTTTGGGAAGTTTTCCGCTTTCAGTCACAATTCTCGTGCGGGAAAAACCATCCACTTCACCCAAATACACAGGTGTCGCACGAGTGAAGAAAGCTTCTTTAAATGTCAAAAGTCGAGAAAGAATTTTGTAGGGAAATACAAAGCTTGTCTTCAGTGTCTTTTTAACAAGGGGGTATTTTTTAAGCAAACGCTCGAGCTTACCCACCAACTTGTATAAGGGCCGGTTTAAAGTCGCCACAAGTTCTTTTTTCTCAAGTTCCAATTGAACAGACTGGTTGCGCAGTTGGAATTCTCGCTTGGCGTCTCTCGGGAAATAATTTTCTTTAAAGGGTGTCAAACATTGTTGTGTAATCACGTCTTGAAATTTATCTTTGGAATTTTCGAGCGTGACGAGAGATTGGAATTCTGACTCACGTAAAACATCTGCTTCGAATGCAGGAGAAATTAAAAGATCTTTGCAAAGGGTTTCGTATAACTCCTTTAAAGAGCGATAGGAGTTAGTTGCAGCAAAAAGCTCAAAATCGCTTTTTAAGGAAAAGATATTTCTAAAGACGAACCAGGATTTGGGCATGGGGCTTTCCAGCTTCCATTCCAAATCGAATAACTCGAAATTGCGTGGGATGGAAAACTGCGTGTAGTTCGACTCGTGTTCTGAAGCGTTGATGATGACAGCATCGAGCGCCTGGCCTTGAATCGTGGAAGTTTCACCCGGGATTTCCCAGTGGTTTAAAGACCAGGAAATAAATTCTTTAAGCAACCGATAAGCCGATTCATTTTTTGAGTAATACGAAAGATTGGCCCAGATGTTTCTCAGCTTTTTACCTTTAGAAAGCGAAGAAGCGGGAATGGCTTTCCATAAGACTGTGAAAGTATCACCCTGAAATACACACTCTTCGCTCGAAGTAGGGTTCAGTGGTTTTTTTTGTACTTCTATATTTCCCGTGGGATTTAAGAGAAAAATTGTTTTGGACGGCACTTTACGTTTGTTGGAGAAATACCAGGCAACTTGGCTGAGTTGACTATAGGCCTTTGTCACTTTTAGACGGGTTGCCGAGGGTCCTTTAGAGGCAACCCATAGATAGGCACTTGCAAACTCTTTCAGCTTTCCCGCTTTTGCGAGAACTGGAAGGGACAACACTTCCGGAAAAAAACGAAAGTAAGGTTCGGAGTCATTTACAAAAGGTTTTGCAACTGCAATGTCGGTCGCTAGCTCCGGATAATCATCCATGATTTTTTCACTCAATATTGAGGAGGGGGCAATTAGATTCGGAAAAACATAAAAATTATCTAAAAGTGAATATCCAAATTGGCTAAGCTGTTTTTTTAATTCGAGAAACGTAAAGAGAGTTTTGTTGCTGTCTAGAGAATAGCCGCAAATGCTATCTGCAATCTTTCCCGTATCCTTATCTGGTTCTCCGAGAAAGTGGTTTAGCGAAAGTGGATTCGTATGCAATAGTACCAACACGCCTTCTTCTTTCAAAAACGATTGTGTTTTTTGAAGAAGTGCGGGATCAGCCAAAATCAACACATCAGCTTTAGTATCTACTGATTTTGTAGAGAGAAGTTTGGGAGAGCACTGTTCAAAATTTCCCGCGTTTACTTGTAAATATTCTGCTACTTCCGAAAAGCCGTCGCTTATCAAAAGGACGTGGAGATCCGTAAAGTCAAAAGGGCGAAATAAGTTTACAGATTCAGCTGTTTGCGTTGCCATTAATTTAAAGCAAGATACCGTATTTTAACGCGCCCTCCAACTCCAAAAAAAACGAATACATACATGATAAACCCTAGTTATTTCAATAATTTCGGTTATATTTGAAACTCCATGATGGAAAGACGGACTGTTGCCTTGGGTTTTTTGATGCTTCTTGCGGCATCTTATTTGGATAATGTACGCGGTCCGCTTGTTCCGCTCCTTACCGAAGAGTTCTACATTTCTTACGGAACAACGACTTGGTTTTTGGTGTTGGGTAATTTGGGAGCTGTAGTTGCGTTGTTTTTGTTGCTCCCGGTGTTGCAGATTTTTTCCATTACCCAAGTCGCCAAATGTCTGTGCTTTTTTTTCGCGCTTTTGTCAGTGTACCTTTTTCGTGTTCGTGATCTTACCGGATTGTTTATTTTTGCCACACTTTTAGGGAGCATGATTCCCGCTTTCGGAGCGCTTGCGAATTTGTTTTTGATTCAAGGGACAAGTGAAAAAGATCGTTCGAAGTGGATGTGTGCGTTGCACATGGTGTATGGAGGCGCGTCTTTGCTTGCGCCTCTGGTTGTTTCCGTTCTGGTTTCTAAGCACTATAGTTGGAATTCTCCGTTTCTTTTTTACCTTCCTTTCATCGCAATTACGTTAGCGGCGCTTTATCTGAAACCTAAAACGAAAAACGCGGAACATGAGATTGTCGCTGAAAAGCAGGCTATTGGGCTTCCTCGAACGCAATGGTTATCCATTGCGGTTTTTTGTTTTTACGTCACTGCCGAAGTGATGGTTTCTGTTTGGATGATTAGTTATCTTAAGGAAGTAAGACAGCTGAGTTTGCAGCAAAGTGCGCCTTACCTAAGCGGGTTCTTTGTCATGATGACTTTAAGTCGAGGAGTCAGTTTTTTCTCGTTGAATGAGCAGACCGAAAAAAAAATGTTGTTTGGTTGTTTGCTCGTTTCAGCTTTGGGTTTATTTGCGGGATACAACGGCATGCTTTTGGGGTTTGTTTTTGCCGGCCTTTTAGGGCCCTTTTTCCCGGTTTTTCTCTCACTTTGTAGCCGAAAGTTTATTGGGCATTCCAGGTCTTTTACGCTTTGGGTGCTAGCTTCTACGCAGTTTTCGCTGGGAATGCTCAATTTGATACTGGGGAAAGTCAGTGACCGCTTGGGAATGGGCACGGCATACAAGATTCCGGTGTTATTACTGGGTTTTTCGCTAGTTTTGCTGAGTATTTTCTTTTTAAAAGAGAAAAAAACGGCCACAGTTTGACTGTGGGATACTTTCTTGTATTCTCTTCAAAATTCAAAGTCTTTCAGTTGCTCGCATGGCGGAATTGGTAGACGCAAGGGACTTAAAATCCCTCGGTCGCAAGGCCATCCCAGTTCGATTCTGGGTGCGAGCACTCTAAATTAAATAATTTTCAAAATATGCAGAGGGATTTTAAGTCCCTGCGGGACTGCCATTATTTCTGTTCGAAAGAGGCGATGAAGGTTTCTAACTCGCTGAAGTCGAAAGGTTTTGAGAAGACTTTTGAGAATTTGCTGGAAGGCTTAACTGTGAGATCGCCTGTGATGAGGGCTTTGGGAATTGTGGGACTGAGTTCGCCTGCAACAACTTCCCCGGTTGTGCCCGGAAGGCGGAAATCCAAAAAAATCAAATCGGGCGGGTTTTGATTGATCGACTGTATTGCCACTTGCGGATCAGTAAAGGTTTCAATTTTAATCGTCGGACTTTCAAAGTTTTCTTTGAAGTTGATACATAAATCCGGCTCATCATCGAGATAAACGATTCTAAGCTGCATTTTTGAACTCCTCTGCAACGATAGGAAAGCGAATTTCAAAACAAGTGTGACGCTCATGACTTAAAAGCTCTATCGTCGCTTTGTGCTCGTCTAAGATTCCTTTGACTATCGAAAGCCCGAGGCCTGTGCCTTCTCCCACTGGTTTTGTAGTAAAGAAAGGTTGAAAAAGTTTTTTCTGAACACTTTCGGGAACTCCACTGCCTGAATCTCTAATCTGCAATACAACTGCACCACGCTCTTCAAAGATGCTGACGCGAATCCATTTTTCGGGCAAGTTTTTCACAGCATCTACGCTGTTGTTAATCATGTTAACAAAAATTTGCTCCATTTCCACTTCGTCGCATAGTACTTGTTTGTCTGTGCGGCAATCTACTGCAATGGGTGTGAAATATTTTTTTGCCTTCGACTCCGTTAAGATTAACGATTCATTTAAAATCGCTCCTAGAGAGTGCAGCTTATGCTCGTTCTTGTCGGAGCTTCTGGAAAACTTTTTGAGCCCACTGACAATTTTTGCAATTCTATTTGAAGCTTTTTCTATCGTTTCGACTTTTGCTTTCAGTTTATCCGGGTCATTTGCAAACTTTGGAAGTAAGCGCACGGTTCCAAGGATGATTGTAACTGGATTATTGATTTCGTGTGCAATCCCAGCTGACATCTCGCCCAAGGAAGCGAGTTTTGCGCTTCGCAAGCTTTTTGTTCTTTCCAAGTCGAATGCTTCTTTTGCCTTAATTTCTTCCGTGATGTCATTGGAAATTCCAATAAGCAAATGAGGGCTCCCATTTTCTTCATAAATGGGTACTTTTTGTGTAGATAATATCCGTTTACCTTTAGGAGTGGATATTTCCTCTTGAGCAATTTTTAAAATGGAATGGCTTTCAAATACTGCCTTGTCTTTTTGCGTAAAGAAATCGGCCTGTTCTTTGGGGAAAAGATCATAGTCTGATTTGCCTACTAATTCAGACTGTTTCAATCCGAGTAACTCTTCCCCCGCTTTATTGAACAAGGAAAATCTTAGACCTTTTGTGTAGTCTTTTACGAAAATCATAGAGGGGACATTTTGTAAAACCACATCCAATAGTCTCGATACTTCGGCGCCTTTGTGTTCTGCTTCTTTTTCAGCTGTAATATCAAAACGAATGGCTACATAGCGAGATACTTTTTTATCCGATCCGATCAATGGCGTAATCACCGTTCTTACCCAATAGAGCTCACCATTTTTGCGGCGGTTTTGAATATCCCCAGTCCAAGATTGTCCAGAGGAAATTGTTTTCCACATTTTAGCAAAAAATTCATTTTTGTGGGTTTTTGAATTTAAAATGCGGTGGTTTTTACCAATAAGTTCTTCTTTTGAATAACCAGAGATTTTGCAGAAATTATCGTTCACTTCTGTGATTGTTCCCGCTGCATCCGTATATGCAACAATCGCTGTTTCATTTAAAGCTGTTAGAACTTGTTTAAAACCTTCCTCTGTTTTTCTTGTCTCTGTGATATCTCTGCCAATCGCAAAAAGATCTCCAGTTTGTGTATTCGGCTGACAGTGCCATGAGATCAACCTGTATTCGCCTGATTTACATCGGTAGCGGTTTTCAAAGTTTAGAAGGAGAACCCCTTTAGCAAGATTCTCTACCACCTTCATCGTCGCTTCTACATCGTCAGGGTGAATGAAGTTTAGGAACTTTTCTGAGAGTAATTCTTTTTCAGTATAGCCAAGTATATTTTTAAAACTGGGATTCACTCGCTTAAAATACCCGTCTGTATTGGCAATGCAGATAAGATCTAAAGAAGCTGAAAAAATATCATCGATTTGGTTTTTGTTTTGTACTGTTTCAGTGAGATCTGCAAAAGTAACTAGTACCTGTCTTTCAGAGTCTTTATTCAAGTAAGGGGTAGCATTAACTTGTACCCAGCGGATAGGACGGTCCTGTATATGTACGCCCATCAATGTTCCAACCACTTTTTTTCCAGTTTTTAGAGCGATGGAAGAAGGGTGTTCTTCACCACGTAGAGGAGTTCCATCAGCTCGTGTTGCTTTCCAAAGCGGATCCATGGAAGTTTTTCCTAGTAACTGATCTGCCGTTAGACCCAGAATTTTCAATGCTGATTGGTTATATTGGATGACCTGTCCATGGTTGTTATGCACAACCATACCTTCATTCATTGTTTCAAAAACCAAATTTGTTTTACTTTCACGATCATGTATTTCTGTAATATCAGTCACGTTGACAAAAAAACCTCTGACTTTACCTTTTACGATATCGGGAATGTATTTTGCCAAAGTATGTTTGTAGCCATTATGAACAGGAGATGGAATGTTGCGCTCGAAAGTTTGAGCTTCTCCTTTTAACACTGCTTCAATATAGGGCAAATTAGCTGCATAAATCGTTGGTCCAAGAAGCTCTTTAATATGTTTTCCTAAAATTTGTTTCGGAGTCTTGCCAAAGAAGTTGGAGTACGCGGAGTTTGCGTGCAGGTTGATCAAATTTTTGTCCCAATAGCCAATCATACTGGGCAAGTTATCAATTATTTTAGCAAGATCAGCTTGTCTGTTTTTACGAACTACTTTTCGCTTTTTCGAATTTCTTTTTTTTAACTTCGACATACCCTTACTTATCGACATGTTAAGTGGGCATCTTGATGGGCAATTGGGGGGGGATCTTCACAATTTCATTCGCCAAGAGGCGCAATGGGGACAAAAACCTGGGAAGTAGAGATGGGAATAGCCTGAACATTAGGATCAAAGAAACGCTGCATCGTCATTTCTGTTTGGGGATTATGCTTTGCAACAATGTCGGTGCAGGTGCCAGTAAAAATATAGGTGTTGTTTTTATTTTCGGCTTTCATGCCAAACAGCGTCGCCAGATCAGAAATGACTGCGTCCATTTCTTTGGGAACGCCTCTGCCGCCTTCGTTAAAACTCCAATCGACAAGTTTGTTCGCACATTCACCGGGGATAAGATAGCTTAAGGATCCGCCCGTTTGTTGTTTGATTTCTTTTAAAAGATCTCTTAACGGAACGGACTGCGCTTCAATCGATACAATTTTATTTCGAGAATCATTTAAGACTACTTCCAAATACCCATTCATCGGTTCAGAGAGAGAAGCACGGTAAAACATGGATTTGCCACGCGCGCGTACTTTGCCGTTGAGATGTTCGATTGCTTGTGCAATCGCCGCTTTGAAAGGAGAACGCAAATCTTCCTGATCCGTCATAATCAAGATGACTTCATTTCCACTGGTGCGTACATCGACACGCTTGCCGCGCATCTCGGGAAAGGCGCTTAAACTCTGATCCATTTGCTGCATAACGAGTCTTTGTGATCTGAGTAACAACTCAGGCGATCCTTCTTGGATTGCCATCTGCATGGAAGAGATAAAATGCGGTTTTGCCGTACCTGCTATTGCAAGAGAAGTAAGGAACACTAAGGGACTGTATTTAAATAATACGTTCATCTGCCTGTACCTGATGTTTCAAACTCCACTGTTTGCAGGAGTTCTGGTTTCATGTACTGCACTTTGACCCGGTTTTTTTCTTCCATTCGGATCTGTGCATAGGGAACCTGGCTGCTATTTTCAGAAGCAAATTCGTTATTGTTATTTTTCGATTGTGAAAGTGCTACAAAAAATACGATGAGAAGAAGTCCAACGCCCACGGCTCCTCTGAAAAGCCAGTTGCTGGCTGTTTGATTCTGTCTGGATGGGGATTCGGTATTTCCCAACTTCCAGCCTTTTAAAATCAGCGTCTCATCCTGCTTTAATCGGGAATAAACTTTGATAAGAGAAGAAGTGATTTCTGGTTCAGGTTTAAAATACGCGTTCCATTTTTTTTGAACCGTATCGGCCTGTTCCTGGCAGCGGTTACAGGTTTTTAGGTGCAGCGAAAGAAGCAAGCGATCTTTTAAACCCACTTCTTGCGGGATGGTAACAAACTCAAGCAAGAGTTCTTGATTAGGACAATTCAGGAACATAATCCCCTCCTAACCCAGGCATTAAATTTTCTTTGAACATTTCCAGAAGTGATTTTTTCGCTCTCACATACGCTTGTCTGGATGCCTGTTCTGTAATGCCGACACGATCGGCGACTTCTTTGTGTGAGAGGCCCAATGCGTCTCTTAACCAGATAATTTCTGAATCTTTTTCATTTAAAGAGGACATGGCAATTGCAAGTTCGCGCATTTCAACGGCACTTTCTGTTCGGTGCATGGAAGCGATTTGAAATTGCACATCTTCCAAAGGCACCTGGTGTTTCGAACCTTCAGGGGCGCGTGCGACTTTATCGATGAGACAGTTTTTTACGATTCTTAATAAGTAAGATTGTACCGAAATGGATTCGAGCGATTCGATCTTATCGAGGTTCACGAGAAAGCGCACAAAAGACTCTTGCATGATGTCTTCTGAAAGTTCTCTATTTCCATTCGTTTTCCACATAAGAAATTTAAATAGGCCTGGGGAAGTTTTCTCGTACAACGGTAAAAAGGCAGATTGATCTCCTGCTCTAAGCCTTTCCACCCAATTTCCAAGTTTATTTCCCATGCTCAACCTGATAGACGTAACCTCGATGAATAATGTGACATACGAGACACACAAACGTGGAGTTTTTTTTGATTTAGACGGCACTTTAGTAAACACGCTTCCCGACATCGCCGGAAATTTAAATCAAGTGCGTGCCCATTTTGGTCTTAAGTTATTGAATTCAAACGAAATTATTGGAAATATCGGCAAAGGCATCGAGCATTTGATACGCCACTGTTTCCCGGAATTAGACGCATCGAATCGGGAAGAAGGCTTGCGCGTGATGATGAAATTTTACGTGGAAAAACCTTACCACGGGGGAAATCTGTATCCCCAAGTACTCGAAGTTTTGAACCACTTTATCTCGAAGGGATTTACAGTCGGGATCGTAACCAATAAACCTACACAGGCTGCCATCAGTACAGTGAACCATTATTTCCCCGATTTTCCGTTCAAACTCATCTATGGTCCAGAAAAAGTGAGTGCGAAGAAGCCTGATCCGAGGCATTTATTGGAAGCGATTTCGTATTGTGGCCTTACTCCCCAAAACTGTTATTACGTTGGGGATGACGAAGTGGATTTCCTCACAGCCGATTCCGCAAAAGTTCCCTTTTTGGGTGCAGGTTGGGGCTTTGGCAGTGTCGCAAAGACACCCGGCAAAATCCTACAAAATTTCAGCGACTTAACGACGCATATCTAAAAACAGTCTTTGTAAAAGGTACTGTATATCTAAAAGGTACGGCATTCCTTTCGTGAATTTGCGCTCCCCTATAAACCCATTATTTAAGGGAGCACAAATTCACGAAAGGAATGCCGTACCTTTTGAAGAAAGTACCTTTTAAATGCGGTTTGGGGTATAACGCGGCTTCTCAAATGGAAACGCAAAAAAAAGAAATTATTAAGGGGCTTCCGATAGAGGAGCTCGAAGCAAAAATGGTGGCGATTGGCCAGCCTGCGTTTCGTGGCCGCCAACTTTTCAGCTGGATCTATTCCAAAAGAGAAGCGGATTTTTCCAAGATGACGGACATGAATAAAGAATTCCGCGCATACTTGAATGAAAAGTACGAACTTCCAACGATCAAGGTTGTAGAAGAACAACATTCTTCCGATGGCACTGCGAAGTATCTCGTGCAGCTTGCGGATGGCGAAAAAGTTGAATCCGTTTTTATTCCTTCTGAAGACAGAGCAACTTTGTGCGTTTCTACCCAAGTCGGCTGCAAAATGGCGTGCACATTTTGCGCGACGGGATATCAAAAATTTACGAGAGATTTAAAAGCGTGGGAAATTGTCGAGCAACTCACAAGTATCCAATTTCCCAAACCTGTGACCAACATCGTGATGATGGGAATGGGCGAGCCCTTTGATAACTACGATGAAGTTATCAAGGCACTGAAAATTTTACAGCACCCGATGGGTGTGGCTTTGGGGAAACGCCATATTACTGTTTCCACAGTCGGCTTAAACCACAACATTAGTCGCTTTGTAGATGCAAATTTAGGAAAGCTTGCGATTTCACTTCACGGAACGACAGATGAGCAGCGCTCGAAGCTCATGCCGATCAATAAAAAATATCCTATCAAGTCTTTGATGGATGTATGTCGCAATTTAAATTTCAAAGGCAAACTTAGAGTAACTTTTGAATACATTCTTTTTGCAGGGCTGAATGACAGTGATGAAGATGCGTACCGCTTGATTGAACTTGTAAAAGGCATTCCCAATAAAATTAACCTGCTTGCTTACAACGAAAATGATTTTATTGATTTTAAGCGCCCCTCTGAAGAGCGTATTTTGCGTTTTCAAAATATTCTTTTGGCTCATAACCTGACTGCGACTTATCGCCGTAGCCGCGGCCGCGACATTGCTGCTGCTTGCGGACAATTAAAAACCCTGAAAACAAAACGTCCGGCGCCAGTAGTGACTGGCACTGAAACGATTCACTAGAAATTACTTTTCAATTCCGAATAAAACTTGGGCTTTAGACAAATCGGTTGAGAGCTTTTCCCATTCGATCATTTTTGTGTGGAGTGCGGAATCCAAAGCGGTGATTGCTTTGTAATCTGGACTTGGATTTGTCTCGAGTGCTGCTTTTTCTTTGGTGAGCTTATCCATTTCCGCTTCTATAACGGCGATTTTCTTTTCCAGAGATTTAATCTGGTTTTTCACTTTTTTGCGCTCTTCGAAACTTAAATTGGAACCTGGATTGGACTTGGCTTCTGCCTTGGGAGTCGCCGCAGCTTTGGAAGGAGAGCCGGAACCTTCAATATGGCGCAAGAATTCCGGATATTTTTCAAAGAAAGTAGTCAGATTCCCTAAGTGATCAATCAATCGGTGATCGGTAGTCAGGTAAATAATTCTGTCCGCAATTGCAGAAACAAATTCTCGATCATGGGATACGAAAACCGCAGTTCCTTCAAATTCCTTAATCGCGTTTTTCAAAATTTCTTTTGTCTCGATATCCAAATGGTTGGTCGGTTCGTCCAGAAGTGAGAGGTTCAGTGGTTTTACCAGACAGCGCAACATCGCGATGCGGGCACGCTCGCCCCCACTTAATACACGCACTTCTTTTTCAATTTCATCGTTCGTGCAAAATCCGAAACTCCCGAGCCATCCACGCACCTGTTCAAAGCTAAGGCCGTTGGCTGATTCGCGTAAGTTATCAATTACACTCGCTTGAAGGTTAAGCTCATCTAGTTGGTGCTGACCAAAGTATCCGGTAATGATGTTATGGCCATACGATACTTCGCCAGATGTGGGCTTTAATCTTTCAGCAATAAGATTGAGGAGCGTTGTTTTTCCAGCACCGTTATCCCCGATGATGGCAATTTTGTCTCCGCGTTTGATATCGATAGAAACATCTTTGATGATCCACGGGCCAAATTCATCATAGCGGAAAGAGATATTTTTTGTGCTGACAGGGAATTTGCCGCCCGTCGAGAGAAAGCGGTAACGCAAGTTCATACTGTTTGCGTAACCTTCTACACGTTGCAGTCTTTCGATAAAATCCCGCTTTTCGGCTTCGAAATCTTGCGCCATTTTGAGTTTGCTCTGCGCGCGTGCAGCAGTCTGAGCTTTTGCACGGAACTTGTAGACGAATTCCATGTTTTCGATAATTTTTTTATCGAGATCTTCAATCCGTTTTCTTAATAGGCGTTTTTCTTCGACCAAAGATTCGCAAAATGTCAGGTAGTCGTTTTGGTGTGATCTAAAAAAGAATTTCGAGCCATGAATTACAGCAAGCGAATCAGTCGTACGTCTTTGCAAGCTAATATCATGGGTAATAAGTACCAGGCTTCCGCGGTATTCTTTTTCGAGGAATTCCTCAAGCCATTGAATGGAAGACATGTCCAAATGGTTGGTAGGTTCGTCAAGAAGAAGTACATCGGGTCTATCCAAAAGCGCTTTTGCCACAAAAACGCGCAAGAGCCAGCCCCCGCTTAAATTGGAAATCGGACCGTCCATGTATGTGTCGTTAAAACCGAGCCCCGAAAGCATTTTTCTGATTTCCCACTCACGGTCGAGATGCATGTCGTCTTCATCGAGGGGGTTTTGGGCTAGTAGATCGACAAGCAGTTGCACGGGAGAACGGCTTTGGTTGCCATGAGATTTGGAATGAAGCACAGCGGAGTCGAGAAGTGACTGATCCAAATACCCGATTCTCAGACGTTTTCCACCCACGACAGTGAGCGAACCCGTAGTAGATTCTAATTGTCCTGCCAGAATTTTCATCAGCGTTGATTTTCCACAGCCGTTTCTTCCGGCTAAAGTCACACGCATGCCTTCAAACAAGGTCCAGTTGATTTCCTCAAAAAGGACCCGGTTAGGCAGTCTGACAGAGACATTTTCTAATACGAGTTGTGCATTCATAAAGGGTAAGGAGATAGCAGACTTAACTACTTTTGGCTAGCGGTGAACGTGGAAGGGCTGAACCTTAGATAAAAGCAATTCTGCGACTTTGACTTCGTTGTTTCCACGGTCACAGATGAACAAAGACATGCCTGAAATGAAGACGTTGGTCGGGTGTTTGAGTTCAGTTTGGGTAAAGATACCGCAGGAATTTCCCGATTTACCTGAGCCAATCAAAGTCGTTAGGGCTTTAGAAATCAAAGAAAACACCTTGATCTGGTGGTTATAGGTATCCGCAATATAAAGGTTGTTGCCACTATAAGACATACTCATCGGCTTATTGAGTTCAACGGGGTTTTTCGGCGTAAAAAGTGTTGTCACGTTTTTGCCGTCCCAAGCCTTGATGCTACTGGTAGCGAGATCTGTAAAAAAGAGCAGCTCTCCGTTAGTGGTCATGCCGCACATTTGTTTGCAAGACGTGTTGATTGCTACTTCCACCTGATTGCGAATGGGATCGAATGAGTAAATCGTGGATGTGCTGGAACTTAAGATAAGTAGCTTTTCATTGTATTCGTACACATCAATGGGAGAGGGGGGAGAATTTTGAATTGTAGTGACAGAAGCGTTGCTTAAGCTGACTTCACGCACCAGATTATTTCCGCAGTCAGCTACAAAAAGTGAGTTATGAAAAACTGCTGCACTTTGGGGGGAATTAAATTCGGCATCGCGCAAATGCCCGTCTTTGTAACCTTTTGTACCTGTACCTATTCTATAGCGTACTTTTCCGCCCCTATCTAAAACCCACAGACAATGGTTTTGAGAGTCAACGACACAAATATCGCGGTTGGGAAGTCCGCAAATTCGGCTGGGGGTGCCTAGTAGATGATCTGATTTTAATTGGCGTGCTGGGTCAGACATTTTTAAAAACTCGAGTTTCTTACAGTTATTAATTATTCGGCTGAACTTACACTCAGCTTGAAGGGTACCTGCATTGTGAAGATCTTTTCATATTAGATCTTTTTATTTACGCCTGAAATAAGACGTAAAGCTATATAAGGTGTTAGGAAATAAGATAAAAATTCTATTTGTACTATTGTGCCAGATTTTTTTCGTGGGTTGTCCTGCGATTCAAGATCCGCGCTCCGCATCTGCTACCGATAACGCAACACTCGTATTGTCTGATGGTAAAACTGAAGGCACTGAAAATTATGATTATGATTACGGAGTTGTCATCGCTGGCAATTCCAAAGATGCGAGAATTACCATTTCCAATACGGGAATTGTCAAAGCGACTGATTTAACGGTTGGAGCATTGCCTGACGTTCTGTCGTATGTAGGAGGAATCTTTCCGGGAACTGGAGGAAATTGTGGCGCGGTCTTAAATCCAGGTGACAGTTGTATTTTAAATATCAAATTTACACCCAATGAAGAAACGGTACTGGATGACACCATTTCCATTTCTTACTACAGCTCTTTCGATAAGGTGAAAACTCTCTATGCTTTTTTAAAGTTGAAGGGAACAGACGATAAACTGACTGCTCCTGAAATTACCAGTATCAGCCCCACGATTGGTAATATTTCGGGGGGGACAATCGTATCGATTTCGGGTCCGCATTTTTATGCAAATTCAGTTGTAAAAATTGGGGGAAGTTCATGTACCGGAGTCACACGGTTAAATAGTAAAACACTTCTTTGTACAACTTCGGCTCACGCAGCCGGTACGGTAGATGTACAAGTGACTTCTCCTTACGGCTATACCGGAACTTTAGCATCTTCGTATCGATACAATTCCACACCGGCCATAAGTAGTGTCAGTCCAAGCGGTGGCCCACCCAACGCAACAACAAATATTTCCATTACCGGAACTTCATTTACAGCGGGTGCAACGGTTTTAGTGGGAAGTGGGACTTGCACTGGCGTGACTGTTGTCTCTTCGACGCAAATTACCTGCACGGTACCTGCACAAGCAGCAGGAAGTTATGATGTGACAGTGACAAACACGGGAGGATTTACCTCAACACTTTCAAGCGGCTTTACCTACCGAGATGCTCCGACTGTTTCAAGCGTTGCTCCTTCACGGATTTATACAGCAGGAAGACAAATTACGATTACTGGTACGGGATTTGTCACGGGTGCGACTGTTACTGTGAATGGTAGCAGTTGCTCTTCTGTAAGTGTAAACAGTTCTACTTCACTTACCTGTATTGTCGGATCCTCTACAGTTGGGACTTACGGTATTGTTGTGACTAACACCGATACGCAATACGGATCGCTCAGTAACGCGCTCACTGTTGCTAGCACTGGAGTTTGGCTTCCTATGTCTACTACCAATGCTCCTTCGCCACGTCTGCCAAGTAGCGTAGTTTGGACTGGTTCACAAATGATTATATGGAGCGATGGCTCTGCAGTGGGTAATGGAAAACTTTATGATCCGGTTGCAGATAATTGGACTACGGTGTCTACGACCAATCGTCCACAGTCCACATACGGTGGCGAAAGTACCGTATGGACAGGAAGCAAAATGATCGTTTGGGGCGGATACGGTGGGACGAATAGTGGTTCTCGATATGATCCGGTTTCAAATACATGGTCGTCGATGACTACTACTGGAGCACCTTCTGCAAGATTTGCAGCTTCTACCATCTGGACGGGTGGTGAGATGGTCCTCTGGGGAGGAAGATACAACCTCACAACCAATTATTTTAATGATGGCGGTAAATATAATCCGTATTCTGATTCGTGGGCTGCAATATCGACGACAAATGCGCCGCAGGAAGCTGTCGGTGCAGGTGGGGTTTGGAGTGGAAGTGAATTGCTAGTTTGGGGAGGGCAAAACACTACAGGAAATTTAAATACGGGAGGCAGATACAACGTCAATTCCGATTCCTGGACTTTGATGACGACGACAAATGCCCCAACGCGAAGGGCAACTTTTGGAATGCAGTGGACGGGTTCAAAAGCAATTGTAATGGCAGGCTTTGCGACGGGTACAAATGATACAAACTCAGGGGGGATTTATGATCCAGAAACTAACTCCTGGACTGCAACGACAACAACAGGGGCTCCCAGATATAGATATGAATACGCGTCTGCCTGGACAGGTTCCAGTTATATCGTTTGGGGAGGAATTACTCTGGGAAGTGGAGCGAGCAACTTAAATACGGGGGGACTTTATAATCCTGTATCGAATAGTTGGGTGGAGTTGACATCGATTGGCGCAGCACCGGGAGATCCTGGATTGCGTGGAACTGTAGGAGTGTGGACTGGTCGTAGTTTTATCGTTTTTGGCGGACGAGATTACAACGGTACTGCCTACACGAACACGGGAGGACAATATATTCCCCCTGCTGATTCCGCATCGAACAGTTGGACATTGATGACAACGAGTAGTGCACCACGCGGCGGATCAGGACATGTACAAGTTTGGACAGGATCTAAAATGCTCGTGTGGGGTACTAATTTATTAGGGGGAACAGTAAATACGGGTGGAAGTTACGATACGGTCACAAATTCTTGGACTGCGCTTACCACAACAAATGCTCCACCAAATAGAAGTAGTCCACAGGGAGCTTGGACAGGAAGTAGAATGATTGTTTATGGAGGAACTTCAAATACCGGTGGAAGTTATGATCCCGTTTCAAATAGTTGGACGACACTTTCCACAACAAATGCTCCAGCAGCACGAACTCAGTTTTTAGGATTTTGGACAGGCAGAAAAATGATTTTCTGGGGAGGAATTAGTTCAGTGGGAAGTGTGGATATGTACGATCCAGCTACAAACTCCTGGACTAGTGTTAGTACATCTAATGCTCCTCCGTGCTACTACGCACACCCTGGTGTTTGGACAGGCAAACACCTTCTCGTATGGGGAACAAGTACTGCTTCCAATCAAGGGGGAGCATTTAATCCAGAGACAAACGTATGGACAACTATCACGACGACAAATGCGCCTTCGGTAAGGCTATACGCATCTGCGGTTTGGACAGGATCTAAAATGCTTGTGTGGGGAGGAGATAATTCGGGCGCTTTGAACTCGGGAGGGGCATATGATGTCATCTCAAATTCTTGGACAGCTCTTTCAACGACTTCTGCGCCTGTAGGAAGAACGGGACACACGGCTATTTGGACTGGTAGCAAAATGATTGTTTGGGGAGGTAGTGCGCCTTCTGATTCCAACACAGGGGCACTTTATGATCCCTACACAAATACTTGGTCTGCAACGACGACCATTGGCGTTCCACCGAAACGCTCTTCCCATCGTGCGATCTGGACTGGAAATAAAATGCTTATTTGGGGAAGCAACTGGTCCGGAGGAGTAAATGAAAATACAGGGGGAGTCTACACTCCCTGATAATTTCAATTGTTAAGATCTCTTCACAAACCATCAATTTTCTCCATCATCTTTCCTTCACAATAATCGACTACAATTTGTACAGTTCACGTATTTGGGACGTATATTGATGAGACAAAAAATAAATTCTAATGCAGTGAAAATCTGCAATATTATTATTCTACTTGTCTGCCATCTATTTCTTTTAGGCTGCCCTAAAGATCCAAGAGCAAAAACAGGAAAGGGAAGTGATGTCGCAACACTTCTAATCTCAATGAGTGGACAAAGCACTTCTTCCGATTACTATACCTACGATTTTGGTTCTGTATTTCCAAACGCAACAAAAGACGCCACTTTTACAATCAGTAATAGTGGTACATTGAAAGCAACTGAAATTACTCTTTCGACACTCCCTACAACAGTCACTCGATCCGGGGGAACTTGCACAAGTGAAATCGAAGCGGGTGAATCTTGTACGATGATTTTCACTTTTGCACCGACAGAGAGTACGAATTTAAGCGGTAATGTGGATATCAATTATTCAAGCAACTTCAACAATAACGCCAGTTTTTTTAGCACAATACAGCTGAGTGGTCAGGATGGTTCATTCTCAGCCCCTGAAATCACATCTGTAAGCCCAGAGTATGGTTCCATTCTCGGAGGCAGTACGATCACTTTGAGCGGCCCTTATTTTGGTGAGGGAAGTACAGTAGCAGTTGGTGGAAGTACTTGCAGCGGAGTTTCACTATCCAGCAATAAAACCGCTCTTACGTGCACATATCCTGCGCATAGCTCAGGGCTTGTTAACATCGTTGTGACATCCCCTTATGGACTCACAGGAACTCTCACTCAAATTTTTAATTACCATGAAGTACCAGTCGTTACTTCCATTTCTCGTTCTGCAGGTGCACTTGCTGGTGGAACAAGTTTGACTATCACAGGAAGCAATTTTGTCAGCGGCGCATCTGTCTCAATCGGTGGCAGTAATTGCGGTTCTCTCAGTGTGGTTTCATCGACGCAGATAACTTGTGTCACAAGCAGTAATACAGCAGGTACAAAAAGTGTGGTTGTGACCAATGCAGATGGATTTAGCGGCACTTTGCCGAATGCTTATACGTATCAAGCAGCACCATCGGTCACGAGTATCAATGTTTCTGCAGGTGCACTAGCAGGCGGAACTTCAATGACAATTACTGGAAGCGGGTTTTTAACAGGTGCAACAGTATTGATCGGGGGAAGCAGTGCGACCTCTGTTTCTGTAAATTCCTCGACACAAATTACTTGTGTGACGCCCACACACGCTGCAGGGACTGTCAGCATCGTTGTGACGAATACAGATTCACAAACAGGGACAGGAACAAATCTTTACACCTACCAAGCAGCACCTACAGCCACGAGTGTGAGTCCAACAGCAGGCGCATTGGGTGGAAGCACCAGTATTACGGTAACGGGAACAGGTTTTGTATCGGGTGCGACGGTCACAGTGGGCGGAGTCAATTGTAGTTCAGTAAACGTTTCATCTGGTACATCACTTACTTGTACAACTGGTGCACACGCTGCTGGTGTCACGAGTATCATAGTAACAAATGCAGATACGCAAAGTGGTACAGGAAGTAATTTATACACTTACCAAGCTGGGCCTTCAGTGACTTCAGTTTCTCCGACTGCAGGTGCGCTAGCCGGTGGTACGACATTGACTATTACAGGGACAGATTTTTTGAGTGGCGCGACAGTAACTGTGGGTGGAACCACATGTACATCTCCTAACGTCGCAAGTTCTACGAGTATCACTTGCACATTGCCCGCAAAAAGCGCAGGCGCGTATGCGGTAGCTGTTACCAATTCTGACACGCAAAGTGGCTCGTTAAGTTCGGCGTACACGTATCAACCTGCACCGACAGTCAGCAGTGTGAGTCCCTCTTCTGGTTCTGTTGCAGGTAGCACTTCGATAACTCTTACAGGTACAGGATTTGTCAGTGGTGCAACTGTTTCGGTTGCAGGAGTTACTTGTACTTCTCCCAGTGTAACGAGTTCAACGACAATGACTTGTACGACTCCTGCTTCGCCATCCAGTTACGGTGGAGCAGTGGATATAGTGGCGACAAATAGCGACTCGCAAACAGGTACTCTCACTAATGGATATTTATATGATCCGGAAAAATGGACGACATTAACGACCGCTAATGCTCCTACTTGGCACGAACATACTTTAACTCACTGGACAGGATCCAAAATTTTTATCATGGGAGGAAACTCGAGCATCCAACAGAACATGGGTGAACTTTATGATCCCGTCACAGGTACTTCTACATTTGCAACGACAACGAATGCTCCACGCGGAGCACGTCCTCAATCTGGAGTATGGACGGGGAGCAAAATGATTATCTGGGGGGGATTTAATGGCGGCTATTTAAATTCCGGCGGCATTTACGATCCAGTTGCAAACTCCTGGAGTGTAGTCAGTACTACAAACGCGCCGACTCCAAGAGATGGCCCAAGTTTAGTTTGGACAGGTTCTAAAATGCTAGCTTTTGGCGGAGTCGCTGCCACCAATGGAAATGAGGGCGGCGTCTATGATCCTGAAACCAATACGTGGACGCTGATGACAACGACAAATGCTCCTTCTTCAGTTTGGAAACATATTTTAGGAGTTTGGACTGGGAAGTATTATATCAATTACAACAAAAGATATGAGCTAGCGACTGATACCTGGTTAGATAACAGCACAACCAACGCAGGTAGCTTTACTGACAGCGCTATTATTTGGACAGGGAAACATGTCATTGTTTGGGGAGGAAACGGAAACAATGTAGGCGGAATGTACAATCCAGAAACCAATACCTGGAATTTGACATCCACCTTGAATGCACCATCAGCCAGAACTACCGCTATCAATGCGTGGACAGGTGGACGCATGATTGTCTGGGGTGGGTATGATTCAGGAAATGTCTTTTTGAATGATGGCGGAAATTTTGATCCAGAGACAAATACTTGGGTGAGAACTACTACCGTGAATGCGCCATCCGGCAGGCGATACCCGGTAAATGGAATTTGGATAGGATCTAAATTTTTAGTTTGGGGCGGTACGGATTATAGTGGCGGACCTGCAACACTGGTAGGAGGTCTTTACACGCCGCCAGCGGATACTGCATCTAATACGTGGACTGCTATGACAACGTCTGGTGCTCCATCTATTCGCCAACAATTTTCTGCTCTTTGGATTGGAAGTAAAATGATCGTGTGGGGAGGAGTAAATGGTTCGCAAATAAATTCGGGAGGGCAATTCGATCCTGTCGCTAATAGCTGGACGACAATTTCCACAACTGGGGCAGCGGGAATTCGCTCCTACCACACAATACACTGGACTGGAAAAAATATGCTGATATGGGGGGGATCAAACGGCAGCAATTCCCTTAATTCTGGCGGTGCATATGATCCGATTGCAAATACCTGGACAGCTCTTTCCACTACTAATGCTCCAGTAGGCAGAACTGGCTTTGCCAGTGTCTGGACAGGAAGCAAAATGCTAGTTTGGAGTGGATCAGATTCTTCCAGCACATTATTAAATGATGGGTTTCAATACGACTACAATGCAAATTCCTGGAGTACGATTTCTACTACAAATGCACCGACTGCTAGAAATTGCAATAAGTCAGTCTGGACAGGAAGCAAAATGCTGATCTGGTCAGGTAGTACAGGATCCTATAGCACTGGTGGCGCCTATGATTTAGAAAATAATACTTGGACAACTACTTCCACGACTGGTGCGCCTTCAGGACGTGCTTATGATCCGCTCATTGTCTGGACCGGAAGTAAAATGCTCGTGTGGTCAGGGTATCCGGGAGCGTTTTCCAACGACGGTGGACTATATGATCCGAATAGCAACACCTGGACAAGGACTTCGACTACAGGCGCGCCGGCACTTAGATATTATCCAGTAGGTGTATGGACAGGCTCTCGATTAATCGTATGGGGAAGTTATAACGGAAGTTATTTAAATAGTGGCGGAATTTACGATCCGATTGCAAATAGTTGGGTTTCGACCACAACTACAAATGCACCCAGCACTAGATCACTATTTCAAGCAGTTTGGACGGGAAGTAAAATGATATTGTGGGGTGGATCAAACGGTACAAATTTAAATACCGGCGGAATATATACCCCTTAAAGTTTTGAAATTTAACATAAAGTTTTGACGCAATTTTTCCGATAAGTGAGCTGGAGATTTGCGTGCCCATTAGACAGATTCAAAAGTCATTTTTCTTCAAAATTCTGAATAGTTTTGGACCTGTGTTTGGTTGCGTCATCTCTCTTATTTCTATTCTCGCGATTGTGGATTTAAAAACCGGAACTACGCTTTCCCGGTTCTTTCAGGATTCCCCCTCGACACATTTTCATTCTGCTTTGGTTTTGTTTTTTATGGGGTTGGGTATTTTGTCCTATTACGCTAAACGGAATACGCTTACATTTACCATCGGATTTTTCATTCAAGTATTCGGTTTTCTAGCGTGTGCGCAAGTTCTCTATGGAATACCTCTGCATCTTGAATCTGTATTTTTTACGAGCATGAAATCTCGCCTCGGAGAATTTTCACATATTTCTCCGCAAGAGGCTATCGGCATCTGGTTTAGTGGCTGTGCTTTGATGTTTATTGTATCGCGAAGAAGGTCTTTACAACGGTATTGTCTGGGAGTGATTGCATCGGCACTTTTTGCAATCGGCGCAATTGGTACTTTTGGGTACTTGTCTTCCATGCGAGGAGGATACAACTGGCTGGAACTACCGCCGCTTTCTTCTTCTTCTGCTATTTCTATTTTACTCTTTTCTATCTGGCTATGGTCGACACAGCTTGAAAAATTTATTCAGGAAGAAAACTTTTGGAGCTTCTCTTTTGAATCCGGTCTTTTGATACTTCTCTGCACAGTAAATTTGGCCTTCGCCTTGCAGTTTCAAGAGAATGAGAGAAGAACGGTATATCTGAAAGAAAAAACAGTCGAATTAAATAGCAAGATAAGTGCACTACTAACAGAGAAATATCATACTAGTGAAAAACTGGCTAAAATGTCAGACACGGATTTTAAACCGGCTTTTCAGGAAGTAATCACTTCGGGCGTAGTGCCGGGCGTATCTTTCGAAATTCTTTCTAAAGAAGGTTCGCTTTTTTCCAGGACCTCTTCATCCGATATTACGGAACTTTATACAGAAGCTCTTGTTAATTTCGATAAGTTTCATTGGAAATTAAGAGTATGGGGTACCAGAAGTGCCTATGGAAAAATGAGAAACTATCTCATTCCGACTGTACTAGTTTTGGGAACTGCGCTGGCTCTTTTGTCTTTCTTTTTGATTCACTTGTTTTTTATGCTTTCTAATCAAGCGCGAGAGTTGAAAAAATCCCAGAGAGAACTAATACGCGCGCGAGAAAATGCACTACTCGCTTCAGAGGCAAAATCCAATTTCTTAGCCTACATGAGCCATGAAATCCGTACCCCTCTCAATGCAGTGATTGGAATGTCGTCTTTACTACTAGATACCAAACTCGATAACGAGCAACGCGATTATGCAGATACGGTGAAATTCTCGGCCGACTCCCTACTGCAGCTTATCAATGACATTTTAGATCTCTCGAAAATTGAAGCAGGAAAGCTCGAGCTTGAGGCTATAGATTTTGATTTGCATGCTATTTTAAATGGAGTACCGGAATTATTTTTGTTTGTGCAAAGCCAAAAGGAAGTGGAAATCAGAAAAAACTTTTCACCGAATTTGCCTAAATACCTTGTAGGCGATCCCGGAAAACTTAGACAAATTTTGACCAATATCATCGGCAATGCTTTAAAATTTACTTCACATGGCTTTGTGGAATTAAGTGTCAGCACTTTGGAAAAGTCAGAAGGCTCTTACCGCATTCTATTTGAAGTAACAGATTCAGGAATAGGAATTCCTGAAGAATCCAAACACAAAATCTTTGGCGATTATTCCCAGGCTGAAAGTTCCACCAGTAGAACTTACGGCGGAACAGGGTTAGGTTTATCCATCTGTAGAAAAATGATTCAGGCGATGGGTGGAGAAATTAATTTTGAAAGTAAGCAGGGAATAGGGACTCGTTTTTTCTGGTCTATCCCCTATAAAGAAGGCATGGCAGAAAATCTGATGAAAGATGTCACTTTATCCGCAAATTCTCTTTCTCGAGCCGCGAAAATTCTTGTCGCAGATGATAATCCTATCAACCGAAAAGTGGCAGCTAAGATGCTTGGAAAAATGGGTTTTCTTGTGGACACTGTGAATAACGGAGAAGATGCCTTTAACGCACATAAGACTGGAAGTTACGATGCTATTTTGATGGACTGTCAGATGCCTGTGATGGATGGTTATCAGACGACAACTGCTATAAGAAATCTTGAAAAGCTGACACGCAAACATATTCCCATCATCGCTTTGACCGGCCAGGCGATGGATAGTGATCGCAGAAGGTGTTTCGAAGTGGGAATGGATGCCTATTTATCCAAACCCTTTGAACCTATAATGCTCGAAAGAATTATTCACAAGGCTTTGCAAACAAACTTAAGTCTAAATCCAGAGAAATTGCAGGTAGAGACAAATGCCGCAAACCCACAGGTAGAAAAAGAAAGCGTTCTCGTTCGTTTAGAAGTCTTGAAAGAGATTGCCACTCTACAGGAAGAAAATGGAACAGAATTTTTAAAGGAAATTGTGGAAATGTTTTACCGCACTTCTGACACCCAGATTGCGGAGATGGAAAAGTATTTAAAATCACAGGATGGGATCAAACTTTCTGCTGTTGCCCATGATATGAAATCTGGTTGCGGCAATTTGGGTCTTGAAAAATTGACGGAAAGTTGTGCACGACTCGAGTTAACAGCCAAAAAAGGTACTCCTAGCGAGCTTTCAGAAACATTAGAGAAACTAAAAAGCGTACATTTAGAAACACGAAAAGAGCTTAGAGAAGCCTTGGAATTATTTTTAAGGCAAAACGAAAAGAAAGTGGCATAATTAAGTTATGTTTTCTCCTGACACTAAAATCCTGATCGCAGAAGACACGGAAATCACCCGTTCTATTTTGCGTAAAATTTTGGAAAAATTGGGTTATCGAAAAATCACAGAAGTCAGCGATGGAAATCAGGCGTTGGCTGCGATGCGAGAAGGTGTGGCGCATAATTCTCCTTTCGGTCTTGTGATTGCGGATTGGAATATGCCGGAGTTAAACGGACTCGCATTGCTTAAGAATATGAATGCGATGCCCAGTCATAAAAATTGTGCCTTTATTTTACTGACGTCGAATACCGAAAAAGATCATGTGATAGAAGCCATCAAGTCTGGAGTAGCGATGTACATGGCGAAACCGTTTACAGCGACGACCATAGAGAAAAAACTTCAAGAAGCCTACCAGTTCTACCACAAAAAATCCTGAAACTTGCTCTGTTGATCTCAGCATTTTCAAAAATTCAAATATGCGAAAAAGACGGGTCCTGTCACCTGCGGGATGACCAGATGCTCTCCTTGGATTTGATCTTCGCCGTGAGTTCTTTCTGCAAGTTTCGATGTCGTTGCTAATTTGTAAGGTTTTACCCGGAGCCACTGGTCTTCCCTCCGGCGCCACCCGTATTTTTCGCATATTTGATTTTTTGAAAATACGGCAGTCTGGTATTAGTCGCCGAAATACATGATCCAGTAGCTTAATAGTTGGATGGCTTTTTCGTCGGGGATTTTTGTGCCTAGGGGAGGCATATGAGATGCTCCGAAATTTTCCATCATGTATACCATTGCGCTCATTTCGGGTTTGCCGGCTAGGATGCGAAATGATTTTGGAACGTTCGGCATGGAAAACACTTGGGTTGCTTTGTTCATTGTCGTTTTAAATGCTGGTGTGTCGTTTTCAAATTTAGCATTTAAAACGTGTCTTAAATTGAGGCTGATGTGTTTGGAACTTCCCTGTGGGTTATGACAGTTTGCACAGTTTGCATGCATGTAACCCAAAATGGCGCGTCCTTCTTTAGTCGCAGAATGTATTTTTGGATTTCCGTCTTGGATATTGGGTGTAACGTTCGTCAGTAGCTTTTCATCAATCAACGATTTCAAAGTTACCATATCAAATTCCAACTTCTCTTTATGAGGAGCATTGGGATCGCGATCGGTAGAAAGCTGCAAGGCATCGAAACCCATGACTGGATCTCCGCCACGTCTGTGACAGCGTTGGCATTCTGTTACTGAGGGGATGTCGTGTTTTACAGTTTCGTTGATAGGCGTGTAATCTTTGATTCCATCTTCAGGCGCAAGCACCGCCTCTGTAGCATCCTGGTTCCACAAGTAAGAGGCATAATCCCATTCTTCATCAGAAATTTTTTCAATTAATCTTGTTTCTACAAGACGTGCTGCATGCGTCTCTGCATTTTCAAAAGCAAATTCTTTCCAGATCTTAGTCCCCACAGGGAATTGCCAGTGATCTTCATCGGACGTGTCGATTTGTTTTCCCTTGGGAAGATAGATCCATCTTTTTTTTAGTGCTCCATCTGTCCAAAGTGGATACTGCGGGGAAAAGGGTTTGTTATCAGCTGCGATTTTTTTTGTAGCGATATCGGAGTAAAGGCCTGTAGCAGATAGATTCGCTTTGGGTGTTGCATATAGGCATGACGCAAAAAACAGTAAAAATACAAACTTCATCCAATTCCTCATTACTTAAGAGCAATCTAGACGCTTCCCCAATTTTTCACAATATAGAATCGACTCTTAGGCCTTGGAGGCAGCGCCGGTATAAATGTCTCGACCCAGTTGCGCCATCGCCTGAAGCTTCTTTTTCGACTTCACCTGGTATCTGTCTTTTAAGTAGTCCACCCCGCCCTTGTCCTTGTAAACATGGCGGATATATCTATTGAAACGGGCAAGTATGCCAATTTCAAAAGGATGTTCGTAGTAATTGTGTAAGAGGCGGTAGCGCGCAAAATAGCGCAATACTTTTTTACCAATAGTACGGATGAGACTGGTACCCGGGTTATGGGTAAGCATGGCCGCATACTTGTTCATCAGGTTAAGGCGTCTAGCAAGCTCAACCCCACGCAAGTCATAGTACCGTGCCCATTTAATATCGATGTCCCCATCAAAAGAATCCAAGTCTTTATACTCTTCCGGCGTTTGTGGGATCGGGTAACCAGATCCGACTGCGAGTTGATAAAGATCCGTTCCTGGAAACGGTGTGTACGTTTGCAGCGTCACTACCGTATTAGGGTGAATGTTGGTGACTTGCGCCGCCAGTTTTGCCGTTTGATTAATAGAGTATTCTGTCTCTGTAGGGAATCCGACAATCATCGCGCAGGTAACTCCCAGATCAGGGAATTTAGAAATCAGTTTCATCTTTTCAATAATGAGTTCATTCGGAATTTTTTTAGCGATGAGAATTTTGGTGGATACGCCTCCGGTTTCGATCCCGAAAAATAGACGTCTTACGCCAAGCTTGTGCAGGCTTTCCAAAGATTCTTTCGTGACATCTTCCACACGTGTCTGAAGGTAGCGGCAGTTGATGCCCACATTTTGCAATCGCTCTGCAATTTCATTCATGCGCTCGTATTTGAAATAAATATTGTCGTCCGTAAACATGACGGCATTCACGCCATAGCGGTTATTTAAAATTCTGCCCATGCGTTCTACCGCATCTGGTTCGTAATAACGCATTTTGCGCTTGGTGAAGCGGACGGAATAACAAAAACCACAATTGAAAGGACAGCCGCGTGAAGTTTGAATCGCGGTGAGCTTATCGCCGGTTGTAGGATCGTGGTAAATGCTTTTGTGCATGTCCACGAGAGAAAAATCTTCTTCTTCCAGTTCGTAATCAGGAAGATGCACGAACGGACGATCTGGGTTTAAGATCGTTTGCCCGTTTTCCTTATAACCAAGTCCTAAAATCTGGCTGAAATTCATTTTGCCAGAGCTGAAAGCGTCGGCAAGTTCCACAATCGTTTCTTCGCCTTCTTGGACTACGACAAAATCAATGTAGGGCTGCTTTAAAGTCTGCTCTGGTACCAAAGAAGAATGGATCCCACCCCAGACAATTGGAATTTCTTTTCCTTCTTCTTTAATCGCTTTTGAAATATTGGCAGCATCATAGCACTGACGGCCGGTGATGGAGGATACTCCCACAAAAAGCGGATTGTAATTCGCAATTTTTTTTGCGAATTCTTTGGGCTCAAAGTGTCCAGTGCGTTCTAAAAGAATGACTGTTTCGTATTTTGCTTTTCTTAAGGCGTTTGCCAAAAACAAAAGAGCCAGAGGATGGTTTGTTTCCGATTCTTGTTCGATTTTAACAAGTACAACGGGTCGTTTGTCTTTAAGCACTGGGCGCTCCAAACTCGATCACAGGACGAAAACCTGTCGTGTAATAGAAAGAAAAAATTCCCATGATTATGGATTGGGAAATGCGGCTGTTATCGGCATCAAATGCCCAGCATCCTCCCTTTAAAATGCGATTCTTTTTTAATTCCTGTTCAGACTTGCTTGGCATTGCCCCATACTCTGGGCGCATTTCTTTTTCAGAAGGCACAGTCGATGTCCACTCCAGCGCGTTGCCAGTCATATCGTAAACACCAAAAGGATTGGGCTCAAAATGATTCACTTCCGTTGTTCCACCAAAATGCAAAGCGATGTTTGCCAATTTTTCAGAGCAATTTCCTGTTGGTGTAGAAAACTCAGCGTCTTTTTTACAGCGCGCAATTTCTTCCCACGTGCTTGCAGTGGGAAGAGTAAACTTGAGACCAAAACGTGCAGTCAGCCAGTCGCAATAATCTTCTGCGTCTCTAAAATTAATTCCGACAGCGGGATGATTCGGTTGGTTGAATCTGGGATCTTCATGATAGAGAAGATTTTTTTTGGAAACGAGTTTCAAATAGCTTTGATAAACTTTATTGGTAATCAGGTATTTGGATACGGCATACGGTAAACCCTGACTGCGTAAATCTACAAAATACGGTAGATAGAGCGGTGCCCCCTCGAATGGAATCGTATGATCGAGTGCTGCCAAGTTTTGATTGGGCTGTACTAACAAATCAGAAAACAACTGCAAAATTACTCCTACAACTAAGTCAGACTAAATTTATCCTATAAGGCATATATTTAATTTCATCGACCTCTATCTGGCAAGATAAACCGTAAGTGACTCAACGTGTTATATTGGTTTTACAAAAGGGAATTTTAGCAGTATCTAACCTTATGGGATTAGTAACAGCGCCGAGAGTGAATCAGCTGTTGAAGTCGCTTTATTATAGCATCAGCAACTATTCGCTGTCTGGCTTTGAACAGTTAAATTTGGGGTATGTGTTTCATACCGAGCGCATTTTTGACAATGCGATTTTTTCGCGCCTTCTCCGTTTTTGCAAAAGTTTTAAATCCCTCACTGGGAAAAAACCTATTTGTACTTTGATGCCCTACACAAATGCGCGGGTTTATCAGGAGTCTACTGCGGCTTTAGTGGATGAGAAAAATTATCTTGAGAGAACCAGACAATTGGCTGAAGTTTCTGATTTGGGGTACCACGGGCATTTTTGGAAGGACACGAGCCGGCTTTACGATGTTACTTCTGAAATGAAAAAGGAAAATTTCTCGCTTCTTGCATTTCGTAGCCAATTTGAAAAAGACATAGCCTGGTTTAAAAACAACAGCATCTCCCACAATGGCGCCTATGCAGCTGGTTGGTGGTTTATGAATCGGGAAGTGCTTCTTTCTCTTTTGGAAAATAATTTTGACATCGATTTTTCTTTCTCCCACAGCAAGTGGTTTCAAAATCCTTATGCAGAGAAAAACATGCAGGAAAACGAAATCAAAACAGGAGAGTTATTTCGTTTCAAACAGGGCGATCACGGTATTTTGTGCGTTCAAAACTTGATTGGCTGCCACCAGACACCTTTTCCCGAAGATTTTGTGAGAAATTTACTGAAACTGGATTTTGCGCCCAATACAAAAGTAGTAACCGGTGTAGTGAATTCACATGATTATGATTTGGATGAAGTGAACACACTTCACTGTATTGAGTTTCTTCTAAAAAATCAGCCTGTGCAATTTAAAGGGTTAGACGACTTTAAAAGGCTCACTGGTTCTTCTTATAAGTGCATTTCCTTGGATAAAAAAAATGACTAAGCCTTCTTTGCAAAAAAGCGGGCAGCGTCTTTTACTCATCGCAGAGACACTGGATGTAGGCGGTACCGAGCGTTCTATTGTCAATATTTTGCCCGGACTGATTCAAAGAGGCTATGAGTGCGAAGTAGCCTGTCTGCGTTCTCCCTACACGTTTGCGTCTGAAATAGAGAAGTTAGGTGTGCCTGTACACCGGATGGAACTTTCTTTTTTTTGGAATGTGCCTGAGGGCGTATTTAAACTCAGCCGCATTTTATGGAAGGGACATTTTGATGTTCTTTTTTCGTATATATTTTTCCCTGCGAATTATTTAGCGCTCAGTAAATTTTTATCTCCAAAGGGTATAAGAATTGTTTGTCTTGGGTGTCTTGAGTTTGAACGCGATGTATTTAAATCCGCATGGATGCGGTTTCGCAAATGGTTTCGAATCACGCTTTTAAAGTATCTGATAGATGGAAGACTGGCAGTGAGTAGCCCCATCGCATCCCACTATGAACAGTTTTTACACAGCGGCGATATCGCTGTTATCCCCAATTCCGTTTCCCATTTTGCCTTGAACTTCATGCCGAAAGACAGCAAAGAATCTACCCGCAAGAAATATTCTGTCTCGATGGAAGATCTTGTATTGGTAACGCCAGCACGTTTTATCAGGGAAAAAGGCCACACGTATCTCATCCATGCGATTAAGATACTTGCGTCGCGTGGAATCACCTTAAAGGCATTACTTTTTGGCTATGGGAAATTGGAAGAAGCGTTGCGAGCGCAAATTCAGTCTGAGGGCTTAGAAGAGAGTGTCCTTCTTCTACCCGCACTTTCGCAAAGCGATCTATTTGAAGCCATTACGGCATCCGATTTATTTGTACTGCCTTCTGTCAGTGAAGGATTTGGCCTTGCCATAGCGGAAGCTGCGGCACTGCATGCTCCCATAGTCTCGACGAAAGTCGGGGGAATTCTCGATGTCGTGGAAGACGGTATCAGCGCTCTTCTAGTTCCGTCAGAAGATCCGTTAAGTCTAGCCGATGCCATCGAGCGCTTAAGTAAAGACGAAGTTTTGAGAGAAAAACTAAGTACAAATGCGAGAAAAAGGGCAGAGGAAAAATTCAATAGTGACGCTGTGAGCGAACAACTCCACCAATACTTTCTTTCTCTGCAGAGTAAGAAAAAGCATGGAGAGAAAAAATCAAATCTTCTCTTGAACGAGAACCACGTTTAGGCCGAAGGGTTTTAAGAGAGAGAGTCGTCCCCATTTCATTTCAAGTTTTCTAGTAATCCCGTACATTTTTGCGGCAAGATTGGGGGAAAATAAGCTTACTAGCGGAAGTGTCGGGCTAAGTTGTGTCGAAATTTGCAATACGGGTTTTACTGTTTTGTCGCTCAGTAGATTTTTCCAGTGCTTGTGCGATGTTTGGCGTACTTCATCAACCCAGTGCGCTTGCGCCCCTTGTGTTTTTGGCAAAAGAGAAATTCTTTTGCGACTGGGGGAAGTTTTTTGAGAAGTCGGTTGGGACGAAACTTCAGTTTTTGCGTTCCTTTGACTAAAGGGCAAAGCGGCGACGCGCTTTAGCAGGTACACATAGTACTCCACCAGTCGAATGAGCGTTGCAAAACGGGAAGGGACCACACAGAAATGTACACCATGCGGTTTTAAAACGCGGTGTATTTCTGCGACTGCCTTTTTTTGATCTTTGATATAGCCCAGCACATGAGAGGAAAATACGAGATCAAAAGAATTGTCTGCAAAGGGTAAAGATTCCACGACCGCAGGTTGGAGTGTGACATTGCCAATCCGCAGGTGCTTTAGCAAAGATTTTGCTTTTTCAAAATTCCCCTGATGAATCGCAATGTCTGAATCGGGTTGATCGGTTGCCACAACATTATCCGATAGGACGGACAAAAATGCCGAGTAATATCCGACGCTGCAGCCAATCTCGAGAGTGTTTTGAAAATGTTTTTTGGGCAAAAGATCGTAGAAACTTAAAAATTCAAAATAGCGCCGGGAAAAATAAGAAGGCCACATTTCAAGATTTTTTAGGTCTTGCTCACAATGTGCATAGATGGATTTAAATTTGTCTTTTGTGGACATGAGTTATGCCCAATCCGTTTTTAACACGACGTTTTCGCGTTTGTTCATCGTCAAACTTAAATAGTAGTTCACGCGCTTTAATAAAGAAGCGGGAACAAAACTCGCAGGGATTCCAATTAAAGTGCGCGGGTGAAAAATCTGCCAAAAATCCCAACTAATGGCATTGAGAAATCTGTGTCTCGCCCAACCGGGGTTGGAAGCAACCCGAATTCCTTGCCAGCCATAATTTCTGAGAGTTCTACCGACATAACGATAGAATGCTTTTTTCTCTTCTTTTTTCAACAAGGGTTCCGTTTTCATTAGTTCCATCGAATGGATGAAATTGGGATAGTTTCTTAAAATCGCTTTGCCCGTATTATTCAAATGATCTCGCATCACGACCAAAGGAGTCTCTAAAAAGTGAAAACGGTAGCTGAGCGCAAAGCGAAAAAATATATCTTCTCCTTCTGAAACCAATTCATCTCTAAAGGGAAAATCAATAAAACATTGCTTGCGAAAAAGAGGCGCGATGGGAGGGATGGTGCCTTCGGTGTGATAACCCTGCATCATTTGTTTGAAAATCCAGCCAGAGGATCGCAGTGAATTTTCCTGCCAGATTTCACCCGTAACCTGATTCAAACGAAAACCGGGACAATAGACTACACCAATTTCCTCGCCCTTTTGAAGAAAACACTGCATTTGCAGCGCGATTTTTTCAGGCAGGTAATAGTCGTCACCGTACAAAATCGAGAGAAATTCTCCATTACACAATTTTAAAGATTTTTTGGATGCGGTCTGAATCGATTCGTTTTTATCATTTAAAAAAAGTTGTATGCGCGGGTTATTCCCGTAAGTTTCTCTTAAAATAGACTGTGTGCGATCGCTAGAACCATTGTCGTATCCGATAATTTCGATATTTGGGTACGTTTGATTCAAAACGCTTTCGTACGCCTGCAAAATATACGCTTCTTGGTTGTAGCTTTGGATAAGCACTGTAACTTTTGGAAGCGAGTGGGCCATGTGCCGTGAACATAACATTGAATCAAATCCAAACTCAAGTTAACGTACTACAAATGTGGAAGCTGCCAGGCATTATAATTTTATGCATGTGTCTCATCTTGCCGAGGCCTACTTTTGCCATGACGGACAAAGAAAAAGCGAAGGTATTTTTCTTCCCCCGCTCAGGTGATAAATACCCCCGCAAGTTTATTTTGCCTCCACTTTTTTCCCTGCTTTTGCCGGGCTCTGACCAGTATTGGGAAAAACAGTGGATCCCCGGACTTGCTTATACAGCAGGCGGATTATCCGGTCTGGGTCTTATCATGGCCAGTCGAGATAGTGGGGACAGTCGCTATAAAAATTTTGGATTTGATGTTTTTTTAACGTCGGGAAGTCTGAGCGCTTACCATTCTTTTCGCACCGCCATTATCTCGAGAAAACTGCAGGGCGAATTCACCTATGTTATGCAAGATGAAATTCCGGCAACTCTTCTTTTTGCGCCTTTTGATTACCACCACCTACAAGAAATCACGACGTGGGCTCCTCTTGCTGCGGGCTTTGTCTTGTTTATGTTTTTGGGCGAAAGAAAAACGGGTGGTACAGCCACCTTAAACGATTTGTTTTACGCAGGTACTGTTTCTTACATGAATGCCGTTGGGGAAGAGGCACTTTTTCGTGGCTGGGTATTGCCCGTGATGAAACATTATATCGGGGTAGATTCCTGGTCGATTGGCGTAACAGCTGGTCTTTCCAGTATTTACCACGGGATGCGTTTTAAACATTGGGTGAGCGCACTGGCGCTGGGGGCTTATTTGGGATGGCTCACTCAAAGAAACGACTACGCCATTGCCCAAGGAATTTTCATTCATACATGGTGGGATGTGATCGCGTTTATGAGCGATTATGCGTACAACCGGGAACAGGCTTTTTTAAGTCTTCCGCCAGTTGTGATTACATTCTAATGCTGTAGTATAGAAGGTAAGAGGATAATATGCAGTGCGTAATACTTGCAGGTGGGCTGGCAACAAGAATGCGCCCCATTACCGAAAAAATTCCCAAACTTTTAATTCCCGTTCAAGGCAAACCGTTTGCCTACCACCAGCTGCATTGGCTGAAGAAAAAAGGTGTAACAGAAGTTCTTCTTTCCATTGGTTATCTGGGAGAGCAAATCCAATCTTATGTGGGCGATGGAAATAACTTTGGCTTAAAAGTGGATTATGTCGACGAGGGAAAAAATTTGCGGGGAACTGCAGGGGCTTTAAGACTTGCTCTGGATGAAGGAAAACTGCACGAAAATTTTCTTGTGACCTATGGAGATTCCTTTCTTCCTGTCGATTACCAGGACATTTTTTCCCAATTTTTATTCTGCGGTAAACCCGCCCTGATGACAGTATTTGAAAATGCGGGAAAATGGGACGCAAGCAATGTCTGGTACGAAAAAAATACAGTGAAATTGTATGATAAACACGGCAAGCAACCGGAAAATGCAGCTAAATTGCAGTATATCGATTACGGGTTATCTGCACTTAGCAGCGAAACCATCGAAGCGCGCGTGCCCTCTAATACCAAGGCCGATTTGGCCGAACTTTTCTACGATTTAAGCACCGAAGGCGAGCTTGCGGGCTATGTCGTCAAAGAGCGATTCTATGAAATTGGCTCGGTAAACGGCCTAGCGGATTTTAACGAATATATCAGTTATAACGCACAGCAATAAATCATCTCTTTTCTTTTCTTTCTGGCCCCCATCCTTTAGAGTCTGCCCATAAACTAACTTACGAGGGATGAACCATGAAATCGCCGTACCAAGGAAAAATCAAAATCTATTCTGACGGAGCTGACAAAGCGTCGATGCTCGAAATGTCTAAGAACCCACTTGTACAAGGTTTAACTACCAACCCTACATTGATGAAAAAAGCGGGCGTGAAAGATTACCGCACGTTCTGCAAAGAAATTTTAAAAGAGATTACAGACAAGCCGATTTCTTTCGAAGTGTTTGCTGATGACTTTAAAGAAATGAAAAGACAAGCCACTGAAATTGCTTCTTGGGGCAAAAATGTGTACGTGAAAATTCCCATCACAAACAGTGAAGGCGAAAGTTCCATTCCTCTTGTAAAAGAATTGGCGCATGACGGAGTGAAGTTGAATGTCACAGCCCTTTTAACTTTGACCCAGACTTGGGAAACCTGTCAGGCATTAAAAGGTGGCGCACCTTCCATCGTTTCCGTATTCGCAGGCCGCATTGCAGATACAGGCGTGGATCCAGTACCCTTGATGGCTGCTGCAAGTGAAATGTGCTCTAGCGCCGACAAAAATATTGAACTGCTTTGGGCAAGTTCCAGAGAGCTTTACAACATCATCCAGGCAGAACAAACAGGTTGCCAGATCATTACGGCAACACCTGATATTTTGAAAAAAATGTCGATGTTGAATAAAGACTTAACTCTTTTAAGTCTTGAAACTGTTCGCATGTTTAGAAGTGACGCAGAATCTGCAGGTTTCACTCTATGAAAACATTTACAGAAACGTTTCTTGAAGAAAGCGTGTCTTTGATAAAAGATCTCGATGTCAGCGCAATTGAAGCGATGGCAAAGGGCTTGGCTGAAAGCCGTGATCAAGGCGGCAGACTTTTTATTTTAGGTGTCGGCGGTTCTGCCGGTCACGCAAGTCATGCAGTCAATGACTTTAGAAAGATCTGTGCGTTTGAAGCTTATACTCCAACGGATAACGTGTCAGAACTCACAGCAAGAGTGAATGATGAAGGTTGGGACACGAGTTTCTCCGAGTGGCTTAAAGTTTCGCGTTTAAATAAAAAAGATGCGCTTCTTGTTTTCTCTGTCGGCGGTGGAAATAGAGAAAAAAATGTCAGCGTAAATCTGGTGAAGTCTTTAGAACTCGCCAAAGAAGTCGGCGCAAACATCTACGGAATTGTCGGTAAAGACGGCGGCTACACAAAACAAGTGGCAAATGCCTGTTGTGTTATTCCGACTGTTTCTTCCGATCGTGTCACTCCTCATACGGAAGGCTTTTGCGCAGTCGTTTGGCACTTACTTGTCAGTCATCCGGCATTAAAAGTGAAAATCACCAAATGGGAATCGGTGAAATAAACTTTTATGAAGTTGTCTGTCATTCTTCCTGTTTATAATGAAGCCGCCCATGTAGGTACGCTCTTAAGCCAAGTGTTTTTGCAGCCGTTACCCGACATGGATCGCGAACTTATTATCATCGAAAGCAATTCCAAAGATGGCTCCCGTAAAATCGTACAGGATTTTGCAGCCGCTCATCCGGATTTGGTTCGCGTGATTTTGGAAGACAGACCGCAAGGCAAAGGCCATGCAGTACGGCAAGGCCTTGCGATGGCTACGGGCGACATCATCCTCATTCAAGATGGCGATTTGGAATACGATGTAAAAGACTATCCTATTCTTCTTCAACCCATTATCGATGGAAAAGCAGACTTTGTTTTAGGAAGCCGCCATCTATCAGCGGGTGGTTGGAAAATCAGAAAGTTCAAAGAAAATCCTTTTGGCTCATCCGTAATGAATTTGGGGGGCACTTTGTTCCACGCGTTTTTTAATTGCGTGTACCAGACAAAGCTCACTGATCCGACGACGATGTACAAAGTATTTAAAAGAAAATGCATTGAGAATCTCACGTTTGATTCCAACCGCTTTGATTTTGATTTTGAACTTGTTGCCAAACTGATTCGCAGTGGGTTTATCCCGCTTGAAGTACCTATTTCTTATGTCTCGCGTGGTTTTGAAGAGGGAAAGAAGATTCAGGTATTTCGGGATCCTTTCACCTGGATTTGGGCAATTTTAAAATTCAGATTCTGTAGAGTGTAATATGAAAAAAGCATTAGTAACCGGGGCTGCAGGTTTTATCGCAAGCCACTTGTGTGATCGCCTTGTGAAAGACGGTTATCAGGTAATCGGTGTGGATAATCTTTCCACCGGAAACAAAAGATTTTTAGCCGGCATTCTCGATAATCCCGCATTTCGTTTGGTCGAGCGGGATATCACTGATCCCAATGCGTTAAAAGATTTGCTGGATAAAGACACGGAAAGAGTTTTTCATTTGGCAGCCAATGCAGATGTTCGCTTTGGTCTTAATCACCCGCGCCGTGATTTAGAACAAAACTTGATTGCGACCTGGAATGTTTTAGAAGCGATGAGAGAACGTGGTGTAAAAAATATTGCGTTCAGTTCCACAGGCAGTGTGTACGGTGAAGCTCCTGTGATTCCCAGTCCCGAAACCTGTCCTTTCCCCATTCAAACTTCGTTGTATGGAGCAGCAAAAGCGGGTGCCGAAGGATTTATTTCTGCGTATGCAGAAGGGTATGGGATGAAGGCGCATATTTTTAGATTTGTTTCTATCTTGGGCGAGCGCTACACGCACGGACACGTTTTTGATTTTGTAAGAAAACTGCAAGCCGATAATTCAAAATTAGATGTTTTGGGAAATGGCAAACAGAGAAAATCCTATCTTTATATTGGCGATTGCGTGGAAGCCATTATGACTGCTGTAAATTACACCACTCCAAAAGCAGTGGAAATTTACAATCTGGGAACAGATGAGTACACGACAGTAGATGCTTCTATCGAAACAATTTCCCAAATGCTGAATGTCCGCCCCGAAATCAAATATGCAGGCGGTGAACGCGGCTGGATCGGTGATAATCCTTTTATCTTTTTAGACTGTACCAAAATAAAATCCACCGGCTGGGTTGCAAAAAAATCCATCAAAGAAGGTGTGGAGCTTACGGTAAAATATCTGCTCGCAAATCCTTGGGTGTTTGATAGAGCATGAGTGCCAAGCCATTAAAAGTCGCAATCATTGGCGCGGGTTTGATTGGTAACAAACGCGCAAAAGCGCTTTTGCCTCAAGACAAGCTCTCGTGGGTTTGTGATGTTTCTTTAGACAGAGCGAAAACTTTAGCAGACAGTTACCAGGCAAAAGCTACGACAAACCCACAGGATTTGTTTTCAGACGCAGAAGTCGATGTAGTCATCATTGCGACGTCCAATAAATTTATTCCAGAACTTTCCATCGCAGCTCTGAAAAGCGGCAAATCCGTCTTGGTTGAAAAACCAGCGGGAAGAAATCCGATTGAATTAAGAGAAGTCTTTGAAGTTGAAAAAAATTCGAAAGGCATTTTGCGTGTAGGCTTTAACCACCGGTTTCATCCCGCACTTTTAAAAGCCAAAAAAATGATTGATGAGGGTGCCATCGGAGAACTTATGTATTTTCGTGCCCGTTATGGACACGGCGGCCGAATCGGTTATGACAAAGAGTGGAGAGCAGTTCCTGAAATAGCCGGCGGGGGAGAACTTCTCGATCAGGGTGTGCATTTGATTGATCTTTGCCGTTGGATGGGTGGAGAATTTGATTTGGAGTGGGGAAGAGTAGAAACTTTTTTCTGGGACATGCCGGTAGAAGACAATGGCTTTCTTCTTTTGAAATCGAGAGAAAAAAATACGCGCGCGTTCTTACATGCAAGTTGCACCGAATGGAAGAATCTTTTTGATTTCGAAATTTTTGGACGCACTGGAAAATTGCAGATTTTTGGAATTGGCAGAAGTTACGGTGTGGAAGAATTGCGGTTTTTTAAAATGAAACCCGAGATGGGCCCACCGGATATCACGATAGAGACTTTTCCTGGGGAAGATCTTTCCTGGAACGACGAGTGGCAATCGATGCACCTCGAAATTCAGGGTGAGAAGACAAACTTAGGTACGGTCTATGATGCTTTGCGTACCACAGAAATTGTTCACGCAAGCTACGCGCAATCTGGCTGCTCTTACGCAAAGCAATAAGTCATTCCAATTGTTTTTTTTTCTTCATTATTTCTAATCTAATTCCGATAGATCATTGAACTTTATATCTTATTCATGGCTATCACTAAAAAATTCAACCGAAAAAAAATACTAACAGTAATCGGTGTTTACCTACTTTGCTTGCTGGGTCTGGAAGTTGTGGGACAGTTCGTCATTAGTTATGTAGAAAGTAGACGCCCCAGTGGGATTTATGCAGAAAACATCATGAGCTTAAATGAAACGATGCTCGACTTTTCTCTAAAGAAAGGTGTCGACGAGGATTTCCCCGGATGGAATGTAAAAACTAATGCATGGGGTTATCGCATTGGAGATAAATTCGAATTAGAAAAACCAAAAGACACTTTAAGAATTGTAATGGTGGGAGGTTCGACAGTGTTTGGCTGGGGAGTTGAGTACACAGAGTCTATCCCCAGTTACTTGCAGCACTTAATCACCAAAGAAATTAAGTCCCAACGCGGGATCGCAAGTAACAATATCAAAGTGGAAGTAATTAACGCAGGTGTACCGTGGTATGCCACCTGGAATGAGAGCGCGATTGTTTTGCACCGTGTTTTAAAATTAAAGCCTGACTGGATTATCGCATTTGATGGGCTAAATGATGCAGCCAAGTCTCTCTCTCCTGACTGGAGCCCCGTGTACGAAGGCTATGAAGACATCGCGACTAACATTATCAAGCAACGCCGTTCGCACAAATTTGGATTCAAGGATTTCGTTCTCGAAGTGATTAAACTCAGCCCCACCATGAAATATGTCTTCGCCAAAGTTAGAGCAAGACAACAATTGTCTTACGGTGCGTACCATCCTGAAGCGTGGGATCAGTATTTGTACTACCATAAAATGATGAAGAGCACGTGTCAGGGGCTTGGGATCAAGTATTCCTCTTTTTTACAGCCTGTCATGATGGTGGACAAGCCGCTTAGTCCGAAAGAAGAAGCGACCAATTACACCAGCATGCGTGACAATGTCATTGCCGATACCTTCCGACAAATTTACTGGTTGGGCCATTTGGCGGCATCGCAATCTGGGCTGGGAATCATTAGCCTTAAGAGTTTATTTAAAGACACAAAAGAAGTGATTTATCTGGATGGATTGCATTATAATGGACGCGGTAATCTGATGTTGGCAGAAGAAATTTTTGAAAAAGACGTAAAGCCCAATCTGATGCCTATCATTGCTTCGAACTTTAAGGAGTCCAAGTGAACAAAGTTTTCTTTCTGGTTTTAGTTTGTACCAATCTCATTTTCGCTGAACAAAATATCCAAAATATGGATCAACAGTTCATGCAAATGATGCAGCAACGTGCGCAAGAAGCAGAACGCGATGAAGAATTTAAAAATCCCAAAAAACCAAAATTGGATGCCAGCCGTGCCGTATTTGGAAACCGCAATGCCAAAATTCAAGTCATTGAATACTCTGATTTTCAGTGCCCTTATTGCAAAAAAGGTTCAGAAATTTTAAATGAAGTGAAAGAAAAGTATAAAGGCAAAATCATGGTGCAGTTTAAAAATATGCCTCTCCCTTTTCATCCTTTTGCGATGCCTGCTTCCAAAGTGTTTGAAGCCATTGCCATGCAGGATGCAAAAAAAGCATACGCCTTTCATGATGCTATTTTTGCTTCTCAAGAATCCTTATCCCAAGGCGACAGTTTTTTATTTGAAGTGGCAAAAAAAGTGGGCGCGAATGTGGAACGTGTGAAAAAAGACATGAACTCCGATAAAGTAAAAAAGCGCATTGAAGAAGACATGGAAGAAGCCAAAAAGTTCGGTATTCAGGGAACGCCTGGTTTCCTCGTCATGGGTGTCACCATTAAAGGCGCTTACCCGAAGGAAGAATTTTTCTCAGTCATCGAAAAAAGGCTCGCTTCAAAAAAATCAGCTAAATGATTGCAAGAGTTGTTTGTGCTCGGGCAAGCAGTACAGAATTTGATCGTGTAAATTAACGAGCAAGTACCCACATTCTTTTAAAAATAAATCAATTTCAGAAATATCCTCTTGGGAAAGAACCTGCGGGTGGTATTCCATCGCCAATATTTCAACTTTCTTATTTTTAAAGACTTCTCTCGCACCCTTCATGACAAGGCCTTCTGCGCCTTCACAGTCAATTTTCATGAGCCGGACTTTTTCTATCTTATTTACTGCGAAGTAAGAATCCATACTTACAGTTTTTATGGTTTCTTTGGTGGAACTGAATTTGGATGACTGAAAGAAACTGGAGGAACCGGTATTGGTAGTGGGACGTAAGAATATTTCAGTGGTCCCCGCAGTTTCAGAAAATCCTAAGTGCGAAATAGTAACCTCTTTGCATTTGTTTTCTTCGAGGTTTTTAGCAATCACAGGCAAGAGCCTGCTTTGTGGTTCGATACAAAATACTTTGGCACCGACTCGTGAAGCAAGGGCAGTAAAATAACCTTCGTTTCCGCCTACGTCGACAAAGACGTCTCCATTTTTAAGAAGATTGCTCACCAATTTTGACATTTGCGGTTCGTAAATTTTGTCATTGAGAAGTGCTTGCCCAAAAACAGAGACCGGATCTGCCCAGAAGCAGAAGCCATTTGAAGTGGGTATCATTTTTCTCTCTATGCCAAACCACTTTTTTAAAAGCTCACCAAATTCTGCCGGGCGCACTTTGAGAAGCAGGTTGTAGAAAATAAGCTGCATCGGATTAAAAGCACTATGAGTCATGGATAAAAGTATTCTATACTTTTAAGCGCGTTAATTAAAGGTGAATCCATGTATTATGAGCTGTCGCAAGTAATCCGTATTTTTGTATGGCCCTACAATATTGCGCTGTTCTTGCTTTTTACGACTTTTTTTCTTCTCTGTCGCGACCGGGTTAAAGCAGCAAAAAAGCTTCTTTTGATTACTCTTTTAGCTCTTTCTTTTATATCGCTTCCCATCATTGTGTATCACCGAACATATGCTCTTGAGAGCGCTTATCCCTCAAAGCCCCTTTCGGATTACGAACAAGCAGATGCAATTGTGGTTTTAGGGGGCAGTATTGGCGCAAAAGTTTATCCTCGCTATGAAGCAGAAGAAACGGAAGGAAGCCGTCTTTTACCAGCCTTGCGACTCTATAATAAAAATAAATCAAAACTGATTATTGTTTCCGGAGGCGTGCCCTACAAGTCGATTGATGGCACGGAAAGAACTGAATCTACAGATATGAAAGATATTTTGATGGATTTTGGAATCCCCAAAGAAAATATTATTGAAGAAAACCGGTCGAGAAATACTGTAGAAAATGCGTTGTACGTAAAAGAAATTATGGAAGCTAAGGGGATTAAAAAAATATTACTTGTTACGGCTGCTGTCCATATGCGAAGGGCAATGATGATTTTTAACCGCGTCGGCATTCAAGCGATACCGGTTCCCTGTCTTCACAAAGCAAGCGAGCGTAAATATAAATTAGGAGATTTTATCCCAGAAGTGGGCGCGATGAATGGAATGAATTCCCTGTTCAAGGAATTTATGGGCTATTGGATTACGTACTATATGCCATTGAAGGCTTTTTCAAAATAACCGGATTACTTCAAGGTTACTAAATCCGAGAGAACATTAACAGACTCTTGAAGAAACGGGCTCTTCTCGTCTTCGTCTTCTTTCTTTTCGTCATCTAGAGGAGCTTTTTCTGCAGTCTTTGTTTTCTTGCCCGACTTGGCGTCTTTTTCTTCTTTGTTTTTTGCTTCCGCTTTAAGTTCTGCCAGTTTTACTACGCCAGAATTTTTCTCTGTCTTGGCAATTTTTTTCTTAAGTTCAATAAACTTGGTGTCTTTTGCCACTCTCTCAGCGGATTTTCCGGAAAGTTTTTTTGCAATAGATTCTGTAATCACTTCCCATTTCGTATCGGGAGCAGAGCTATTGGCATCTTTTGAAATAAACGCAGGAACTTTTTGCGGTGGCAGAGAATAGTCGAGTGTTTTTTCGCCAATCTCGTCGTTGCTAAAGAGAGACGGGAGAACGACGTCAGCTGCTACCCCTTGTTGTTGTGTGGAAACTCCACTGGGAATAAAAAACATCGCCATCGTGACCTTCATGCCGCCTAAGTTAAAGGGTAAATCACTTAACGACTGTACCGAGCCCTTTCCAAACGTGTGATCGCCGCCCACAATTACTGCTCGGTGGTAGTCTTTCAATGCTCCAGCTAAAATTTCTGAAGCGGAAGCGCTAACGCGGCTTGTGAGCACAACGAGAGGTCCGTTGTATTCCACCCCTTCTTGTTCGTCGGATAAAACTTGCACGTCTCCGCGAAAGTTTTTAGTCGCAACTACGCCGCCTGTATTGATAAATAGTCCGGATATTTTTACAGCTTCATCCAGTAGTCCACCACCGTTACGGCTTAAGTTGAGTACAATTCCGTCTGCTTTTTCTTTTTTAGCAGCGCGAATCGCATTTTTTACATCTTCCGAGCAGGAGCGGCCGTCTTTGCCGCCGCTGCCGTAAAAACCTGGCAAGTCGATGATGGCAAATTTATAATCCTTATTATCCACTTTTCTTTTTTCGTAAGTAACTTTTGCCGCTTGTTCTGCAAGATCCACTTTGTCGCGTACGATTGTTGTTTCAAAAGTTTCCGTCTTATCCCCTTGTCTTAAAATAGTGAGGATGACTTTGGTTCCTTTTTTACCGCGAATCATTTTTACGACATCACGTAGATCCATATCGATGACAGATACGGGAGAACCTTTTTCTTGAGAGACAGCGATAATCTTGTCTTTTGGTTTGAGAACTTTCGCTCGATCGGCGCTGCCGCCTTTGATGAGTTCTTCAATCACGGTGAAACCATCTTCGGAACGCAAGGATGCGCCTATGCCTTCAAGGGAAAGCTGCATTTGAATCTGGAAGTCTTCCAGACTGTCAGGAGAGAGAAAGCTTGAATGCGGATCTAAAGCGGATGCAAATGAATCCAAAAAGCTTGCAAATACATCGCTTGCTTTTCTTTCACGGAAACGTTTGGTGATTAATTCATAGCGGTGGATCAATTGCTTTCTTGCTTCTGCGGGTTTTACTTTTGCAAGCTGCAAGTTGTACATTTGAAAATGCAGCATTTTCTTTAACGTGTTTTGCTTGTCCTGAAGCGTTTTGGAGTAGCCACGCTTTTTAGGATCGGTAATTAATTCTGTCGTTTCATCCAGCTTGTAATTATCGTCCAGAAAGGTACGGACAAAGTCTTCGTTCTCTTTTGCACGAGTGACAATTTTTTTCTGTACTTCAAAAAGCACCGTACAAGATCCGTTTTTCGCTCCTTCAAAAATCTGTATGAGCTGCGTTTTTATTTCTGGAATATCAGACTCGAGAAACATCGTTTTTGATGGATCTTGTCCCCTCACATACTGTTCAATCGTATGTTCTTTTACTTCGTTTGTGATTGTTCTGTGCAAGTAGTGCGCTTTTAAAAACGCCTCTGTGATTTGCGGAACATGTGAGCATTGCAGGTCTAAAGCGTGCCCAACTGTTGCGAAGAGGGAGAATGCCAAGATGAGTCTAAACATAAATGATTCCTTGTAGTTAGCTTTCCATTGTATCACGGAAGTTTGGGAGATAGAAGTGGTGCCTGCCGTTGTGTAATATGGTAGAAATACTGCTTAAAAAAAGGTGGTGCGTATGACTGCAAATCCAAATCCAGTAGGCCTAGAAGGCATAGACTTCATCGAATTCAGCACAAAATCCCCTGACTGGATGCGAAAATTATTTTACGAATTTGGTTTTTCGAAACGGCTCGAGCACGCGACAAAAAAAATCGAGTATTTTAACCAGAATGATATCCACATTTTTTTGAATTCTGAAAAAGATTCGTTTGCCTCAAGCTTTGAAAAGCTGCATGGGCCTTGCGTTTCGTCGATGGGTTGGAGAGTCAAAAATGCGAAGGCCGCGTTTGATAAGGCTGTGGAATTGGGTGCAAAACCTGCAAAAAATCTGGACTATGCGCGCACCGAAGGTGGCAATCTGTACGCAATCTATGGAATCGGCGACAGTCTGATTTATTTTATTGAGAATGGAAAAGACAAAAACCGGTACAAGAATCTCGGCTTTGTAGAAAAAGAAGTAGTCACGCATAAAGAAAAAGGTTTTTTGTGCGTAGACCATCTCACAAACAATGTGCCTCAAGGAACGATGACCGAGTGGTCGAATTTCTATAAAAATATTTTTGGCTTTACTGAAATCAGATATTTCGACATTCGGGGAATTAAAACGGGTCTTCTTTCTTACGCGCTGCAATCGCCTTGTAAGACATTCTGTATTCCTATTAATGAAGGAACAGAGAGTAAATCGCAAATCAACGAATATCTCGAAGAATATAAAGGTCCGGGTGTGCAGCACATCGCGTTTCTTACTGTAGATATCGTTTCCAGTTTGAATTCGCTTCAAGGTTCTTCGATACAAACTCTCGATATTGACGATGAGTATTATGCAGAGGTTTTTGATAGAGTTCCCAATGTTACCGAAGATCACAAAACATTGCAGAAGTTAAAAATTCTCGCAGATGGAGATGAACAAGGTTACTTGCTTCAGATTTTCACGAAGAATCTCATCGGCCCGATTTTTATAGAAATCATCCAGCGCAAAAACCACCATGCATTTGGGGAAGGGAATTTTGGCGCGTTATTCCGATCGATTGAGCGTGACCAACAGAAGCGCGGGTATTTGAAGTAGGGTAGATGCAGTGGGTTAGAGGTTCTGAGATGCAAATATTTCGGGGCCTGTTAAACTTATTTCATGCCTAAAATTACTCTTTCCTTTTTTCGTTCGTATTTATCCATCCTTTTATTTACGGCGTTTGAAGTCGCTGCACTTCGTTTGATCTTGCACTCCGTATTAAGACTAGAAATCGGCTGGGTAGGGATGACCGACTTTGACATTGCTATTCCGATGATGGTTTCTCTTTTTATTTCGTTACTTGTTTTAAGTCAGACAGGTGAATTGAAGTTAAAAATTCAAAAGCCCATTTTGTATTGCAATATAGCTTTAATCGCTTCGTTCTTAATCCTGAGCTCGATGCTGCCGCAAATAGGTGTATCGCCTTTGATCCACGGTATTTGGGTATTTTTATTACTTGCTGTTTTTCTTTCTTCTTTGTGTGTGTGGGTTGCCCCTTCTTTTTATGTATCTAATTCAAATAACTGGGTAGTTTTTCCGGCGTTGATGCTAGCTATTTCTGTTGTCGTTTATCAACATTACTATGAAGTAATGTGGCCTTCTTTGATTCCCCTAACGGGCAAGGCAAGTTGTGCTGTTTTAAAACCGATTTTGGGTGGGGCTTTAAAATGCAGCATGAATAGTTCCATGGACATGCTTTTAAGAGAAAAATATTTTTGGGCAGATATCGGAGCAGGGTGTTCAGGCATGGAAGGCCAGTTATTTTTCATTATTTCGTTTCTTATCCTGTTAAGTCTTTATGGAAAAAAAGTCGGCATCATTGAGTGGAGTATCTTTTTGATTTCAGGCCCGATCGTGATTTTTTGGGCAAATATATTAAGAATTGTCGTATTTTTTCTCATCGGGGCAATCTCGGTAAGGACGTCTTACTTTAATTTCGGTCGTACTACGATGTTATTTCTCTTCCATTCTCATGCTGGTTGGGTTCTCTATTCCTCAGCAATCCTATGCCTGCAGTCCTTAGTTCTTGTGCCTTCAGTAAAGAAAAAAATCTCGCAAGCTGCCGTTGCACACGTGAAGTAATAATCACTACTTAGCGATTATGAAAAAATCTCCTTAGTCCACTTAAGCCCCCGTCCTGACTGCTAAAAAGCCGTGCTCTCTCAATTATGAAAATAATGCAGCTGGAAAAGCTTCTGTAATACTCCGTATAATCAGTATGTACAAAAGAATAGATTTTATTAGTTGTTCATTTTGCAGAACGTATGTGAGGTATATATGAGTAATAAACCACGATTAATTTCCTATTTTGGGTTTTTAACACTGCTGCTACTAAGTACCCAGGTACAAGCAGAAGTAGGCAGTACTTTCACTGCAACTATTCCAGTAACCAAGCCCGGTGATTCTGCCGGCAGTTTCAACCTCGCAATTGGTGGTTTAAGCGGTACTGCTTCAGGTACATTCACCGATACCAAAACCGGTCATTATAAGTATGTTGTGGGAAGCGGTTCTGGATATTGGTCTACAAAACGTGCAAGTGAAATTACCAACTTTGGTTCTTACATCAGATACGGGCTGCAATTAAATTCTTTGCAAATTATGCAAAGCTTTAATAGCAAAGTACAAAATACAATTTTAAATAGTTATAACAATGCTACTGAAGATGCCTATGTTTGCCCTACAGGTGCAGGTGGTTCGAGCGCTGACTACAACTGGATTTTATTAAGACCCCGCACGCCAGAAGAAGCGACACTCAAAAAAGTTTATAACGATGCCACCAAAAATAGAGTGGGTGGACGTGTGCATTATACGCAAAGTGGAAATGCTGTAACAATGACGGGCGAAGGCTCATTTGATTTAGTGAATTTGACTGAAGCTGGTACTGCTTATGCGGTAACTCCACAAGGTTCTGAAACTTGTGATACGACCAATGCCTCCAGACAAAAAACTACTAGCACTGGTGCCGATTATTTAGATCCATTCGGTTATTTCTGGTTCGGAAAAAGAGACGGTTCAAACAATCCTCAAGCAGCAATGTATATCAGTACGAAATCAAGCCCGATGGTAGCACTTTTTGCGCCTACTCAAGTACTCGACAGTACTGTCATGTCTACTTTGTCCAATTACCGTTTTGCTACACTTTATACTTCGTGGAACTCCAAAACGTCCATCACTACTAAGACAGCGGTTATCACTCCTGACACTGCTGGAACTACTTTTACAGTAGAAAATGTTTCTGATCTGGAAGCACCTAAGACATCCAGAACTGCGTTAGGTACGATTACTTGTACCAGTTTGAACAGTCCTAGCAATGGATTTTGCTCTGGCACACTCACATTAAATGGCGTTTCTGGTACAGGCAAAAGCGTTTGCATGATTGCAAATATTGGGACTCAAAATACGATTTCTTGCATTGCTCAAAATCCGGCTGACAATCGCTATGCGATCACTTTAGTGGCAACTTATTCCAAAAAAGCAAATTTAATTATCACTCCTACTTATAGTGAAGGTACCGGTTGCAAAACTTTCAGCGTTGAAAATCCTTCCAATAGATATATTTCAAGTCTTGGTATTCCAGCAAATCCTGCGCAACAACTTTCTGGTAACTGGAGTCTTGGTGCAAGCTCATTCTCAGGAAGCGGTGGCTATTGCGGATCTTCTATTGCTCCTTGGGATACGTGTAATATTCAGGTGTGTAACAATGACACTACAGCGACTTCCGAAGTGGCAACTGTCAGAATTGCGTATGATGACGGTGCAACGACAGTAAATTCTACTACGGCTGTGGCTAAAGTGCCTACCACTGTTGCAAGCGTGTTTTCAAATCCGGATGGGACATCCTATACTTGCCACGACACTTCCACTGTTCATACTTTTACAAATAAGTTTCAATATAATGTTGAGTATGCAAATGCAGCAGTAGAGGATTTGATCGCTTCTGTAGATGCAGATTCCTTACTGAGTATTTCTGTCAATTCTCCTGGTTGGTCCGTAAGCAGTAACAAAGCAACCATCGATTGCGGCAATGCTAATCTACATGACGGTGATCAAGCAACGTTTTATGCAAAATATTTCCCTGATGGTAATTTAACAGACAATAACGGATCTGTTACTTTCACATTACACTTCGACGTAGACAGTGATGGGGTTAATGATTCAGCGGATAACTGCCCGCTTATTTCTAACGTCAGCCAAACCGATACAGACGGTGACCTTGTCGGGGATGATTGCGATAATTGCCCAGCCGTCAGCAACGTTGCTCAAACGGATACTGACAGCGACGGCGTAGGCGATGCATGCGACAATTGTCCTGCTGTTTCCAACGGCGATCAAGCTGAAACAGTGGCGGATGGCGACGGATTAGGCGATGCGTGCGACAACTGCCCCACAGTATCGAACGTAGGACAAGAAAATAACCTAGGCGGAACTGCTGCAGGCGATGTGTGCGAAGATCAAGATTTGGATAACGTAGTGGACGGATCGGATAATTGTCCGCTTGTTGCAAATGGTACACAAGATAATAACAAAGGTGGAACAGCTGCCGGTGATGCGTGCGAAGATCAAGACGGTGACGGTGTAATGGATGCTACAGATAACTGCGTGACTACGTACAATCCAGAGCAGGGAGATTCCGACAGTGATGGAATCGGTAATGCATGCGATGATACGGATGGTAACAGCACATGTACTCTATTAACTTCGATGACCGGTGTAAATTATACGAATACGCAAAGTGGTTGGTCGTTTTATGTTCACTCTGTGACCGGCTGCCACGCCCAAGTATATGCTACACAACTGGGCACTAGTACAGCTGCCTATGTGTATGATAATAAACTTTATCTTTCCAGCACAGGGCTGTTGCACAACCCGTACCTTGCATTCGGTCAAGGCTACTATCTCGATTTAAGTTCGGGATTGGGAACAATTACATCAAATTACAACGGCTATACGTACTATGCCCCTGACACAGACGGTGATGGTTATTCTGATTTAGTCGACAATTGTATCTCCGCTTACAATCCGGATCAGGCAGATTCTGATGCGGATGGTATTGGGAATGCTTGCGATACTTCAGATACAAACTGCAATGCAATTACAACTGCCTATGAAGGTGTGCAATGGTACGCTCCGAATTTAGGTTGGAGTTTCTACTTGAGTTCGATAGCTGCGAACAATTGCAGTTTTACCCTCTATTCACCACAAGTCGGTTATGCTAACGCGTATTATTATAATGGTGCTCTCTATGCAAAATCTTCAAGCGTTATGTATGGCTCTTACTTAACTATCGGCGGTGGCCAAACCATGCCGTTAAGTAATAGCAATCTCTCAGCTTATGCTGGAGGCGGTTATTATTATAACGTAACTACCGACTGTGCCGGAGTAATGGGTGGAACAGCAGTGGTGGATAACTGCAATGTCTGTTCTGGTGGAACCACTGGAGTAACAGCTTGTACACAAGACTGTGCTGGTACTTGGGGTGGCGCTGCAGTTATTGGTGGTTGCGATAATATGTGCGGAAGTACAGCGGTAACAGATTGTAATGGTACTTGTGGTGGTACAGCTACTGTAGACAGCTGTGGTGTCTGCGGTGGTAATAACAATGATTGTGCTGCAGATATGTTTGGAACATATTGCTCTGCAGCTTCGAAAGGATGCAGCAATGTTTGCGGCAGCAACTCTACTGTAGACAACTGTGGTGTCTGCAATGGCAATAACAATGATTGTAGCCCAGACTGGACGGGTACGTATTGCTCAGCGGCTGCGAAAGATTGCAGCGGCCGTTGCGGCGGTGCTGCAATATTGGATTGTAACGGTTCTTGCGGAGGCGCAGCTGTTATAGACAACTGTGGTGTCTGCGGTGGAAATAACAGCAACTGTAGCCAGGATGCCAATGGAACCTATTGCGCTACAACTTCCTTAGGTTGCAACAACATATGTAATAGTGGACTGACAGTCGATGCATGCGGCGTCTGCGGAGGAAATGATTGTAGCGCAGATGCAAACGGTACCTATTGCTCCGCTGCTGCCAAAGGTTGCAACAACGTCTGTAATAGCGGTGTAGTAGCAGATTGTGCTGGCGTCTGTGGTGGTACAGCAACTTTAAGTGGTTGTGACAACGCTTGCGGAAGTACAGCAGTATTAGATTGCGCTGGCGTCTGCGGTGGTACGGCAGTTGTAGGCGGTTGCGATAACACTTGCGGAAGTACAGCAGTAGTCGATTGCGCTGGCGTCTGTGGTGGTACGGCAGTTGTAGGCGGTTGCGATAACACTTGCGGAAGTACAGCAGTAGTCGATTGCGCTGGTGTCTGCGGTGGTTCAGCCGTGTTAAGTGGTTGCGACAATGCATGTAACAGTACAGCAGTAGTAGACTGCGCTGGCGTCTGCGGTGGTTCAGCCGTGTTAAGTGGATGTGACAATACCTGTAACAGCACTGCAGTAGTGGATGCCTGCGGAGTTTGCGGTGGTGACGGTTCAAGTTGTGCTCCGTAAGACATTACGCTCGCATCTTACGCACGGATTGTCTTTTTGATATAATTTACGCATGAAAAAAATAAATCCGTTTCTTTTCGCTGTGCCTTTTCTTGTTTTATTCTTGCTCCAATCTGCTTGTACTAAAGAAGAGAGTAAAACAGAAAGTAGTGAAGAGAAAAAAAATCCACAGGCAATAGCGCAAACTACGGAAACCCCAAAAGCCTTGGCAACTAGCCAGCCCACACCTTCTGCAGCTCCTGCAAAATCCGATGTCTTATTCAAACTTCCAGCTGAAATGAAGCCTACAGCGGAACAAGAAGTTTTGATTCAGAAATTGAAAAAGCAATATGCTGCACAGATTGAAGTAGAACAAGATAAGCTGATAAATACGTATACGGAAGAGCAAAACAAGCAGCGCATCGAAGCCGCAAAGCAAGCTGGCGCTGAAGGAAAAAAAGGAAAGGATTTTGCCGACGCAGTAAAAAAAGCTGTCAAATTATCTGCAGAACAAGAGCAAAAAATAGATCAAGCGCTAAAGGAAATCACGAAGTTTAGCTCTCTTATCCAGACAGAACTTGCAAAGACGTACACACCTGAGCAAAAACAAGAGCTATTAGAGTTCTCAAAAAAAGCTGCGGGAAGCGTTTCCCCTTCAGTAAAAACTGAAGAAACCAGTCAGAAAAAAGCGCAAAAGATAAAAACAAAATACTAAAATACGACCTAGCCACCTCGCGTAATAGACCTTACTCATGCTCTTTGCTATAATTTATAAGTCTTAAACTACTCCACTTTTTAAAAATAACCTGAGGCAGCAATGAACAATAAATTTATACAATCCACCCTATTTTTCGCATTACTTCTAAGCGTAACCAATTGCACCACAAAGAATCAACTAAAAGCAATGCTTGTAGAAAATCCGGACATTTTAGTGGAAGCATTCCAGAAAAATCCCGATAAATTTTCACCCATATTCAATCAGGCTAGAGCACAAGCACAAGCGAGAAATGTGGAAGCTGAGAATGCGAAACGAGAAGAGGATTTTAAAAATCCCAAGCAGCCTTTAGTAGATACAAAACGGCCTATCAAAGGAAAAGTGAATGCGCCAGTTACGATCGTGGCCTATTCTGATTTTCAATGCCCTTTCTGCTCGCGAGTCGAAGACACGATGGCAGAACTCATGAAAAAAAACGAAGGCAAAATCCGATACGTGTTTAAAAACTTCCCACTTCCTTTTCATCAATATGCCATGCCCGCAGCCCTTCGGTACGAAGCTATTTCCATGCAGAGTAAAGAACTTGCTTTGAAATACCATGATGAACTTTTTAAAAATCAAAATCTGATGAATACGGAAAAAGAAGCGTATTTGGATAAAGCAGCGGCAAAGATTGGCGCCAATGTCGCAAAAATGAAAAAAGATATCGCAACAGATGCCGTTAAAAAGAGAGTCGAAGCAGATATCGAAGAAGGAAAAAAATTCGGCGTGACAGGAACCCCCGCCTTTCTTATCAACGGCGTCTTTATCAACGGAGCACGAGGAGTGCAGGACTTCGATGCGATTGTTCAAAGATGGCTTAAGAACCCACCCACACGGGAAGTCAGTTCAGATAAGAAATGAAATATTTTTTAATTTCTATCCTGCTGGTAGGTCTTGTACATTGCACGCCCAAAGAGACCGTACCTGATTCTAAAACGGCGCAAGAAGAGCGAGCGCGCAAAGCCAAAGAAGAGTTTGAAAAGAAACTCGATGCAGATTTTGCAACCCCACTGCAACCTGATCTGTCAGAGAAACGCCCCTTTCGAGGTGCTAAGAACGCAAAAGTTGTTCTGGTTGTCTATTCTGATTTCCAATGCCCATTTTGCAGTAGAGGATTTCAGACATTGGAGCAGGTGCGTGAAAAATACCCGAACGATGTGAAGATTATTTTTAAACACATGCCGCTTGAGATGCACTCCGCTGCTGAAACAGGGGCAAGGTATTTTGAAGCAATCGCACTTCAAGATGAAGAAAAAGCATGGAAGTTTCACGACACGCTTTTTTTAAACCAGGATCAGTTGGGGGAAGAAGCGGAAAAATACATGAAATCCACTGCAAAAAGTCTGAAAGTGGATATGAAAAAATTAGCAAAAGACATCAAGTCCGACGCTGTCACGAAACGCCTGAAAGCCGACTCAGAAGAAACTAGAAAGTTTCGTTTTACTGGAGCTCCCTCTTTTATCGTGGGAGGAGTAAGAGTAGTTGGAGCTAAGGGTTTTCCGCTATTTGAAAAAATCATTGATAGGCATCTGAAGCCTAAGTCTTAGAAAAGTTACTTCTTCGCCAAGTTTCGTTGATTTTTCCAAATCATCACTGATGGCACAATCACAGAAATAAATAACGCTAAAATAATCCAAACAGACTTTGACGTATTTTCTCCTATTTCCGAAACCCCAGCAGAGCAGGGAAGAGTGGCTATGTTACGGCACTCGCCATTCGTAAAAATACAAGGAGATTGTAGGTCACACGTTTCCTGGTCAGGTGCATCACAGCAATTTGAACATCCGTCTGGAGTGCCGGGGCAAAACTTGCATTGGCCCGTACAGTCGGTACTTGTAGCACAAGTACCTCCGCAATCTGCGGCGTAGAGATTCAAACTATAAAAAGATAGTAGAAAAGCTAGCAATGCAATTTTCATTGGAAGACCTTTGATTGAAGATAACAATAAGGATAAACGGAATGTTCTTATTAGACAATATGCTATGTTTTATGCGGTGAGCTTAAAAAATTCTAAAGGTGACTCGGCGGTTCTTACTTTGGTTTTCAATAATGGCGACACCTTCTTTATCACGGTTGGGAACAATGGGTTTTACGTCTCCCCAAGCAATGGCACTGGTTCTTTTTTGTAAGTTTTCAGGCAGGTTTAATGCGCGTAGTACTGCAAGAGCTCTTTTGGAAGACAGTTCCCAGTTATCCTCGATTTCTTTAGTGTGGATGGGAACGTCATCAGTATGCCCTTCAATTCCGATATGAAAGCGATCAGGGACTTGAGACAAGGCTTTTGCCAAAGAATCTAGCTTTTGCAATCCCACTTCATGCAAGCGGTATTCGCCGCTGCTAAAAAAGACATTGTCTTTTACTTCAATGACAATCGCGTCTTCTTCTCTAGATACGGAAATTTGCTCTGAGAGTTTTTGCGTGTCGACCCAAGCGTTAAATTTCTGTTGCATGACCTGGACTGGATCTGCGGGCTTAGGTTTGTTCTGGATAGTGGCAACAATTTCTTTAAAATCAGATTGTTTGACTTTCTTGTAGGTGAAACTGAAAAGCATGACAAAAAATACGAACAGCAAAATCATCAAGTCGCTTAAAGAGGTAAGCCATAAGAACTCACCACTGTCTTCTTTTTTTCTTACGCGTTTCATTTAAGAAGCTTTTTTGCTCGTCTGATTGGGATTTTCAATTTCCGCCGCATCCGCAAAATAATTGCTTGGCTTTCTTTTTTCCATCAGCTCAAGCCATTTCATTGTCTGATCATAGCCTTCGTTCTCAATATCATGAACCCGTTCCAATTTTTGTTGTAGCGGAGTCCAGACACAGATAGAAAAGAATAAACCGTAAAAAGTGGTAAGAAGCGCCAAACTCATGTTGGATCCTATTTTAGACGGATCTTCTAATGTGGAAAGCAGCCTTACCATCCCAAGAATAGTTCCTAACATGCCGAGAGAGGGTGCAAGTCTGAGTCCCATGGAGGTGACTGAGAGACACTGCTGCGTTCTATTGGCAAATCTATCTCTTTCGATTTCCAGTAATTCCCGGATGTCAGAAGCCGGCATTTTTACAGACAGGCGTTCAATGGATTTTTTCACATAAGAGGATATTTTGCCCGTTTTTACTCTTTCAAATACGGCAATTCCTTCGGCGTAAAAATCTTTGCCTAATTTATGTAAAAGCATGGCTTCTTTTTCATGCAAGTGGATTCTGGTTTTGGGCCCGTCTCCAAAAACAAGACTTAAAACGCGCGCAAGCACTTCGCCTTCGAAACAAACCATGGCAAGCGCTATTGGGCCAAGACCCGTAAGCACAATGGCGGGCCAATGGAGCATGCGGTAAGCCCCTTCCAAGGAAGATTGGCTTTCGAATTCATACACAACAAACAGGCAGGTAAACAATAATGCTACCCCAGATAGTCGAGAAATCATGCAATCGCCTCACGGATTTTTTTGGTCAAAATAATTTTTGCTGCATTTGTTTTTTCTTTGTCAGATTCTTTATACCCTTGCAATTGATCGAGAAGGTGCTCTCTTCTTTTAGGAGATAATGCATCCAAAAGCACATCTGCTACATCCTTACTGCAAGTGGAAAGAGCCAGACACAATTCATCGTTATCTACATTCACAAGTACTTTTTCAAGGATGGAGTCTGGTAAGCTTGCTGCGTCTTCCAGGGCAAATCGGTATTTTTTTAAAGAGGGATATAGGTCAGGTTTTTCTCTTTCAATGATTCTTAAAATTGAGTCCTGATCGTCTGCTTCACTTAAGATGTTTCCCCAGAAATCTGCTTCGTCTTTACTTGCGCCGAAAATATTTTTAGGAAGTTGGTTGGAAATCTTTCTTACCTGTTGTTCGATTTCGACAAGCTCTGAAAACGGAATCTGGTTTAGTTTGGAAGAGTAGGCTAGTACTTCTGATTTTTGCTTGTCAGTAAGTGTCTTTAGTATTTTTGCAGATTGTTCAGGCCGCATGAATCTTAATAGCACGCAAACAGTGCGCGGAGTTTGTTGCTGAGCAATCGCATTTATTTGTTCATCGGTTAAATAATGCATGAATCCGAAAAACTGTCCGCTTTTCCAGTCTTGTGCTCTTACGTACTCATCAAAGTTTTTTTCATGTCTTTGCAGTTTTTGATCGAGATCGGGAGGCTCGATGAGTTTAAGGGGACGGGTGACACGTACACCGTCTAGTAAACTGTCAAAAGCAGGTCCTTGAAGACCCGCATAGAGTTCCATACGAAGATCTGTATTTAAAACATCGTGGTAATTTTTAAAAGCTTCTGATCTGGAGAGAAATTTCGCAAGCAGGCGCTGGCGTAATTCAGCAGCAGATTCTTCCGTCGATTCTTTCGACTGTGATTTTTGAAAAGACTGGCTCTTTGCTACTTCATGCGGGTGCATAAAGGGAAGTAAGTTTCTTAAAGAGGTGTCTGCATTCCCATTTTTTTGAGATTCCCGCTGAATAAGAAGCATCATGGCGATTGCACCCAAGACTGCTGCCCCAATCCATTTTACATACTGCCAAACTTGTTCCATGAGTGTGGGGGGAGTTTTTTCTTTTAACTTCTCAAGCTCAACCTGCATTTTTTCCATTAAAACTTCTGCTTCTGATTTTGCCGGTTTTCTTTCAGGCTTTAGCATAGGAAGTTCGGAATAGCTGACAAAGGCCTTATTCGAATAGCTTCCGCGTAAGTATTCCTGAACTGCGTTTTTTGCCTGTGTGATAGTGGCAGGCTTTAGCGCGTCATCGAATTTTACATACACTCGAAGTGCCGCTAGTTCGCTTGAGTCTACGGTTCTATAGACTTGTCTAGACTGCGTTGGCTTGTCTTTGGATCTTTCTTCTTTTATTTCGGGAACAAAGCCAGGCATCGGTGGAACAGTAGTTTCTTCTTCTCTTTCCACTTGAGAAATAATCGTTTCGCCTTCTACCAGTTTGCGTTCAGATTTAACCTGCACTTCGGCATTTACCTGCACCAGAAATTCTTCTTTGGGAATCAGTCGGGATAAAGCATTTTCCAGATCCCCTTGTACTTTACTTTCGACAAGATAAGCGTCATTCATCGCAGAGGCGATAAGCGGAAATAAAAATAAAATGTAGCCGAAATGCTTCATTTGAATTTTTCGAGAAGATTTTTTACTTGTAAGTTATTGGGTTCTAAAACGAGAGCTTGCTGCCAAGCTTTTTTTGCCAAATCAGATTGCTTTTGCGCATACATCAAACTGCCTTTCATGACCCAGGCACGCGCATAGTCCGGTTTTTTGCGCAAGATTTCTTCCACTACTTGCGTTGACTCATAAAATTTCTTTTTGTTGTAAAGGCGGTTTGCCTCTAAGACCATTCGATCTGTCTCATCGTATTCGATGATGATTTTTGGGGGAATCACTGCGGCAGGTTCGCGTTTTTCTTCTTCCACTTTTTTTGTCGTAATGGTTGTATTGTTTTCAGTGGTATTGGATGTGGAATTTGCGCCGCCTGGCATTTGCATCCCGGGCATTCCAGGCATCATCATTACCGTCGGTAATTGTGGCTGTGGCGTTGGAGTAGGTGAGGGCTTGATTTCACTCATTGGAATTTCAATATTGTAGTTAAACCCGCCGTCTGGAGCATAATCGCCCATGATGATTTTTTTTCCATAGGGAGTGATCAGTTCAAGGCCGGCTTGAGTCTCATGCACGTGGTAGTTTTCATTGCTGTCTGCAAAGACAAGACACGATGAAAGCAGTATGAATGTATAAACCCATTCCATGGATTAATGTCCCAATGAGATTCCTATATGCGCGCCTGCGTATCCTTTGTTGATAGAGGCGTCTTCTTTGTCTGGTGAAAAATAAATGGCGTCGGCACCCAGTACGGCAAGCGAACCTAAAAAGAGTTCCACTGAAGCACGGCCGGCAAATCCTTTTGCACCACCACCGAACGCGTAACCGAGTCCCGGGTTGATGGAATAACTTAAAAAGCTGTGTCCGAATCTTCCTCTAAAAGCAAGAGTGGGGCATAGAGCAATAATACTGCCACTGCCAAAGACTGCATGTAAACTTAAGCCTGCTTTTGCAAATCCCACTTCTTCAAGCAGTGCCAATCCGACAGAGTTTGAAGTAGTCGATTCAGAGGATGTGGAAGCGCCACCAAACATTTTTCCAGAACCAAGTGTAAAAAGAAACTGAACAGAACTGTCTTGGATGCTGAGTGCGGGTACGGTAAATCTCTCAGCGCTGATTAAATCTCCCGTTGGGTTTTTATAAAGACTGGCTTGAGCGATCAAATTCAATTTTGTTCGGTAAATTTCCACGATGAGAAAAGATTCTACGGGATAACGTTTGCCCAGCTGTTTGATGTGCTCAATATCAGGCGCGCCTTTACTGATCACTACTCTGTCTTCAGAAACATTGATCTGAGGGGTACGGCATTCGGAACAAGAGGTGACTTTAGTAATTCCTTTTTCAGACAACCCTTTCATTATTTCTGTTTCTACAATGTTGCTGAAATCTTGATCGAGCGGGTAGTTGGTGTGAACATAGAAAATACCTACGGACCTAGGACGCATTTCCTGATCACTTATCCAATCGGCAATTTCCTCACCGATCGTAGAGCCTGCTTTAAACTCAGCCTCTTCCGGTGACCGTGCAAAAGTGCTTGCGGAAATTACGATCGCAAGAAGAAGAATAAAATAGTTGTATTTTCTTTTCGTATTCATCCAGTAACCTTTTCGGTAAATCGTGAAAAAATCTCCACAATTTGTTTTTGAGTCTTTATGCAGAGCGAAAAATTGAGAACTGCTACAATAGAATCGTGAAAAGGATCCAACTCAACCTGCTGCTGTGCATTGTTTTTGGAAGTGTTTCTTTTGCTGCCATCGAAAAGGCAGAGAATGTTGAATCAATCAAACCAAGACAAGCGCTAATGGGTAAAATTCTGACAGTGGATGCAGGAGTGGGCTTTCCCAATTTAATTTCTGTTGAAGCGGCGCTTCATATTTTGCCCCGTTTGCATGCGGGTGTTAGTTACGGGATGTATCCTTCCAGCTTTACCTTTCACCCTGTTTTAAATTCGAATGAACAATCAGCAAAGTTCTCTGACGGAAGAAACTATACTTTGACGCCCGATATCACAAGCAAGCTTGATGCTGCAGTCCCCTTTGTTCGCTATTTCCCCGGGCAGGATAATTTTTACTTTCAATTGGCTTACGCTATTTTGCGTGTGCAGTCCGATGTCACAAGCGGCCTGCAAGATGTAAACGGAATTCCGGTATCAGGAGCCGTGATTAAAGGAAAAGTAGATTTCATGCAATATATGCCGACACTTTCCATCGGTGCCTTGTTTACGACAAACATCTTCTTTTTTAATACGAGTCTTGGAGCATCCGTCTTACAAAGCATCACCACAAAGGTTTCTTTAACAGGCGAGTTGCCCGATAGACTGGGAGGAAGCGGGGGCGACAACGCGACGGCAATCTCCAAGCTGGAAGAAGAACTCGCAAAAAATTCTGACACAGCGGTAGCTGCTTTGCGTAATCAGGTAACCTTTGTCCCATCCTTCTACCTCTCCTTCGGCTTCATGTTCTAACCTCTTCCCAAAGGGTTACTATTGCTGTGCTTTACGAGCAGTCTTGAAGTTTCACGTTCGGGACGCTATAGCATTAGAACATTATGGAAGCCGCCAATACCGCGTTCGCCGTTATTCCCGCAAGAGCGCACTCGTCCCGGTTCCCCTTTAAAATAATCGCCCCGATTCTTGAAAAACCAATGATTCAATACGTCTGGGAAAACGCAAATCAGGCAAAAACATTGAGCAGTGTGGTGATTGCAACAGACAACGAAGTGATTGCAGAAGTCATCCGGGGATTTGGCGGAAAGGTTGTTTTGACACCAGAATTGCCATCGGGAAGTGATCGGGTAGCTTTTGTAGCAAAAGACTCTAATGCAGATTTCATAATCAATATTCAAGGAGACGAGCCCTTGTTATCGTCTCAGACGATAGACAGACTGGTCTTGGCCTTGAGAGAAAACCCGTTATCCGATTTGTCTACGTTGGCAGTTAAATTGACCGATAAAAGCCAGCTTGCAAATCCCAATTGCGTCAAAGTGGTAATGAATAAATCTGGAGAAGCCTTGTATTTCTCCAGAGCTCCGCTACAGACAGAATCTGACGGCACTTTTTTCAAGCATGTCGGTATTTATGCTTATCGCAAAAATGCATTAATGAAGTTTTGCAAACTCCCTCAAGGGAAACTAGAATTAACGGAAAAGTTGGAACAGTTAAGAGCGCTGGAAAACGGTATGAGAATACAGGTAGTGGAAATCGAAAACGATACCATCGCAGTGGATACGCCCGAAGATTTGAAAAAAGTTGAGTCGTACTTACGGAAAGAAAGAAAGATATGAAAACAAAATATATTTTTGTCACAGGTGGGGTGCTTTCGTCTTTAGGGAAGGGACTTGCTTCTGCTTCTTTGGGCGCTTTGCTTGAAAATCGTGGTCTCAATATCACGATGATGAAAATGGATCCGTATTTGAATGTCGATCCGGGTACGATGAATCCTTTCCAGCATGGTGAAGTTTTTGTCACCGAAGATGGTGCAGAAACCGATTTGGATTTAGGCCATTATGAACGGTTTACCAATGTAAATTTGAAGCGCGAAAACAGTGTCAGTGCAGGCCAAGTCTACGAAACAGTCATTGCGCGCGAACGCCGAGGTGGATATTTAGGCGGTACGGTACAAGTGATTCCGCATATTACGGATGAAATAAAAGAAAGAATTAAAAAAGCGGCAAAGGGAAAAGACGTCGCGATTATCGAAATCGGCGGCACAGTCGGAGATATTGAGTCTCTCCCGTTTTTAGAAGCTATCAGACAATTTCGCTTTGATGTGGAAGAAGAAAATGTTCTTTATATTCATTTAACCTTAGTCCCGTTCTTGGGTTTGTCGGGAGAATTAAAAACCAAGCCCACACAGCATTCCGTACAGAAATTGAGAGAAATCGGAATTCAACCTGATTTTCTCTTGTGCCGTACGGACAGAATAATTCCGGATGAAGTGCGGGCAAAAATTGCGCTTTTCTGTAACATGAAAGCAGAAAATGTCATTACGGCACGTGACGTCTCCAATATTTATGAAGTACCGCTGGTATTTTATAAACAGGGGCTTGATGAAAAAATCTGTAACAAACTTAAATTGAAGAACAAAGCCAAGGGGCTCGAGCGTTGGGCGAAAATTTCTGAAGTGATTGCCTCTCCCAAAAATGGTGCGATTGAAATTGGTGTCGTCGGTAAATACGTAGATTTGACCGAGTCTTACAAGAGCGTCAGTGAAGCGCTTGTACATGGCGGAATCGCAAACCAGGTTTATTTGAAATTGCGTTATATCGACTCTGAAAAACTGGAAAAAGAAAAAGATATCGCAGCACAGCTGCAGGGATTGTCCGGAATTCTTGTTCCGGGTGGTTTTGGCCAAAGAGGAGTCGAAGGCAAAATCAAGGCGATTGAATATGCCCGCAAAAATAAAATCCCGTATTTCGGGATTTGTATCGGATTGCAACTTGCGATAATCGAATATGCAAGAAATGTCTGCTCTTTAAACAAAGCCACTAGCCGTGAGTTTTCCAACACGGGAGAATTTGTAATTGATCTGATGGAAGATCAAAAACGCGTGGACAAGCTGGGCGGTAGCATGCGCCTGGGATCTTACATCTGTAAACTGACAAGCGGATCTCTTGCCAGCGAAACCTATAAAAAGAATGAAATCAGCGAACGTCACAGACACCGTTATGAAGTGAACAATCACTACCGAAAAACGTTGGAAGATGCGGGCTTGAGCATTTCGGGAATCAATCAGGAGCTAAATCTTGTAGAAATGATTGAAGTGAAAAACCATCCGTGGTTTTTGGGCTGCCAATTCCATCCTGAATTCAAATCCAAGCCGTTTCTTCCACACCCTTTATTTGTAGGGTTTGTGAAGGCAGCTTTGAAGTATAGTTTGAATAAGGGCGGTACAAAGGCCACAAAAAAGGGCGGAAAAGATGTCGCGCCCTTACTTTCTAAAATGAAAAAGAAGTCTCGTAGCCAATCAAACCGCGAAGTACGTTGGTAGTCGAGAATCAACCGCGCGGTTTTAATTGAGATTCTACTTTTTGTTTCAACTTTTCGTACGGTTGATTGCCTTGAATCAATGTGCCGTTGACGATTAGAGAGGGAAGGGCAAGTATTCCCATTTTGACTGCCTGTTGTTTGCTTTTTTCAATTTGCTCCGAATATTGCTTTGAATCCAAACAGGAATTGAATTTTTGTGTGTCGATGCCGATTGTTTTTGCATAGTCTTTTAAATTTTTGTCTTCCAGTTTGTGCGGGTTTTGAAAAAGCAATTCCCGCATTTCCCAAAACTTGCCTTGATCATTTGCACAGCGAGCGGCAATGGCAGAGGGGTATGCGCGAGGGTTAGAAGGAGTCGGATTTTCTGCAAAGACAATCTTAACTTTGTCAGGACCAAATTCTTTTTTCAAACGCTCCATGTTTTCAGTGTTTCGCGCGCAATTGGCGCAAGGAAAATCAGAGTATTCGACCACTGTCACAGGAGCATTGTTGTTTCCCCACTTGGCATAACCATCGAGAGTCAGGGTAACAATATTTTCTGAAGGTTCGGGGATGAGTAATTTGATATTTGCTTCGGAAGCCAGTTTTTCTAAATAAGCTTCTCTTTTTTCTGCTGTAGCACGGTATTTTAAAAAGTTTTTAATATCTTCTCTTTTGATTTTACGATCTTTCGGGTTCAGTCCCTTGGAAAGCATGTAGTTTGTGACATCGTCATTAGTAGGTTCGCTAACTTCTCCGCCTAGATTTTTTGCGATTAAAGAAGGGATACTCATCTTCGATTTTTTTGCTTCTTCTTCGAGAAGCTTGCTTTGAATATGATCCAAAATGGCTTTGCGTTTCATTTCATATAAGGAAGATTCAATTTCGTAGACGCGGTTTTTTATAGAAAAGTAGGCGTCTTGCGCTGTGATACCGGTGCCATTGTACACAGCAACTACATCTTCTTGTTTAGTGATTTGAGTAGCTCGATTTTTATTTGCAAAGAAAAAACCCATGCCGAACCCGACTGCAATCCCACCCAAAGTTAGTAAGACAAACAGGGAAGAGTTGCCTTTGGAATTACACAAAATATTTTTTTGATTTGATTGGATTATTTTCATGAAGAGTATTCTATCAGAAGTAAGGTAGGCATCAAAAAAAAAGAGGCCAGCCCCGAAGGACTGGCCTCTCTGCGTTAATCTTTTATTTTTTTGCTACGCGATCAATTTTCTCTTTGAATTTTTCAAAGGGTTGAGCGCCTTGTAAAAGAGCTCCGTTGATCACGAAAGAAGGTGTGGCTTGAATGCCCAGGCTTTCAGCTTCTTTGCGACTCTTATTGACGAGTTCTTCCGGTTTTTTCTTATCGAAGCACTCGTTAAACTTTGTCGCATCCAGTGCAAGTTTTGCTGCATAAGATTTTAGGTCTGCATCTTCCAGTTTTGCCTGGTTTTCAAACAACATGTCATGCATTTCCCAGAATTTTCCTTGTTCGTCTGCACAATGTGCGGCGAGAGAGGCAGGGAATGCTCTTGGATGATTTGGCAATGGCATGTCTCTGAAAACGACGCGTACTTTGTCTGGGCCGTATTCTTTTTTGATTTTCTGAATGGTCGGTACTGCTCTTGCGCAGAAAGGACATTGAAAATCAGAGATTTCTACAATGGTAACAGGAGCGGATTTATTACCCCAAGTTGGGTAACCTTCTGTCGCAATCACCATGCTGGGGGACTGTGGCTCAGGAATCATCAATTTTAATTTTGCAGATTCTCTAAGTTTGGCCACATATGCCTGGCGTTTTTCAAACTTTTGTCTGTATTTCAGGTATTCCCGTACGTCGTCTTTTTTTACTCGTGGATCTTTTAGAGAAAGACCTTTTGAGGAAAGAAATTCGTCGATTTCCTTATCGGTAACATCAGCAACTGCTCCGCCCTGGGATTCTTTATCTAGGAGTTGTTCCATGGAGAGGTTTTGTTTTTTTGCTTCGTTTTCGATAATTTTTTGATCAACGTATTCGTTTATCGCCTGTTCTTTTGTGCGGTAAACTTCTTCTTCGAGATCAAAAAGTCTTGTTTTGATTGCAGCAAAAGCTTCAGAAGCTTTTACGGATTTGCCGGCGAGTTCCGCAACAACGGGATCGCCACCGGACATTCCAACGCCGCCTTTTATGGCCATGGTTCCGATGATTCCCACTGCAAGTCCCACGACTACGCAAATTGCGTAGGCCATCGTGTTATTTGGTCCACCCTGTGAGTTATTTGCCTCTGTCATGCTCGTTATCTCCTAGATGATTAATAAAATGATAGGGATAAGAGTAACGGCTTTTAGGTAAGTTTGAAACTTTTTTTAATAGATTCCAGTAATTGACTTGCAGCGTCTACCCAAGTGAGTTTAATGCCTTCTTCCCATAATGAAGTCAGTTGTGCGTTTTCTTGTCCGCAAGGATTGATGCCACGAAAAGGTTCTGTCTGTGAAGACAAGGAAAGTGCAATGCCATGGGTGGTAATGCCTCTTTCCATTCGCACGCCGAACGAGCAAATTTTTTTGTTTTCAACATACACTCCGTACGGTGTTTCTTTTACGCTTGTTGTCAGGTTGTGAAGAGAAAGAAAGTTTTGCACGGCTTCCGTCAGCAGATCGACATAGCCTTTTGTATCTCTCGAGGAAAAACCAATCTTCTCCATCGCAAAAAGGGGGAATACGACGATTTGTCCGGGACCGTGGTAAGTCCATTTACCCCCGCGGGTAACGGGCAGTACAGTGATTGCTTTTTCTTTTAACTGGTCTTCATTCCAAAGAAGATCGCGCGACTCTGCAGAGATGCCGCGGGTAAAGGTGGGCTTTGGTTCAAAGGCGATGAGGAAAGACGCCTCTTTATCCTCGGTTACTTTAAGTAAACATTCTTGTTGGATATTTAGAATGTTTTCAAAAGGAATATCTCTGTACGTTAAAACTTGCACTTGGGTGCACTCATACTGCTCTCAGAATAGATTGGCAAGACTAGCGCTGGTAGACGGCTTTAAAGTCCTGTCGGACGTGGCTGCGAAAGTAATTGAAGTAATGAATAAAAGTGGCAATTTGCAAGAGCGCAAGGCTGCCATGTCCTATCCAACGAAACCAAACGGTAAAGTTAGAATAGGGAATAGAAAGTAGTTGAATTGTCACAAGAGAGGCAATCCATACGTATTGTAAAAAAGTGTTCACTTTGCCGATTTTTAAAGTCGTGAAACTCACGCGGGTGTGCGTGCTAGGAAGACTCAGTGCCAGATACCCGATGATTTGAAGCAAGTTGACGGAGAAGACAAGACCTGTAAACCACGGAGGGCTGATTCCCAGAGACATGAGGCTTGTAAAAAAGGAAACAAGAATAATTTTGTCTGCTACGGGATCAAGAAGACCACCCAGTTTAGTCGTGCAATTATATTTTCTAGCAATATAGCCATCCAGATAATCAGACGCAGCTCCTACGAAAAACAGAATGGCAGACGGTAAAAATTTATTTTGAAAAAGCAGAAACAAGGCGAGAGGGCAGAGAAAAATTCTGGAAATTGTTAAAACATTGGGCAGAAATTTGATGTATTTCTTCATGCTTATTGAGTGGGGGGAGTATAAACTTCCACTCTGTCTCTTTCTAAAAAGCCTGCGCCCGAATGCATGACGGCTACCGAGCCATCGTTTCCGAAAAACTCGACTACTTTTAATATTCCTTTGAATCTTCCCGGTGCTACGCCCAGAGAAGAACCGCTTTCTTCGTCAAAAATTTCGCGGCCCGATCCGAACACTTTTAAAAGCTGTCCTTTTTGGATGCCGCTGTTTTCCCCTGCATTGATGTAGTAACGGTGTAGATCAATTTTTGCGATTCTTCCTACCCACGCAATTTTTCTGGCGTGAGCCGCGAATGCCGGAAATATTTTATCGAGCGCTTTTTCAACGGCGCCTTTTCCTCTGTCAGCTTCGTAGTCTTCTTCAGTCTTGGAACTTAAAAAACGCGTGTGTTCTTCGGTGACTTCTGCTTGAGCAGCTTTGGAAAAGAGGAGTTTTTCATTTCCGCAATCATGCAGCATGAATTTTACTGTCGCAGTGACTGTTTGATACTTCGTTCTAAATAATCCGACTTCGTCGCCACGCTCTTTGATTTCTACAGATTCGATTACGCCTGTGATCACTGCAGATGCACCTTGTGCGCGTGCCATTTCAAATAATCTTTTGTAATCCATTTTTCCGCCGGCGGAGTAGAACGGTTCGTGATCTTCCAGTTCGTCTTCCCCTTGAAACGTATATTCTGCAAAAGAATTTACTTTATCTTTCACGGCTAATGCCGCTTGCTCGCCCAATTCTTTTCCTCCAAGTCCGGAGTGGTTGTAAAACTTCACTACCAGGATTTTTTTCTTGGGACGGCTATTTACTTCACCGGCTGTGGGTGTCGGTGTGGGAGTTGCCATCGGATCGGCCTGATGAACAATTTCGGGCGCATTATAGACAACAGTTTTTGCAGGCTCTGGGGGCGTATCCATGATTCCCACAAGACGCAAAACGGCGCAGCCCTGGGAGAGGATTAAAAGTGGGACTAGCAATATAAGGGTTTTCACTAATGTAAGTATCGCATAACGATCGTATTAGAATCAACGCGAACTGCTTGAAGTTTGAAACCAGTCCACGCAGTGCCCTGGATGCGCTGTGCTAATTCTTCTGCAGAAAGATTACTCATCACGTTAAATTCGGCTACTGCGGCTTCCATCAGCTTTAACGAGGGCTGACTTAAGAAATCCTGCCTTTGTAAGTCTTTTTCGACAGCTTTGTAACTTCGATAGGCGTCAATTCCTTCAATGCGCAGCGTAAGGTCTTTACTGAAAAGCTTACCGTCGGAAATAAGTTCTTCAAGTCCTTCGTGTAATACGGCAATGAAAGGAGCAATATGCGTTTTGGATTTTTCGCCTGTGAGAGCTGAAGCGCTCACCGCGAGATCTTCGCTTTTAATCAAAGCGAGTCTTCCGGGAGCAAGACTGTAAACATACATATCCATGCGCGCAGTTGTGCAACCATTGCATTGAGAGAGATGTACCCAGACGACTGTATTGTAATTAGAGTTAGTGAATTCAGTCGATAAATTGGAAATGTCGTTTTCATTTGTCGGCGCTACGGCAAAACCCAAACGGGAATTTAAGGCCGTGAGTTTTGTATTGAGTTTTTGGAAGTGAGAACTCAGTTCTTTGTAAACTAACTGCGCTGTAGGCCAATCTTTAGTGCGATCTAAAGTATCGCGGGGTGAACTTTGCAGGGATTGGGCATTACTGGAAAAAACAAAGACAGGGCGGATGGCGTCTCCTCCTTTTTCTTTCGTTTCAGAAATGCGAGACCACTTTCTCAGCGCATCGCTATCCAAGTGGCCAGAAATTTCAAGAGTGTTGGCTTGACCAGGTACTTTTGCGACTTTGTAGTCAGTGACGTATTTATCCCCAAAATCTTCAGTAATCGATTTTTGGTAACTGGCAAAGCGAGAACCCAAGTAATTTTCTAACCATTGAACAACCGCTTTTTGTTTTAGCTTGTTGATAAGATTGTTTTGAACTTCTGGATTGTCGAGAAGAAGAGCTTCTGTTTTACCAGGTTCTTGTTCTGGAGAGCCGGTAATAGAAAACGGTGCTCCTTCGGCAGCGAGAAGCGAAAAACTAAGAAGCGAAATTAAAATACCGGCTTTTATTGTATTCATCATAAAGTTTTGATGTCGATGACGAAGCGGTACTTTACCTGTCCTTTGATAGTCCGTTCGTATGCCTGATTGATTTCATCTGCCTGAATCAGTTCGATATCCGAAAATACTTTTTTGCGAGCGCAGAAATCAAGCATCTCTTGCGTTTCTTTGATCCCGCCGATTAAAGAACCTGCCAGTTTTTTTCTTCCGAAAATAAGAGCAAACGCAGCCACCTGATTCGGTTCTGGTGCAGCTCCTACAAGAACATGTGTTCCGTCTATTTTCAGTGTTCCCAAATAAGGAGTGAAATCGTGCACTGCAGATACTGTATCAATAATCAAATCAAGTGAGCTGGCATGGGGCTCAAAGTTTTTTACGTCTTTTGTAACAACGAAATTTTTTGCTCCCAGTTTCTTGGCATCTTGTTCTTTATTGGGAGAAGTGCTGAACACGGTAACGTCAGCTCCCATTGCTTTTGCCAGTTTGACTGCCATGTGGCCAAGTCCGCCAAGACCTACCACACCGACTTTTTTTCCCTTTTTAGTGCCGTAGCGTTTTAGTGGAGAGTAGGTCGTAATTCCGGCGCAAAGAAGTGGTGCAATTCTTTCGAGAGGTAATCCCTTTTTAATTTTTAAAGTATATTTTTCTTTTACGGTGATGACAGAAGAATACCCACCGAGCGTATGCGTTTTTCCATCCAACTCAGGAGCGTTGTAAGTGAAAACAGTATGGTCTTCACAGAATTGCTGTTCTTCTTTTTTGCAATTCGGACATTTGCCACAAGAGTCTACAATACAGCCGACGCCTGCTAAATCGCCGACCTTAAACTTTTTAACTTTTTTACCAACATGGATCACCTTACCGACAATTTCATGTCCAGGAACGCAAGGATAATAGGTTGGACCCCATTCACTGCGCGCGGTATGGATATCGGAGTGGCAGATACCGCAATACGCGATTTCAATGACGACGTCGTCCGGATTAGGGTCACGTCTGTCAATTTCGGTTGGAGCCAGTGGGGAAATAGATGTTTGTGCAGCGTATGCTTTTGCTTTAATCATAGAGCGCTATTTTAGTCGTTTTTCCCAGTCTGTCACGAGGGAAAAACACTGACCCAACGCGGCCCCCAAGATACCCAAACCAAACACGAATTTCCCCGCCAGAATTCCCCCCAAAAATAAAAATACAAAAAAAAACGCACATAAAAACTGACCTCGCACCGATACAAAAAAGCGCTGAAGCAAGAAAAAAAAGCTAGGCCAAGTGGCCCCAGAACCAATCGAAGGCACAATAGCGCCCCAACGCGGCTGGGAGAGCAGGACTAATCGAAGGAAGCGAACTGCGAACATCTTTCGAGAGATGCGCGAACCTGCCCGAATATCTTTCGAGAGATACGCGCACCTGCCCCGATATCTTTCGAGAGATACGCGAGCCTGCCCCGATATCTTTCGAGAGATATGCGAACCTGCC